>NZ_JBSWUU010000008.1:0-316 GCF_056159225.1 Ruegeria sp. AWH4_226 | reverse complement strand
GGTCCGGAAGTAGAACTGCGGACGGTAGTTCGCGAAGAACGGGGTGTGACGACCGCCTTCTTCCTTGGTCAGGATGTAGGCTTCAGCTTCGAACTTGGTGTGCGGGGTCACCGAGCCGGGCTTACACAGAACCTGGCCACGCTCAACACCGTCACGGTCAACACCGCGCAGCAGGGCGCCGATGTTGTCGCCGGCTTCACCGCGGTCCAGCAGCTTGCGGAACATTTCAACGCCGGTGCAGGTGGTCTTGGTGGTGTCGCGGATGCCGACGATTTCAATCTCGTCACCAACGTTGATCACGCCACGCTCAACACGA
>NZ_JBSWUU010000007.1:0-37611 GCF_056159225.1 Ruegeria sp. AWH4_226 | reverse complement strand
CCTGATCGCCGCCCTCATGAGACAGGGCCAGAGCTTGCAGAAGCGGTGCGCGGTATCTGATTTCAGTGACGCCCGCCCATTCGATCTGGGCATCTGCTGCGGCATCCGCAGACAGGCCAGCAGCAAACGACATGAACGATGCCGGCCACTCACCACGCGCCGCAGCTACCGCCTCGTCTTGAGGCAGAATGTTCATCCGCCACAGTTTTTGGCAGAATACGGTTCGAGATAGCTGCGCCTGATCGCGCTTGGCTTTCAGATCGAGTTGACTTCTCTCGTTGAGAATTTCCTGATATTGCGCGTCGGTAATGGGCGTCCAGTCGTCTTTGATCCATTCATCACCGGCCTGATCATCCAGACCCCACAGTTCGCCGTCCTCGTCTATGAAATGTCTCATGCGCCGATCACCCATTCTTTCCAATAATCAAGAGCTTGGCCGTTAGACGAAGCGTCTACACGGGCAACGGAACCAGGCGGACAAACGAATGTGACCCCGACTTTTCCGCTGATGCTGCTAGCCTCATAGCTGGTGCTGATAACTATAGCCCCGTCGACCTTCCCCTCGGCCCGTATCCACCTTGGATTGTTACTCGTTGTTGTGCGCAGCGTGACCATGTGAAGAATTGGCCGACCTGACGTGTTGGTGTAATTGGTGCCAATCCCACGCGAGTTATAACTTGCGATCGCACCGCTGTTGATCGCGCCGCGAATGTCCGTGCGAACCCATGCTGTCCAAACCCCGGCGTTTTGATACCGCTTATAGGTGGCCGCGTTCGGATGGTTTCCGTCGAACTGAATAGCCTCCTGAAACGCGTAGTCGATGCCGATAGGATGGTGCCGTACAATCGTGGCCCAATCGGGTGCCGGGGTGCCTATTGGATTGACACCGAAGTTACAGCGGTAGAATCCAGCAGGCCGGTTTATGTTGAAGCTGTCTGTTATGATGGGGATGTCGCCAGCGAAACCGCCAAGACCGCCCTGTGTTACAATTCGGTTGCTTTCATCACCTTCAAAACCGATGAACCATCCCCGATTGCCGTTTTGGCCGTTGCCATGAACCAGACGTGCCGGCCAATCCCAATCGCTACCGTCAGCAAGACGCGGGACAAACCCACTGTAATTGACGCCAGCATTGACCCCCAGCTTGCGAATAGGTGTTGCTCCGAACTCCACAGAAACATTGTTTGCCGTGCTTACTAGACCCGTGAAATCCGACCCATCCAGTCGAGCTAGGCCGGATGGATCAAACAAGCCAGCCGCTTCGGCACTTGCAGCAGCATTAGCCTCGCTCGCGGCCGCGGCCGAAGCACTCGAACTGGCATTCGTTTCAGACTGTCCGGCACTTGTTGCCGATGCTTGCGCATTGGCCTCCGAAGCAGCAGCGGCATTGGCTGAGGCCAAAGCCTCACCAGCTCGAACCAGAGCACCCGACGCACTGTTGATTGCACTAGTGGCGGCGTTCTGAGAGTTGGTTTCAGATGCGGCCGCATTAGACGCTGACGCTGCCGCAGCGATATTGCTCTGTTCAGCTCCGCTTGCACTGTCCGCTGCCGCAGCACTTGAGGCAGAGGCCGCATTTGCACTGTTGGCTGCGTTCGTTTCAGAGACACCCGCAGCCTCAGCATAACCCTGGGCGTTAGATATTTCATCAGTGGTTGGCCCTTCGGCAAATCCCGTTTCTGTGCGCACTATTGTTCGCTTGACTCTGACCGGAGCCATTTCAGAAATTGCCGGTGAGAACTGATTGAACCGCAAAGTTCGTTCGGCGATCGAAGCGCGTTCTTGCGCTGCCATCGTCAGCTTGTCGGCCGCGCGCTCATGTGCGCTCGAGGGAAAGTCACCAGAGGTGTAATTGGTTTTTTGTGTAAGATCGGTCAGCCGAAAAATAAGAACTTTTTCAACAGCGCTCGGCGCCTCGTCAAGCGTCACCGTGCCGCCAGAACTATCACCCGAAACGGAAAAAGCGGGTACTATTACCGAGCCGTCAGCTCGCAATATTTCGCAACGAATATCGGATAGAGCATCATTGCGCAGCGAAAACGGGAAAGACAGCGTTACACCGTCGCCATCCTGCGGATCTTGAAACGTCTTGATTGCTGTGACCGTCATGCCATTACACTCCAATATGTAGTAAACTACTACACATCGGGGCGTTTTTCTCAAGCCCTAGCGTTCAGTCACCGCGTCAGCACGTTCCCTAGATCTGGCGCACGCTCTGGCAGCGCATCGCCAGCCGCCCACCATGACGGATTGCCGAATTCTCTGATGCGCTTGCGTTCAGCTCGGCGCCAGGCGCGCTCCGCATCGGGATCGACCATGCGTTGAAGGTTGTCGAACAACCCTCTTTGGAAGGCCGCCTTTGCATACCAAATCCCCGTTACGGGCGTATTGTATCGCAAGAAGTTCGATGCCTGGCGACCTAGATTTCCCTCACCGCCAAAGGGCGACCTGGCCGCGGTGATCCCCAAAGATATCACGTCACCAGCTGCGCCGAATACCGGGCCGGCCAACGTGCTTTCAATCCCGCCTCCAAAGCGCGAGCTTTCCGAGCTGAGAAAATCTCCGAAGATCCCGAAGCCGCCACCCTGCAATAAGGCGGCACCGAGAAATTCGGGCGTGTCCATCGGCCGAGGATCCCGACCCTTGACGATCTCTTTCATTTGCAGCGACACCGCGCCCATAATCCCCGTCAGGGCCATCATGAACGAGGCATAATAGACCCGGCTCCATCCCCCTTGAAAGCTAAGCGTGCGGCGAATTTGGTTGTATAGCACCGACATTCCGAAAGTCTTGTACATGAAGCCAGAACGCGCCAGCTCACCGATCAGCGTACCGGGTCGTGTCTGATCCAGAAACACCGCCTGGCCCTCTAGCGAAGCTGACGGAATTGCAAACTCGGTTTGCTCATGGATGGTGGACATGAGCCGCAAGGCAAGATCATCAGCGCGACCAGGCGCCAGATCGGTGCGGCTTCGCATTTCATGCGGTACAAGGAAGGTTGCCCCATCTTCATCGTGCAGCTCAGTTGATCTTATCGCGTCCCAATCATCGGCAGTGAAACCTTTGCGCTCGAGCACAGTTCGAAGCGGCCGATCCACCGTATCCCATCCGCGATGAGCATTGTCAGCCAAGTAGCCCATAAACTCGAGCTGGAACGCATGACGGCCGGCCTCAGTCCATTTTGTCAGACCAGACGCGCGCAAAACAAAATCAGATAATCGAGCGGCTTTTTCCGGCGTGAACACATCGCCCATATAGCGAGCCTGCGCCGCACCGACATTTGCCAGGCTATCAGCAATCAAACCTTTTCGGATCGCCTGATTTCGTCGGCTGCGAACCTCGAGATTACCACCGGCTGCGTTGATCGCTTTGCGGCCGGCATCAGCTGTAGCACTGCCAAGCTCTTTCATCATATTGCCAATGACCCCGCCCGGGTCCAGGCCGATCTTGCGGCCTGCAACCCACTGAAACCCAATGTCAGTGACAGCAGATACTGCGGCCGAGCCAAGTTGTGCCGACACAAGCACTGCGCGCGTTCCTGCGAGAAAGTTGCCAAGATGCTCATCAACGGGCGCCTGGGCGGCGCCAGAATGCAGATCGAGCATGGACGCCGCCTTACGGCTGGCCTTGCGCACTTCGTTAACCGTGGCACCGCGCGAGCTGCCCCAAGGGTTTTCCTGCGCCGCTTTCTCCGCGACCTGGCTCAAATAGGTTAACCCGGCCGATGGATTTGGACCCAGAACGCGCATTGACGCCGTGTCGCGTGCGTAACCGTCGAGTGATGTAACCAGCGTTGTAAACGGATCCTCGGATCCAAACCGGCTGTTATAGTCGAGCCATTCATCACCACCCTTGAAGTGTAAAACACGGCTGGCGCCGCGGCGACTGGATACCGCAAGGCCGCGATCCAGGAACGACGCCTCACGTTTAGCCCAACCGTCCGTTGTTACGTTCCGATAAATCTCTTGCAAAAACTCATCAGCGCGGCCGCCACGCGGGGGCAGGGCGCCGGCGACGGCAAAAGGCTGTTCAGTTTGAAAGTCTGTGATCCGGCTCCAATCGAGCTTGTTCCAAATGAAGTCACGCCATGCCTCAAATCCTTCGGCCTCGATCGCACGGCCATTGTGGTGCATTGGCAGTCCGTAGTTTTCCAACTTGCCCACATCGCCGCCGGCGGCGTTAAAGTCGCGCCGCGCGCGATCGAGCGTTTGCCTTGCAGCCTTGGCAAGATCCCCGGCCATCGCATCGCCCGTGCTGTTACCAAACAGTTCACGAACCATATTCGATAACTGCGCCTTGTTACGCACCTGGCCGAAAATGTTTCGTCCAAACGTCGATAAAACACGATCCATTTCAGCGTGATAGAAACCGGTTAGGCTCTTTGCCAAAGGGACAATGCCTTGGATTGGGCTTGTCTCATCCCCGTTGATAAAGATCCGCAACGCATCGGCCGGGTTTTTCACCCCGCGCAACGTGGTGTGGTTCATCATGTGTTGAGCGTTGCGATGCGCCGTGGACAGGCGCAACATGGTCAGCCGGCGCTTACGGCCGGCACGCGCGGCCATGATCCGCTTAACATCCTCGGCCGCTTGCGCGTTCGCCGCGTCCTCGCCGATGCGGCCCGCATAGTCGCTGCGCAGCTCGTTAAAGAGCCGCTGCGCCTCTGCGCCTCGATCGGCATCCATTTCGCCGCCCTCGATCGCGTTGGTGATACAGTCAAACAGGCTCATATTTCCCCCATTGCTAGCAACCTAGCAAGCTATGTTTCGACAATGCCCTCAACCGCTTCGCAGTTGGTGCAGATGATTTGACCATCCTCGGATATGAACACATACTCGGAAAGCACGACGCGGCCGCACAGGCTGCACATCCAGCAAATGACGCTGGCATTTTCTTGCAGCTGACCGGCCGTTAGGATTTCGCCATTGAGCGCATCACGTTCTACAGGCATCGAGCGCCCCCAGGAAATCAGCGTCAGCGTCGAGATCTGCCAACAGATCAGCCGCGTCGATCAATTCGGGCTGGCCGTCGATCGTGCGCCCAGTCGGAACCTGGAACACTTCGCCAGCATCGAGCGCCGATCGCACCGCGTTTTCTGCCGCGACTGTTTGAGCTTCGATCTCTGGGCTTGCAGCAGGATCATCAAAAAGATCTCGGCCGGCATCGCTGAACATATCGGTTTGATCACGCGCCCCCAAATCAAAAAGACCGCCATCAGCCGGTTCAGATCCGCCACGTAAAGGCGCATTCTGTTGGGCTGCTAGACGGTCTTGATCATTCAGGGCGCGCACACCTGGCGTCACCAGCTGATCGCCGGCCTCGGTTGCCTCTAGTTCAGCTTGCCGCGGCGCCTGGCTAGGATTGACTTCATTGCCGGGCTCATCTCCTTCAAGCCTTCGTTGGCTTCCACTCGCTCGTAGATCTCCACCATTTTCGATCGTGTTTGGGTCGAAGGAACTTCCTTCGAGCGGGTTGACGCCTTCGAGTTCTGAGACTGGTTTTGCATCGGTTTTCCCTCCGTTGTTGTTGATTTCCGCGTAGCCATCAGCGATCCCCTTCTGTTTCAGCGCGCGGAATGTTGAGGATGGGCGCTCACCCACCGCATCAACGTAAGCCGGGTTGATTAACCGACCGGTGCCAACAAAGCGACCAATCATCCGCTGATAGGCATTCTCGGCCGTTACCGCCATATTCACAAGCCGGATCTCGTAGCCGGCATCTTTAAACCGACCAATAGCCCGCTCGATCGAGGCGGCGCTACCGCCGACTTTAGGTACAACTACGTTGAAACCGTCAGCGATCAGATCCGCTTCAACCAGGCGCGAAAGATCGGAACTTTCCTCATGAACGGCTGATGCGCCAATCCCGCCATCAAATTCGGGAATGGTTTTCTTGATCTCGTCGCTGTCGAGGATTGCGGCGCCCCGTGCAACTGCGATCTCATTAGCGATCGTGGATTTTCCAGCTGCGGGTGGACCCAAGAGAAAAGTAACCTCTTTGCCGCCAGGCTGCAAGTCCTGCGGCGTTATGCCCAATTCTCGCCATGCCAGAGACTTTGCGTCCTCGACCCAACGATCAAGAGCGGCCTCGGTTCCCGTAACCTCTTCACCGTCAAACACATAGGTTCGGCCGGAGTGCCAAGCCTCAGTATTGTACCCCTCGACTACGTGAGTTTCCGGCCGCGCTTCCATTTCCTCAAGCGCCCTGACCATCGCCGGATGCGTGTCGATCGTTGCACGATCAGCACCAGACGCAACCAGCTCGCCGAGCTCCGCTCGATCAGCCGGTATATCGTCGCTTGCTGTGTCTGCTGATCCCTCAACTACGGCGTTGGGATCTGACCCTTGTTCGCGTCCTGCTTCTGCGCCTTCATCCGCGCGACCATCCGGCGTTGCAGCATCGCCCGACCTTCCATCTGCGCCATCCAAGAGCCGAGCTGTATCGCCTCCTTCAATCTCCGATCGGACAGATCCGACGAACTCGCTGACGGCTGATCTGACGCTGTTGCCGTTGCGGACGCCTCTTGCTGCGGCGTTGAGTGCGTCGTCAAGGGGTCCGGCGCGGTTGACGAGCTTTTCGATGAGCCCGATTGCGGTTTCGTCTGTACTGACTCGAGCTGCATTCCTGGTTTCGTTGAGCGCATTGCCTTCCCCTTTGATCCGATCCTGATCGCGGACCAACGTTCTAAACACACGCCGGTCATTGCGTAGTTGCGACATTGCCTTTGCAAAAACCTCGGCCCGCTCTTTGAATAGTGTTTCGGCGGGTTCAAAGTCATCCCCAAAAAGCGATGCCTGGCTATCTCGCGCTGCACGCTCGAGGCCCGAGCGATGCGCATCAGCTGCGACCTGCCGAGCTTCGGCCAGGTTGCGAGGCTTCACCGATATCATCGTGCGCAAAATCCCGCCCTGCAATTCTGCGTCACTGGTCAGCTCGCCGACAAGAGCCGCAAAATCTTCGCGCACAAGCCCGTTTGTTACGATATCAAAGTTATCATCTGACAGCTTTAACAGGCCGCGCGCATCGCGGGCATAACTGTTACGCAACGTTAGCTTTTCCAACATCGCTGGATCTACACGCAACACCTTGGCTGCGTCGATCGCACTGGCATTGCCAGCCTCGATGTTCTTGACGGCGGCGATCGCGCGCACATCAGCGATCGAATAGCCCTCATCCTCGCGCAGAACAAATGCGTTGAACTCGATCGGGGCATGTCCCTGGGCCTCGAGGCGGTTTGCTAGATCCCGACGATGGTGGCCGTCGGCAATCCAACGCGACCCGTCCCGACGCTCATGGATGATCACGTCACCGGCCAAGAGCTCATCCCACTCCGTCACACGATCGAGCGGGCTTTCTACGCCATCAGAATTGACGTTCGTGCGGAACTGATAGGTTTGCGCATCCACACCCACGCTCGCAGCTTGAACGCGGCTCATGACGGGCGGTGCACGCCGACCAGAAACAAAGATCTCACCACCAAGCACATCGAGCACCTGTTGCCGCCCGATCGTTGCAGCGTTTAGGCCGTCGCCATCATAAAAAGACCGGCCCGACGCGGTTGGAAACGCCGCCCATATTTCAGCAAGATTGTCAGCAAACGCCTCAGCTGGTAGCTCACCCGCCTTGAACGCATCAAGGCCGGCATCACGCATCAGCTCATCAGCGAGCCTATCTTGAAGATCTTCATTAAATACCTCGTTGCCGGTCAGACCCAAATTTTCGCGCAAGTCCCGCAGCGTATCACGTATGATCTGATAGCCGCCGGCCGCGGTCGACTGCGCACCAGCATTGATATTCTCGGTTTGCCAAGCGTCAATTTCGTTAAGCGTCATCTTCGTTAACGGCCTGGGCGGCGCGATTACCGAAAAATCGCTTGGCGTGTTGTAGCTGTTGCGCGCCTCACTATCGCGGATCATGGCTCGAACATTATCCTCGACAGGGCGCACCGTATGCGGTGTAGGGCCAACGGTATCCTTGCTCGGAGTGGTCAAAGCCTCGACGCGATCGGGATCCGCCTCATGAGCTTCAAGATCGAGCGGCCGGCCCTCGTCGATCGCGGCCGTGGCTTCGTCCGTATCTCGCCAGTTATCAGATCCGCGCGCCTGTGGCCCTGCATCCTCTTCCGCAATCTGGCGCTCAAGCGCATGTTGAGCTGCCCGCTCTTCGGGCGACAGATCAGAAGCGCGCTTGCGCAGGCTTTGCACGATTGCACGGTTTGTGACGGCAACACCTTCGACCGCGCCACTCGCGACACGAAGCCCACCTTTTAGCAGGGCAGGGGTAGCAGCACCGACAACACCACCAAAGGCGAGTTGCAACGGAACATTGGGTTCCGGCAGATCCAAACGATCCGATATTCTGAATTGCTTGGGCAGGGTCGCGGCTTCGCCCAAAACACCAAGCCCACCCTCGATCAGCATCAAGCGACCAAGTGTGGCTTGGGATCCAACACCCAATGTACCCACCGTAATCGCCACGTTGGTTTCATCGGTCAGCGCCGTACCCATGCGACCGATGAACTCCGGTGCGGTTCTGGACAGGAAACCTTCAGGCGCACGGCTCAAAACCTTTTGCGCCTCTTCATGTTCAGCTTTGAGTGTCTTGTTGACCTCTTCGGTGATCTCTGGGCGTGTAACAGGAATTCCCTCGAAAAGATCCGGCCGCTTCTGACGTGCGGCTGACAGATACTCCACAATACTCGCCTCACGGTTCAACGGATCTACGATGAACTCATATGCCCCGCCAGCGCTGGCAAAGCCGGGTTCCTTGTTGGCTAAATCCTCTTCGGTGAAAAGCCCATTTGCGACCGTTGCAACGTCCAATGCCTTATCAAGATATCCCCGAAACTGGCGCTCAGTGAGCCACCAATAGTCCGTTTCGATCGCCTCAGATACCGCGCCCGCCGCCACGATTTCGGGTGTCGAAACATCCGGTTCAAGACGCGGGATTGCATCCGTAAGATTATCGTCGGGTGCTTGCACCAAATCCATAGATCAATTCCCCGCCGCGTTACGCAGTTGTGCCGCTGCCATCTTGTGCAGATCGACATAAAAAAAGCCGTTTGATGTTCCAGGGTCTTGGAACCACTCAACTTGACCCCGCCGCGAATTCACGCCAACGCGATAGGTTGTGCCTTGAACCCATTGCAATACCGGCTCATCAGGCAACACAACCTGGTCACCTTCATGTGGTCCGCTGCCAGTCAGTGAACCCGCCGCCCAAAGGTCAGGCGTTGCCTCTTCAAACAGCTCAACTACGTTGTTGCTCGACAGGGTAGGGGGCAGCCTTACATTGCGGCCGTTAACGTCCTGAACACCACCAAACTGCACGCCGTCTATTTCAGACCCACCAAGAACCCTGAACACCGCCTCTTCCATAAGTTTACGCTGAGTTTCTGGATTATTGGCCGTTACGCGGCCTGGCGCCTTGGCTGCATAGTAAGCTGAAACAGCGGCTACGACCTCTTCGCGGCGGCCTGGCTGTGCGCTCATTGTGCCGTCGAGCCCTTCCTCCAAGGCTTCGATCAACTCCACGCGCGGTGCGGTCAACTCGTCGCCGGTTTCCTGTGCTTTTCGTCCAGCAAGTACCGTACGCGCGACCTGATCAGATCCAGTTTCAGCGACCAGGTTTCCAGCCCATTTCACGGCCGGATCCAATCCGCCGAGCTCTTTGAACACGGCCGGCGCAGACCCGCCGAAGCCCGAATTGATCGAGACGATAAGCGATAGCTGATCATCGACAGATCCAGTACTCAGTAGATCCTCGTAATGCTCGCGTTCGCGTTTGGTGAAAATCGCCACTGGCGCGCCGTGGTTCTTGTTTAGATCGACGACCAACGCCATGCGCGTCTCAACGCTATCCTGATCGCCAAGATCAAGTGGCACAGCGCCAGGCAGTCCAGCGGTAAACGCATAGCTGATCGGATCCGACTTGAGATCCTGCTTGGCTCGTGCGTCGATCTGTTCGAGTGTCGAAAGATAGGCACCCTCTACAGTGGCATCATCAACACTGATCCCGCGACTGCGCGCCTCAGCAATAACGGCCGCGCGTTCTTCCGGTTTCGCCTGGTAGAAGTTCCCAAGCGTTTCGGACGCCTGAACCGCGCCGGCCAGCTCTGTTTCAAACTCAGTGCCGGCGACTGCATTTTGCAGCTCGGAAAGATCCGCTGGATCTACCAGACCGCCGCGGACCAAAACACCGCGCGCGGTGTCTAAGCGGCGCTCGAGCTTGGCATTGGCCTGGTTGGCTATGCTTTCAGCTGTGCGCTTTGCGGTGGAAAGATAACGCTGACGCTGCGGCTCATCGAGATTAAAGGCGCCTGGCTCGCTGAGCGCTTCTGCCGCGGCGGCGGGATCGGTGTTGATCGCATCGAGCGCTAAGGCCGTCGAGACATCACGATCAAGAGATTGCCGAAATGACTCCGCCTCTTCTGCATCCAAGTGACCCACAGCCTCGAGCGAGGCGATGGATTGCAGACCTGTATTGTAAAGCTCGGCCGCCTCTTCAGGAGATCCGGCAACGGGGATCGCATTTGCTGTTGTGCGGATCGTGCGGGCCAATGTTGCACGCGCATGGCCACCTTCCAACGTGTTTTGTCGGCGAAAAACGTTAGCCTCAGCGCCGACGCGCGCCCGTGCGAATTCCGTTTCGATCCTGGCTTTCTGACGCGGATTTCCGATCCGGTCGACTACGGATGCTTGCAGCTCATCAAGGCGGGCGCCGTAGCGCTGGCGCATCGTGGCAAAGTCTTGATCAGCTGTCAGATCCGCATTCAGCGCACCTAGACCCTCGATCATGGACAGCCTGGCATCGTTAAATTCGACTTCCTGGCGGGCTTGCTCGATCGTGCGCCCAACATCTTGCGCGGCATTCGCCAATGATTGAGCGCCACTATTATCACTCGCGGCACCGATCGAGATTGTAGGCGCCGGAGCTGCTGACGGTGCCGTTGTTTGTGGCCGATAGTCCCGAATTGGCATCTTTAGATATACCCCGCAGTTTGTGCGATATCCCCGGCGCCGCGAAGAGCAGAACCCAATCCACCCAGGCGCAATTGGCTTGCGCGAGATCTGCCCTCAAAGGCATCAATATTGCCACCCGCGCGAAGAGCACGCGCCTGATTTGCGCCTTGTGTCACGATGTTGAGCTCATCAAGCTTTGCCTGGCGCTCAGCCTCTTGCGCCAGAAGCAAGCCGGTTCCGCTTGAGCTCGAGCCCCCAAATGCTGCAATGTCGGATCTCAGGGCGCCGCGGAACTTGTCGAATTCACGGCGCTGAGCGCCCACATCTGCCGCGGTCTTACCATCGACAAAATCAGCCTGATCGTGCTTTACCTGCCTGTTGTATTCACCAGCAGCTTGCGCCGATGACGCGGCTGAGAATGATGACGCCACGGAAAAGACAGTGCCAGCGGCCATCAATGCAAGCCCCATACTAGACCTCGTACTCTGGAAAAATGGACAGGATAGTTGTCGGCCAGGCCGTTTCGTTCACAAAAGTAAACTGAGCCTCATCATCCGCAGCTGGCGGCGTAACCTTTTTGACGCCACTAAAGAGCTGTGGCGCAGACCCAAGATCGCTTGCCCCAAGCTCAAACAGGTTCGCAAAAGATCCTTCAATGGATATTTGGCCGCCAAGTGATTTCTTGAAGGCCATCGAAATTTCCGACAACCGCTTGTTGCGGCTCGACTGATCTTCATCCGGCAGGCCCATATCAAAGGGCAACGTTTTATATCGGCTTTGATATGGCAAACCGATCACGACATTGGATCCGGCAAACTGCAACGTCACTTGACCATTGGTCACGGTAATGGGCGGATGACTGCGACCATCAACCAACGCGATCACGTTGCGGCCTTCCAGATGATCAAGACCTGAAAACGTGGTTTTGGGCGTCAGCTCTTGGTAAGTCTTGGATGCAAAAAGATAACGCGCATCCTCAATCCCGTCGCCCGCCTCTGGACGAAAGCGATCAAACATGCGCTCTATATGAACCTCAGATCCGCGCCGAACGGCCAAAAACAAGGCTTCGCGCCGGCCGCCATCGACAGGCAAAACCGCGATGCTTTCAACAGGATCGCCGAGATCATGCCGATGCCAGGCCAAAACATTCTGATCAGGAAGATATGTGAGCGCGGCCAAGGTTCCGTTTTCCAGCAAACACCAGACAATTTGCCAAGGGTTACGCTGATAGACGTGCTCAAGCACGCCGACCCCGAGTAGATGCGAGGCCAACAACGAGAGATCTTCCGGTTCCCAACCCTCGCGACGGATATCATACTTGATCGACATAAGCCGACGCCGGGCTGTGTCGGTAAAAATCGTTCGGCCAGATATCGAAATCGCCGGTATCTCGCTCGCGCCGATATTAGTGGCGACTTCGGTAAAGAGGTTATCTATACGAACCGTATCGCCTGACGCCTCGGGCCGCGCAATCCATTCCGGCCCATCGGTCCCGATTGCTAAATTGGCTTCTGGTGAAAGCCAGCGAATTGACTCGGTGCGACCATCATAGAGGCCACGCGTAAGCGCCATATCATCTTCTGTTCCCGGTTCAAAATCATCGAACCCGTCGATCGCAGATTTCCACAGTGTTGTAGGTTGTGAGAATGTACCGGCCAACCAGAGCGAGTTTTTATAAAGCGTCCCGGTAATTGGATACCCGCGATAATCGGACCAAGCACCTTCCTGCCATTTGGCTGTTCCACCGTCTATAATATCATCGGGCAGACGCTTTATAACGACAGCGTTTACAGTTCGGGCATCAATGAAATTGGTAATTTCAACAATTCCAAACCCAGAATGCAGATATTTAAATGTAATTGGATTATCGCGGCTAAAGTCGACAACGCTACCCTCTGTATGTTCTGGCGGAATGTTTGAGGTAATTCCGTGGTCCGTGACTTCGTATACGTTTCCGTTGTAGCGAACTAAAACTCCAACCGCGATTTCCTTTTCCGGCGACCATTTTCGGGCGCCAAAAAAATCTCTTTCCTGCAATCGCCAGAATGCACCTACATGACCTGGCTTGAAGATATCATGCGAAGCGGTGAGCGTAATATTACCCGAGACACTTGAAGGGGTAATCGTTCGCGTCTCGAAAAAATCCAAATCCATAAACGGCCCGTTGCGGATCGCCGCGTCTACGAGCGCGAAGTTGTATCCCCCCGCACCATCATCGGACCTTTGCAGCTCTTTGACTTTCTTGCC
Organism: Ruegeria sp. AWH4_226; assembly: GCF_056159225.1. NCBI lineage: Bacteria > Pseudomonadati > Pseudomonadota > Alphaproteobacteria > Rhodobacterales > Roseobacteraceae > Ruegeria > Ruegeria sp. AWH4_226. The sequence goes on along the minus strand of NZ_JBSWUU010000007.1, from coordinate 24,403 downwards.
GGAAAATATCCACTGCACATCTGCGGATTGCGCAAATTGCAAATAGATCAGATCCTCGGCAACATAGTTGGTTGCGACCTCATCAAAACTATCCGGCCCGGTCAGATCGGAATTGCGCAGACGCACGTAGTTGGGACCGTACTCAGCCAGGTAGGCGGCCGTACTCGATCTAATAAACGCACCCAGGCGAACCCGCGCCGTGCCTTTCGCTTTTGCGATATGCTCGGTTCCAGGCGTGCGCTCAACGCCGCCCTTTTCGCGCACAACAAAGTTGAAGCATTCAGCTGCCCCAACGCGCGCCGGCGCAAGGTCAGATGCGTAGTGGAGATCGGGATCAATTTCCCCCCCTACAAGTGACCGCTTTGGAAACCTAACGGTCATAGCGGCCGCCTCGAGCCAAGCCACGTACCCGTTCCATCGCGTGACAGAGGATCCGGCGAAGCCTCCATTGCATCACTCAAAGAAGCGGTGCGGCGCACATCCCGACGCTGACGTTGCAGATCGCGCTTTGATCTGCGGATCTCGCCGGAAGGAATTCGGGTCATCAATGCGAGCGCCAGATCCAGCGCCAACAGCTCAGCGAAAAGAGGATCGTATTCCTCGTAGTTTTCAACCCGGCCGATATAGTCGATCGACACCGGCCCGTTACCTTTAAGGTAAAGATAACGGCCCCGCACCGCATATGTCGCCGTTGTGTCGACCTTCCAGACACGCAGACAATGTGGCAAGGCACCACCGGCCGGCAGGGCGCAGCGGTGGGTAAATCCAAACATCGGCGCGTCGAGCACAGAACCCGAAAGAGAAGCAAAGCACATGGCGAAGTTCCACGGGTACGAACGCAAAAGCGCATCCCGCACCACTGGCATCCGTTCTCTGATCATCCGAGCGTTTGGATCACCATGCGCGTCAAGATCGGCAATCGGATCTTTAGCCAGGTGAAGAAGCGCGGCCGAGGCAATGCCAACTTCGCTTAATTCCATGTGCTTTGCCCTTGCTTACTCGCAGACGTAAACGAGATCCGCGGCAACCGTTCCGGCGCCTGTAGCGGCCGCGTTCAGTGTCAGGAAAACTGACATTTCCTTTTTCGGATCCGCTGACAAACCTGCCAACTCCCACAATGCCTTGCCGATATCAGCAACCGCGATCGCCGCCGCTGCATCTTTTGCGCCAGCTGATGTCAGCGACTGCCCGGCCATAAGGCAGTTGGCCGCACCTTCGACACCGAGATCGGCATCGTTGACGCCCGCCACGCCGCTTGTGTGCAGCTTCGACAGCTTCAAGATCCGTGCGTGTGACGGGATACGTGCAACTTCGTAAGTTGATGCAACACTGTCGCCGCTTGCGATAACAGCCGCGTGCGCCGATGTGCGCAACGCGCCGTGATTGATACGCACATCGGCCTTTCCAGGCTTTGCCGCGTTTGGGTCGGGCAGCGTTGCCGCAGATTTATGAACTTCTGCCATGATCTTTTCCTCTGGTTAGGAGATTTGAAAAATGGCCGGCGAGGATCCCGCCGGCCGATTGACGATTAGGCCGCTGGTAAGGCTTCCTCGTTGCAGAGAACTTTGATCACGCGGCCTTCTTCTGTGCGGATCGCGCCGTAGCGCGCCTCACAGAAGAGCTGCGTTGCATAGTTCTTGTCGGGACGCTCGCTGATCTTGATGTTGGGCATCAGCCAGGGTTGAACCGCCAGACCGGAGGGAACCCAAATCGGCATTTCAACAAAGGTTGTTCCACCGATTTGAATTTTTTTCAGACGGTTTGAGACAAAGACACGACAGCCCAAGAACTGCATGACCTTGCCATCGCGCATGACGCCGCCCATCTTTTCAAAGTCGCGGTTCTTGACTTCGGCCAGGTTGCGCAAGATCCGATGTTGCCGCGGCGTGATCGCCATCCAGGGCATTTCCTCGTCAAGATCGACCTCGTTGGTCTCGAAGATCTCGATCGCATTGTCGATCTTGTCGCGATTGATACCGGAATCATTAGCGCCAACATCTTTGCCGATGATTTGCGCGGCCTCAAATTGATGAACTTTGTCCTTGTCCTTGCCGCCTGTCACATCACGGAAAAACGCAGGTACAATGATCTTGCCATCAAGCGCACGGTTCTGAGCAGCAATAATAGATTGCGTCAGCTCATTCGATGGATCCGCCAGCATCGACAGGCGATCCGTGGTGCTGATCGGCACCGTTACACGGATTGGCGTTGGAAAGGCCCAACGCGGCGCCATCTCTGGATGGGTCCACTTGGTATCCTCAAAATCGGATCCGCCAATTTCCGCCTCGAACGGAAGAATGTGGTCAACGACTTGCGCGCCGTCACCCTTGACCGGGTTGGCCCACATAACCTTGTCGCGGAAGCGCGACATTTTTTGCTGCAATGCCAGCTCATAGCCGATTTTGAAATCGTCGGCGTAGCCGTCATATTTGGATTGATCAAGCATTTTGGGTATCCCCTCGGTTTTGCTTGCTTCGGTTTCAAAACAGGCGACAGGGGCGGCCAGCTCATCAGCTAGACCCTATCTTCACGCCAAGCGGGGCGCGCACCCGCGGTCTTACCCGCTGTCAACCGGGCCTGCCGATCGGGCAGGGCGGCCGGTTACTAAGTATTCACTCCAAAATGTAGTAAAAAGCAAGACCCAAGACAGAAAAGAAAAACCCGGCTCTAGGCCGGGCTTGTCAAAACAAGGATCAAAACGGGATCAGATAACCAGGTATTCACCGATGCACTCTAAAAAGGCTACCTTTAGCCTTTGATCCTGAATAACCAACAACACACTCGCCAGTATCGCACTGTCTTTTTGTCGCCGAATGAGACATACGGTATCGTGCGCGATAGAGTTCGCAAGCTCCATAATTTCGGCAGTGTCACTTATTCCATTTCCAGCGTTGGCAGCTGCTAGAATATGTTCGGCGGTAGGGCCGCCGTTGCTTGCAACCAAGCGTATTGCACCGTAGCTCATCCCCTAGCCTTTTCCCTTATTGCAGTCTTTGGTTCGCCTGTTTTTTATCCGACATTACACGCTGAAAAACAAGCGAAACGTCATATTTTTAGCACTTAATGCGGGAAAATATACCCGGTAAATACAATCACCGGGTACGATCTTTTTCAAATCTACGACTGCCCGGCCGAGCCGCGACCGGCCTTTCGTTTCAATTCTTCCAATTGTGAGATAGCGTTAACATGGCCGGGGTGATCTCGCTTGGTCAGAGCTTCAACATTCCGTGAGGTAAACTCCGACAACGCGCGCTCTGCTTCTGCCTGCCCCATTTGTCCACCTGGTCGCGCGCCACCCTTCAAAGTGTCATTGCCGCGAACCTGCGCGAGCTCAAACAAAATCTTAGTCAGCGCCGTTGAACCAGCCACACCGCCAACCCGCAGTGTTTCAATCTGCGCTTCGGTTAACCCGACTTCGGACGCGGCCTCGAGCGCAGCAGTAACATTGGTTTGGTAGTTGTCACCCCATTCCTTGCCGAGCTCGTCCTTCATCCGCGTTTCATCCGCACTGGCCTCGGTATTGAAGGCTTGCGCGTCTGCTGTGATCTCCTGGCTGTAGAAGTCCAAGACACCCTGAACCTGCGCCGGCGTCATGTTCAATTCATGCGCGGTTGTCATCAGGCGGCCGTGGCGCTCGGTGTCATAGTTGATCAGGGATGCAACACCATCGTCGAAACTTGGCGCCTCGATGCTGTATCCATCCGCTGCCTCTGGCACACCCAGGCGCTTTGCAAGGCCACTTTCCTTGAACCACGCGCCATGCTGTTCAGCATCATCGGGCGGCCCTTGGATCTGATCGCCGCGGATCATCTTTTCTGCAGCGCGCAAGCTCTTGTATAGATCGGCAGGACCGTTGAAGCTCTTGTTTTCCAGATATTGACGCGTATCAGCGTCTACTTCGCTGCCGAACCACGCAAAAGGATCACCACCGTTATCACCGTTGCTATCGCCGCCAACTCCACCATTGCCGCCTGCATCGACAGATCCATTGCCGCCAGTATCACCGCCACCACCGTCAACTTCGCCGCCAGCATCAGAAGAACCGCCAGAGCCAAGGTCCGCAGGATTGAATGTACGTTCTTTGATCCAGGCATTTAACATAACCCACATTATCTTTCTTCCTCAGAGTAAGTGTTGAGATCGAGGCCAGCTTTTGCACAAGCCACAATAAACAGACCGGCTTGCCGCTTTCCTTCATTGATCAAAATATCGTCGCGGGTTGCTTTCGGCGTCCGCGTCGTGTTGGACAAGTGAAACGCCATTGCAACAAAAGCCTTTGTTGGCTCATGGCTTAGGATCCGGCCAAGGTTCTTAACGACCGCTTCGGCTTCTTCCTCGCTGCATTTCAGCGTTTCCTTGACCCGCCAGACCGGCGAGCCGGCGATTGCGTTTGTCATTGGCCGCCCCCTTCACTGGCGACCCCGTCACCGTCCGTCAGCATATCCGTCAGCGCGGCAAGCATGTCTTTCGTGTTGCTATATGCCCCGATTGTCCGCATCGCTTCGAATTGCTCTTGTCTGTTTTCGCTGAGAAGCCAGCCGCCGTTTGGCGCTGGCACAATCGTAAAGCCGGCCATACCCGCATTTTGTGATACGCTCATGGGCAGATACTCCAATCCTCGGCCATCATGTCAGCCTGGCTTGCCAACCACCCAACCACTTGGGTTCCGCTTGCCGTCGCCATCACGAACGAGGGCAGGTTTGGCACAACGGAATAATTTTCTGGCCGAAAATAGCGCTGAGGAATGCCGTCGATATTCTCCTGTTTTGCGGCATCGCTACTGCGCATCACCGTGCCAAGACGCAAACGAATGCTCATGCCCTTGCCATTCCAACCGGCGCGCGCGACCCTTTGGCCGTCCTTCATTGCCTCAATAGCTTGCCCGAAGTTCAAACCATCCATGCGCGTCACTCCGGTTTGGGCTTGGTGGCGGCCTTAACCGCCCACATAGCGCCATCCTCGATCGCGGTTTGTGCCAGTTCTTTCAGGCGCCCGACTTCGCTCTGCCGGATGCCCTCTGCGTGATTGTCCACGCGCCTCATCGGGATCTCATTCTCGATCAGGTCGATCAGATCCGCAGCTGCGCGCTTGATCTTTCCAACCGCGTCATCATTAGACGGGTTGAAACTGATCCCAACGCGATATTCACCCTTGGTCATTTTGGTTCGCTCCTATTGCGGGTTGTTTGTGCTGACCGCGCTTTCGGCGCGTGCCAGGCTTTCCACCGCCCGAGATCCGCGCTCGGCGGCCTCGAGCCCGGCGGCTTGCTGCAATTGCTGCGCTTCACCTTGCAACGCAGCTGCAATCTCTTCTTCCGTCGATGCGATCTCATCAGGCGCGGCCAAGCCGTCGATGACCTTGCGGGCCGCACGCAAACCATTGATCGCGTGACGCGCGCGCGGATCGACACTGGCTATTTCGGCCACCCCGCGCACGGCTGACATGGTGGCTTGTGCAGCCTGGGCCTTGTGCGCACGCGCCAATGGCGAAACAAAGCGCACGCGCAGAGGCGCACCATCGGCCACGGCCGGCGGCGCCGGGATCCTGCCGGCGCGTTTCAACTCGCGATAGCGGCCCTCGATAAACGGTGCCAGAAACTCGGATATAATGCGCGCCAGGTTCGGCCCCATCGACTGATCGCGCCGCTCGTCGTTTTTCAGGATCTCGACAACAGAAGGTGTTGGGGATCCAACCAGCGAAAGCATCGCGTGATAAAACGCGTCTTTAATTTGTTGCCGGCGCTGATCCATCATTTCCAGCGTAATACCGACATTTGCGCCCGTCTGGATCGGCCGCAACAGCTGATTGCCCGCGTCGTCGATTGCGCCGTAATTCAGAAAGTTCGGATCAAGAGACACAAGGCCGGCCAGCTCGTCATGCGCGGCCATGGGCGGTTCGGCCGCCTTTTGTGCGGCCACGATCGAGGTCCGCGACATTTCGTTGAGGATCTGCGTATCAGGCAAGGCCATGTAACCGCGACCAAGCCCATAGGTTTCACCAGATCCGACACCCCACCGGCTGACATAGTAGGGCATATCGCGATACCCGCCCCAATTCAGTGCGGTTGTTGTCTCAAGCAACACGTAAACTGACATGAAGCGATGCACGCTCGAAATTCGGTTTGACCCCTCATTGGGAACAACCGTGTGCAGGATCTCGGTTTTCTCGTTTGGCTGATCCTCGAGCTGCTTTTGCAGCCGATCGGGCAGCTTGTCCTTTCCAAACAGCTCAGCCACGTTCCACAAGGGTTCTCGATACCAGCGGTCGAAATGCGTAACCTCGCCAAAGTTGCCTATGTCAAAGCAACATTCGCGCCAGGGGATCGCCTTTGAATGAAACAGCTCTGATCCTGGCTGTCTGGCCGAATAAAAGACGCCATCACCAAGCCCGATGCTGTCAAGGATGACTTCCGGCGCGTCGTTGTAAAACTGATCCCGTGCGGGATCGAGGGACGCAAAGACGATCCGATTGACTTCGGCCATCCATGCGCGCGCGTCAGCATCTTGCTTGCGCCAATCCTGTTCAAATTCCAGCGGAGCCCATATATTATCCGTGGCCGTCAGCATGGAATAGATCGAGGCGCCGGCCTGATCGAGCGCCAGAACGGCTGTCCCATCATACCGACGCACCCCGCGAGGCTTGCCCTCAGTCGCATACTGCCAATCATCGCGCAGCGGCCGCATAAGTTCGCTGACCGCCTCACGGCGCGAAACAATGGGTTCGCGAAGTGTTTTGCGATATTCAGCACGGCTAACGAGCTTACGAACCTCGCTTTTATCTTCCATATCAGCCCCCGACCGTCTGACGCGCTGCGTTTGCCAGTCCACCGCGCCGCTGCGTTGATTGGGCTACGCGTGTGTCCTCTGAGCTTCGCCGACGCGAAGCACGACGCGCAGCATCTTCACCGGCGCGACGAACGGCTTCGTCATCAACGCTTGGTGCTGGCAAAGGGGGTGGTGGCAGTGGCGGCGGATCGGCTGAAAACAATCCCATCTTAATATCTCCAGATAACGTGAACGTACTCTTGTCCATCACGGCCGATAGGGCCGTAGTTGAACGCCTCTTCACCACCAATCCGGCGCGCCATCCGACGCGCCGCGGTGTGCGAAACCATCATTGCGACCTGCGCCAAATGAATGCCGTGCCGATCACCGAAGCTGTAGGCTCGTTGTGCCATCTCCACCCAGACCGCAGGCATCGCGCGCTTACATCCTTCGCGCCCAAACAAGCCAACATTGACAACACCGGGTAAGCCCGTGCGCGTTGCCAGTGCAACGGCAACAGGCTCGATCAGCTCGCCCCTGTCCCTGAAGGCAACAAAACCTTCGATGACGAGGCGCTGAACAATTGCGAGACCAATATCTTTGACTACATCTTCCGCGACGGATCCCGCTGATCGGATCGAAAAGATTTCTTCGCGATCTCGCGGATCCATGTTTTCAGCGACAACCTCAACTGCCCTTCGGGTGTTTAACGTCCAAGGAGTGAGCGGGCGAAAGATCAGATCACGGCTCATCGCGCATACCTCGCCAGCGGATCCATTGCCCGGCCGGCCGCCCGTGCCAGGCGGGACGCCTGCGCAAGCTGGCGCGCCTTCTTGCGCTCGGCCTTTCCCGTTAAAAGATCTTGTTCGCCTGTATTGGCCGCAAAATACTCGAGCGCGTTACAGACGTGTGACGCGAAATTCTTGGTGGGCTTGTCCTTGTACTCGAGCGCACCGCCAGAAACGAAAGCTGTTTTTTCGTATTTGTAATCCCGAGCTGCACCCTTGATCAGCTCGGGACAGTGACGCCGATCAATCATCACGGCCGCGCGCGTGCCGATACGTCGCTTGAACATATGGTTGACCGAGCCAACCCGTATCACCGGATCGTTCTTGCAACGTGATGGACGAACTTCTAGCCCGGTGACTTCGGAAACGATCCGCGCCCAAGAGGCCAACCCTTCACCGTTTTCCGTGCGGCTTGAGCTTTCTTTGGCATCGAGCGCAGTGGGGTCGACATAAAGCACCTTTGGCCTAGGGCATTCTGCAAATCGCGGGCTGTCCAAAACAACCATGAGCGATTCCGCGAAATCTTCTGCCCCTGCGCGCCTTGAAGTGACTTCGGCAAGGATCTGACCCTCACCCATCTGGTTTTTCTGGCCTATCACCGCAGCCGGCGTCAGACCGGCATCAGCTGCAAGTGTCAATTCAACCCCACGCCAGGCTGTCAGCTCATCGGGCGCGACGTGAATTTGCGCGTCAAACTGATCAAAAACAGGCGTGCCATCCCGCATGAACCCGATTTGATTGTCAACCATGCGCCGGATCCAATCAGGATCATCAGCGTTTGCGGCGATCTGATCGCGGTAGTAGTTGGACGGCAGGTTATGCAGATTTTCCGCGCCGGCTTCGCGCCCGCCTGGTTGACAAAAGAACTGGACCATTGGGCGGCCCTCATCATCCACATCAAGCGGCCGTTCGTTTATGAAATACTCGGTAGTCCAGTTGTACGGATCCCCGGCGTTCCAATCGCATAGCAGCTGACGATGCGGCGCGCCGCCATGCTCAGCCGATGGATAGCGACCTAGGCGCCCGAAGAGCGCCTTGCGCATTTCCACCGTGGCCGTTGTGCTTTCCGGCAACCATCCGTCAGTTGCGTGCAGACCCTTAGCCGCCTCGCCCGGCGTTTGATCCCCGATCGCGCGAAACCAGATTTCCATTTTGACGATCTTTTCCCGGCCATTGACCACCGCCTTGAACATGATCTCATGTTCGGCCGGGTTATCCTTGCCGCCCGTCCACTTGATGTTGAACGCCTTGGACTGTTGCGGAATCCACTCGAGCCAGTCGGGAATGACCTTGGCCCAAAGCTCGCGATAGGTGCGCATCCAGACCACACAGCGATAGCGCGCGATCCCATCGACCGGACTTGGCGGCTGCATCGCTGCCTTCATCATGATCCGGTTGATCACGGCCGTTGTCTTGCCGCCGCCCTGCGGCCCCATGATCCCGCAGATCCGTGCGTGTGAGTGCATGAAGGCCGAGGCCACCGGCCCCGGCTTCGTGAACCGCTTGGTAATCGACTTATCGCCGGCAAATGTTTCTAGCATCCCCTGACCCCAATTTGCCGGATCCCCCCTGACCCCGAAATCGGCAAAATTCCCAAATCCGATTTTTGTCTCACAGGGGGGGGATTGCAGTTCGCGGCAGGGGGTGGGGGGGTGTCTGCCGCCATTGACCCCCCCCACCTTCTCGATCGACCCGCACCAAGGACGATCGAGACCAGGCGCGACTTGCCGGGATGGATTGGCTGATCGCGCCGGGTGTCGTCGTTTAGCTCACACGACGACGACACGCTGAAATTCTTATAATTTTCAAGGGCTTCACTCATTCGTTCCGATCCTTGAATTCCGACACCGAATTTCCGTCGATTGTAAGTGGTTGATTTTGTTCACTTTCATCAACGGGTAGGATCTTGACGCCGGATCCACCTGCATCACCGTCGCCGGCCTCAATTACGATGGTCATCAGGCTGGCGCCGCCGGTGTCGATCGCGGTCGCCTGTTTCTGATGCAGGTATGGCGCCAGCGCCTGTTGCGCGCTCATGATGATCCGAAGGCATTCGGCGAGGTTTGCCCCGCCATTGTTCTGCTCGCTTGGCTCACCGCCGAGCTCGGTTTGCAGCTGCTGTGGCGTCATCTGGGCGATCTCGGCCAGACCGATCAGGGGCGAGCGATAGCGCGACAGGATGAAGCGAGACCATTCCTCAGTTGACTTGTTGCGCGACCCCGCCGGCCGCCCCGGCCCGCGTTTCTCGGCCGCCAGATCGCCAACGCCATCAGGGTCGACGGGCTCAGCCCCAAAGAGTGAGCCTTGCACCGGCGCGGCCAGATCAGTCGAGGCACGCTCGAGCGCAGCCGATGCGCCGGCCGCAAAGCCAGCTGGATCGAAAGAGCTCGGAACCTCTGCCACGGAATATCACCCCAATATTTAATTCATCCAGGCGCGTGCAATTGTGTCGCGATTGGCCCCGACCATACGCCGGCGACATACTACAGCGCAACTCCGATTTGTAGTAATTCCGACGAAATGCTAAACCCATGAATTGATTAAATATTTTCGCAGAACGTCACATTTGCTGTGATCCGTCACAAGCAATGTTACACAGCTAAATCTTTGAAATTGCTCTAAATAAATACATCTTGTGACAATGTGACAATGTGACAGACAGTATCCCGCACATGCGCGCGCGTATATGATCGCGCGCCTGTAGCCGTCACATTGTCACGTTGTTACAAACCTAGATTTTATGGTTGTTTATCAGCCGCTTAGCGTTGTGACGCCGTTGTGACACCCGAACCCGATTTTGTCACATCAGCCCCTGACGCCCCCGCGGGATATGGCCCCGATATGTATCAGGCCGATGGGGTCCGGGGAAGCCCCTTGTAGTAAGCAAATCGAGAAACCGGGCGCAGCGCCAAAAGGGGAGCGCGAGGGGTGGGACGGAATGTCGCAGGGTATTTTACTACAAAAGGTAGTTGACAACGTAACCAATGGTTACTAAATTACAGACAAGGCCAATGCGAACCGGCCGAGACAAACCCCCACAAAAAGGAATGAGTTCATGTCGAACACAATCGAGTTCAAAGCCACGCACCGCAGCAACGCCGCAATGTTGGCGGCTGTGCTTGAGAGAGGCACCGAAGAGGGCAAACGCCTGGCGCGTGAAGAGCTTTACCGGATGGCCGAAGCGGCCGACATGGCAGCGCAGCTGCTCGGTGAAGCAAGTAAGCGCGGCGCAGTGCTCGCCGGCTTGGAAATGCTCAAGTTTGAAATGGAAGAGGACGGCGAAGCATTCGAGCCCGGCGCGAACTTGACCGCCAACGGCACCTGCGAGGCGGCAACCCCTGACATTCTCGGCGATCTGGTCGAGCTGGTCGAGCGGCTGGCCTGACGCATCGTCGGCGGCCGGCACGATCGGCCGCCGCGCCATGCGCCAAGCATGACACCGCCGGAATGCGAACCCCGGCACAACTTAAACCGCAAAGGAAACAACACATGAACGCATACGAAGCAAAACAGGAAGCCCGCCGGCAACGCCTCGAGGCGGCCGCCGATCGAGCCGAGGCGCGCAGCGATGCAGCCTATAAGCGCGCCGATCTACGCGAAGAGGCGAGCGGCATACCGCTCGGGCAACCGATCCTTGTTGGACACCACAGCGAGCGCCGGCACCGCAACGCAATCAAGCGCGCCGACAATGCGATGCGCCGCTCGATCGAGGAAGGCAAACGCGCCGACGAGCTGCGCGCCAAGGCCGCGAGCGTAGGCACCGGCGGTATCTCGTCGGATGATCCAGACGCGCCCGAGAAACTGCGCGAGAAGATCGCCCGAGCCGAAGCCAATCAGAACGAAATGAAGGCCGCAAACAGGATTACCCGCAAGTGGGCCAGGAAGGGTGTCACCGCCGAAAGCGAAGGCGACGATTTCGAGGCTTACTCGAAAGAGCTCGCGGCGGCGATGGGCTGCGAGAATTCGGCACGGCTGGCACGGGAAATCATCAAGCCCGACTTTGCCGGTCGCATCGGATTTGCTGACTACATGCTCACCAACAACAACGCCAATATTCGCCGGATGAAACAGCGCCTTGCGCAGCTCGAGCGCAACCGCCAACGCGACAGTGCAGAACACGAGTTCGACGGGCTCAAGGTTGTTGAGAATACCGAGGCAAACCGCGTTCAGCTGATCTTTGACGGCAAGCCGGCCGGCGAGATCCGCGCGCTTGTCAAGCAATACGGTTTCAGGTGGGCGCCCTCGGCCGGCGCATGGCAACGCCAGCTCAACAACGCCGGTATTCACGCCGCGCGCGAAGTAATCCGGCTGATGAAGTTGCGCGGAGATCTGAAATGAGGGTGCGGGATCTGATCGCCGACACGATCGCGGCCGGCTCGATCTTTGGCGGCCTCTATGCCGCCCTGATCATCGGCCACGCCCTCGGGCTCTGACGCATCGCCGGCGGCCGGCACGATCGGCCGCCGCACCATGCGCCAGGATCAACAAACAAGGAAAGGAAATCCACAAATGCAATTAAAGGTTCTAATCGGCTGCGAACAATCCGGCATCGTTCGGGACGCTTTTCTTGCCCTCGGCCATGACGCTTGGTCTTGCGACCTTCTGCCGGCCGAAACCCCCACAAATCGACACATTCAAGGCGACGTGCGCGACGTTATGACTTGGCACGATTGGGATATTCTGGCGGTTATGCACCCACCCTGCACCCGCTTGTGTAATTCTGGCGTTCGGTGGCTGCACAAAGCCCCGCCGGGTCGCACGTTGCCGGATATGTGGGCAGAGCTCGACAATGCCGCTGAGCTTTTTTCCCATTGCTGGAATGTGGATCACATTCCGCATGTTGCTGTTGAAAATCCGGTCATGCACAAACACGCAAAGTCGCGCATCCGCAATTACCAGCCTTTCGCACAATCTGTGCAGCCGTGGCAGTTTGCATCCGATCCAAACGGTCCAGACAACGAGAAAAAACGCACCTGTCTGTGGCTGCGTAATTTGCCCAACCTGAAAACCACCGGAACGCTCGACGGATCGACCGCACGCGACAGCGTACACAAGGCCAGCCCCGGCGCGGACCGCTGGAAAGCCCGAAGCAAGTTCTTTCCCGGTATCGCGGCCGCTATGGCCGATCAGTGGTCAAAATTCGCGATAACCAATCGAGCCATCGGAAACTTGCAGCCCGTATAACACCGCCGGAATGCGAACCCCGGCACAGCTCAAACCGCAAAGGAAAACACATATGAAATTTCGGATCATCCAGAATGTTGAAGGCTGCGGCCATGTCAAAACCGAAGGCTACAACATTGTTGCCTTTGTGGCGGCGACCGGCCTCGAGATCACCGGCACCAACGCAAACCCGCGCCAGCGCGACGAGCTGCAAGGGCAACCGCGCCTGGCTGGCTTCAACGGGCCAATGTGGGACGGCGACGCGATCCGATACGAGGACGCCCAAACCTACAACCAGCTGAGCGCCTGACGCATCGCCGGCGGCCGGCAGGATCGGCCACCGCACCATGCGCCAAGCATGACACCGCCGGAATGCGAACCCCGGCACAACTCAAACCGCAAAGGAAAACAGCGATGGCATTCAAACGGATTTTCCCAGGAACCGCAGACCGCGACACCCACTTTGATCTGATTAACCGCTACAGCGCGACCAACCGCTATGCGCATCTGGGCCTAAAACATGGTCAATTCTGGCGCATTAACGAAGATGAGTTTTGGTATTTCCTCGAAATACTGCCCCCGCTCGGCCACACTGGCCGCAGCTTTGCGATAAGCGAGTTTTCGCGGGGAAACCTGACCCAAAGTTATCACCAGATCGGAAATCGCTTCTATTGCGCAACGATCGAATACACTGGCCCCGACTCGGTTCGTGAGGCATATGCCAGCATTGCCAACGCTACAGCCGCGGATGATTGGACGGAAAGAGCCAGTGCCTAGATAGACACTGGCCCGGCGCTTGCATAATTTTGCGAACCTGCAAGCGCCAATTCCCGCAAAGGAATGTTCTCGAACTTAAAGCCAATATGCCGGACTTAAAAGACATGAAAACACAACGCCGGATTGAAACCGCTGAAAAACTCGAACGCGCACTCGGCAACGATTGGCGCGCCCGCCTCGCCTCTGGCCTTGAGTGCGACCAAGCACAGGTCAGAAGATGGTTCACACCGCCAAAGGGGCGCAATGACGCGCCCCCGGTTGCAGTGCTAGCCCTTGCCGAATTTCTTAGCTCTACTGAGCCCGAGCGCTGGCCGGAGCGCTGGCAACGATTGTCGGGCGTTCCTTCGGACGGCTAGGCCAACCGGCAAACCTCAACCATACAGCGAGCGAAAAGCCCCTCCGCGTCAGTACCACCGGCAGGGGCTCTTTGCCTGGCTGCGGGCGACTCTTGCCAGCATCCACCGCTTCACCGACACGTTCGACAACACCGAGCTCGATCGCTTCCTCAACTGCCTTTGCCTGATTTTCTGTTTCAATCTTTAACGGTCGACGCCGACTATGATTGTAAGCACGTTTGATCACCGCCAGAACATGCGCCGGCAGCTGCCATATGATTTCTTCGCACTCGCCGTGCGCGATCCTAACATCTGGGTCGATCATTCCTCAGCCCCTTCAACCATCGCTGTTGCAATCACCTGGTTAAGCTGTGTCAAAGCCTGGCCGCTGTAGTTTGCAATCGGCCGGCCATCCTGCCAGAACGTCAACACACCGTCGCGCTGCGTGTATATCACCACAGATGCGGGCTCCGGTTTTTGGCTGGACTGTTCTAAGGCACCACCCATTCGGTATCTGTGGAATGCCGCCGCACAATCCTCGCAGTAATGCGACACCAAAACGCCATGCCGGCACCGTGGTAATGGTTCATCACTTGTGTTCATTGATTTAACGCCGCCTCTTCTACTGTTGGAACATCTACGCAATTGTCGATCGGGATCAGGATCGGCCGGCACGATTGCCCGCCAATCCGCACCGTCTGAGGCGCACGCCAGGCACCTTCGACGCGCTCTAGCGCCTGCACAAACGGATTGTGCGCGCCGGCTACACCTTCCCAATCGGAACCCCGGAACAGTTCAAGAATGCCGTCGCCATTAGGGGCAAAGGCCACATAGACCCCCTGCCCTTCCTGCATGTCGATTTGCTCATCGAGAATGTAAGACAGACGGACCGGCGCGATCTTTGAGGATTTTTTTACGACAAGCTTGCCGTCCTCATAGTCAAGCGCCACCACCGACACGCCGGCGCGCTCTAGGTAGCGAACGGCATCGAGCGGCTTTACGGGATTTTCCATTTCACCACCGAAGCGGCGAACAGCTGACACAACGAGCTCCGATACCATCATGTGCTCAGATCCGCGCATCGAATTCAGCGGCCGTGACATGGCAAACTGAATGCAGCGATCGGCATTCGAGCTTTCAACTTGTGTTTCCTTGAGCGTGACGGGTGCCATGCTGCCGGCGATCGCGCGCATTTCATCGTCATCCGGCACCGAATTGCAAAGCACAAGATCAGCGGCCGCAAGCAACGTGCCAAACTGATCCGATGCACGCCCCGAATGACCCATGCCGCGCAAATAGCTGTGCCAGGCGTTAAAGCGCTCGGGCCATTCGTGCCACCTATCCAGGATCCGACGCACGATCGCCCGCCCCATCGCGGCCAGTCGTAGACTATCGAGCTCAGGTTCTTTTGCATCCAGGCTGAACGGCTTTAGGTTCAGCAACGCCAATCGCGAAAGGTCTTGGGGCATCAGTGGCGGGATCAGGATTGAACCGAAGAGAACCGGACACATAGCCCGGAACTCTTTGCCATCATGGTCCGCCCCGCCGCGCAACACCATGCCACCCGAATAAGCCTGGCGCGCCAGCTCGATCACTGCCTCGGTTTTTTGATTGCCGCGCTTGGCCTCGATCTCGTCGATCGCAACCGGCAGACTGTCATACATGATTTTTTGATACAGGCCGGCCGCCGTGGTGTTGGCTGTCATCAGAATGCCCGGCCCAAATACCTTGTGAATAACGCCGCCTTCGCCCACCAGCGTCGACTTGCCGGCGCCCTTTTCACCCGTCACCCAGGCAAGCGGCCGAACCTTCAGCGCGCCACCCATCATTGCAGCCACGCACCAGCCGAGCAAAAGGCGCGCGTCAAACTCGCGCGACCAATTCCAACTATCAAAGATATCCAGCAGCTCGGCCGCGGCGGTTCGGCCGTCAAGCGGCGCTTTTTCCTTGATGCTGGTGGGGGAAAGGGCTTTCGGCCCTGCCGGATAAACCTGATGCGCAACAAGACCTGGCCGCTCGATCTTGCCATCCGAGAAATGCAGACAATCGCCGGAATGGACGATGAGCCGGCCATCATCCGCAGCCCATACACCGCGGCCGCGCACATGATCTTGAGGCCGCCAGATCCCGCGCCTGGCACATGCCGTCATAAGGCTTTCTTGTGCCTTGGTCCCATCCCACCCGGTAACAACCCATACATCATCATTCGGTATTTTCTTGAGTGTGGGCCAGAGGCGATAGATCCACTCAGTTTCTTTTCCAAAGAGGTGCAGGATCATGTTTCTGTTCACATCTTTGGCGCCGAGCTCGCGCAGCTGCGAATGCGCGTCGAGAAAAAACAGCTTATTGCCGTAAATTCCAAGCGGCCGAACCGGCGCATCCGGCGGCAATTGGTTGATGTTCGGAACGCCAGCGGTAATGAACCGACCCTCATCATCCACATGGCCCCGGTTTGCAGGGTCCGGGGTACGGGGTGCAGATTTTGGCTCGCCCATTTGAACCGTGATCCCCGCCTCTTCGGCCTTCCTGACAGCGGCATTCAACGCAGCCTCAACCGCTTTTTCGCCGATCGGCCGAAAATCTTCACTCATGCGCCTGCCCCATCAGAATAGCGTTCCAATCCTTGAACCCTTCCGGCGGTAACAGGGTGCGCACCAGATGCCCGGCCGCTTCGAGCTGCGCGATCGCACCCACCCTGCCCGTTTCAGCATCGCCAAAGATTGCTTTATGTGCCTCGGATCCGGCCGGATCTCGGTTGATGCAAAGCATCACATGGCACCACACGGGCAACTTGATCTGGCCGAAATTGCCTACAAACCCGACCGCACCAACGCGCCAATCAGGTTTGACCAGTGCAACGGTTAGCGCCTCTTCGATCCCCTCGCCGAATGCGACGGTTTCACCCTCTTCAATATCGCGCCACCGCTTTCCGGTCTCACCGCGCTGGATCGGAATGATTGCACCAGGCCATGATCCAAGGATCGAGCGCTCAGTTTGGACCGGCGCCTTGCCCCACCCGGCAGAAGATTCCGCCAGGTACGTGCGATGCGTTGCAGCAAGATCCGGTTCACCCTGGCGCCACAAACCGGACACCATTGCCGGATGCTTGCCGCGCCGTTCTTTGCACCATGTCTGCCCGTTGAAACGCAGCGCGGACGGCGGGCGAGCGAGTTTGCGAATATCAATGCCGCGCCCCATCAGATAAGCGTCAGCCGGGGTTCCCGCGATCGGCTGGCCGCCATGCCAGAGACCGGCCGCTTGCCGCCGCCGCTTTGCGTCTTGCTCTTTGGCCTTTTTGGCGTCCTGCGCCTGGCGTTCAGCTGCCCGGCGACGTGCCAGCGCCCTCGCCTCTTCGCTCATGTTATCCATGCCCAGATAAGAGCGCGCCCAGGCGATGCCCTGGCGCAAAGAACCGTGGCACAGAATGTCAGTGATCGCTTGCAGCATGTCACAGCCCTTGCCGCCAGCTTCAAAATCCCGGTAGACGCCCCGGTAAGGGCCAGCTAGTCGGATGGAGCGACCGCCCCTTGATCCCGCTCGCCAATCAATACCCTCACGACGCCCCTCGGGTAACAGAACCGGCGCCAGATGCTCGACGCGATCGCGCAAGAGCCCTGTAATTGTTTCAAGCTCTTCGCGCTGGCGCCGTTTAAAATCCTCTGGGGTGTCCCTCATTGTGCAACCACCGGCAACTCATAAAAGTCATTTGCCGTGACCCATCCATCCGTAACCGCGTATATCGCCCTCATCCGATCGACCGGCGGAACACGTCCAGTCCTGTACTTCTGAACTGCCTGCACTGACACTGGCGAAATATCGGGATCATCTTGGCGCAGCCAATCAGTCATTTGCTCGGCAATCTGTCGATCGGAAAAATCCGAAGCATCGGCCCATTCGTTCAGCGTCACAGAAATACCCCCTAGTTACTCCAATTTGTAGTAGTTGACTATTAGCAGGGTGTATTTATTTGACAACAAGAAACGTTTGCGGCTTACTCCAAATTGGAGTAATGCGTTGCCGGCGGACATTGGAGACTATTATGGCACCAAATACTAACCCGCTGAAATTCAAGCGCATCGGCGCCGGGCTGTCACAATCAGCCCTAGCCAGCGCTGCGGGTATATCACAGCAACTTATGTCGAAGCTCGAAAACGGCCTGATCAAAATGACACCCGAGCGCGCACAACAATTCGCGCAAATCCTGGGTTGTAGTGCAATGGAACTTTTGCCGGCACTGTCGGTCGAGCCAGCCGATCAGGCTCAACAGATCGAGTTACTTCGTATCTTACGAGATTTAAATCCTACCAACAAAGAATTGCTCTTGAGATTTGCTCACACATTGCTTGCCTCAGAGTTGGAAGAAGGCGCTAAAAAACGCGCTAATGGCAGCTAGAAAATTGCTAGCTTGCTAGCTTGCTATTTTTGTATTAAGATAGCACTGCGGTCACGCGAACCGGCCGCCCTACCCTACACCGCATAGGAGATTTCATTATGTCCAAGAGCCTCGAGCTCCGCGCCGATCGCACGCCGCGCGTGCAGATCCGCAAGTGTCGTATCTATTGGGAACCGTCAGCGAGCTTACGCCGGGCTGGATATAAGAGCCGCCCGCTCGGCCCGCTGTCGATCGAAAACCTCAATACCGCCGACGAGCTCAACGCCGCGGCCGATGCGTTCCTTGACGCAGAGAACGATACCCGCCCCGCGGCCGGAACAGTCAGCCAGGCCATCAGCCAATTCAAACGCAGCGCAGATTACCGCAACGCCAGCCCCCGCACACAAAAGGATTACGATCGTCACCTTGCCCGTGCATCCGAACAGCTCGGATCCACGCGGCTTGATCAGCTCACAGCCAAGGATGCACAGAAATGGCATGACGAGCTGGCAAAGGTCAGCCCCGACGATGCCCGCAATAGCGCGTCTAAACTGCGCTCAATGCTGAACTGGTGCGTTTCTCAAGAAAAAATTGCAGCGAACCCGGCCGCAACTATCAAGACAGTGCCAGCCACCAAGCGAAACCGTATCGCAACACGCGCAGAACTATGGCACATGATCACCACGGCTGAACGCATGGGCGAGTTAGGGCTTGCCGCCGTTGCCCTTACCGCCGTTGCAACGATGCAGCGTGTATCAGACACCGCATCATTGACCAGCGGTCAGATCTCGCAAGGCGTCCTCTATCTGACGCAATCCAAGACAGGGGCAAAGCTTTCGTTCCGGCTTCACCCGCTAGTAGTCGATCGGCTTGGCCCCCTGCCCGATACTGATAAGCCGCTCTTTGTCAACGATCGCACCCGACGCAGCTACGAACTGCGCGCGCTGCAAAACGCATGGGCGCGCGTGCGCTCGAAAGCGGCCGAAACCATGCCAAGCCTCATCGGTGCGGATCCTGCGGTACTTGAGCCGACCCTAAAAGGCGCTCTTTGCATTCGGGATCTGCGCCGCTCGGGCATGGTATGGGCGGCCGAGGCCGGCGTTGGGATCAACCAGATTTGCTCAGTATCAGGACACACCCTGCAAAATGGTTACGAGATCCTTGAAACCTACATGCCACGTCAAAGGATCTTTGCGGATCAGGCAATTGCAAAGCTCGATCTTATTCGATCACCGGCGATCGAGGATATTGAGAAGAATTTGCTAGCAGGATAGCTTGCTATCAATGTTGCAAACTAGATTGTTACTTGCAGTTTGACGCAAGATAGCTTGCTATCTTTCTAGTTTGATAGCAATCAACCAGCAGTCACAATACCAAACCCAAAACATGAAGGACAAAACGAATGAAAAACTACCCAAGCTCCCACAGCATCGAAAGCGTTACCAACAGCGCACGTCACACAAGCGCCGAGATTGATGGCAAGTGGTATCCAGCAAGACCCGTAGGCTATCCATCGTTTTGGTCGCGTCTGTCGCTGGCATGGGAAGTGTTTACAGGCCGTGCAGATGTTCTGCGTTGGCCGGGAAATCAGCAAGGGCAATAAACACCGCCTTCCGAAAACACTCAACATAGGAGCGACCTAATGCGAAGTTACCTAATTTCAGGCCAAGCCACCGGCCAGTTTTCATTTTTGGTTGATGCCGAAAGCGAAGAAGAAGCACGCGAAAAGGCCAACGAATTGATAGAGCAGGACGACTTTAATCCTGATCTCGACAGCTGCGACGCCGCCGACATTTACGGGGTGCATCCCATCAAACGCAAAGCCCAATAAAGGACCACCACAATGATTTGTATACATAAGCGGCCGCTGCGTTCGCCGTGTATTGACTGCGATCCGCTCGAGTTTTTCGACAAGAAATTAACCGCCGCTCTTGATGGCAACCCGGAGAAGCTGCGCGCAAACATTGAACGTTGGCGGGATCGCGCCCGAGAGGCAATCGAAAACCGCGACGACTAAAAGGACCCTCAAAGTAGAACCTTGCTAGCTAGCTTGCAAGCATGCTAGCAATCTGCAAATATAGCATATGCGGCCACGCGAACCGGCCACCGAAAAGCAAAGGTATATTCAATGACAAAAGCAAAACCCGCACCAACTGGCGCAAAGCCCGCAATCCCTGCAACATGGCGCGGCTGTAAATCCGAGGGCATCGAGGACAACACGGCGTTGATCGACGAAACCTTTTACTTTCGCGAACGAACAAGCAGCGGCATTCGGTACTTTCGGCGCGGCGACTATGGAGCAGATCACGAAGAGTATTTACCTGAATGGGTTCCGACAACTTGGGACACACCGCCGGAAACCATCGAGGGTCTCTTCCGACAGCTGGACGAATACGCGCGGCCGATAGCTGATCGCGCCTATGAACAAGGCCGGCAAAAAGGACGGCAGGAGATCCGCGCGATTGTCCGCGATCTTGTTGGCCCCGAAACCGCACGTAACCTGCAAGACTGAAAGGCACAGGCATGATCCTATCATTCATCAGCCAGAAAGGCGGCGTCGGTAAATCCACATTGGCCCGACTTATTGCCGTTGAAATGGCGCGCGCCGGATGGCGCGTGCTCATCGCGGATCTCGATGCAAAGCAGGGAACGTCAACCAAGTGGCACGGCCGGCGCGTGACTAACGAGCTCGAGCCAGATCTTGACGTGATGCGCTTTCGTTCCGTGGAACGCGCAGCAAAAGAGGTAAGTCGTTATGATCTGGTGATCATGGACGGCCCGGCACATGCGGAACGCGGCGGCCTCACAATGGCGCAGATCTCGCAGCTCTGCATATTGCCGAGCGGCTACAGCCTCGACGATCTCGAGCCTCAAGTTGAGGTCGCGCTTGAACTTGAGGATGCCGGGATCCCGGCCGAACGCATACGGCTGGCACTGTGCCGCGTGCGCGGATCCGATTCAGAAGGGCAGGGGGTGCGGGACTACATCAAGCGGGCGCGTCTGACTGCGTTCAAGTCAGAGCTGCGCGAGCTGCCTATCATCCGCCAGGCAAGCACCGGCGGCCGCGCCGCGAGTGAAACCACCCACGGCAAGATCAACGATGAAGCGGTTGCGCTCGCCCAGGAGATAGCCGAGGCGCTAACGAAAGGAGCCACATCATGAGCAAATCTAAGGGGCTGTCAGGTATCGCACCGCCATCACGGGACAAAAAGCCCGTAACACCCAAGCTTGACACAACCCATTCAGAGGCCAAGAAGCCACTCAATGTAAGGATCAGCGAGGACCGCCACCAATATATCAGGATGTTGTCAGCCAAAGAAGGAACACCGCAACAAGATCTGATCGAGCGCGCGATCGACCTCTTGCGCAAAGAGGCTGGCGAGATCTGATCCGCCCCTAGTATTAGCTATCAAGCTAGCTTGCTATCTCTTTAGCAAGCTAGCTTTCTCGTTTAGAGGGGCGGCGAGCCAATCCTCAAGATCAATTTGCGCCGGGTATTCAACGATATCCTCAGAGACCGCCTCGACCACATCTTCGGCGGTTCCGTCGATCCTTGCTTTACGTCCCGTTTTGGGCCGTTGCAGCTCGTCGTAAGCTGCCTTGCGCGCCTCCACGTCCTTTACCCCCCAACCAAGATAAACATGGGTCACGCGCCGCCCGGTCTTGCGGGGATGAACGATCACATCGAAGGGCGCCAACGCGTTAACCTCAGACACGGCCGGTTGAATTGCCTTGCGGTTCAGGTTTCCAAACACCGCCAACTTGCCAGGCTCGACACCCATTAGCTCGCGAAACTGATCAAGCTCCATAATTTCAGAGTACATATTTGTGAGCTTCACACGGCGTGCGACAGCCTCATAAAGAGATAGCGCATATTTGGAAGTGAAGGCGTGCAGGATCTCGAGCTCGAGCCGCGCATAGACGGTGCTATCCGCCAAGGCCGATGCCAGACGGGCAGGGAAAGAGTATGTCAGCATACCCCGCGGCCGTCCTGGATCGGCCATGTTGTTACCGCCCAGCAGCTGCGCGCGGTCAGTTGATCCATCCGGCCGGCGGATCATCACCACTGTTTTCATCAGCGCCTCAATCGAGGCAATCAGCCGGTCATTGCTGTCATGCGGCCCACGTAGATCTGCCAGCGGGATTTGAAACTCACGCTCGAGCTCAGCCAGATCCGGCCCGAACGCATTTCGCAAAAGGATGTTGAATATTCGACGATCAGCTAGCGTCAGCTGCGCGGCCCCCTGGACCTCGATCAGCTCGGCCGGCTTTACCATGTCACTTTCGTTTTGCGGGACTTCAAGTGTTCTGTAAGTATTACCTTTGGGGCGGTTCGCCATAACCCCACCTTTCTTCTATTACCTCACGGATGGATACTGGGTAGCAGAAAGAGTGACATACAACAACAGGTAGTAATCGCCGAAAGCACCGATTCGGTCAGGTGGAAATACCGCCCCAAAGGTAATTGTTAACCGCCCCAAAGGTAATCTTTAACCGCCCCAAAGGTAATCGCTAATTGCCCCAAAGGTAATAGTTAAGAGATTTTATTAAGTACTTTCAAACTATTACAGGCACTGAATAGTGAATAAAGAATATAGAATAAGGACGTGAACCAAACGCAACCTAGACGACTGCCCGGTTCCGTAAAAAAAACCCGGCACGAAGCCGGGCAGGTGGGGAGTATTCAAAACAGCGAAAGCCGTCACAAATTCTTGAGCTTCTAGGGCGGTGAAAGAGTGTTCACGATATCTGTCGCCCAATCTGCAAGGATCTCATGTCGTCCGTTACAGGTGCGAAACGCGCGGCGATCACGGCCCCAAAGAATTTCAACCTCTGCCTGGCTCAACGATCGACCTGGATCTTTTTGCAAAGAAGGGCAGGGGGTCATAGCCACGGCCGGCGGTGGATCGAGATCAAGACTAGCGGGAGAAAACACGCTGCACGCTTGTACGAGACAGGGCAGGGCGATCAGCATCAGGATCTTCACGGGCTTCATCTTCCAACTCCTTGTCACGCGCCTGGCTAGCCGCCTCAAGTGCGAGGAAAGCCACAGCTGCGCGGTGCGCCTTTGCTGATTGTTGCGATAGATCGGCTTCGAGCTGCGCCACTCGGGTCTCATAGCGGCGTTCTGTGAACGCTCGCCCCTTGGACCAACCAAAGCCGTAGATGGCGCCAGCGGCCACCAAAACGGCCCCAACGATACTGTACCAGGGAAGAGCGCGGATCATGCCCCGCGCGCCTCGATGCAGAACGCATGTGCCGCCTCATAGATTGCAGCGGCCAGCTCGTCCTTGCGTGCATCTGCAACATGACACGATCGGGCATTGCCACCGAAGTATGGTTCGATCAGGATTGCAGGCGAGCGACCCGCGTGCAGCGACAGACCACCTCGATCACCGCGTTTGCGGATCCAGATTCCATCATCCTCATTTTCCATGACCATCAACATTCGATCCTGCGCATGACGGGCCAAAGCCTTTGAACCCCGCGATCCGCTGGAAAGCGTTAGACACCCCTCGGCCGTAGGATCTGCGCTGCCGTTGAAATGCAACTCGATCGAGCAATCCGCGCCCCATGCGTTGATCTCGTTATAGACGCGCCGGATCTCACTGGAATACCCACCCCCTGAAACCCGGTGAAACACCCGGACAGCTGCCGGATTGTTTTCTTCGATCAGCTCGGCCAGGTGAGAATTCCAAGGATATTCCGGTACACGATCTGTTATCCTGACAGCCCCTTGCGCCCGCGAATTGTGACCAACAACGATTGCGATTTTCATTTCTTTTCTCCACCCGGCAAAACACGATCGAGCGCTCGATCAGCGAAAGAAGGAAACCGACGCAGCACCCAGGGCAACAACAGGACCGCAATTAATCCACCAACCCCAAAGGCCAGCTGCGGAGGAAAGCCAAACCAATGCTGGTTTGCGATCGCTGACATGATCCCGGTGAAGTTGCCCGCAAGCAATGTCACTGCCAGCGCCCGCCGGTTTGGCGGCGTTGAAAACAGGCGCGTCAGCACAGCGCCCGCAGACGCCAGCAAAACACCGGCGATAAACACCGGGATCTCCATTGTCAGCCCAAGGCCCGCGATCACAACGATAAGAAATTCAGTGACGGTTTCGGTCACATTTGGCCTTGAGCTCATTTACCTGCCCTCATTTTTCAATCTCGAAAATCTGATCGAGCAGCGCGGTGGCCGCGG
>NZ_JBSWUU010000006.1:0-47293 GCF_056159225.1 Ruegeria sp. AWH4_226 | reverse complement strand
GCCTTGCTCGATGTGTTGACGCAGCTCGCGCATTAACTCCGGAGACTTGTATTCAGGATCTCCCGGCTCACCATAATCATCGAAATGATGGGCTTGATCCAACAGATGCTCCATTCTTGATACCATAGGTTCTTGTCCTTCTATGAGCTTGATGGCGTACTCTTCGATCTTGTCTTTGATGGCGTTGGCGCGCTCATCAAAGACGTTCGACATTCTTGCGATGGATAAAAGCATCACATCGGCCGCCTTATCGCGGGCCGTGACTTCGATTTCCGGAGTGGTCTCTACGACGGACATTCCCTTTTGAACTTTCCACGTATCGGTCTCGACTTCCTGCCTTAATCCCCGCTCTAGGCGGGTGGTGGCGGTCAACTCTATTCCGTATTCTGCTGCTGCCTCGACCTGGATGTTTCGCTGTACGTCGATGTTCATTTCGCTGCTCATTCCCATGGCAAGCCACTTACCGTGTTCGACACCTCTGTTGTTCACAACGATATGGACATGGGGGTTATCAGTGTCGTTGTGTAACACGGTCAGATAGTCCCATTTATCTCCGAAATCGCCGCTGCCGAATAGTCGATCTGCGAACTCCAAACCGGCTTCATGAGCCGCGTCCGGATAGGTACCTTCGGGGAAAGAAACGATCATATGACGGGTGTAACCGTAGTTGGTTTTACCCGAAAAACCGGCTTCCCATTCTTCGATCAGATCCGCGACTTCATCGGCGTTCATGGGCGTGACGCCGTTCTCTCGAATGTCCAACACGCCTTCTGCCCTGACGGTCAGATAATTGATCTGGCGGCGCAGTTCTTGGGCGTTTTTCACGCCTCCTTTTCGAACATGTTTTACAACGGCTTCTGGCTTCCCGTACACAGCTCCAAGCCGTGCTTTTACGGACGAAGCCCGCGATACCATGAACTGCACACGTTTGGCGGTCTGCAACTGATGATTGATCTGCCTGGACCGATCAGAACCTTTCTGTGCGTCGTGAAAGGCAAGTTCCAACAAGTCTGCTGCGGTCATATCGCGGGCGGCTATGTTCATTCCTCAGGCGTCCAATCATCATCACGCAAGAGCCGGCGTATTGCAGAGTTTGGTTGCCTGTTCTGGCGTGCCGCTAGGATCAATTCCTTTAAGTCGCGGCGATGTTCGATAATCGCTCTGTGTAGAGTTTCGACATCGTGGCGGTCGTCATCTGTCCAGATCACAGTGCCGCGCTTGGCTGATTTCGCTAGCTGATTGAGGTTCGAGTAACCGCCCTGCACTTGTCTCAAATGTTTTTGCCACAGCGCGATCAAAGCCGGGTCAGGATCGAGATATCCGATTAATCGATAGATGAGACGATGGATAACTTGGTTGCGGCTTCGAAGTCCAAGTGAACGCCAGGAAATGTCTAGCTTTGATAACGCATCGGATTTTAGCCGGACGGAAAACACGGTCGTATCGGCGGATTTACTCATGTTGTTGATTCAGCAATTTTAGATTTGTATTACAACCACCTTATCCTGTCATAATCACCAAGAGTAAACCGATGCGATTTGGGAAATTCGTATTTTCCCACAATCGTGATCGGAGCAACTTTGCTCTTGGTGGCTATTTCCACGCCGGGAAAAGGGTTCCGTCCCTTTTCCAACCAATAGGCGTGGGTGCCGGTGGACTGGCGCAGGGCAATCACGCAAAGCGTGGGCTGCCCGAACAGCGCCTGTCACATTCCGGCACGTTAAATGCATTCTGCATTTTCTGCGCGCCGTGGCGCGCTCCGCTTCCCGACGCTTTAGCGTCGGGTGTCGACGGGTGGGTCATTGCTCTACCGGTGAGGTCATTGCTGTAACATATCGGCTGTGCTGCAGCCGCGTGACTTGTTGAGCTGGTTGGCTTTTACAAATCTGGTCGAGGATCTTGAATCGTGGTTACGGTACTGTGGCTGTCACGCGGCTTCGCGTTGGGTGGCGCAAATGGGGAATGAGCGACGAGCCTTTACGCTGGCTCTAACCTGTACGGTGGGATAGATGCTCAGAATGAGAAGTGTGAGATTTCAGATGTCGTGCGAAGTCGCGCTACCGGGGGTTGTACGCTGTGAGGGCTTGGGACTATCCGCTAGAGGTTGTTCGGATCGATTGCAAGATCTGTGGAAGGTCTGGGCAGTATCCGAAAAAGCGGTTCATTGAGCTGGTTGGTGCGGACACTCCCCTGCCGGCTGCGCTTAAGATTATTGCTAAGACGTGTGAGCGCGAGAAAGACGGTTTAGCCCTGCACAACCGGTGTGGTGCGGGCTATCCTGATCTGGTTAGATTATCCGAAAAGTGACGCTTTGAAGGGCTTGGAAAAGTCTGATTTCAGCGGGCTTGGATCGTAAAATGAGCGGCCCGGTCTGACTTCCATTTTTCGATGTTATGCCGATGCTCGATGTGCCAGAAAAAGGCGGAGATGACGGCTACAAGGAGTGAGCCGATGGCGACGATTTTGGTGGCAAAGTTTGCTGTCGGGTCTTGCATTGGGTCCCTCCTTCTTGTCTGAGTTTCTGGTTGCTGTTGGGTCAGTGCTGCCAGTTGTCCCGGCCATATCTTCGACCTAAAATCTTGATGCGGTCGTGTTGGTCAATGGGTGCGTTCTTGTGGATCAGTTCGCCGAACGGATTGACGCCATAGACTGCTACCTCGTCGTCACGAAACCCGTAGATGACAAACTTCCATGGTCCACGTCCGTGTTCACGAGTCTGAAAGTATCCGTCGTAATTCCTGCACTCCCATGCACCAGCCCACCAGTGTGCGCCGGGTTGGCCTTTTTCGCAGGGGTCCATTGGGATGAGGTCAAGCTGGTACATCGTTTCGATCCTGGATGAGTGATGAGAGACCGCTTTTGCGGTCTCTCTTTTTCTGCTTGCTTAGCAATCGATGAAGCTGCCGCCGCCACCGCCGCCGTTTCCGTCCCGGCCGCCGCCGCTGCATTTCAGGGCATCAACTTCGATACCGAGAAATTCGCTGGCCCAGGCGACCTGCTTCTTGCCGGTGTCGTCGTAGACGATGGTTGCGGTCAGACCGGGCGCAGTACCAACTTGGTAGATGGTGCTGGTTCCGCCGTGAGTGACGCGGACACCGGGGACGGTGCCATTGATCGAGCTTTCGTACTGGTTCCAGAATTCGATCTTTGCGCTGTGATCAATTACGCGACCGGCGTAAACCGATGTTGCGGTGATGGCTGTGATTGCGGCCCCAATGATCGCTACTTTTTTGATGTTCATGGTTTCTACCTTCCTTGGTTGGCTCTGAGAGGAGGACCGTCTGGGATGAGCCAAGACACAGACGGATTCAGGACGCGCGGCCTGTTAGGGCCAGCGCAGTGTTCAGTGAGTGATTACTTTTGGCTGATACGGGTCGAGCTGGTCGGCACCCGAATAGTTTGAGTAATCCACCATTGCTTCGCGTAGCGAGACCAATGGATGACTGTCAAAATCGTCACTCCGCTTAGAGTTGTGCGGGTTGCGGTCGTCCAAGTCCTCGTGGATAGCGAAGGTCAAATCCTCGGCTAGCTCCGTGAATTCGACTGCCGGTACGGGGTGATGGTGCGTTCGTGGAAACTGACCAAAAGCGACGTCACCTGCGAGAAACCCTTTTCCGGTTTCTATGGCGATCTGGCGCGCAACCCGCACAATGTCCTCGACATTCCATTCATCGTGAACGGCAATTGCCAGATATTCAGGCGCGTCTTTGGTGCCTTCATTCTTTCTGCCGTAGATGCTCCAGAACTCGACTTCTCCCGCTTCGCATTGAACAACGCAGCCTTCGCTTTCGTCGTTGCGGCATGGTGTGATTTCGAACCATTCAAATTGATCCAATGCGTCACCTTCACACAAATTGCTGAAACGCTGGTGCGCGGGCATGGCGATGATTTCGGCTTTCATGGTCTCTGCTCCAAATTCGTGAGGTATGCGCGGCCCGGATCGAGCCGCGCGCTGTGCTTCATGCTGCGAGGTTTTCGCCTTTCAGCTCGGCCATCTTTTCGGTGAGGGACCAGATTGCCCGGTTCAGGGCTTTGTTCTGGTCGATACCTTTGACCCCACGGGTACGCTGTCGACGTGTGCGTCCATTGACATCTTTCACGCGTCCATGCAGTCCGCCTTTGATCACGTTCTCCTGCAGGACGTTTCCTACAGTCCACAGATCGGTCAGGCGGTCAGCGTTGCGACGGGTTTTCAACAGTGCATCGGCCTGAATGGGCGCTGGCTTGCCTTCGTCCTTGTGTGCATCGGGAAAACGCAATTCGTGAACCACATCCGCAAAAACCTTGCGCTCGGCGGCGTCCAGCGTGATCCCTTTGAAGGCTTCAACTTGCTCGGCCACATGCGGGGCATCTTCCAGAACGGTGTATGCACCCTCGATGACTTCGTGAATGGCGTCACCGGAATGGCGAACTTTCACTTCGTTAAAGCTGTCACCGACCATCAGGCCGTTGGCGCAGACAAACCGAAAGAACCCCGGCACCATCTGGTACGACGATGTTCCGTCATTGGCGTTAACCAAGATGATTTCAAAGGCTTCGCCTTCAGCATTGGTGATGGAACGGTGACGCAGGCGCAGCATGTGCTTTGTGAACTCTGCCTTGCCAGCAATTCGGGTATTTGCCTGTTGTGCAAAGAACGGGTCAAAGCCTTCCTTTCGCAGACCGGTCAATACGTCGATTGTCGGGACCGCAACAAAGCGATCAGAGCGGCTTTCATGGGCCTCAGTCGCAAAAATCGAAGGTACGGCGGCGCGCAGTTGATCGTCGGTCAGGGCTTCTCCTGTGACCAGACCACCGCAGGACATTCCGCTCATGTAACGATTATAACCCATTGACTTACTTCCTTTCTTTCTTCGTGGCGATGCGGTTGCCGATGTGTCCCGGCTATCCGCTATGGGCGCGGCCTTCTGATCTGTTAGCTGAAAGACCCCGTGTCTTTCGGCTGGCAGAACAGGAAGGGCAAAGCCCTGCCTGTGGCCTGGGGCGGGACTGTCATGGGGTCGGAGCGGCAAAAAAATGGGAGGGAACCGCGCGCTTGCGCGTGGGAGGAACCGGTTTTTTTGACGTGGAGACGACGCGCGCAGCGCGGCGCTTGCCCCTTGACCGGCCCGACACAGGATGCGGGCGGATCGGGCTGATGGGGCCGGCCGAAGGTCGGTCACAGCGGCCCCACTATTGGATAATGTCAGGGTTGGGGTGAGCGCGCTTTAGCGCGTCGATCCCCTGCCCTGTCCAAAAATCAATGCGAGCCGCGCGCCTCGCGCGGATCTCCTGAACCCCTCGCAAAAGCGGGCGTTACCCTATGGGCCGAAACAAGCATGTCCTGGCGACCATTTGGCCGCGGTTAAGCTGGCTCGGGACGAGACGGCTTCACCGCCGCCTGGGCCAAAGGGAGAAAGGACGTGATTGGTTCGGGTCGGAGGCCGGTGTGCCGGCGTCCGACTAGCACGCGGTCACGCGCCACAGGCGCGGGATTTGCCCATCTAGAAACCTTTGTTTGGACCATTCAACTCGATGCAGTAATAAGGCGTAATAAGCAGCCAAAACAGGGCAGAGACATGATTAGGCCGGTCAAGAAATCCATTCGAACCTTGGAATTAACCGAACGAAACAAAGACACTAAAGTCTATCGAGAACATCGAAAGGTCTTAGCAGCTCTTCGAAAAGTGTGCGCCGATGATGAGACCGGCATAACGATGGGCTTTGTAAAAGAATTCGAGACAGCCGATGATGACAGGGATCTATTCGTGACCGCCCTTGGAGTGGATTTGCAGCGAGCGGTAAGTGAAGGCACCGTATATGACTTAGGTGTCGTGACAAACGATATGATTGCTATGTGGGCTCAAAAAGCGGAGCGACATCCGATTGAGGAACTGCCTTGGGATGGTCCTGACGCTGTATTCGTAGCCACTCACCCAAATGAGGTGACCTTTAAGGAGACCGTTTCGGTTTACTACGTTCTGCGTAATCTAGACGGAACTTTGCAAATCACGGAACTTTTGTTTGCCGCGAAGAACAAGAACTTTTTGGTTTATACATCGTTGATTGCGCAACAACCGCTTGGATCTACGCTGGAAGTATCGGTGATAGCCTGGTCGCATCAACCGGACTCTGAAACCGTGGGATCTGTTCTCAATCCGGTTTTGATGGCGGTGGCGTTTCTTGCCGAATCCAACAAGACAAGACTTTCTTGATTGTTGGGCGGATAGCGGATGTGCAGACCAATGCTATTTTGATGGCAAAAGGATTGTCATGTGTGCAGTGCGCTCAACTGTACAACGAGAATGAGAGAGGGCTTGCCAAAAGCTAGCTTTTGGCGCTTTGGGTCCGGCCTGGAGCCGGAGCACAGAAAAGGGCGACTTGTGCCGCCCTTCCCTTCCGTTAGTTTTGGTCGTCGTCGTCATTCCGCTTTGGGAAAGCCACCATTTCGACGCCGGGGAACATATCGTGTTTGACCTGGATCGAGGTGATGTTGTCGTTCTCGTCGGTATTTACGAAGGCGACACCGCAGCGGTTCCAGTAGTTCTTGCCGTCTTTTTCGCCGGTTTTGACGTTCAGTTTCAGAGTTTGAGTTGCCATTGTTTGATCCTCGTTTTTGAGTGTTTCGATGAACATGGAAGAAGCGGGCATAAAGGGGTTGTCAGCAGGTAATTTGTTTCGCGAGGAATGCGCCGTAGGCGCAGGGGAAATTACCTGTTGAAGCGGAGTGCCCGGAACGGGGGCTGCGCGTCTACCCCGACTGCCCGATTATGTTCATCAGATAAGAAACACGTGAACGAGGATCTTCACTGGCAACGGGTTTGAGGCTGTCAGACCGTGGGAAAAGCAAGAACTACTGGAACCGCTGCGCACGGAATACCTGAAGAATGAGAAAGGCGGCAACATCACCTCGATCCGAGACGAGCGGTTAGAGTAGATCAACGAGCTGGTGGCTTTCCCAAAGCGGTATGACTTGCGGTACAGGGGTAATGTGCGGGTTGGCGCAAGTCGCCCTTTTTTGGTGGCGGAGGTGTAAGGCTGGATGGTCCGGCCCTGGGCCGCGTTTCGCGGACCAGGTTAACAGCCGGACTCAATTTGCTCTGGTAGTTCCGGTTGCGATGCGTGAGTTGGGCGCCGGCCGCGGTGGCGGCCGTCACAGCGAAGCGACCAGTCGCGCTGGCGCGTGGGGCATTTGCCCCAGGTGCCAAGGGACAACACCGGCACATCAATTCAGGTGAAAAGAAAAAGAAAAAGCCCGCCGGAGCGGGCCAGTGTCTCTCGCCACGAGAGGTAAAGACTGTCAATCTGTTCTTGGACGTGACCATTCCGGCCACTTGTGTTTTACAAGTGCCAGGGCGACCCTTGCGGCGTCGGATTCTGAGAAATAGACGCGTTGTGTAAGCTGTTCGGTTTCTCCGCGCGAAAACACGACTTCTAGTTCAGGGTCGTCGAGTGTTGCGTCCGCAGAATTGTTAACACTCCAATCCATTACTTGTGATGCTCGGAATTGTACGTTTATGCCATCGGTGGTTTTGGCTTCGATCATTTAGCGACCTCTTTTGGTGTCATTTGGATCAAGTGGGTTATCGATTGCGCGCCCGATCGACAACGCCATCATAAGTGATGGCTGTAATCCGGTCCTCTGTGCGACGGGTCATCTCTATACCGTCACCTGTCATCGTTGTCTCGGCGTGTTCGGTCCATTTGAAAATGCTGCCATCGGCTTCAACGTGGGTTTCATCGTCTGCGGAACGGCGTTTGACGGAACCATCATGGCGAACCTCAATGATTGTGCCATCGGCCATACGAACGGTCACAGAATGATCATCGACCGCCACACCTTGCCACCAGATTTCGGCATCACGACGCACAACAATCCGATTGGGATGCAGCTTGATTTGTACGTCTTGAGTGTCCTCCGCGTCAGCGGCTTTGACGACAACAATTGCCTCCTGCTCAGCAGGGGCACCATGAATAGACGCGCTGCCGTTCTTCGGCGGCCAGAATTTCGGCTCGCTGCGCTGCCGTTTGTTCTGGTCTTTATGAAAGGCAATGTACATTTGCGCGGATTTCCAGACACGGCGAATGGTCTTTTCGACTGTCGAAGGAGCTGCATCGGTGGACATGGTCGTTTGCCTTCCTAAAGGATTAGCTCACATGCATTTTCGGGGTGAGCGTCACACCCACAGCACTCAGCACTTTCAGCACTGTGCCAAATTCGGGATTGCCGTTTTCGCTAAGTGCGCGATAGAGGCTTTCCCGAGACAGGCCAGATTTGTCGGCCACACTCGACATTCCTTTTGCCTTGGCAACATCGCCAAGCGCCGCTGCGATCAGGGCCGTGTCACTGGTTTCAAAAGCTGCCTCAAGATAGGCTTGAATAGCTTCGGGGCTGTCCAGATAATCAGCCGCTTCAAACTTCGTTGTTTTAACACCCATGTTTTTCACTCCAACTCTTTTGCCATCGCTTTGGCTGTTTTGATGTCCGCTTGCTGGGATGACTTGTTTCCCCCGCATAGCAAAATAATCAAAACCTCGCCGCGCGATACGTAGTAAACGCGATACCCCTTACCTTCAGAGATACGCAGTTCGCTTACACCTTCACCAACCGGCTTCACGTCACCGGGATTGCCCAGGCTCAATCGCGTGATGCGAACCAAAATCTTGGTCTTCGCCCTTTGGTCCTTCAAGCTCTTGAGCCAATTGTCGAACAGGTCAGTCTTACGAATTTCTATCATACCTAAATGTAGCCTGCAAGCTACATCCTTTCAAGCCGAAACAGTGTAAAGTGATGAATTAAAAGCACAAAACACCGATGGAAGGCAGGGCGAATTTCGCCCTGCCCTTCTGGTTTCAGAAGCACTCGGGAACCCAAGCATCGATGCGGGCTTTCTGCTCGGCGGTAACGCGCAAAGCCTTTTGATGCTCTGGATCGTTGAACAGCTTGTGCATTGCTTCGTTTTTCTCGCCTTTCTTGGACTTGCTGAATGCGCGGTAGTCGTCGGTATCCATGTGCAAATCCAGAAGGTCTTTGTACAGTTCGTCCAACTGTACAGCTTTCAGCCGTTTGAAGCAGTTCTCAGCCGATGGCGTCCAAATCGAGCGAATATCAGCACCGACGTCAGCCGCGATTTCTGCCATGAAATCTGGGTTCTGGGTCGTAAACCGACGCGCAAGAAACGCAGTGATTTCGCCATTGCGGACCTTTTTGCCCAGATCGCGGAATGCCTTGAACGCTTCGACGCTGCCTTTTCCGGCCATTTCCTGAAACTGGTCATAGGCTTCCTCTGCGGCCTCGTCCCTTTTACCGCCAAGACGCGGATCAAGAGCAAACTGTTCGTCAATCTCAGGGGTGTTGTTCTCTGCCCCACCGTAGCCGAAGCCGAACAGACTGGTGTAGTGACCGGATGCCGGTGTTGCATAGAAGGCAAACAGGCTCAGAACATAGTCGGGCTTGTCCAGCATTGCCGTTTGAACAGCCGCCAACCGGATCGCTTTCATGTCATCAATGAATTTCTGCGAGAATGCCGGTTTTTCATCTTCTGATGCTATGGACTTTGACGGTTTTGAAGGGGCGTCGATGAACTCCTGTTCAATTGCCTCTGCCTGATCCTCTGGTTTAATGAGGCCGCGCAATGCGGAGATTTCTCCATTGTGACGGACATAGACCATGATCCCGGCAAGGGCTTTCTGTTCAGGTTGATACTCACCATCCAGAACCTTATGCAAGGCGTCCAGTTCGGCCTGACCGGCTTCGTCTAATGCGTCGCAATCTTCAAGTTCGGCCAATTCATCAAACCGTTCGGCCTGTTCCTCGGTCAAAACGCCTTCAATTGGCGAAGTTTGATCATAACCATATGTACGGTGAACTTCGTAGAAGTAAGGGCTGCTTTCGTCGGTGGTTGTAACCCATGACCAGCCTTCCGCTTCGCGCAACTTTTCGGCTTCTTTGACCAGTTTTTCAGTAAACAGACGTTCGAGCAATTCAGGGTCATTGAACAGGGTTTCGTCCTGAAACAAGTCACTGGTGACTGTTCCGCCAGCTTCTTCAAATGCAGCTTGTCCGACGAACTTTGCCTTTCGATCTGTGTTACGCACCGAGTCGGGTGTCAGGGCTTGGCGCACATAATATTCATTGTGCAGCCGCCGCGACTTCACGCCTTCCAGAACTTCAAGGATTTTGGTTTCGTCGTCACTGATAGTCATCGCCTTAGCGATGCCTTGGCTGATTTCACCGGCTTTTACTGCGTCCAAGACGGGTTCGGGCAGATCGGCCAGCGCGAGGCGGCGACGTACATGGGCTTCTGTTACACCGAATGCGTTGCTGATCTTCGCGATTGACAGAGATTTAGCTGCCATTTTTCCGTAAGCGCGTACCTCGTCAATCGGGTCCAGTTCTTCACGCGCAGTGTTTTCAGCGTTCGCCCACTGCTCGGCAACAAAGGGGTTATCGGTAATTTTGACCGCCACCTGCGCTAGATCGGCGCGCTCGGCCACTGCGATATTCAAGGCGCGCAAACGGCGACCACCTGCGACGATGGCGACTTTACCGTCTGCATCCCGCAAGCCGCTGAGGTTTTGGATCAATCCGCATGTGACAATGCTTTCAGCCAGAAGGGCAATTCCTTCGTCAGATACGTCCTGACGCGGGTTAATGTCAGACAGGTACAGGTCGGACAGTGCAACGGTTTCGATGGTTTCCGGTGCGGTGAAAGTTTCATGTTTGCTCATTGGGCAAGTCCTTGTTTCGTGGCTAAAGTTTTGTTATTGGTGCCCTACCCCGTTCGGGGTAGAGCGGGGCCGCTTAGGCGGCTGCTTGGGTTTTCAAAAAGGCGAGGCCGATCTTGGCGGACAGTCCTCCCTTTTTGATCAGTGCATAGGCTTCGCGCTTACGCTGTTCGATCATTTCGATGCTCATGGTATTCACCTCCTTTCGTGCGCAAGTTGCGCAGTGGCCGTTTCAAAGCAGGGCTATTCGTCTACGCTGAAAACGACCGTTTCATCCTCGACCGTGTAGGGTACGGCCTTGGATAAAAGCTGTTCGATGGCGGTGGGTGGAATCGAAGGAAACGTGCTGGAAATCACGTTCATCAATTGGGGGCGGTCATCTGCAAAATGATAGCCATTTATGGCCCATGCAATGATGCCCGGTGTGTGAACCAAGCTGGATGATCCAAGACGATATTCAGTCATATCAACTCTTTCTTCGTGGCGATGCGGTTGCCGATGTGTCCCGGCTATCCGCTATGGGCGCGGCCTTCTGATCTGTTAGCTGAAAGACCCCGTGTCTTTCGGCTGGCAGAACAGGAAGGGCAAAGCCCTGCCTGTGGCCTGGGGCGGGACTGTCATGGGGTCGGAGCGGCAAAAAAATGGGAGGGAACCGCGCGCTTGCGCGTGGGAGGAACCGGTTTTTTTGACGTGGAGACGACGCGCGCAGCGCGGCGCTTGCCCCTTGACCGGCCCGACACAGGATGCGGGCGGATCGGGCTGATGGGGCCGGCCGAAGGTCGGTCACAGCGGCCCCACTATTGGATAATGTCAGGGTTGGGGTGAGCGCGCTTTAGCGCGTCGATCCCCTGCCCTGTCCAAAAATCAATGCGAGCCGCGCGCCTCGCGCGGATCTCCTGAACCCCTTGCAAAAGCGGGCGTTACCCTATGGGCCGAAACAAGCATGTCCTGGCGACCATTTGGCCGCGGTTAAGCTGGCTCGGGACGAGACGGATTCACCGCCGCCTGGGCCAAAGGGAGAAAGGACGTGATTGGTTCGGGTCGGAGACCGGTCTGCCGGCGTCCGACTAGCACGTGGTCACGCGCCACAGGCGCGGGATTTGCCCGTATCGAGATACCCGCCAACATACTACCGGTTTCTCGGTAAAAATAGTGTGCCGCTTATTGTGAATTGCCGTGGCTTCATGGGTTCCTCTATCAAGATTTCAACTTGCATGCTAGCAGCTAAGAAACGGGGAGTTCTCATTGAAACAACTACTTATGGCAATAATTGCTGTGCTCGGCGTTGCACCAGTTTCTTCGAGTGCGGGAGGGGCAAACAATGTGTATGAATTTTGTCTGTCTGTACGATTTCTTGACGCTGTTACCAGTGGCGAAGAAAACATTTTTTTTACACAAAAAGATATAGAAGATATTGTTAGCATCGAGAAAATAAACCACGTGCTTTGGCGTGTCACTTTAGACTGCATAGAGGAAAAGGACGAGGCTGTAATAGAGCTGTTAGCTATAGCGAATGACTGGGAAACTTTAACTCGGGCTGAAGCGGAAAGAGAAATTATCAACGGCGCGATAATCAATTTGACAGCCGAATTGCATAAGCACTTCACTAGGTTTTGACGCTTCTACATCATGGTGCTGCAGTGGCAGGACGATCGGAACGGTTGCTAGTTTGTTAGATCCCGGATCAGGGACATGCCGCCCCGGTGGGCGATGCTCTAGTCAACATGCGTGGATGTATGTGTTCTCGTTTTATTGCATCGATCCCCTACCCTGACCAAAAACCAATGCGAGCCGCGCGGCTCGCGCGGATCTCCAATAGGACTCCATCAAATCTTTCTTCGAGAATGGCGGTCATGCTGTAAGCCGGTCATTGAGGCGGGATCGGCGGTTTTCCAGTTCTGACAATTTCGACCTTGGGAGATAATTCGTCGGAACCGGAGCAGACAACTAAGCGAACACACCAGATTGAGAGCGGCTTGGCTGTGGTAAACCGCCGATCCTGGCCGCAATCGCGGCCCCATGCGCGGGTAGCGCGCAGTCCTGGCCAATTGGGGCTGTTAGCCCCTGTTCGCCGGGACAATCAGGGGGAACAGACTAAAGCGCGCCGTACATGACGGCGCGCTACTGATCGTCAAACCTCTTTGCCGTCGCTGTCAAACCGGCGTACTAATTGAAAATCAATGAAACCGGACGAAATAAGATCAGCAAACTGTTGGCGTGCTTCGTCGGAATCGGCGTATGTGGCCGGATCAGCTCCATCCGGCAAGTCGATCTCAAAAAACTGCATTGCATCGCAAGCGATCCTGACGATGGGTTTTGTAGACATTGGTTTTCCCTCAGCGGCGGATTCTGATTATTTTCGTATGAACGCTGGCCGTCGCAAAGGTGTCTGGCGGCAAGGTTTCGAGTTCTTCGGCCTCATCGTGGTGGAAAGTGACTGGGACCAGGGCAACAAGGGTTGCCGGTTCGTCATGCCCACCCCGCGCTAGCAGGGACAAAGCTGCCTGGATGTGGGCGCGTACTTGCTTAAATGGCGGGTTCATGATGATGCGGGGAAACTGCGCGCGGCCTGTGACGTCCTCTGCATATTCGAGAAAGCAACGGTTAATCGTCGGACCAATGGCGCGCAGTTTTGTCGCAAGCGTGTTGTGGCGCTCGATCATGGTCAATTCGCAAGTGCTGTGACCTGATGCGATTAGCGCCTTTGCAAGCTGGCCGGTGCCTGCGCTTGGCTCCAATGTCAGATAATCACCTTGCGGCCCGAGATAACCGACCATTCGCGCAGCAACTGGATCAGGCGTAACATGGCATTCGGTGAACTTATCAACGGCGATGATTTCAGGGGCGTTCAGCTCGTCCAGCTTGGGCGCGTCTTGTCGCGCCCTAACCGGTATGGTTAGGGGCTTTTTTGGGCGGTAATAGATGCTTGGGCGGTTCTGAGTCATCTTGCTAGCCTTTCAATTTCATGGACGTTCGTGGCTCGATTGACAATCCGTTGCGCCGTATTGGCCTCAATACCGGTCTCCATTAAGCGGCGCATCGTAACCGCTTTGCCCAGAACGGACAGGCGCGAAAAACCCTCTTGCACGTATTCCAATGGGTCGGCTTCTACGATCTGGCATTCACCCTCAGTGTGGCCGTGCTTGATTGCCTTTCGCCGCATCCCCTGCAAATTCTGGGGTAAGATTGCCGCGCCCTGAGTGAGCGCGACAGCGTAGGTGTAAAGGTGGGTTTCCCAATGACGGGTCATTGCGCAATTTCCTCGTCAAAATCGGCGGGGGCTTCATGCTGCTTTTGATCGGTGATCAGGATAGCAGCCCAACCGGCCGAGAAACGCGGGCCTTCGTGGTTTGGGTTCGGTGCGATCCGGACCCGGAAAGCGCCACAAGCTGAAAGCCGCGTTCCCTTATAGTCGGTGCCAATTTTGGCAAATTCGGCCTTCGTCATTTCCACCTGTGGCACAAACTCAACTGTCTTGTTCCAAGGATTGCGCACCAGGAATTGACCGTTTTCAGCTTTGAAATTCAGAATAGGCGGTTTTGCAGGTTTCTTTTCAGGCGGCACATATCCGCAAGACTGCATCAAGTCGCGCCACTCGTCGGCGGATAGCTCGACGGTGCTGCCATTGGCAATATGAGCGGGCAAAGGGGCGTCGCACTCGATAGAAAATAGATCATCATCGACCTTCTTACCCTTCGGCTTGTCTGCACCGTGTTCGCGGACAAACATTTGCAACAGGGTTGGCGTGATTTCGCCCTCAAAACGTGGCACTTCGCCCAGCATTTCGCGTTCATATGAAAGGCGGTTCAAGGTGTGAGTGATCCACCGCGAAAGGTTGTCGCTTTCGATCACACGGCGGTTTGCCGCGATGCTGCGGGCCTTTGCCTCGGCTGGCGTGGTTTCGCCGCTCTCGACTTCTGAATACAATCCATACGAGGCTAGATGCCCAAAGCCGCAAAGGGCCTTTATCTGTTCGTCTGTTTCAGCCTTGTCCCAAATCTCTAGGGCCTTGTGCGCATCGTTAATTCGGCGCTGAAGGCCGCGCAGTTCAGCCAGTAGTTTCTTGATCCGGCGCGCGCGCACCTTGGGGTCATTTTTCCGGTTTGCATGGTGCTCGACCCCCGCCGCGCGATATTGCCAATAACTTATTGCACTATGAGCCTTAACGGCGTTGTCCATTGCGTTGTGCATCCGCTCTTGAGTTTTGCGGGCTTTGCGCTCCGAGTGATGCCCGACAAGGATAGGCTGACCAAATTCGAAGGCGCGGGACAGTTCGTTAGCTGCCCGGTGAAATGCGTTTGCCTGTTCGGCGCGTTTCTGTGCGATCCCGTCGAGGCGATCCGCTTTGATCTGCGCTCGTTCGGCCATTGTGGTTTCTTCGGGTTCAATCTCACCTGCAAGTTCAAGTGCAAGGTTTTCGCGGGCAACGGTCCACATGGGCGCAACAAAAAGCTCCTGCTTAGGTGCCCATTTGAAACCTGCGGCCATGACGCGCTTGAATGTGTCGTCATCCAATCGAACAGATGGATATAAACGGATTTTGTTGTCCTCGGGGGAGTAAGTTGCAGTGATATCAATATCAATATCAGCCATTCGTGGCGTCTCCTTATCGTGGCGATGCGGTTGCCGATGTGTCCCGGCTATCCGCTATGGGCGCGGCCTTCTGATCTGTTAGCTGAAAGACCCCGTGTCTTTCGGCTGGCAGAACAGGAAGGGCAAAGCCCTGCCTGTGGCCTGGGGCGGGACTGTCATGGGGTCGGAGCGGCAAAAAAATGGGAGGGAACCGCGCGCTTGCGCGTGGGAGGAACCGGTTTTTTTGACGTGGAGACGACGCGCGCAGCGCGGCGCTTGCCCCTTGACCGGCCCGACACAGGATGCGGGCGGATCGGGATGATGGGGCCGGCCGAGGGTCGGTCACAGCAGCCCCACTATTGGATAATGTCAGGGTTGGGGTGAGCGCGCTTTAGCGCGTCGATCCCCTGCCCTGTCCAAAAATCAATGGGAGCTGCGCGCCTCGCGCGGGTCTCCTGAACCCCTTGCAAAAGCGGGCGTTACCCTATGGGCCGAAACAAG
The DNA here is from genome assembly GCF_056159225.1 of Ruegeria sp. AWH4_226. NCBI lineage: Bacteria > Pseudomonadati > Pseudomonadota > Alphaproteobacteria > Rhodobacterales > Roseobacteraceae > Ruegeria > Ruegeria sp. AWH4_226. The sequence continues at coordinate 31,513 of NZ_JBSWUU010000006.1, read as the reverse complement.
CATGTGCTGGCGACCATTTGGCCGCGGTTAAGCTGGCTCGGGACGAGACGGATTCACCGTCACCTGGGCCAAAGGGAGAAAGGGCGTGATTGGTTCGGGTCGGAGGCCGGCGTGCCGGCGTCCGACTAGCACGCGGTCACGCGCCACAGGCGCGGGATTTGCCCGTATCAAGATATCCGCAAACATGCTACGAAAAACAAAACTACAGGATTGCCCATGCTGTTCAAGAAGATCCTTCTACGATATCGAAAGTCGCTGTCAGATGAGGAGGTAAACCCGACAATTGATCCTATTCATATGGTGGGTTCAACCGAGCTTACGAGGGCTTTTCGTCAAGAGGCATTTGACGACATTTCCGGTGCGAAGGTGTATCTGCTGGACGGGGCAGCTTGTGACTATGCAGACAGTTTCAGGGAAGAATTACAGGACTTTAAATTTGATGAGGCAAGCTCTCCGAAGGTAACGAAGTTCCTTCAAAGCGTGGAAATGCCAACTGACCTGGTGTGGGTAGAATACGATCAACGATTGTTGCAGCAAAGTAGAATAAACCGTGGGCATGTTCCTGATCCAGATTACACGAACCCTGATGAATTCGGGCTGCGTGGTCTTCTGTTTGACAACAGGTCAGAGGACCATCTGAAGGTGAAAATGTTCCGTACCGATGGAGATATGAGGGTTATAGATCCTGCTCTTTGGGCTGAATTCCCTAAGAAGGTTCGAGTTGATAGCACGTTTGAAACTGCGAATATCGTCCCTAGTCCACACATGGTTGATTTTTACACTAAGATGCGGGTCTCCGATGAGATCATGCGGGAAATATTTGATCAGGAGCGCGGAGATGTAACCTATGAAATGGTGATCGGGTTTGTTCTTTTCGCGCTTTTGGCTTCTCCCGAAAACGGTATCGTGGAAAAGGAAAAAGCTTCTCTAACCACGAAGGAGCAAAAGACTGCTAGGAAGTTTAACAAACCATGGATGACGGAGGCGCTGCGGTCTCATGTGACGATCCGAATAGGCAAAGAAGCAGAACAACATTTGTCGGAGCAAAAGGCTCGACGTGCATTTGAAAATTCACGAGGTGGGCCGCGATCGGGACCAGTTGAACATTGGGTTAGTGAGCATGAAAGACGGTATGCGAACGGAAAAATTGTTAAGATTAAAGCACATAAACGCGGGCAACCTGTGTCAAGCGAAATACCCACACGGGTCATGGGCCCGCGCTCAGCAAGAGAACAGTAGTCAAAGGTAAGTGACCTTTTGGTTTCACTAGGATCGATTGATGAGAAAGAGCCGAAGTCGTAGAAGATCAACCGGCATTCGCTGGCTAGATACCCGTACCAAGATTGGTACCGTATATCTTATGGTCAGTAGAAACAATCCGGAGTTATTCAAGATCGGTTTCACTCAACGACTGACAAATGATAGGCGCCGAGAACTGGAGAGTGAATCAGGTGAAAGGCTGTTTATTGCGTATACTGTTTCAATGCCCTGGGCGTATACTGCCGAACAGCGATTGCTTTTGTTCTATCGTCGTCGCCTGCGCGGATCTGCGCGTGAGCTAGGAACAGAGTGGTTTCGTCTTAGACGTTGGGAAAGTCTTCAGGGCGTGTGCAAGCGAATAACTAGAGTAGCCAGGCTAACTGAGCTGGAAGCGCGTATTAAGTTGTCGTGGCCCAAAGGTGTTGGAATCCGTAATTACACAAGCCTAAATGTGCTTGAAACGGCTAAAAAACCCAGACTCCATTAAAGGTACATAGTTATGATCGAAGGTCTCAAAAATTATTTGGTTGGCTGCCTCAATGCTCCTGCTGTTGAAGGTGATGATCCTGAAGGATGGACGAACAGTAGTCTAGCTCGTGTTTTTTTTGACGGAAAAGCGTGGTTTTATGATTTACCGAATGAAACCACCATGGATCAATTTGCAAGAGCTGCTGTTAAAGAATTCAATGCATACTGTTGGTTGGTTGCGGAACATGAGGTTGAGGGTTGGATGCGAGTTGAACTTGATACTGAACCAATGCCTGATGATTTCTGGGATGAAGAAGAAGACGAAGATGAGAAGTTCAACCCTGAGGAACTACAGTTTATGGAGGGTGTTGAGCAAGGTTTCTTTGATCTAGGGAACGCGAATGCTGATAATCCGTTCGATCGCTTAACTGATGCTACGCGGTACGCCGGATGGAAAGCGGCTTCGGAGAGCAAAGGTGGACCAGTGGAGATTAATTTACCGTCTAAGCGATGTTGAAGTCGCTGGTTCATGATACTGATATGATATTGAGCTAAAAAGAAGGCCCACCGAAGTGGGCCAGTTTTGCCTTTTTCACCACGAAAAAGATACTCAAATTGCACTATCATGACGCGCGTTTGGCGTCTATTCAGTTACACGTGATAAGGGGTACTTATCAGAACCTTTTGGCGCCGCAGGAATGCATTGCAGTTGTGGTCGTACTAGCGCGATAAAGCGCGTTACAGCAATCGACACCTACTATGCTTGGTTCTTTTTGCACTCCCTGAGTGTCCTCTATCTACGTCTTCCATCGATTTCATCGTATGGGGGAATTTCAACGCCCCCTGCCCTCAAACAGTGGAATAGAAACTCCTTTTTTCCCATCCCCCGCTTTTTAGCCTCGTCGTCGAAAGCTTCCTTTATTGGAACTGGGAAGTTGGTAAAGCTGAACTGCGTCCTGGGGGCATTCTTCAAAGCCTGCGCTTCGGCGCGTCCGGGTGAAGGCAGCCCAATAGCCATTTTCCTGAGTGTTTCGTTCTCTGAGATCTCTTCCACCGTCGTCGGCACATGAGTGCCTTTTTCTTCTTTGACGGCTTCGCTTAGGTCAAGCTGCAACTTCGCCATCTTCACCTCCATAGAAATTTAGAGCTTTTCGAATCTGTAGCTCAGCCAGAATAAGCTTCGCTGCTTCCTTTGCAGACCTTTCTGGCCCCCTACCCGTCGTCGTCATTTCTTTGAACCCTGTGCGATGTGCACAGACCGCGTTAAGTCTTGGTATTCCCTGCTCATCGATCGCGTCGAGAACCACTTGAGTGATGTTCGTTGTCGTGTCGATATCCATCATGACCACAAAGCTTTTGATGTCTTTGTTCATGTTCTCGGCGACGCTTTGGACGTGCGAGTATGTTTTGATCGCGCCTTTTGCGTCGCCTTTGTTCGCCTTTGATGGGATAAGTACCAATCCTGCTGCGTTTATAGCATACACAGCCATTGCGCTCTTGAAGCCTGCAGTATCGATAAGGATTGCGTCATACTTGTCGTTAGAGTTTTTTAGCTTTTTGATTGCCGGCATCAGTTGCTCATCGTGTTTAACGAACAAGTAATCCACGTCTGTCACGCCCATGGCGGCCCAATCGTATAGATCGTCTTTTGGATCAGTATCGATGACGGCAATTTTTGCTCCATCCGCGACCATCAGTGATGCAAGGGATATAAGTAGGGTTGTTTTTCCTGCGCCACCTTTCTCCTGAACTACCGTAATAATCTGCGTCATGACTGCCTCATTATATGTTTTGTTAGACTATAGTGGGTCATAGGTAACCCATAGTAGATAACCGATAACTCCCAACAAATAACAGATAACAGTCAATACGCAAGGCATAAATAACAGATAACAGTTATTAGATATCGGGTTGGCTTTCCGGAACACTCCGAGACTTTAGATACAGCGCTAAGTGAATTGGACCTGAATCATCTCGGCCCGTGGCCTTCGTCGCACGTAATAACAGGTAACACATAACAGTTTATTGTTACGTGTTATCTAGTATCAGTTATGTGTTAACACTCGCGACCAACCCGCTCTTTTGTTTTATATAATGTTTACAGTTTTATACTAGTTCTCAACGTACAGTAGTTAACAAATATCTAATAACACTTACCACTTACCTGTTATCTAGTCGGACCCACTTAAGTCCGTTTCTAAGCCTCTGTGCCACACCCAAAGGGTCTCAATTTGTCAGGGTAGGGAGACCGCAAGCGTGTGTTAGATTCGTGTTATATAGGTGTTAAGCTGTGGAAAATCGTTTCTAACGGCATGATCTTAAACCGAAAATTTAATACGGTGGTGGGTAAAACCCCGAATACCGGTGTGTGAAACCCCGAAACCTGGTGGGTGAAACCCCGAATCTTTATCAGTCTGGTAAACGTGGGGGTGTTCTCCTCATCTCTTAAAAAAGAACTCTAAATGTCGCTTATAACGGAGATTTTTTCATAACCGGTCATCTTATCGAGTCTGCGAAGGATCTAACGACGATGTTTACTGTCTTTTGAAGGTCAGGGCTGAGTCGACGGGTGTGTGAAACCCCGAAGAGACTTTAATGGTGTGTAAAACCCCGAAGAGACTTTAATGGTGTGTAAAACCCCGAAATGCGGTGTGTGAAACCCCGAATCTCTTGACAGGGTGTGTAAAACCCCGAATATCACCGATATGGTGTGTGAAACCCCGAATCCAGAAGATCATCTTCTTCCAGAAAGGCGTCCACAGGATGACCTATTTATCTGTGACGTTGCCGATGCGGTTCTGAAGGACGTGATGCCACACATGGAGCATCCTGTTTTCACGCTTTCCAAAAAACCAGATCTTGCCGTCAAGCGGTATGACCACAATGGTAACTGGCTTGAGATCACGCCCAGCGTCAAAGGTTTGGCGAGTATCTATGACAAGGATATCCTGATCTACTGTATCAGTCAGATCATGCACAAATACCAAGCTGGGGAAAAGGTATCCCGCCGCGTTCGCTTGAACACTCGGGATTTGCTCATCTTCACGAACAGGGGGACGGCTGGGAAGGATTACAAAGCTATAGTAGAGGCGTTGGATCGGTTGGCCGGCACCAGGATCAGCACCAATATCAAGACAGGCGACGAAGAACAGTTCGATACTTTTGGGCTAATAGATGCCGCCTCAGTTCGCCGTAAGCACGGAAAAGACGGTCGCTTGCTTTGGTGTGAAGTGCAAATTTCCGATTGGGTGTTTAATGCTATCCGCGCTCAGGAAGTCCTCACTCTGCATCGGGATTATTTTCGGCTGAGAAAACCTATTGAACGACGCGTCTATGAGATTGCGCGGAAACACTGCGGCCGACAGTCAAGCTGGTCAATAAGCCTTGAAAAACTGCACAAGAAATCCGGGTCAAAGTCATCGGTAAAGGAGTTTCGGCGTTCCATCAGATTCCTGGTCGATCATGACCATCTGCCAGATTACACGCTAAGTTTTGCGCCGGAGAGTGACATCGTTCGCTTTGAAAATCGGGGCACAATGCACTCGGCAGGGCAGGGGGTCTTGGAAAGCCAGAATATCACCGTGTCGTCAAGAGGATACGATATGGCTCGTGCAGCTGCCCCAGGCTGGGATATCTATTCTCTTGAGCAAAGCTGGCGGGAATGGATGAGCGACGGCGGTTTAGACGCTCCTCGAGACGCAGACAAGGCTTTTGAGGGCTTCTGCCGCAAATGGTTTGAAAAACGCGGGTCGCCTTAGAGTATCTTCGCTTGGCTTGCTTTAGCGATCAGGCTGTAGTTGCTCTTGCATCCGGTCCTAACGCGCGATTGTCGAAGCCTAGTTTTTATAGCCAACTGAGTAACGCCAAGGGCATTGGAGATTTCTTCGATGTTCATATCACGGGCCAGTAGCTTAATAACTTCTATTTCTTTCTCAGTAAGATTTTGCCCGCCGTCGACCTCGGTGAGAAAACTGTCGAACCAGGTCGAAAGGGTCGCCATTTCATCGTCTGTAAATTTCCGGTCACTCCTAACCATAGACAGGAGAGATTTATTTATTGCCCTGGTGCGAGTGAACGTAGGGTCAGGATGCAGCGCTTTGAAAATCAATGCATCCTGACCCTAGCTTACAGCAAACTTGCACGAGTGGCTTTGTCGATCAGGCTACTGTTGCTCCTGGCACCGACACGTTTACGTGCCGACTTTAATCTTGCTTTGACGGCCGCCGTTGTAATGTTCAGCTCATCCGCAATTTCTTTAACGCTCTTGCCCAGAGTTAACCTACGTACTACCAACACTTCTTTGTCGGTCAGCTCGACTATCTCGGCCGCCAAGTCGACAAAAGCGTCAAACCATAGAGAAATTTCGTTTATCTCTCGGTCGGTAAATTCACGGTCCCACCGGGAAGTTGTTAGAAGGGACTTTCTAAACTTACGTGTTCGGCTGAAGGATGCACCATATATCAAGCCGTATTTTGCGCTCGCTCGAAAAATCTTCCATGGATCAGGGACACGTATCTCTGACCATCGTTTGGTCAACGAAATAGAGGATAGTGCAGACAAAACGATTGGATCTTTGGATACATAGTTATTTTCCATATACTCACGTTGCCAGTCTCTGTCGTAGGTACTGTCGTAGTATTTGAATCCCAGCGGTGTGTAATTGATGATAAGGGTGAAGCCAGAGTTGGCTAGGCTGCATAACCATTTTCGATCTTCCACGTAGTTACCAATATTCGTGGGCTGAGCCACGGTTACTATCGGGCCGTTTACTTCGCTAGGATCGTACAAGCATTGATACTCCGCAAAACCAAAGCAGAACTACATTTTTGATAGTTCGTTGGGAAGAGTCAGCTCTTGGCTTGTCCAGCGTGGTTCATCCGATAGGGTAGGGTACTTCCGCTTTTTGTGTGCACCTTTGTTTCGCGTTTACAAATACTTGAGCGAGTGCCGATGCGCGAAACTCAAGGATCGCTCAAAACGGCGTTACGTTTCATTTGTCGGACCTCAACATGTGCTCATCCTCTTTTGCGCGGCGTGCCAAGAGTCCCATGAAGCTGGAAATTAGGTTCAGGTCGCCTTTCTGGTCTGCTTTTACCATGCCACGAAAATAACCTCCGGGGCTTACAACAGGGGGTTGCTTTGGATCTGACAACCTTGCATCTGCTATCAGGCCGGCGACCATCGCGCCTATTGGTTGAAGCTGCTGTAATGCCTCCTGCCATGCTGATAAATTGGTTCCTACTTCAGACAATCGGGTCCATGTGCCTGTCTCGATGTCGTACCACGTAGGAGTTGGATTTTCCGTCCCGCCACCAGCGATGTCGATGTGCATTCGCAATTCTGGTGAAGCAAGCTCATAAAACAGCCTATTGCTGATCTTGGGCAGCTTTTCGGGATTGTGCGCTTCGGAATCCGTTTCATACTTGCTTTCTAAGCAACGCGGAGGGCCGTCAGGCCCGGAGCCTGAACAATTTGGTTCCGAGGCGTTAGCCGAGGGCCTTGTTATCTCGCCATCGGCGTTACAGGACAAAATATTATCTTCTATTTGGTCTTGTATATGGCACCCGAAACCAGCTTCGGGTTCACCCGAAATATTAGTGGGTTTCTTCACAAAGGATTCTGCTCTTTTCCACAGATCATGTGCTGCCTGGACATGCGCAGCGAGGCGTTCCAGCGTCATGTACTTCAGCTTGTCAGCGCGCGGCCATGACCGAAACTCATCCATAAGCTCGTCAGAAGCTTCAGGAGGGCAGGGGAGCGCCGTCAGAGCGGTCAGAGTGACTTTGACGTAGCGATACAGCCGTGAGCGGTCTCCACGCAGCTCGTCGTGTTGCTTCTTCTCTGCCCGATCCTGTTCCTCGACATCCAGCATATCAGGAATGAGGTTCAGGGCAGGGGTCAGGTAGAGGCCAAGGCCCTTGCGCTTGCATCTGGCACCATTCGCGCCAAGCCTGCGAGCCAACAGGCCGATGCGTTCCAGCTCGCGCTCGTGGTTGTAGATGGTTTTGTCTGTCAGGCCGCGCATGGCTATGAGCGTTTCCTGTTTGGCATAGCAGAACGGTTCTTGTGAAACGTCCCGAAAGGCAGTCGGAGAAATCAGGTCGATGATGATTTCAAGTGTTCGAATGCACTGAGCAGACAGCCCCATGATCTGTGCGTATACAACGCACAGTTGACGAAACCGGTCACGGTTCCAGGCTTGGGGCAATCCATTGTGATAGCGCGTTGTGGGCTGCGCCTGAGCCGTTGCAACGTGACGGAAACTCATGCCTGAGACCTCACACGCTGAGTTGTGTTGTTATTTTGCGCGTCATTGTTGAGGGCGCACTTCGCCTGTTTTTTCGTTTTCATGCTCTACTTCCTCGTCGTGAAGCAAGGCGAAACGGGCCCCAAAAGCTGGCAAAACTTTTCTGTTCGCACAAATGCGTTTTTTTCTTGCCTGTCTTGTGGGAGGTGCGCTATGAATTAGGTGACCAAACCGTATTCATAGAGATCCCCCCCGTAGAGGCCCCGCCTTGCGGGGGTTCTTATTTTAAGGGTCTTGGTAACTCCTTCCGATTCTCTTTGTCGTATGTGGCTGACCCTATCAGTATCATGGTTACGTCACTAGACTTGGTAGGGCTGGTCATGATCGTTAGCTACAAGTTGTGGCGGTCAATATTGGACTAATTCAAAGCCATATCGATCAAATGTGTCTGACCACTCGACGCCAACGCCTCTGAAACTGCTTGGACACTGCTTCCGTAGTGGAAGCCAATTCGGCAGTTGAGAAGGGATACGATTGGACCAATGAAAATTGGCGTTCTCGTCATAAGTGCCTACGGATAGATCTAGTTGGACCTCGCATCTTCCGTCTTTCTCTCGAACTCTGTTGCTATAGTGCTTGATGTGTATGACGCGTATCGATCTGATTACATCGTAGTCAGCTGTAGACAGGTCTACTGCTGCGGGGATGGGCGCCAACGTATTCCAGGATTTATCCGTATAGTTAACTGTTGTTGTCTGTAATTCATCGATGGACTTTGGCAACTCTGGATAAGGTTTAAGGCTTGTGCGTTTGATCGCATCTAACCGCTGCATATACGTTTGTTCTGACGTTCCAGTAGAAGCATCCAAAGGGCAGCGCCACATTTGTAGTGGAGGCTCGACCGGGTGAGGTGTTATTCGTCGGTTAAACTCGTCTCTGGCTGCGTTACAATCGGCAGAGCTTGGCCAACCTCCGGCAAGACAAAGAAATATTGCGCAATCTATTGGATATGCTTGCGAAGCTGTTGGAACGCCGATTGTCGAGGACATAACCAGTAGTGCTAGCTTGATAGATTTCGACTTTTTGGCCATAACTGTTCTCCGTGACTTGAAAGCACGACATGGTTGAAGATGTCATGAACGTTGCAATCGGTCAACGCGGTTATACTGACACGTTTGCATATTTTCTATCTCAATGCATTGTCCTTGGTGTCAGTTAGGGCAAGTTTACACGCAGAAACGTGGTTGCATCAGGTTCGTGGCGTTTCCAAGGGATGGTCCAATGAACCTGTTCTTCGCCTGTGTTCCATTTGTAGACTATTCCAACTCGATCGCTTTGGTCGTTGAACAGTTCGGCTACCGGGTCGCCACTAGTCTTGTTGGTTGTCACGTTGGATTTGATATTTTCCGGAATCTTCGGCGTTTGACAGACTTCTGTCGAAAACGCCAAGAAGGTCGAATGCTGATCTGAGACCAGATTACCGAGCGGTTTTGGGGAGTAACCCATCATTTTTGCCATTCTCATGAAACTTGGTGCGCCGAGAAACAAGCAACGCTTGGCGCCAACAGATAAAAGGTATTCGTTGGCCTTGATTAGAACATGCGGTGCAATTCGAATTTTTCCGTTCGAAACTATACGTGTCAGTTCCCAGGTGTCGGCCGATACCGGTGGCGGTAGGAAGCATAGGTTTGACGGAATACCTTCGATACGCTCTAGATAAGCGTCACGGATCATGTAGGAATGCGGGTCGGGGCTTAACGCGTTAATATACTCTTCTCGGTCCGTTCTGAGGAGACGTGCGCCACCAAGAACCTTTTTGGTCTTCTTGTCGATCGCCAGAACGTATTTTGTTAAATGGCAATCATATTCGTCATATTCCGTCCCCATGATGCTGTCTAAATCCCAGCCCATGTGCTCACAGAAGACCGAACTGCGCATTCGATGAAATTGGTGGCGATACACTTCATCGTCTGCAGTGCAGTTGAAAGGTATTACTTTAACTTCGATTCCAGATTCCACTTTCACCACCTTCTCTTGTCGTTGCTGACGACGGTTGCAGCTTGGTTAACGAGAGGTGTACGGGCGAAAATTCCGGTGGGTAAAGTATTGATTTGTCAAACCTATACTTTGGTTAGGTTAATAAATTTGTGACTTGACAAGCTTGCTGTTTAACGAAGTGGGGTAATTCAAAATACGCAATATGATGACATTTAATTGATGCGAAATATATACATTACATCAATGCAAATGATTTGATTTACAGCATTCATCATGATAGCTACGACCCTGTGATGACAGCTATATACTTCATATTAGCGCGATGCCCTAGTAGAGACTCCTGTGTTCAACGGGAGTCCGCAACCTATGAGAGAACTAACACCGGTGCTTTTGGAAAACGGGTTTCGGGAGAAGCTGCAAGACGGCGGTATTCTGGAAATAGTCTGCACGGCATCCGTCGTACATTCTCGGAATACCATCAGCGGGGAATGGAAATTTTTCGTAAAATCGATGGATGGGCAAGACGAGATAAGACAAGTTCTTGTTGTTCAACGAAATATAGAACATCGGGTCGTGAAAACCGTGATGGGTGCAGTCAGTTTAGCCGCTTCTTTAGGTGCTACGGTTGTTGCCATTCCTTTGGTCGAGGGCGAAATCGGTGTTTGTAAGATTAACCCTGACACCGTTTTTGATAGCGTCGGAAAATAGCCGCCGTGTATCTCGTGAACCTGCCATTAGGTCGGTTGAGTCCCCTCCATTAAAAACGTTTTCGTCGTTACTCCTGGACTGTGATCAGCAGGGTAGGGGAAGTCTGTCGTCTGTGGGTTTGTTAAGCGTACTGTCGGTTCGGCTAGGAGGGCAGGGCGCATGCACTCTCTCCTGATACTTATTGTCGTGTTATGTTTTGTGGGTTGGTTCGATGGGTATGTTTCCGATAATACGCGGACTGTTTGGTTGGACGCGTCGGTAATAAGAGTTGTTGATGGCGATACGATTGATCATGGCGGCGATCGTTACAGGCTTGTTGGGTTTGATACGCCTGAAACTTATCGAGCAAAATGTGCAGCCGAAAAAGAACTGGGCGTTGAAGCCAGTCGGAAGCTGAGAGCAATCATTGATATCTCTGGAGAAGTGGAACTGATCGTTCAACCGAACTTGGACAGATACGGTCGCTTTCTTGCGGAAGGTCGTGTGGGCGCTCTGAAAATCAAGGATCTTATGATTAACGAGGGATTAGCTCGGGAATACTCGGGCGGCAAACGTATGCCTTGGTGTACGGAAAGTGAAATGGTGAAAAAGTGAGTAGGGCAGTCAGGAGGAAATCTATCGAGCATTAAGCGGTCCTGTCGGTTGCGCCAACAACCGACAGGACCTGAAACGCCTCTTAATCCATCTGAGGCATTCCTCACACATCAATGGAACACTGTACTATGGTAAAAACAGCACCATTCAATGCTGCCCTCAAGAATCATGTCTGCATGGGGGGAGTCAACCAGCGCCGCAAGGACGGTGCAGGGTTTGGCAAATTTTTCAGCGTTGCGAAATTCTTGTTATTGGCTGCAACGCTCAATGTGACATTAAGTCCTCTGCCTGCATTGGCAGTTGCTCCTAGTTTGAGACCGATTGTTGTTGGCAATGACAACTTTACTGGGGGCGGCGCAATTCGAAACTGTACCTTCAACGAAGGTGAAGACGATGAAACAACAGCTCCGTGTACTAGAGAAGAATGGATTGATGAAGCTATTGACGATCAAGTTCAGGCTGGCGGGGGTGGTGCTCCTGGTCCGGACAGCGTTGGTTCATCTGAGATTATCGACAACAGTGTAACTGGTGACGATATTCAGGACGATAGCGTGACCGGAAGCGACATCGCAAACGGGAGTGTTACTGGCGACGATATCCAAAATGGCAGCGTGACAGGAACTGACATTGCTAATGGTAGTGTTACCGGGACCGACATCGCTGATGATAGTGTCACTGGTGATGACATCCAAGATGGCAGCGTGACCGGCACTGACATCGCAAATGGCAGTGTTACTGGTGACGATATCCAAGACGGCAGCGTGACCGGGACCGACATCGCTGATGACAGCGTAACTGGTGATGATATCCAAGACGGAAGCGTAACCGGCACCGACATCGCTGATGACAGCGTAACGGGTGACGATATCCAAGACGACAGTGTGACCGGCACCGACATCGCAAATGGCAGTGTTACTGGTGACGATATCCAAGACGGCAGCGTGACCGGGACCGACATCGCTGATGACAGTGTCACTGGTGACGACATCCAAGATGGCAGCGTGACCGGGACTGACATCGCAAATGGCAGTGTGACCGGTGACGATATCCAAGACGGTAGTGTGACCGGCACCGACATCGCTGATGACAGCGTGACCGGTGACGATATCCAAGACGGAAGCGTGACCGGGACCGACATCGCTGATGACAGCGTAACTGGTGATGATATCCAAGACGGAAGCGTAACCGGCACCGACATCGCTGATGACAGCGTAACGGGTGACGATATCCAAGACGACAGCGTGACCGGCACCGACATCGCAAATGGCAGTGTTACTGGTGACGATATCCAAGACGGCAGCGTGACCGGGACCGACATCGCTGATGACAGCGTGACGAGTGATGACATCCAAGACGGCAGCTTGACCGGAACGGACATCGCAAATGACAGCGTGACCGGTGACGATATCCAAGACGGCAGCGTGACCGGCTCCGACATCGCTGATGACAGTGTGACTGGTGACGATATCCAAGACGGCAGCGTAACCGGCACCGACATCGCTGATGACAGCGTGACTGGCGACGATATCCAGGACGGCAGCGTGACTGGTACTGACATCGCTGATGACAGCGTGACGGGGACTGACATCGCAAATGGCAGTGTTACTGGTGACGATATCCAAGATGGTAGCGTGACCGGCACCGACATAGCTGATGACAGCGTGACCGGTGACGACATTCAAAATGGATCAGTCACCGGGACGGATATCGCCGATAATTCTGTTTCAGGGAATGATATTCGGGATGGGTCGATCACCCAAAGCGATTTATCGGCTGGTTCGGTTGGTTCCAGCCAGATCATTGATCGTTCGGTGACCCAGAATAAGTTGGCTGACAATGCTGTTGGATCAAGCCAGATAATTGATCGGTCGGTTAATAGGGCTGATCTGGCTGACAATTCTGTAGGGTCAAACCAAATTGTAGACCGTTCGGTGACACAAGCAGATCTGGCCGACGACTCTGTTGGCTCAGATCAGATTATCGACAATAGTGTAACTTCTGAAGATATCGCTGACGGTACGATCGAAAACGAAGATTTGGCGGAAGGTTCTGTCAATAGTCATACCGTTGAGAATGACTCGATACTGTTGGAAGATCTGAACGGTGAGGTTCGCCAATTTATTGGCAGCAACAATGCGGGTACCTTGAACCAAGCGAAAGCCTATACAGATCGTCGCGTTAACGACCTCCAGCGACAAATTGATCGCAATTCGGTTATTGCAAATGATGGCGTGGCTATCGCTTTGGCTGCTCAAGTTCCAACTTTGTCTGAAGGTACCGTTCAGGCGGTTACTATGGGTTTCGGCTACTACTCTGGTTCATCGGCGTTCTCAATGGGCGGTACAGCTCGATTGGAAGACACGAACTGGCAGGTCTTCGGAACGCTTGGGTATGGCTTTAGGGCTGAAAAGTTTGGTCTGAGCATGGGTCTCTTATGGAGCCGGTGACGGGTTCATAGCAGCGGCCGGACGTCTGATTTTCTCCCGATTGGGCGTCCGGCCAAAATCTCTCGTAATAGTAATTATGTAAAAACCACTGACCTACTTGCCATGAAAGATGGAAAGATGATTGCGGCCGTTTTCGACTCCATTGAAAACAGAATTGACCGAAGATGGGTTCCTGGTGCGCAGAGCTTTGATCTAGCGCGAAAGGACATTCTGACTGTTGTTCGTCATCTGTCTGGTGAGCGCACAAGTATCAAGTCAGAGGCTCGTGAATTTTGGTTGGAAAGCGAGGCGCGTAGCACCGCCTTCGGCATTGCGCTTGAGGTATTTCATATACTCAGCGAGTTTGGGTTTGATGCTTCGAAAAGGCTTTTCAAGTCTTTAAGGTCATACGTCGAGGTTAATAAAGATGTATGTCCAAGTGTGTTGTTTCGCTTTGCGTCTCCTGACAAAGCGTTGGCTCTTTCGAAAAGCAATGACCATTTAGAATACCTGTATTTCTATGCCGCGCTTAAGTTCGGTTGTGAATTGCACGATGAGATAGATGCAGAAACAGTGCGTTTCGTGCTGAACCGCCACGATGGCATTTGGTTCGTTTACCCCAATAAAACCTATCATGTTCACTTGGTGAGTGAGGGTGTCTGGCTAGATATTTCGGTGCCTTTTGACGTGGTGAACGATCTTCGTTTCGACGTTGATTTGGGGGCGGAAATCCGTCTGGCGGAGCTTGATGCGTTAGGGGCTTCCGCATGAATAATCCCGCGCGCAAAACCCTTCCAGATCGGCGGTTAGCTGAGACACGCCGCGTCGTTACTCCGCAAGGTCATACTGCTTTTATTACGGTTGGGTATGACCCGTCCTCCCCTATCAAGCCTTATGAAGTGTTTTACAGTGGTGGTTTTAGGTATGGCAGTGACCTGGAATACCATCTGCATGATTTATGTGTTCTGATTTCATTACTACTGCAACACGGCGTAGCAGCAACTTTTCTATCTCGGTCAATCTCTCGTAAAACATCCGTCCTGGGTGGTGAAGAATACGCCAGTCTCGCTGGCTGGTTGCTTGATGCTGTCAACAGTCCACCGTCATGGGCGGATGAGTATGTTGCCGCGATGGGTGACAATGAAAGCCCCTCCAATTCTGTGCAGAAACATGGAAGGGGGATTTCCGAATGATCGCAGTAGTTCGGCCCCTTTTTCTCGTGTACACGGCAATTGTGGCGACTGATGCAAGCGCCCAGGTCATCGAATACGAGCCGGATGGCAGCGTATTCCTGAACGGTGCGCGAGCAGAAATCGTCAACGGTATCGTTCGCCCAATCCGGATACGTGAGTACACGCTCGACGAAATACCAGAATCTCCGAAGGCCAAGCCTCAAGAAAAGATCGAGATTGCAGGTAAAGCACCGCGGCCTCGCAGATCCTCGGGCGGCTGGTCGCAGGAACGCATCGTCAAAGAAATCCAAGCAGCGGCGGAACGCCATGACATTCCGGCCGAGTTGTTCTTGGCGCTGGTCTGGCAAGAAAGCCGGTATCGGGCTGATGCTCTGTCACCCAAAGGTGCCTACGGTTTTGCACAGCTCATGCCGGGAACGGCGAAAGAGCTGGGCGTCAACCCAAAGAACCCTGCAGAAAATCTCGACGGTGGCGCTCGTTATTTGGCAGCACAGTACCGTGAGTTTGGTGACTGGAAACTGGCGCTTGCCGCCTACAACGCCGGTCCCCATCGCGTCGTCCAGTTTGGCGGCATTCCCCCCTTCACCGAAACCCGCAACTACGTGCGGACTATTCTAAGCAAAGTGAGCAAAGACCTATGAAAAGAACCCACTTCTATCAGCAGATGGCGTTTTTCGCGATCACTGCGTTCATCATCACCGCAGCGCCCGCCTCCGCCGGTTGGCTGCAAGATGCTATTGGTGACTTCATCAACGAAACTTTGGCGGATTCAAAAATCATCGGCGTTAGCCTTGCCGCTGTTGGATTTATCTGGGGTTGCTTGGCTTACGTTTTTGGTTGGGGGTCTCTGAAAGGTCCTGTGATCGCTATCGTTGTCGGCGCTGTTATTGGCTTGTCTGATACTTTTATCGGAGCCTGATGAATGCCGCGTCGCAATACAATATTTCGCGGTCTAAGCCGTTCCGCTGAATGGGGCGGCTTACCTGTGATCTATTTGTTGGTGATCCTTGGTCTGACCATGTTGTCGTTCTTTGTACTCGGTATGGCGGCAGCGATAATCTCAGGTTTTGTGTTCTATACGGGACTTCGTCTTTTTTACGAATGGGAACCGGCGTTCTACCGGGTCTTATCTGTAACCCTCTCCAAAACTCCACGTACCAAAAACCGTCGTCATCATGGGGGAGATTTTTATAGTGCCTAAGCCTGCAGCAAAAGACCTGTGGACTCTTGCCCGGTCGTTGGTGGAACCAAGCTGGCGCAAGGAAGAAATGAGCCTCTTCCAAATGTTGCCCTATGGCTACGTTGTCGATGACGAGGCTATTTCTACAAGAAATGGCGGTCTTATTGGGGCTGCTGAAATCACGGGTATAAATGCGAACACGCTTGATGAAAACGAGTTCGAATTTTTGGCTGAACGTTTTGAGCGGGTGTTACGTGCTACGCCCAATGAAGTTGCTTTCTACGTTCATCGTCTGACTGTTCCGGCAAACACTGGTCACGTTGTCTCAGATACAAGCGGCTTCGCGGGTGCAGTGGCAGAAGCCATGCGAACGTCGGCGCTCGATGCGGAGTTAAAGGAACGTAAAATCGTTATCAGTGCCATTCTTCAAAAACGGCAGGATGAACGAACAAAACAGATCTTTGGTTTTTCGTCTGGTTCGATCGATGAAGAACGGCGCGAAATGGTTGAACAGCTCGACAGCGTGTTCTTGACGCTTGCGGGTACTCTTGGCGAAAATCGTGTTCAGCGGTTGAAGCTTAGCGACGGCCGGTGGCTCGGTTACTATGGAATGCTATTAAACGGTCGGTATCAGCCGATCGTTCATACGAACATCGCTGAGCCTATTGCTTTCAACATGCCGCAAGAAGATGTGCTGTTTCAGGGCAAGTCCGCCAAGCTCATGTCTGGCGATGACCAGGAGCGAGCGATCCGCGTTTATTCGCTGAAGAATTATCCGCTTGTTTCCTTCCCTGGCATCTTCGACGGTTTAGACCTGCCGGTCGATGTCGTGATTTCACAATCGTTCCTTCCTATCAGCCGGTCTCAAGCTCAAGAAATGGAACGTCGAAAATCGGGCCAGATGCGTTCGGCCGGCGATAAGGCAAAGTCACTTGAAGAAGACTTGTCCATTCTGGCCGATGGCATTGCTTCGGGCACAATGTCTTTGGGCAAGCATCACCTATCGATCTGCGTTTTTGGGTCTGAAGAAGATCTGAAAACTGCGGAGAAGCACATTATTGGTGAAGTTCAGATTTCAGGCGGTACGGTCAAGCGTGAAGCGTTGTCGGCACGGGCGGTATATTTCGCTCAACATCCCGGCAATTTCTCGTTCCGTCCGCGTGAAGAACTGATCACAGATCAAAACTTTGCGGACATGGTTGCATTCCATATGCGTCCCAAGGGGTTGGACGCGGTTAAACTGCCTTGGCCGGGGCCATTGGCGACATTCCCGACGACGCAAGGGGATAGCTACGATGTTTCGCTACACCTTCCGAAAAGCAGTAGCGATGCTGAAAACCTGCCCTCGGGCCATACGATCGTTTTAGGTCCGAACGGCTCAGGCAAGACTGTTATTGCGATGTTGTTGGCGACATGTGCGGTTGCACAAGGGGCGCGTATCATTGCGTTTGACAAAGATCGGGCAATGGAAGCCCCGATGCGGGCGCTCGGAGCTCAGTACACTCGCGTTAGGGTGGGCGAACCTACAGGCATGAACCCGTTTCAAACGGAAACGGATGAGGCCGGTCAAAGCTGGCTTGCAAATTGGGTCACAGCTCTGATGAGCTATGATGAGAAACTGTCGGCTGAACAGAAAGACGAAATTACGCAGGCTTGCCAGGTGAATGCGACCTTGCCTCCGCAATTGCAGAATTTCAGCTCGCTGGTGGAACGATTCAGGGCCTTCGATGATGGTAAGAACCTTTTCAAGCGAGCGAGTGAGTGGGCAGATGGCGGCCGGTTATCCTGGATGTTCGGCGAAGGTGGTACAGATCCGTTTGCCTCTGACGATCGACACCTTGTTTTCGATATATCGGAGGTTCTTGGCGACGAATTGGTGCGTTTGGCATGGATCAGTTATGTCATGCGTCAAATTGAACGTCGCTGCGCGACAAAAACACCAACCATCTTTGTTATCGATGAAGCGTGGGTGATCGCTGGTAATCCTTACGGCGCTGAAATTCTCAAGAATGCTTATACGACGTACCGGAAGCTGAACGTCATGATGATGATGATGACGCAGATCCCGGATCACATCCTGTCATCAGCGGCAAGCAAGTCGATCCTGGAAAATACCAGTACGCAGCTCTTGTTCCCTTCTCGATCCGGCAATGAAGCGGATTATCGTTCAATAGGGTTGAATGAGGCAGAGCTTGGCGCGCTAAGGGCGCATTTTGGCGACCGCGTGATGCTTATGAAAAAAGGCGACGAAAGCGTTTGGCTGGATGTCGATGTGGGTACTCTCGGCCCGCTTCTTCGTGTTCTGAGTGGATCAGACGGAAAATCTTTCTCTGACCCAGACTGGCGGCAAAATCCCAACTTTTGGAAGGAAATGAAATGAGTTCGCGCGTTATTCTTACGCTCATTGTTTTAGCAACAGTGGCTGGTTGTACCAGCACCTATTCAGGTTATCGCAGTAAATGTGCCTGTGATTTCGAACGGTTGGCCCCACCCGAAAATTTGGAGCTTGTCTGATGTTGGCTTTGATTAATTTTCGGTCATTTCTGACCGGTGCAATTTTGTTTTGTTCGCCGGTTTCGGTCATGGCGCAGGGAGTGCCGGTAGTGGACTCGGCGGCAATTACTCAGAATATAGCCAATTCCGCTAAGGAAGTAGCGGAAATGGTACGGCAATACGAACAGCTCTTAAACCAATATGAAAAATTGGAGCAGCAGCGTCTTTTGCTGGAAAATTCGTTCAAGGCCATTAGTGGTCTTACTGATCTTGATGATTTCAGTAGCCGCAAGTTTCTTAGACTGGCGTCTGCGGCCGAAACGCTGGAATATGCTTTGGACGCTACCGAAGATGGTATTTCAGGCCTTCCGGTTGGTGCTTCTCGATCTATAGAACGGCGTTCGATAAATCTCGGCCTGAATGGCGGTATCTTATCGGAGTTTAGCAGTTCTGATGTACCAGCGCGTCGTATCCTTTCGGAAAGAGGCAGTGCTGGTTTGACCGCATCGGCCTTGGGCGAGAATGGATATGATGTCGCAAGTCAGTTGTCCGAAGATGCGGAACAGTTGCGCTCGGAAGCAGGACAGCAAGAAAATCTGAAAGAAGCCATAGATTTTAACACTGCGGTATTGCTGAAGCTTCTACAGGTACAAATCGAGAATTTACGCGTTAACTCTGCTAGTGCTTTGGCAGCCGGCACTGATCTTGCTTCGAATGCGGCTGATCAATCAACACTTAGTAATTATGTCAGAGGAGGCTCGCAATGAGGTTGTCGACGGGTTTCCTAGCGGCATTAAGCTTGGCTTGTAGTTTTGGCAATGCTTCAGTTGCGCAAGTAAAATTGCGTCCAACGCCTAATGTTATGTGGCCGTTTGGTGAGTATCGTGTGTGTTTCGGCAATTCTGCGATCAACAACGTGGCTAAGAAATTCGTTGAAGATGATCAGTCTCGTATGGCCGAAGCGGGCCAGTCACGCGATAAGCAATACCTGGTGGATAACTGGTCCGTTGCGATCACCAACGAACAAATCATCGCTGCTCATGAATACACCTTAGAACAATGCGTTTTGCGTAAGGCAGGTGAAGTATTTGACGACGAGTGTCCGCTAGAAAAGATGAGCCGGCGTGATGCTATGGAAGCTGTTGGTGCTGATAGTTCTGTCTTTTGGAGCCTTCCGTCTTCTCATTTGTCTGATGTCAAAGTTGAGCAGAAACACAGATTGAACAGCATGAGTTCAGCCTTGTTGGAGGCGTGTGGTTCATGATCCAGGATTTTGTAAGTTCGATTGAGACGGCTATTGGTAGTTTTTCGCAAGATGCATTCAGCAATTTATCGTCTGATCTTCAGATAGCGTTATGGTCGATTGCTGGTCTTCTGTTTGTCGCGATGCTGATTAACGGTGTACTTCAGATCAGAGAAATCGGCTTAGGCGGATATATCGGATGGGCGATCCGCATTACAATTATCATTAGCATGGCGTCTAGCTGGTCGTATTTCCAACCGATTTACAACGGCATTCAAAGCCTGCCTGATAGCCTTGCCGGGGCGCTGACTGGCACTACGAATGTTTGGCAAGCTCTTGATGACATTGCGGATCAGTGCTTCACACTTGGACAAACAGCCATAGAAAACGCCACATGGGGATTGAGTATCACAGGTGCGGTTCTGTGGGTTGTAGGCGCTATTATTGTGGCTTTTGGCACGGGGCTCGCCTTAATAGCGAAAGGTGGAATTGCAGTGCTTCTAGGCCTTGCGCCTGTCTTTATTGCAACGCTGTTAAGTTCTGCGACTGCCAGCATTTTTGCGGCCTGGGCGAAAACGACCGTGGGTCTGATCATGGTTATCGTTGTTCTGACGGGTATCGTCTCACTTATACAATCGTTGTTTGCTGCCGAGCTGACCAACGTTGAGAACGTAAATAATATGACAGCCAGTGGCCGGTTCTTGGCGGTTTGCATAATCTCGATCGTTATGCTGACGCAGATACCCTCTGTTGCGGGGGGTTTGTCGGGTGCAATTGTGGCTGCTTCTTCAGGTTTGGCCGTTGCGACCGGCGCGGTGTCTGCCGCAAGAAACGCATTGGGTTCTACTGTTGACGGTGGCCGTGGGACTGTAGCGGCCGGTAAGACGGCGGCTGCGATGGCTTCGGCAGCGCGCGATGGAAGCGGATTGCGTGATAGCGCATCGCGAGCCATGCAAGCGCGTCGAAATATAGCGCATAATGCGCGCAATCAGGATTCTGCTGCTCGTCAAAGCTACGCTGCTGATCGCTACAGGCAGAGTATTCGGACTGCGCGAGAAAAATCTTCATAAGCGAGGGATAGAGCAAGTGTCACATGTAACGGATCATGAAAAAGAACTCTTTCTGGGTGCCCGCCGCGATGCGTTTAAATGGCAGGTCTTTGGAATGGTTGGAATGACCATGGGTGTAGCCTCAATGATTGGCTGGGCAATGTTCCTTCCTTTGAAGGAAATTCGGGCGGTACCGTTCTCCATTGATCCTGAAACCAAATTGCCGGTTTTGCTGACGGAAAAGGTTGAAAAACTTGAACCGTCGGAAGCGATGGCGTTTCGGGAAGTTGCGAACTATGTGCGCGATCGGGAAACCTATGATGTCCAGGATAACAATGAACGGCTGAAATCCGTTCTGCGTCGTTCTGATGACCTAGCAGAAACGTCCTATCGTGATTTATGGGACGCTTCGAATGACAGCCATCCAGACGAAATCTATACCCCGAAAACAAAGGTTCTGACCGATATCCTGGGTGTTTCGGCTGTCAATGATGAGACGGTTCAGGTTGAGATTCGGAAGTCACTGATCACGCCTAACCAAGCTACTGCCTCAGCTCGCTACGTTGTCACTGTTACCTATGGGTTTGAGGAAAAAATCGTAACGTCGATGGATGAGCTACTTGAAAATCCGTTCGGCTTCATCGTCACCAATTATCGCGTAGATGCAGTAGGGAACCTCTGATGCTCAACTTTCTCAATACTTTCGCTGTCGCTGGCGCTGTTACTCTATCTTTATCTGCGCCTTTGGCGGCCGAAATTACACCTCAACCTGATGGCAGAAATGCAGATCATCGTATTACGCAGTTCCGCTATGTTGAGAACCAAGTGTATCGCATTCCGGTTGGTGAAAGACTTATTACCTATGTTCATTTTCCGCAGGGCGAAACCGTGCGCAGCATCGGTGCGGGCGATACTGAAAGTTTTCAAATCACGCGCTTGCAGGAGGGTCGCGTAATTGCGTTCAAGCCTGAAATCTTGAACTCGGACTCAAACCTGACCGTTCTGACAAACCGTGGGACGTACAACTTTTATTTGGTACCGGCCGAGAGTGACGCTGAACGTAGAAAGGTACCGTTTCGGGTCACGTTCTATTCCAATAATAGTGGAGGAGCTTCATCGCGTCGTGGCTTGGTTGCCAGGAGTGAACCCAAACCAACAGGCCGGTTCGTAAACCAAAATTACTCACGGTCGGGGAAGGCCGACTTTGCCCCCACTGCCGTATGGGATGATGGCGTTCATACTTATATGCAAATTCCCCAGGAAGCTGAGCTACCCGGCATCTTTCGTGTCCTGCCTGATGGGCGTGAACTGTTGGTAAACACGACGGTAAAGGAGCGCGGTGTAATCCAAGTTCAAGGTTTGTCGGATCTTTGGACTTTGCGCATCGAAGATACGTCGATCTGTGTTCGAAATGATGGCGACGAATTTCAGCAAGCGTCTGCTGCTGGTCGGCCGGTTTCGGTCCAAACCGTTGGAAATAACGGGTCGGGTGTAAAATGAACCGCGATGATTTGGTAAAGGCGCGCGCCGCGGCCGAAAGCCCTGTCAGTCGTAATCGTAAAAAGTTTGACGGGAAGAAACTTTTGACGGTTGCGATGGCGGGTGCGGTGTTCGCTGGTTTTGCGTGGTTCGTCCTTGGCAACGATAGCGAAAACACCCGTTCAGGGGTCCGAGTAGATGCATTGCAACGAGACGGTGGTGAGCGGTACGGGCTGGTGACGGCCAGAGGACCTGAAGTTGATGAACCTGAGTCAGAGGAATTGCCCGAAACGATTGCGGTAGCTACGCCGGCGACGGTGCCAGTGCAGATCGATTCAGAGGGGTTGAAGGATGCTTTGAAAACCATCGAGCTTCAGAACGGCCGGATATCCGAATTGCAGGATGAAGTAACGAAGGCAAAGGTTTCTATTTCGGAAAAAGACGGTGAAATTGCGATGCTCAAACTGAGCAACGAACGCCTTCAAGTAAGATTTGATGAACGTGAAAGGAAGTTTCAAACCGAATTGGCGCAGGCTGTTGCCGATGCGGAAGCTCGTGCTCTTGCGAGTGTAAGCCATCTGCAGGCGCAAGGGTTAACCGAAGATGAACGTATAAGACTCGAAGAACTTAAGAGGCTGCGCCAGCGGCAAAATCAATCGGACGGTATTGTGTTCGACGAAAACCCATATGGCAGGAACTAATGGAGCTGAGGATGAAGAAATCTATACTTTCCGTTGCGCTGGTCTCTTTGACCTCAGGAGCGTTTGCGCAGGATGGATCGGGACAAGCCTACGAGCCTATTAACGGCGCGTCACAACCAGTAATTTTCCAACCTTTCCCTACTGCGCCGCAATCGTTTCAAGGTCAGGTTGATGACACACGTTTGCCTGAAGAACAGCGTGGGTATCAAGAAAACCCAAACACGACGTGGCAAAACAATCTGGTCGAAGAATTCCCGCCAATTGTCGGGGCTTCAGTAATTGACGATCCATCCAGGACGCTTGTTCAAGGGACGGTGCTGTCAGCGGTTTTTGGCGGAGCAGTGAGTTCAGAATTGCCCGGTAGTGTGATTGCTACGATCACGCGTGGGGTTTATTCAATGGACGGGTCGCGTCTTTTGCTTCCACGAGGAACAAAGTTGTACGGTGAGTATCGCGCTGACACGACTTTGGCCCAAACACGTATCTTGATTGTTTGGAGCCGGGTTATCACTCCTGATGGTTTATCTGCGCAAATCGGGTCGGCGGCTACAGATGGTCAAGGCAGGACTGGCGCAACTGGTATCGTAAACACACATTTTGGTAAGCGTTTTGGCACCGCGGCCTTACTGTCTGTGATCGGAATTGCCCCTGTGGCATTGGTTGCGGATAACGATAGCAACAACTCGGTGCAGACAGATTTGGCTACTCAGGTAGGATCGAACCTGCAGAACTCAACGTCGGCTGTTCTTGGAGATTACCTTCGTATCACTCCAACTATCTTTGTTGATCAAGGCAGTCGTATCAGTGCGATCCTGCAACGGGACGTTGTTTTCGATAGTTTTTAATGCGTGAGTGTAAGGCGAACACGACAGCATCTTTTCCGGCCGCTGCCAGCTTTTCTAAGTGTGGTGGCGGCTTTTTTTTATCCGATATCAAGGACTGATGAATGAACGTGCAGAACGGCAAGACCCTCCTGGAACATTATACTGGCAAGATTAGGCACCTGCTACTTGCTGAAAATCTTAGCGAAATTTCTATAAATCCTGATGGAACAGTCTGGGTAGAAGAAATGGGTAAAACTCAGATGACAAAGACCGATATTACTCTGACGAGAGACGATGTAGAGAATATCGGGCGAAGCGTAGCTGGTTTCAGTGGCGTGACCTTCGGGGAAAAGAAACCCATTGCGACGGCTAATGTGCCGACCCAACAGGGCAAAGCAAGGGTACAGGTTGTTATTCCACCAGCGACGACTGGCGTTGGGTGTGTAGCAATCCGCTTGCTCCGCGTTAAGTCGGTAGATCTGGATGCATTCAGTTTTGCTGAAGGCAAAGGAGCGCTGTCAGAGACGAACGATCACAGTTTTTTAGAGGAAATAAGAGGAGCGGTTATCCTCGATGACATCAGCTTCGAGAAATTGTGCGACTTCGCGATGAACAATAAATGGAACGTGATTATAGCCGGCGGCACGTCTTCGGGCAAAACTACCGTGCTGAATGCGATGTTAAAGAATGTCGATCATGGAGAACGGATTGTGACCATCGAAGAAGTAGCCGAATTGGACATTGAGCAACCGAACGCTGTCAATTTGTTAGCTGATCGATCGGAGGACAACGGACCTCGATCGCCAACAAAGCTGCTTGAATCAGCGCTTCGGTTGCGGCCGGACCGTCTTATTTGCGGAGAAATCCGTGGTGACGATGCCAATATGTTCTTGGAATTGGTGAACACCGGGCATGACGGTTCGATATGCACTATGCATGCGAACTCGCCGATCGATGCTGTTGGACGATTGAGCAAGATGGTCCGTCGCGGATCTCCAACCGTGCAAAAAGCAGAAGTGGTCGATGATATCCGATCAACTATTCACATGATCGTTCACATGAAAAAAATTGGGGACGAGCGGAAGGTGAACGGGGTGATCTTCCCGCCGCTGATGACTGCGGAACAGCTTACATAAAGAGGAAGCGATATGAAAAAATTTGAGTACAGGGATGCGTTTCTTTCGGAAAGAGATAGCGCATCTGATGCCTTGGCTAACTTTGGGCAGCAGGGGTGGGAAATGGTTGGAGTTGTACGAGTGGCGTTCGGCATCCGGTGTTTTTTTAAGCGCGAGCTGACAGATGGCTGATTTTCAGGAGTTACCTAAGAATAAGAAGGTAGCGATAGCTGGGTCTATGGCCTTCATAGCTACGTCTTCTTGCGCGGTTTTGGTAATCGGCCTGTCATTGGAATACATCAATACCAGAGGCTTTCGCGGCCTGGATATTTGGTCAATCCCAGAAAAGTTCCTGGCTCAACCCGCATTGACTCAACAGGTCATGGGCGGGGTTGCTGTGTTGGTCGTGGGTGTTTTGACTTTTGCTTTCGTAGCGGCTGCGCTGCGTGGTCCTTCCACAAAGTATGGTGATGCCGCATTCGCTAAGGCCCCTCAGCTCGTCAAAGAGGGATATGCCTCGGTGTTAAAACTGAAAGATCGGCTGGATAGTGAAATCGTATTTGCGAAATTTGGTCAGCCCAAAGACAAAAACGCTGTTTATTATAAACCCGGCCCGGACGTTCAAAAGCCGCACGCGATGTTCATTGCGCCTTCTGGCTCCGGCAAGACCAGCGGTTTTGTGATCCCGAACGTCCTTCGATTCAATGGCTCCTGTGTGGTTCTGGATATCAAAGGTGAGATATTCCAGACAACTGGCGCACGACGGGCGGCAATGGGCGATGAGGTCTTTGTGTTCGATCCGGAAAATCCGGAAAAAAGTCATAGCTATAATCCGCTACGCCGTGCAGCCCGTACCAATGACCTGGACAGGCGATGGGAAGAAGTAATTCAGGTCGCGACACAAATGTTCGACACGCCCAGCTCGTCGGCACAGAGTTTTTTGGGCGGTGTCGAAGGTATGTTCTGCGCGATGGCGATGTTGGCGATTAAGAGAAATCGACCGTATGTTTCTGAGGTTCTGCGCCTGGTCAAAACGACCAAGCAGAGGGAATACGAAAAGATGGCCGAAGAAGTAGGTTATGCCCGGGCAGCAGATGAGTTTCTGAATCTTGCAGCCGAAGAATCCAAAATTTTGCGGTCTACGATTTCGGTTATGAACAACTCCGGTCTTCAGCTCTGGCGCAACCCATCTGTTGCAAGGGCCACGCAGGGCAATGACATAAATTTTGAAGATCTGCGTCGGCGCCCCACCTCGATCTATTTTTCTGTGCCAGGAAAAAAGGTAAAAGAGTTCCGGACGCTCATTCGCCTATTCTTCCTCGATCTGGTCAACACTATCGAAACCCACGAACCGGGCGAGGATGAGCCGTTCAAGGTTTTGATTCTGCTCGATGAGTTTCAACGGTTAGGCCATCTTGAGCGTGTCGTGGAAGCATATGACACCATGCGATCCTTCGGCGGGCGCATCATCGTGATTTCGCAAACACTGTCGCGCCTTCAGGACATTTATGGACATGAAGGTGTACGGGCGATGCTGGCCAATGCCGGCACACAGATGTTCGCAGCCTCGGAAGATTCAGAGGTACGAGAACACGTGTCCAGATCGATCGGTGACAAAACTGTAATGAGTAGATCGAAGTCGCGGGCACTTGGTAAAATGGAAATGGGCAGCATTTCGGAGCGAGAGGAAGGTATTCGCCTACTTCGTCCGGAACATGTCGGTCGGTTGCCAGAAGATGAGGTTGTACTGATCCGAGAAGGCAAGATGCCAGTGATAGCGAAGAAAATTCGATACTTCGATGACCCGTATTTTACTCAATTTTTAGGTGGTGAAGCTCCTAAAATTAGGGGTTCGCACCGTGATATTTCTTATGAGCAAGCGCAGGATACAGCAAAATCACTGTCCGAAACCACGCCGGTATCTGTTCCAAGAGAAGAACTCACTGACGAGGATAAGGATGTCATGAGTTCTTTTAGTGATCAGGATCAGGTTGCTAAAGATAACATCCGATCAGCAGAAGATTTGTTGCGAGGGAAGACCAAGACGTCGCCTGTAAGGCGAAATACCGCCGCTTGAGTCGGTATAACTGACGACGATAGTTATGCTAAGCTTCGCTACTGTCAGCTTTTCCAGTAGTCGGGAATCTTCGTTTCAGCAACGATCTCTACAACCACTATTCGTGTTCCGGGAGCAATTGAGTTTTTAGCCCATCCCTTTGCAATTAATTCTGCATCTCCACGCTCAGAGTAGTGACCGTCCATCCTAACGGGCGTAGGCTTGTGGTCGTTTAATAAAGACGGGGCGTACTCGATCACTAAATATGAGAGTGTGTTCATCTTTGTTCCTTGTTTCGTGCTATTTTCCATGCGTAAAAAATCCGAGGATGAAGCATGCCGTCATTACCCCGCCGATCCAGAGGAGTTCGTTCTCAAGGTTAACTAAATTGAAGGTTGAGAGGATAATGCTTCCGAAGAGTGACATCAGAGCAATTCCTTGAATAACTTCTAGGGTAAAATCGATTGGTCGTTCTTTTAAGTTTTTCCGCATTGATCTGATGGCTTCCTTGCGTTCGTTTTGTTGCAAAATCACCTTAGCAATCATGTAAACAAACCAACAAAATGCGCCAAGGATGATTAGGAAGCCTAGGATTTCGGTATCTCGATTCAAGTAAACGTACCTGTTCGTCGCCTATAGGTTCAGCATACAGTTGCTGGTGTTAGTACACATTTGAATAGTCCGTGAGCTGCCAGTTGTAATTTATCAGGGCGTCCGTTTGGCTTTGTTTGAACCTTTTTTTAATGACAGTTAAAACGGTCGACAGAGTGCCTAGCTCTTGTCCATGAGCTTACGCACTACGTCGACGACGTTATCTGATACCTTGTCAACTAAAGTCTTGACCGTTCCGTCATCCAGATGAGTTGGTTCTGTACTACCGTTCACGTTCTGCTGTCCAAACATGCGCCGCACCAACTCTGCTTTGATTGTCTGTTGTTCTTTTGGTTCCAAGCTGGAAATAAATGGGTCTAAGGCTTGTGTTTCAAGCGCATAAGAACGCAGCAAAGTCGCATTTTGGCGGTGCATCTTCGACTGGCGAGACATGTATCCTGCCGTGTAGAGAAAGATGGCTGTGAGTGATGACGCCGTAATCATGTCCGGCCAATTCAAGCCACCATCCTCAAGAGGCGGAAAACCGGTCTTGGTTTTGATACCAAGCCATATTGCTGTGGCTATGAGACATCCGATAGATCCGAACCGCCAGAAGTTTGCAGCTGATGCCTCATGTTGTGCGCTCCTATGATATCCACCCGTGACCGTTTCGTCGGTCACCAAATTATGCAGATTGCGAATGGTTTCCTGTTTTTCGCGCATGTCTTCATTGGCAGTCTTCGCTACTAGCTTGAAAGCGTCCAGTTCGGTATCGAAGAGTTGCTGTTGCTCCGCAACGATCGTAGTTCGGTGACGATCAAATTTCTCACGTTGTTCGGCTATATGTTTTGAGAATTCTTCTTCGCGTTTGATGTGTGTCTCGGAATACTCTTCGGCGCGTGTCGTTTGGTTTTCAGTGAAGTCTTGTTGCCACTCTGTTAGCTTTTCGCTTAGAGATGTATCTAGATCGGTGAGTTTTTGTTCTAGATTTGCTGCCTTTTCATTGACTTCAGATAACTGTGTGTCGAGTGATGAGAGTCTTTCTTTTATCTCTTTTGCGTTCGATTCTATTGATGCTGTAAATGATGTGAACGCCGTTTGAGCATTATCGATTGTTTGTTGTACTTCCTGAGGTCGGGACATTGCCGCCAGGTGGAAGATATGTGGCGTGTAGTGTGTTGCTGCGTCATTCGCTGCGCGTAATGGACCAATATCTTTCTGGGTGGAGTATGCTTGTAGCTGATTCAACACTTTTGCGTTAAAATGTTGGTAAATCTGGTCCAGCCACTGCTGAGGATAAAACTCAGGATCCAACTCGGCCACCACGGCGCGCAAGTTACCTATTACATTCTTGAGTCGCCGTCTTTCATCCTCAAAAGCGGCATTTGTCGCCGCAACGTCAACTTCTAAGTGTTCAACAGCTTGAATCAGTAGTTGATGGATGGGGTGTTTGTGAAATTCATCAGACCAACGGGACACAATCACTTCCTTCCGATATTGCAGCAAGCACAATATATAGGCGAGTTATGACTCGCCTCCAAGGCGCAATTTTGGGCTATGGTGATTGGAGAAATGGTTCCTCTTAGCCTCAACAGAGGGTGCAGTTTTCCCGTTGTGTTCTGTTGGAGAATGTCATTTTTGGTCGCTACTTCAAGTACAATACACTTAATTTTTGCCAGAGGCGCGGCGCATTCTTCGAATGCACCGGTTCATGATTGTTGTTCGTTCGGCTCGCAAGTCTTTCAAGGCTTGTTCTTTGCGATTGATACGCACGTGTAACCGCGCAAGACGCACTATTTCCCTTTTTTCAGCAAAGCGAAGCCATGCAGCTCGCAGCCCAAAAACGGTTTCAGGGTCGGGCCTTATAGTCTTCTCTGGTGGAGGATTATTATGGCCGATCATTGAAGTGTTTCGGATGAAAGGTTGCTTGTCGTGGTTACACTGATCGATTTGCATTCATAATCCCTCGTAACTAGAGACTGTGACCGTCGTTTTCGTGGACATGCGTCGCTTGCTCTCGGGTGTGAACGATGTCTTGCACCACAGCGGCTATCTTCCTTGATGAAACCTGGTGTAGCTCTCCGACATCAGCTTCGGCGCGTTTGTAACTGTCGGGAATTCCTTGGCTGTTTAAATGTGCGGCTACGGTAGAAACATCGGCTTCTCGCCAAGTTGCGGTTGTGCCGGCCGAAATGGCGTCATGACTATTGTATCGAGCTAAGAACTGTTCGCCGTTGAGTCCGATGCTATTGGCGCTTGCAACAATGTCGTCGCGGACTGCTAACCATTTTTCCGCTTCTGTCGGGTCCAGGTTATTCAGCTCGGCCGCATTTATAGGTGTAGTGAAACTATTGTCGGCCAGAGTGTACGCCTGCAGGTCGTTATCATGAGGGCGTAGCTTGGCGACATCCGCCTTTAGCTCTCCGATCTGGACGTCCATAGCGGCGCGCAAATGGGGATTATCTACCTCTTGTGCCAACCGTTCCATGGTCTCGATTGAGTTTACGACTTCCTTTGTATGATGTTCGTAGGTTTCGAAAGTGTCGGGACCCAGAGTTACTTGCATGTATTGCGTATAGCGTTCCACCGGAGACTGGTAATCGTCGGAATCCTGAAAGTTTTTATCGCCCGACAAGTCTGCAAGGGACGAATAGTAAGGATGATGCAGCTCGTAATGCTGGGCATCGCTCATATGTTGTGAAACCAACGCTTGTAGTTGGCTTGGATCTACCGTCTCCCCTGCCCTTTCTGCGGTGCTTATCTGCGCCTGTAGTTGTTCAACCAGTTGCTTTTGCGCTGAATGTTCGTCTACGCGGCTATATGCCTGTTCTTCTATTTCAGTTAGTCGGCTACCGATTGCAGCGTTGTCATAGCCCATGGCCCTATATTCTTGCATGATGGTGGCTAGCTGATCGGATACACGATCTTCGCGGGGTTTGGATTGATCGAAGCGAGAGTAAGGCGCGAAATGCTCGACTTCATCCAAGAGATATTCTGTACGAGAAACCATAGTTTTTCCTTTGCGAGTTGATGGATAACTCAATGATGGTTCTGCTCTGAGCGTTGGCGCGCTTATCGAGCAGACCGGTTGTGATCTTACAAACTGTGTCCGTCGTCGTCACCGCGCCCTTGTACAAGCGGGTGCGTTTCTCGGGCATGAACCTGCGAGAGTTCTTCAGATATTTCAATGATGCGAGAAGAAGCATGTTGATGCAGTTGAGTGACGACATCCTCAGCATGTCTGTGACTGTCAGTCATTCCTTGAGCTTTAAAGTGAGCGGATGCTGTCTCGATATCCTCGGCTCGCCAGCTTAGTGTTGTTCCCAGGCTAATGTTATGATGATCGCCGAAGCGAGCGATAAACTTTTCACCGTCCAGGCCATAACTTTCGGCCGTATTATTGAGGTCATTGCGGATAGCTGCCCATTTTCCGGCTTCCGGATAATCTAGTGCGTCCATTTGCTTGGTGCCCATACCCATCATTGTCGAATAGCGGTTATCCTCGATGATATAGTTTGTAAGCTCGGGATCGTTAGGCCGCATATTGGCTACCTCGCCTTTTAGTTCACCTATCCGAATATCCATTGAGACGCGCAAATGAGGGTTTTCTACCTCGCGCGCTAACGCTTCCATCTTGTCGATGGACTGCATTATTGTAGCTGACTTTGACACCCAACTGTCGGTCACGTCGTCACCTAAAGTGTCCCGCATATAGACCTCGTAACGCTCTGTTGGCAGCGAGTAGTTTTCTGACGCCTGATAGGCTTTGTGATCGACTATATCGGCCATCGCTGAGAGCGTTCCGCTGCCCTGTTCAATGTGTTGATGATCATCAATATGCTGGATCACGCGGGCTTTAAGATCAGGGCTGATTGTTTCCTCGTCTTG
>NZ_JBSWUU010000005.1:0-120533 GCF_056159225.1 Ruegeria sp. AWH4_226 | reverse complement strand
GGTAGCGGTGAATCTGTCTCGTCCCGAGCCAGCTTAACCGCGGCCAAATGGTCGCCAGGACATGCTTGTTTCGGCCCAAAGGGTAACGCCCGCTTTTGCAAGAGGTCTGGGAGATCCGCGCGAGGCGCGCGGCTCGCATTGATTATTGGACAGGGCAGGGGATCGACGCGCTAAAGCGCGCTCACCCCGGCCCTGGCATTGTCCAATAGTGGGTCTGCTGTGACCGGCAGGTCGGTCCCATCATCCCGATCCGCCCGCATCCTGCGTCGGGCCGGTCAAGGGGCAAGCGCCGCGCGGAGCGCGTCGTCTCCATGTCAAAAAAACCGGTTCCTCCCACGCGCAAGCGCGCGGTTCCCTCCCATTTTTTCGCCACTCCGACCCCGTGACAGTCCCGCCCCAGGCCACAGGCAGGGCTTCGCCCTCCTGTTCTGCCAGCCGATAGATGCGGGCCATCTATCAGCTAACAGATCAGAAGGTCGCGCCCATTAGCGGATAGCCGGGAAACATCGGCAACCGCATCGCCACGAAAGAAAGAGTTGTCATGACTGAATATCGTCTTGGATCATCGGATTTGGTTCATACGCCCGGCCTAATTGCATGGGCCATCAACGGGTATCACTTCGCAGATGATCGTCCGGTCCTGCTGAACAGCATGTGCCAGAGCTTCCCATCTGTCCCTGCCACCGCCATCGAACAGCTTTTGTCCAAGGCCGTGCCGTACACGGTCGAGGACAAAACGGTCGTTTTCAGCGTGGACGAATAGTCCGGTTCTGAAACGGCCAATGCGCAACTTGCGCACGAAAGGAGGTGAACACCATGAGCATTGAAATGATCGAACAGCGTAAGCGTGAAGCCTATGCGCTGATCAAAAAGGGAGGTCTCTCCGCCAAGATCGGCCTCGCCTTCTTGAAAACTCAAGCTGCCGCCTAAGCGGCCTCGCTCTACCCCGCAAGGGGTAGGGCACCAATAACAAAAACTTAGCCACGAAACAAGGACTTGCCCAATGAGCAAACTCGAAACATTCACCGCACCGGAAATCATCGAAACCGTTGCACTGTCCGATCTGTACCTGTCTGAAATCAACCCGCGTCAGGAAGTAGCCGACGAAGGCATTGCCCTGCTGGCAGAAAGCCTCGTCACATGCGGCCTAATCCAGAACTTGAGCGGTCTGCGCGATAAGGACGGTAAAGTCGGCATCGTCGCAGGTGGTCGCCGTTTCCGCGCCCTCAACATCGCTGTGACCGAACGCCCCGATTTGGCGCAGGTGCCGGTCAAGATCACCGATAACCCCTTTGTGGCCGAGCAATGGGCCAATGCCGAGAACACAGCCCGCGAAGAACTGGACCCGATTGACGAGGTTCGCGCCTACGGGAAAATGGCCGCGAAATCCCTTTCTGTTGGCAAGATCAGCAACGCATTCGGCGTGACCGAGGCGCATGTGCGCCGCCGCCTCGCGCTGGCCGATCTGCCTGATCCTGTCTTGGATGCCGTGAAAGCCGGTGAAATCAGCATGGGCTTTGCTCAGGCTATGACAGTGAGCCAAGACGAAGCTAAAATTCTCGAAGTGCTGGACCTGCTAAGAAAAGGCGGATGGTACAGTGAACATGACGTAAAACGCATGTTGAAAGTCGAGGCCATCAGCGGCACCAGCCGGATTGCGAAATTTGTTGGTCGGGAAGCCTATGAAGAAAAGGGTGGCACCGTAACCGCTGATCTTTTTGCACAGCAATCACAGACCTATTTCAACGACCCCGAAATTCTGAACGGGCTATTTGCCGAGAAAATGGAAGCCGAAGCCGAGGCGTTGCGCACGTCCGAAGGATGGGCATGGGCGAAGGTTACGGACGATCATTATCCGTTGCCACACGAAATGAAGTCCGAGTTTGGCGCGGAGCAGACAGAACCGTTTGATGGCGTCCTATCCGAAGAACAGGCAGAGCGCTATGACGAACTGGCCGAGCTTGAAGAAGCTGAGGCGCTGGACGACGAAGGCAAGGCCGAACTGGCAGAACTCGAAAAGGTTCTACAGCCCTCATATCTGCCCGAACAAAAGGCTCTTGCCGGGATCATGGTCTTTGTGAACAACAGCGGTCAGGTATCAGCGTTGCGCGGGCTCATACTGCCAGAGCAACAGGCCGAAGCTGTCGAAGCGGAGTTTCTGGAGCCTCTGACCGAAGCCCCTAGCGAAGCCACCGGCAACAACAGCACACAGCCAGAGAAATCACCTTTCTCTCAAAAGTTCATTGACGACATGAAGGCGATCCGGTTGGCGGCTGTTCAAACGGCCATGCTGGACAAGCCCGAATATGTTCTGAGCCTGTTTGCCTTCTATGCGACCCCGGCATCCGGTCACTATGAAAGCATTTTCGGGTTCGGCTACGGCGGTGCAGAGACAAACAAGCCCGAGATTGACGACCAGTTCAATCTTGATCCGCGCATTGGTGGTGAGCACGACGAGGAAGCCGAAAAAGCCTATAACCAGTTTCAGGAAATGGCCGGTAAGGGCAGTGTGGAAGCGTTCAAGGCGTTCCGCGATCTGGGCAAAAAGTCCCGCAACGGCGAAATCACCGCGTTTCTTGCGCGCCGGTTCACGACCCAGCGTCCCGACTTTATGGCAGAGATTGCCGAAGATGTTGGCGCAGACATCCGGTCTATTTGGACGCCATCGGCTGAAAACTGCTTCAAACGGCTCAAGGGTGTACAGTTGGATGAACTGTACAAAGACCTTCTGGATTTGCACATGGATACCGACGACTACCGCGCGTTCAGCAAGTCCAAAAAGGGCGAGAAGAACGAAGCGATGCACAAGCTGTTCAACGATCCAGAGCATCAAAAGGCTTTGCGCGTCAGCCCCGAACAGAAAGCCCGGATCGACGCTTGGGTTCCTGAGTGCTTCTAAAACAATTGGGGCAGGGCGCATTGCGCCCTGTTCCAGACGATGCGAGAATCGCCAGTAAGCCGAGTTGCAGACCGGAATTTTGAGGACTGTTAGACATGACAAATACAACCGCCGTAACAAAGGTTGAAAAAGCCGCCCGCCGCGTCTGGAAGTCCGCGCAGATGTATATTGCGTTTCATAAGGACCAGAACAAACGCCAACGCGATGAACCGAAGTTCTGGCCGCCGAAGAACGGCAGCGCGTCAATTCATGGTGCCCCTGCCGAGCAAGAGGCCATTGTTGTGGTCAAAGCCGCCGACCCTGGAGATACCCAAGATGTGCAAATCAAGCTGCATCCCAATCGGATTGTTGTGCGCCGCGATGCTGAAATCTGGTGGCAAGGGGTTGCTGTTGATGACCATTCTGTAACCGTCCGAATGGCAGACGGCACAATCATTGAGGTTCACCATGATGGTTCTGTCAAACGCCGTGCCGCCGAAGATGAAACCCATGTCGAAGCGGATGGCAGTATCTTCAAATGGACCGAACACGCTGAAACAACAATGACGGGTGACGGGATCGAGATGACCCGCCGCACTGAAGATCGGATTACCGCGATCACCTATGACGGCGTTGTCGATCGGGCGCGCAACCGCTAACCTCAACGAGCTTTTTTGTTTTCCTCTCGTGGCGAGAGACCTTGGCCCGCTTCGGCGGGTCTTTTCTTTTGCCGTTATCCTGGCTTTGAGGTTCCTTTGGTGTCCCTTGTCACCTGGGGCATTCGCCCCATGTGCCAGCGCGACTGGTCGCTTCGCTTTGACGGCCGCAATAGCGGCCAATCCCACCTACGCGGCTTATCCGTTGTCAGACTTTTGGCCCGTGAACGCCAACTCAAGCGCGTCATCTGGCAGAGGTCG
Source organism: Ruegeria sp. AWH4_226 (assembly GCF_056159225.1). Classification (NCBI taxonomy): domain Bacteria; kingdom Pseudomonadati; phylum Pseudomonadota; class Alphaproteobacteria; order Rhodobacterales; family Roseobacteraceae; genus Ruegeria; species Ruegeria sp. AWH4_226. Next base: position 116,738 of record NZ_JBSWUU010000005.1, on the reverse strand, counting down.
TTGCAATGCCTTGGCCTCGTCAGCAGATCCTTTCAGCCATATCTCAAACTCTTCTTCAGTTCGCAGCAGCACGGGCATGGCCTTCGGATGAATCGGTGCAACTATGCTGTTAGGTTCTGTGGTTAGGAACGCCATAGCCGTAACTTGCGCACCTGAAGCCTGCAGCTCGGCATCGGCCTTCTTCCGCAGACCGTCTTTTTCCCAATCCCATCGGCGCATAACTCCGGCGAAAGCAAAAGGGGGTCGTTCTGTTTCGCCAGTCAGCCGAAACCAACTCGCCGCCTTGATCGGCTTGCCTGTCGCTCCGGGGATCTTCTCTGTCGGGTGGTATTCCGAAAACGAGGACGCTGGGACAAGGCATCGTTGGGATTGGTCCTTTATCACATTCTCCCAAGGCCAGCCGTCGAGATTCCGAACATTTGTCAGCCACGTCTCGTAATTTTTGTTTTTGAATTTGACCTTCTTCCAGCCCCACCGGGCGATGCGCAGTGATCTTTCTCCAGAGTCATCAGCAGTTACGATCACCGATTGCCCATCTGGAAAGATTGCCGGTTGCGCTGATGCATTGCCCAGCTCATCGCGCGCGGCAGGCACGTTGAACAGTTGCCGCATGGCTTCTTGCGTGGTCGTGTTCGAATACAGGTTACACATTCAGACAGGCTATGCGCGCAGTTCGCTTTGGACAAGGTTGCGCGTGTTCTTTATTTGTTCTCATTATGCCTGCTTCGAACCCACCAATACGCGCGCATCCCGGCAAGCCGTTTCGCACCATGAAGGACGCGGCTCTGTCGCACCAGGTCTTAACCCTTCGGTGCAACCTTTGCCGCCGCCGAGTGACCTATCTTGCCTCAGATCTCGTTGAGATCGTAGGCCACGACTGGCCGCTCCATATCCCCCCGTTTGCATGTCATAAGGATGGCCGGGAATACGTGCAGGTCGAGGTCTGGAACCCACGAGCTGAAGATATTGGCCGCGTTCCAGTTCGTCGCCCTGGCCGCGTCATACAAACGTGGCAAACAGTTATGCTCGGAGATTGAGCCTTGCGCTGAGAAATCCGACCTTTCGCCTCCGCCGACCGGAAAGGGCGACTTGCGCCGCCAATGCGCCCTTAGTTTTTGTTCCGCAGGTCATCCCATTTCGGGAAGGCCACCAGCTCGCGGATCTGCGCATTGCGCTTGTGTCAGATCGACTTGATTTCGCTGCGTTGCACACTGGTCATATGTCCCGAACGCATTCGCCCCAGAAGTTCTTGCCTTTCACTCGGTCTGACAGCCTCAAACCCGTTGCCAATGAAGATCCTCGCTCACGTGTTTCTTTCAAGATGAACATAAGCGGGGCAGTCGTGGTAGCCGCGCAGCCCCCGTTCCGGGCGCTCCGCTTCAACAGGTAATTTCCCCTGCGCCTTCAGCGCATTCCTCGCGGAACAAATTACCTGCTGACAACCTCTTTGTGCCCGCTTCTTCCATGTTCATCGAAACACTCAAAAGCGAGGATCAAACAATGGCAACTCAAACTCTGAAACTGAACGTCAAAGCCGGTGAAAAAGATGGCAAGAACTTCTGGAACAAATGCGGGGTTCTCTTTGTAACCACCGATGACGAGAGCGGCGAAATCAAGTCGATCACCGTCAAACACGATATGTTCCCCAGCGTTGAAATGGTGGCCTTCCCGAAACGGAATGACGACGACGATCAGAACTGAGGGAAGGGCAGGGCGGCGCAAGTCGCCCTTTCTTTTGCTCCGGCTTCAGGCCGGACCCAAAACCGCCTTTTTGGGCGATTTTGGGGTGGCGGTACACTCCGTTGTTTCACGCTGGTTGACCCAGCGTCATCACAACTATGTTTCACTTTGCAGAATAGGTTGATTAGCGACACTCACGTCTCTACTCATACGCGAGTCAACAATACTGACCACTCTACGAAGCCGCCACGGCGCTAAGGCTCCTTTGACCCCCTCAAGGTGGCCTTGATCCCTTCCCCCAACCTTGGATCGAGCTGTGGCGGCTTGCACACCGCCGTTACCTGTACAGTTAGATGCGCTACACACAACCGAAGTTATGCGTAGCGAAGAACGCAATGTGTCGCTACGCAAGTCGTTCTGTTTACTCAACAAAAAAACCAGTCGATTTAGCCCACACAATATTGTTTGGCTCACTGATTTGCCCTTCAGCTACAAACGTAACTTCAAAGCCTTCTCCATCAAATTCCAACCCGTCGCCCAGATTTGGAGTGTCTTCAAACTGGCGGGTGGCTTCAGCATTTGTCTCATCTGCTCTGGTGTATTTTACAGTGAATGTTTTGGTCATAATTTTTCTCCTATGATTTAACTATGAGCCTCTATTTATCATCGAGATTCAGCTCAAACGCCTGTTTGGGAAAAATATTGCGTGTTTTTTTTGATATGTTGGGCGATCAAAGCTAACAAATGTTTCCGGGCAAATCCCGCGCCTATGGGCGCGTGACCGCGTGCTAGTCGGACGCCGGCACACCGGCCTCCGACCCGAACCAATCACGTCCTTTCTCCCTTCGACCCGGGTAGCGGTGAATCTGTCTCGTCCCGAGCCAGCTTAACCGCGGCCAAATGGTCGCCAGGACATGCTTGTTTCGGCCCAAAGGGTAACGCCCGCTTTTGCAAGAGGTCTGGGAGATCCGCGCGAGGCGCGCGGCTCGCATTGATTATTGGACAGGGCAGGGGATCGACGCGCTAAAGCGCGCTCACCCCGGCCCTGGCATTGTCCAATAGTGGGTCTGCTGTGACCGGCAGGCCGGTCCCATCATCCCGATCCGCCCGCATCCTGCGTCGGGCCGGTCAAGGGGCAAGCGCCGCGCGGTGCGCGTCGTCTCCATGTCAAAAAAACCGGTTCCTCCCACGCGCAAGCGCGCGGTTCCCTCCCATTTTTTTGCCACTCCGACCCCGTGACAGTCCCGCCCCAGGCCACAGGCTGGGCTTTGCCCACCCTGTTCTGCCAGCTGATAGATACGCGATCTATCAGCTAACAGAACAGTGAGGTCGCGCCCATTGGCGGAAAGCTGGGAAACACCGGCAACCGCATCGCCACGAAAGAAAGGAATTAGTCTATGGGTTACAATCGTTATATGAGCGGAATGTCCTGCGGTGGTCTGGTCACAGGTGAAGCCTTGACCGATGATCAACTGCGCTCCGCCGTGCCCTCGATCTTCGCAACCGAAGCCCACGAAAGCCGGTCTGACCGCTTTGTTGTGGTGCCGACAATCGACGTTCTGACCGGACTGCGTAAAGAAGGGTTTGACCCATTCTTTGCTCAGCAGGCCAACACCCGCATTGAAGGCAAAGCCGAGTTCACCAAGCACATGCTGCGCCTGCGTCACCGGTCGATCACCAATGCCGAAGGCGAAGCCTTTGAAATCATCCTGGTCAACGCGAATGACGGAACATCGTCATACCAGATGGTGCCGGGGTTCTTTCGGTTCGTCTGCGCGAATGGCTTGATGGTCGGTGACAGCTTTAACGAGGTGAAGGTGCGCCATTCCGGTGATGCCATTCTCGAAGTGATCGAAGGTGCTTACACCGTTCTGGAAGATGCGCCCCATGTGGCCGAGCAGGTTGAAACCTTCAAAGGTATCTCTCTGGACGACGCCGAGCGCAAAGTGTTCGCAGAAGTGGTGCATGAACTGCGCTTTCCCGAGGCTCACAAAGAAGATGGAAAGCCCGCGCCGGTTCAGGCTGACGCTCTGTTGAGAACCCGCCGCAATGCCGACCGCCTGACCGATCTGTGGACCGTTGGCAATGTTCTGCAGGAGAACGTCATCAAGGGCGGGCTGCATGGTCGTGTCAAAGATGCCAATGGCCGCGCACGCCGACAGCGCACCCGTGGCGTCAAGGGCATCGACCAGAACAAAGCTCTGAACCGGGCAATCTGGTCTCTCACCGAAAAGATGGCCGAGCTGAAGGGCGTAAGCCTCGCAGCCTGAAGAACAGCGCGCGGCTCGATCCGGGCCGCGCATACCCCCTGACTCGGAGCAGAGACCATGCAAGCAAACATCATCAACACAGTCGCCCACGAGCGTTTCAACAATTTGCCGGTAGGTGACACGCTGGAAAAATATGAGTGGTTCACCATTGCGCCGGTACGTCACGACGAAAGCGAACAGGCAACCGTTCAATGTGAAGCTGGATGGGCCGAGTTCTGGACGATCTACGGCTGGCATAGAGACGGGTCCGACGAGGACGCCTGTTTTGTGGCCGATGCGGTTCATGACGAGTTTAACCCCCGTGACATTGTGCGGATCGCGCGCCAGATCGCCAACGAGACCGGCAAAGGGTTCATGGCTGGCGACATTCACTATGGATATTACCCCCGCAACGGCGAGGGTCCGATTGCCGTCACAGATTTCAAAGAGATTGCCGAGGATCTGACGCACGCAATTCACGAGGCCAACGAGGACGAGATTCCGGACGAGGATCAGCGCGTCGATGATTTTGACAATCACTCGCTGGCCGATCTGCGCGAGGCGTTTGTCGATTACTCCGACTATTCGGGTTCTGATCAACTCGACCCTTATCAGCCCGAGACCACCGCCCACTGAAACCTTGCAAAGCCGGGAGGCCGCAAAAGCGGCCCCCGCCATTTGCCCGATGGAGAGCAGAAATGCAGCAGCTTGATTTGATACCGATGGCCCCAAGCGAGAAGGGAACACCAGGCGCAAACTGGTGGGCCGGTGCCTGGGAATGCCGAAACTTCGACGGGTTTTTTCAAACCCGTGAGCAGGGCCGGGGACCGTGGAAATTCGTGATCTACGGTTTTGGCGGCGACGATGTTTCGGTCTACGGCGTCAACCCGTTTGGTGAGCTTGTCCACCAGAGCGTGCCTATCGACGGGCAGGATCGCATCACCATTCTTGGCCGCAAATATGGCCGGGACAACTGGCAGCACTAAGCCGGGCGAAGCCCGAAAACTGAAACCGAAAGGACCGTTCAATGTATGCCCATTGTTTCCGATCTGGACACATCGAACTTTCTAAGCATCCAAACATCGAGGGCGGGATTTGTATTGGCGAAGGGACAGAGGACGAGCTGACCCGCAAACTGGATGGACGCGCCCGCATGTCATGGAATGACACGTGGTTGGTCCCCGGAGTGCCGGAGGCCGAAACCGGGGATGAGGCGCTAGACGCGACCATTCGTTTCAAGACTCGGATGGATGAGCCTTTGCCAGAGGCAGGGTAGATGCACCGCCAGTTCACCTTGCCGGGTCTCGATCAACCGCGCCGAACGCGGCGCGTTTTGATGCACGCGGCTGATGTGGGTCAAGCCCCCGGTTTGATGCCCGGTTGGCGAACCGCCAAGGGCGGGCACTTCAAATGCGGTCAGTGCGGTCATGACGCCGGATGGTGTTTTGACATGACCGACACCGAAATTCGGCGGGGCATTCCGTGCCCGGTCCGCAACCACCAAAAGAAGGATTCCGATGCTTGAGAAATGTGTTCATCACACCATCGACATTGCTGTTGCCGGTGCCCTTTTGGTGGCACCCGTATCCGCGTTTTGCTGGCGCGCAGAACAGCGCTTCACTATCGTGGTGTGGAAGTCTGACCGTGCTGCCCGACTGACCGTAGCGCGAGACTGACCCCGCCCTTTCAGCGCGTCCTGTTCTTCCTGTCATCGACCATCCAGGCGAGGTCCGGATAGCCCGCGCCGCATCGGTTGTGCAGGGCCAGCCCGTCCTTTTCACGGTCGCATATTTTGGCAATGATCTTCAGCGCCGAGGGCAGCGGCGTGTCAGCACCGACCAGCTCAATGAACCGCCTTTTCGGGTACTGCCCGTACCGCCCGCAGGTCTTGCAGTTGATCCGGACCAGCTCAAACGGGAAATCCCAAGCTCTCACAATGCACAACCTCCGGTAGTGCTGTTTTCACGCGGTCTGAAAATCTTCAACCCTTCTATTCTCAGCATCTATCCCACGGGTCCGTTCAGAGCCAGCGTAAAGGCTGGCCGCTCGGTCCCCGTTCGCGCCACCCAACGCGAAGCCGCGCGACTGCCACTGTGCCAAGATCCCGACCGAGACACCCTGACCGGACGAACGACAGCCGGTCAACTCGTCGGGTCGCGCGGCTGCAGCCCAGCCGATTTGTTGGCGCTCTGACCTGACCGGCAGAGCCAATGCCAACTCGTCGGCACCCGCCGCCACAGCGTCGGGAAGTTGAGCGCGCCCAGGCGCGCGGAAAATGCAGATTGCATTTAACGTGCCGGAAAGTGACGGGCGCTGTTCGGGCAGCCCACGCTTTGCGTGATTGCCCTGCGCCAGTCCACCGGCACCCACGCCTGTTGGTTGGAAAAGGGGCGGAACCCTTTTCCCGGCGTGGACATTGCCACCAAGAGCAAAACTGTTCCGACCACGATTGGAGAAAATACAGATTTCTCAAATCGCGTCGGTTTGCTCTTGGTGAGTATGACAGGATAAGGTAGTTGTGTTACAAATTAAAAATGCAACCAGAGGTATACATTGAGCAAGCCCGCCGACACCACCGTCTTTTCCGTGCGTTTGCCTTCGGATGCACTGGAGCGTTTGGAAGCGGCTGTGACCGTGCTGGGAGCCAAGAGCCGCAATCAGATCATCCAGCGTCTGATCTATCGACTGATTGGGTATCTCGACCCTGACCCCGCTGTTGTGGATCTTTGGCAGAAGCATTTGCGGCAGGTTCAGGGTGGATACACCAACCTCAACCAACTCGCGAAATCTTCCAAACGCGGCACGGTGATCTGGACGGATGACGACCGCCGCGACGTCGAAAACCTCCATCGCGCGATCATCCAGCACCGGCAAGACCTGAAGGCGATGATCACAGCGGCCCGCCGAAACCGTGAGCCGGAATCTGCCATTCGCCGGATCTTGCGTGATGACGATTGGGATGCCGCCGCATGAACGCTGCAACCCACGATCTGACAGCAGGTGACTTCTTAGAGCTTGCGTTTCGCGAAGCTCAGAAGGGTGTCGATCGTTCCAAGCAGATCAATCAGCAGTTGCAGACCGCCAAGCGCATGAAGTTCATGGTTTCGCGGGCATCATCCATCAAGGCGCGGCTGGGTGCCGTGGTGGGAAAGCCCGAGGCGGTTGTAAAGCACGTCCGCAAAGGTGGTGTGAAAAACGCGCACGAGCTGCGCCGCCAGATCAACTATCTGACCGTCAGGGCAGAGGGCGTGTTGGACATCCGAGACAATGGCGTGACCCCGCTCGATGCGGATCAGGTCAGTGATTTGATCGAGACCTGGGCCGAGGATTTCAACGGGAAAACCAACTACGGTTACACCCGTCACATGATCGTTTCTTTTCCCGAAGGCACCTATCCGGACGCCGCTCATGAGGCCGGTTTAGAGTTCGCAGATCGGCTATTTGGCAGCGGTGATTTTGGCGATACCTGGGACTACCTGACAGTGTTCCATAACGACACTGACAACCCCCATGTCCACATCGTTGTGAACAACCGAGGCGTCGAACATGGGCAGTGGTTGGCTATGGGTATGAGCAGCGAAATGAACATCGACGTTCAGCGCTCAATCCAGGTCGAGGTTGCTGAGGAATACGGAATTGAGCTGACCGCAACGACCCGCCTCGAGCGCGGATTGCGGCAGGAAGTCGAGACCGATACGTGGAAAGTTCAGGCCGGAATGTCGGTTGTTGAAAGTACCCCGGAAGTCGAAGTTACGGCCCGCGACATGGCCGCCGATGTGATGACTCTATCCATCGCAAGAATGTCGGATCTGTTTGATGAGCGCGCCAACGCCGTCAAAGACCGGATCGAAGAGTTTGCCATCATGCTCGTTGAAGGAGAGGAACCTATGGTATCGAGAATGGAACATCTACTAGACCAAGCCCATCATTTTGATGATTACGGTGAGCCGGGAGACCCGTCTTATGTGTCCCCCGAAGTCATGAGCAACTTGCGGCGACACATCGAATTAGGCGGTTCTGAGGAAACAATCGCGCCCGAGCTGAAGGCTCAGGTTGTTGCACATATCAGCGACGTTCGGGACAACGAACAGAGCCATCCGTATCTGTCTGCCCTTGCTGATATTGTCGATGACAAGGAGTTCCAGGCGTCCGCTGATTATGCCCCGGCAGCACGCCGCTACGAGGTCTATATGCAGGACACCTTGGGCGAGGGTGCCTATGAGGACTTCCAGTCTCAGACCAAAGAATTGCTGCAATCAATCGACAAGATGGAAGGTCTTGCCCGTGAGGTTGACGACCCAAATCTGCGTGTCGCAATGGACATTCAGATTGGCGAGCTGAAGGGCGACGTTGCGGATCTGCGCACCAACGATCCTGACCTTCAAGCCTTCATCATCGAGGACCGCCGCTACTCAACGCTGATGGATACCGCCGAAATGGATACCCTCGACTATCCAGAGGCCGAACAGTGGGCGGAGATCCGCAAGGATGTCACCGACACGGCCAGCAGCTACGGCCTCGATGGTGAGGCGTTTGTTGCCCGCTTTGGCGACCACCAAAACGTCACTTTGGGCACAACAATGGGATGGCGCAGCGACGATATTTCGACCGCAGCGGCTCACTTCCAGGTTCAAGGATTGTCGGACAGCCACGACCGCGCGGAGGCCGTTGTTGACGAACTGCACCAGCTTGCTTCTTCCAGGATCATCGCAATCTCAGAAGAACTCTCAGAGGTTCACGCCCACGCAACGCACCCGCTCTTGCAAGGGCGGTGCGACGATGACGGACACAGCCTATAAGGAGTTCACCCTGTCTGCCTGATGAGCGCGCCAACGCCCCAGGCAGATCCATCACAGAGTTTTCCATCAACTCGCAAAGGAAAAACTATGGTTTCGCGTACAGACTATCTTTTGAACGAAGTCGAACACTTCGCACCCTATTCCCAATTTGATCAATCCGCCCTGCGCGAGGATCGCGTTTCTGAGCAGATCGACATCATCAAGAAAGAACAGCAGGCGATGGGCTTTGATCGTGCCGCCATCGCTTCAAAGAGCTTCGACATCGAGGACCAGGCCAGCCGCCGTGTCGACGAACATACGGCGCAAAAAGATCTGGTCGAAGAACTGAAAATCGAATTGGAGGCTGCGGAGCGGTCAGGGGAGCCGGTTGATCTGAACGATATGCAGGCTTTGGTTTCTCAGCACATGAACGATGCTCAAGAATACGACCTGTATCATCCCTACTATTCGTCCCTTGCCGATCTGTCCGGCGACAAAGGTTTTCAGGATTCCGACGACTACCAGTCGCCCGGTGATCGCTATGTTCAGTATATGCAATCCGCTCTGGGGCAGGCCGGTTTCGAGAACTACGAACAGCAGACCAAGGACATTGTGAACTCCATCGAGAACATGGAGGCACTTGCGCGAGAGGTCGAAGATCCGCATTTGCGTGCCGCAATGGACGTCCAGATCGGAGAGCTGAAGGGCGATGTTGCCGAGCTACGCCCATACGATACCGACCTGCAAGCGTACACTGTTGATGACGACAGATACACCACATCCATGAATGCGGCCGAGTTGGACAACCTGGACCCGTCCGAGGCCGAAAAATGGCTGGCATTGCGTGACGACATTGTTGCAACCGCCAACAGCTTCGGACTCGATGGAAACAAGTTCCTGGCCCGCTACAACGATCATGACAGCGTTTCAGCCGGCACAACGGCGACTTGGCGCGACGCGGACATTTCCACCGCTGCTGCCCACTTTAACCGCCAAGGCGTTCCGGACAGCTACGAGCGCGCCGAGGCCGTTGTCGGTGAGCTGCACCAGGTCTCATCCAGCAAGATTGCCGCCGTTGTTCGGGAAATTGTCCATACCCGCGAGCAGGCCATTCTCATCCATGAAGATGATGGTCACAGCCTTTGACGACGGAAGACATAATAGATGATTGTTCGCATTCTGATCTTGCTCGCCGCCGCCGCTGGAACTTGGTACGCAATCAATATGCACACAGAAAAGCGCCTCTCTACTGAGTGGCGGCTTGCGGTAGTGAAATGTGTTGTCGGGAACAGTGAGATTGCTGAATTGGAACAATGCGTGGTCCGGGTCGCCCGCCCATCGGCTGATACTTCTGGTGCAGGAGGCTAATGATGTTGGCGGCAAACCAAAACGATTGTGGAGCGCATTCAACTGTACATCTTGCGGCGATGATGGGGCACAATAACCCGCCCCCTGAAAAGGTCATAAAACCGCAACCTGACAGTGTATTCGGGCTTCGGGCTGCATGGCTCAGGTTTGCGGAACAGAGGGAAATAGTCCGTCTTGCAAAGCTGCACGGGCGGATTAAGCGAAAAGAAGAAGCTCTGAAGAGACTACGAGCCGAACGCACCACAATCATGAATCGGTGTATCCGGCGAATGCGCCGAGCTTCTGGCAAGAACTGAGTGCGATACATCGCAAATGAAAAAGCCGCCCTAGGGCGGCTTTTCTTTGTTTGGGGTGGTCAACAAATCAGGGAAGCCAGGTTGCACCGGTTTTGTCAGAAACAGCGAATAACTGCAGCTCTACTGTTCTCTGCCGTTCAGGGTCCACCTTATTGAATGCCGCTCTGAGCAGGGGCATACCGCCCTTCTCAATGATTTTCGTCACAGCTTTGTTCACAACAGACGAACCTACTAGCTTCTTTTTTTCATCCGTTTCAGCGTCCATCATCTGAGCGCCCCGGTTGATTTCTGCGATTTGAGGTTTGATTTCTTCGAGTAGCTGGTCCAGCTCGATTTGATCCATTCCTATGCCCTATCCTTAGTCGCGGCTTTGATCTTTTTGTCAGTATTGTACTGGCTGAGCGAATACACGGCCCAAATGGCCGCTGGTATCCAGCCAATCAGCGTCAGTTGCAGGAGCAGGCAGAAAAAGCCCTGAAATGGCCTTCTGATCGTGAAAAACACCACAAACGGAAGCAGTATCGCCAGTATCAATCTCATCAAAAGTCATCCTGTCATTTGTGTTATGTGGAACCGTCGCGGACTCGAACCACGAACATGACTACCCGAGTCTGATTTCCCTCGCCCGTGGGCTTATCTCTCTCAAGACACCTAATGATGGCGGGTGGGCACCACTCTACCGTTGAAATACGTTCCCACATAACGGTTCCACTTAAAGCAGAGATTTACTGAAACAGCACCCCCGTCAAGCGGAGGCACTGCTTTCAGGCCGTTTGGCTCTCATTTTCTCCATCGCGATGTCTTTCGCTGACCGGCTTTTCCGCTTTGCGACCGTGCGCTGCGCATCAAATGCCGCCTGAAGCTCCTGATCTTTTTCCGAAACCTCTCTCGCCGGGGCAGGGGCCGGTTTCGCTTCAGCCAGCGCCTTTGCCGTGTCCCTGGCTTGGTCTGCAGCCAGATCGAGGTGGGTGCCCTTGATCTTCGGACTATCGCCACCCAAGAACTGCATGAAATACGGATCTTCGAAGTATCGGATCTTGTTTGCAATCACCGGCATCTTGCCTTCGCGGATAAGCACAACCTCATTTTCAGGCAATCGGCCAACGTGTTCCGGCCGGAGCAGGCGAATGCCTTCCTCGCGTTCCGATATGCTGCCCATTTCCATTTTGCCGAGCGCCCGAGACTTCGATTTGCTCAATACGGTTTTGTCACCGATGGACCTGGACACGTGTTCGCGTACCTCTGAATCCTCAGAGGCTGCGAACATCTGCGTCCCGGCGTTTGCCAGCATCGCCCGCACACCTTCATGCCCATAAATGTCCTGCAGGCGCGACAGCGTTTGCGAAATCACGATGATCCGGCCACCGAACGATCGCATGGTGTCATACGCTTCAACGACGCGCTCAAGATGGCCGAGGCGCTGAAACTCATCGAGCAGCATCAAAACCTTGAACGGCTCATCTTCGCCCGGCTCAACGGTTTCGATGGTGTTCACCAGATCGAGGAAGAACAGGCGAATGAGCGTCCGGAACTCTTTGACCTTCTTCCCTGGTACAGAAAAGTAGATCGAGGTAGGGCGCCGACGCAGATCCTCAAAGTTGATGTCATTGCCCTGCGTGGCTCTTGCCACTGACGGGTTACGCCAGAGCTGAAGGCCGGAGTTGTTCATAACCGAAATCGTTGACCGCAAGATTTTGGATTCTTCGGCTGCAAGATTCAGAAACTCATCTGCAGCTCGCGCATATCCAACTTCTTCAGCCATTTTCTCATAGTCCTTTTGCTTGGTCGTTTTGACCAGGCGCAGGACTTCGGAAATGTATGGCCGCTTTCTTTTGATCGCCAACATCGCCATTGCGCAGAACATGCCCTCGACACCACCCATAAAGCCCTGTGCGGACGAGCTAGGCGTGTCGAACATCTGGGTTGCAACCTGAATCACTTCTTCCCATCGCCGATCCAGATTGTCGGCACGTGCTGCACGGCGCAGAGGGTTGTAGCTGTGGCTTTTGTCGGGGTTCTCGGGGTCGAACACAAACACCTCGTCGCCCATTGCTGCCCGACGCGCACCCGTGGTCTGGAAAATCTCACCCTTGATGTCCAGGACGACGCAAGAACCATTGAAACGCAGAACATTTGGGATCACAAAACCGCTGGTTTTACCCGAACCAGACGGGGCAATGAACATCGCGTGTGGCTTTTGAACGCCGGGACCGGGCTTATAGTAGATTGCGTTTTTGTCCTTTGGCTCACCAAATTTGGCAAACACGATTTCACTATCCAATTGGTCTTTGAGCTTCAGCACCGAAGCATAGCCCTCCTGGACGAGCTGAGGGGCCTTTGCAAAGGTCGCATCACCGTATTTCGTTGAGGGACCACGCAGCGCAGCCGCCACAAATGCAAAGGTCAAAACACCCACTGCGACCACCGCCACCAGACCCATGATCTGCTGCGTCTCTGCAGGCTGTGCCATGAACTTCTCTGGGATCGCCCAGATGTCCAGCCCGCGAAAGCCTCTGGTGTTGATGTATTCGAGCGCCAGCCCGATCACCAACACCGCGCAAGCCGAGGTAGCGATAAAGCCCATTGTACCGGCTATCGCTACCTTCTTGCCTTTGGGTAGATCCTGAAACTCAGCCATCGACCAGCTCGCGTTTGAAGAAGCACACGATGCCAAATTCAGCACGTGCGACACCAACCATTTCCCAACCTTCTTTGCCCAGCTTTGCGAATTTCTCGCTGGCGTCGTCGCGTTCCGAAAAAGGCACGTCTCGATACTCGAATTGCTTCATCTTTGTACTCCTTCAGATAAGTTGTTCAGCGGTCATCAGCGGCGGAAAAATCACGCCGTTGACCTTCCGTTCGTCCCCGATTTTCTTCATGTGAACGATCATGTGAATGGTCGCTCGGATGTCATCGACCACCTCTGACTTTTGGACGGTCGGAGATCCGCGCCGCACCATTTTACTCATCCGTCCAATGGCATCGACGGGCGAGTTGGCGTGCATGGTGCAGACAGATCCATCGTGGCCGGTATTCACCAGTTCCAGGAACATATTCGCGTCGTCGCCCCGGATTTCACCGCAGACGAGGCGGTCAGGTCGTAACCGCAGCGCCGATTCCAGCAGCTTTGTTGGTGATCGAGGGCCATCTTCTTCGGAACGGTCGGCAAGCAGATCGACAGCATTGGGTTGCTCGATGTCCAACTCGGCCACTTCTTCAATCGTCACGATCCGTTCGCCCGGATCGACGCGCTTCAGCATTGCATTGAGAACGGTGGTTTTGCCAGACGACGTGCCCCCCGCAATGATCACGTTCCATTTGCTAAGCATCGCAAGATCGGCCAGCTCGTCAAAGCTCATCGTGCCTGCTGCAAGGGCAGCACGGGCATTTTCGAGTGCACTGTGATCGTTGCTTTCCGCCAATGCGGCCTCTTTGCTGGCGAAGCTGAACGCGCCTAGATCGACAGTTTTCACGCGCAGGAGACGGATCGCAACGGACCCCACGCCGGTTGTTGCTGGCGGAATCACGACCTGCACCCGCGCTTTACCCTGCTGTGTCGGCACGTTGGCCGTCGCAATCGGCTTCTTTTCTCCGAATGTTACATCGCTGAAACCGGCCACGCAGCGCCCGATGTTTGCTACATCGTCTCTGTTCAGAGTGATGTCTGTCCTGGTCATGTGCGTTGTGCCCATTTCTTCGACCCAGACTGCACCATCAGGGTTTACAGAAATTTCGCTCAAGCTTTCGTCGTGCAACAGATGCGCGATCTTGCCTGTATAGTATTCCAGAAGACTATTACCGTTCCGCCCGCTCATGTTCTTGTCCTTGGTAGAGCACTTTTTGGAACAGTGGAGGTTGCCTTCGCGGCCTCTCGGCTTTGCCTCGAACGCGAACGCACCTACACAAGATTCATTGATTCCAAAAAGTGCTGAATTTGCTCCAAAAAAGGCCGCTACCGCATTTGAATGTGCAGGGAGCGGCCGGAAGGGCCGCTGAGGCGGTCGGCTCATTGGCTCGCGCTCAGAAGCTATCAAACAAAACGTCGCGCTGCAGGATCGCATTGATGCGACTGCCCTGATCGACAAAGATTGTCGGAGTAATGCGCAGGTATTCATCAAGCGCCGCTGCCGTGGCGTTCTGCAGGTTAGACCCCACTTGCGTTGCCAAATCCGTGCGAACCGAGTTGTTGCTATCGCTGTCAGACACCAACGCCACCGGCGCAATGCCGATGATGGACAACAGCGCAGCAGTTCCGAACCGCTTCCCAAAGTGTGTATTCACCCTGCCGGTCGCACCAGTCCGGCCTTGACCATCCGTACCAGCCGAACCGATCTGAGCGGACAGGCCATCAGGTGTAATGACACGGCTCCAAACAATCATGATGCGCGTTTGCGCCAATGTCGTATCCGCTCGATACTCGCCATAAAGCTTCGATCCACGCGGCAGAAGCAAACGAGTGCCGTCCATCGAGTAGACGCCACGTGTGATCGTCGCCACGACGCTACCGGGCAGTTCCGAGCTGACCGCGCCACCGAACACAGCCGATAAAACCGTGCCTTGCGTTAAGGTGCGCGACGGATCGTCAATGATCGCGGCCCCGACGATGGGGGGATATTCTTCAACCAGATTGTTTTGCCATGTCGTGTTTTGGTTTTCCTGATAGCCGCGTTGTTCTTCAGGCAGGCGGGTGTCGTCTGGCTGGACTTGAACCGGCTGCGGGGCAGCAGGGAAGGGTTGGAAAATGACCGGCTGCGATCCACCATTGATCGGCTGGTAGTTTTGACCGGGTGCTTCCTGTGCCATCGCGCTTGACGCCAACGTGACCAGGGCGAGGGTGATTGCTGTTCTGTTCATCGTCAGCTCCATTAGTTTCTGCCGTATGGGTTTTCATCGAACACGATGCCGTCTGACTGGTTTTGGCGCTCGCGCATCCGCTTGAGTTCTTCAAGCCTGCGCCGCTCATCATCAGTCAGACCCGTAGTCTGTAAGTGGCTCACGCTGGCAAGCGCCCGGGCCTCTGCATCTGCGATGGCCTGGGCAAGTTCCGTCTGGAACTTCTTCTCTCGCTCATCATATCTGACCTGAAGGCGTTCGTTGGTCAGGGTCAGCGTTGCGATTTCACCGTCTTTTTCCGACAGCGAAACTTTGGCATCCGTCAGCTCATCTTGCAGATCGGAAATCCGGCCATTTTGTTGCTCGATTGTTTTCAAGGCTTTATCAAACCCAATGAATTCAACCGGCTGTGGAGTTGAGTCGGGCGTTGCCACCGCAATTTCCTCGGGCAAAGCCTCTGGTTCCGGCTCATCGGCCTCTGGTCCCCGTGCGGTCAAAAGCCCGTATCGCTCGCCACCACCTTGTTGCAAAGCGTCAACGCGGACACCCGTGTTCGTGCTTTTGTTTTCATCGCCCATGACATACCATACAAAGCCCAGGAACACCGCTCCTGCGATTGCAACGGTCATCAGCTTCTTAGGGTCGAACTTCTTCCGGACACGTTGCGACGGCTGTTCAGCCGCCGCCCGTGCCGCAATTGTCTGATCGCGGTTCATTACTTGCTGCCCCCCGGTTTAACTGTCTGTGAAGTGACGGGCCGACCGCTCACACTTGCCTGCTGAAACTCGTCGCCATCGTTTCGAACACAGATCGAAGTGTCCTCGATGCGCAGTGTCCAAAGATCGGAAAGGCCCTGCACCTGGATAATGCCGCGCTCTTTGACTGTGGTGTTCACCATCAGCTCACGTCCATCCGGCAGGACACGGAAGATACCCGGCAGCTCCGCATCTTGTGGGATCTGCATATAGGTGTGAACGCCATCGTCCCAAACGGCGGTAGGCGCAAACTCCGCTTTGCCCGAGCGCGAGTAGTTTTGGTTGACGAAGCGGCCTGTTGGTTTCGGCTCGCTACGTGCCACCGTGCCACGGCGCGTTGTGGTCCCGCCGCTGTTGTTCTTGTTATAGAACGTGACCCGGAACGGTACTCGTTTACGTTCGGCGGCGCTCTCGGCCGGAACCAGATAGAAGTTGTATGTCCCGCGATTGGTCAGCACGGTCAGGTTCGAATCCGAGTTCAGGATTTCCGGCTTGAACGCAATAACACGACCTTCCTGCAGGCGGGTGATCTGAAAACTTTCCGTGTCGCCCGCACCAATGCTGCGGACGGTTTCGCCCTGCGGAAAGTGAACATATGTAATCAGGCGTTCACCCACAGGGATGCGGTACACCTGGTTCTCGACGTAATGAAAATGCGTGATGCGGTGATCCGCGTTTTTTCCGTCTGGCGTCGGTGTGATTTCAGCGAGTAGAGGCGTAGAGAATGCCAAAACTGCTGCTGCGGTGGCGGTGAGTGTTTTGAAAGAACGCTGCATCAGATGTCTCCCATTGCGTCTACGCGGTAGTTGGTGACGACGAAGCCGAATGGATTTTCCAGAAGCTCATCCATCGATGTCACGATTTTTTCCTCAAACCCGTAAGTCACTGTGACCACGTAGCGGGCTGAGGCCGTTGCCTGGTTTGGCACGATCAGGGACTTGCGGATCTCGACCTGCACCGTCTCATCGTTGACCGGCGACACGCCCAGAATTTCGGTCTGCACCTTTGTTTTGGGCGTATAGATTTCGTCCGGATGGTTGTCGTTCGACCCATCCCACAGTTCGCGGTAAGACGTTTCGGCCAGCTCATCAGAACGACGCAGTACCGATTTCAGGCGATCGTTGTTGTCCTGGACATCATAGGTTTCCCGGTCGCGCACATAATTTGCGACTTCCCGGAAGGCCATCGCCTCAGAAGGTTCCAGTTCTTCGACCTTTTCAGTCAGCAGCACCGGCAGTTTTGTGTCCGGATCAATGGAGAATGGCACCGCGCGGATTTCCTTCAAGGGAAGGAGCAGCGCCCAGCCGATTATAGAGGCCACGCCCATTGCCATACCAGCCATGCCGAACACCTGCCATTTGAAGGCATCGCGGCGTGCGCCCAGAAAGAGTTCTTTTTCGTGATCTGTCACGTGTGACATTTGCTCTGTCCCTCGGATTAAGATGATTTTTGTTGCGGTTTTTCTCGGGCCGCCCGAATGCTCTGCCGATAACGATCAGCTGCGTAGCTCTGGCGCGCCGCTCCATCCTGATTGCGGGCTCTGTGTGCAATGTCCCGACGCGCCTGCATGGCACGCGATGCACTGTCTCGCATTCCGGTCCCGTCGCGTGCTGCGGAGGCCATCGCAGCGGCCGTTTTGCCCCCAGCAACTGTGTTGCGCCCAGCACCAGCAGCCGTGCCCAATGCACTTCTTGCGGCAGCGACGGCACCAGTTGCCACGGCAAGACCCGAGGACGCCGACACGATTGCACCCGACATTCCCCCAGCGAGCGACGGGATCTGCGTGAGCATGACAATAGCCACGATGCAGATTGCCAGAAAACGCCCGCTCGCTTCCATGTCATTAACATCAGACAAGGAACCAAGCTCCGAAGCGAAAAGCGCCTGAATAAGAGAAACGATGCCTGTAAGAACGACGATGACCATGATCAGGCCAACGGTCGTTTTCGCCCAGGCTGCGAAGATATTGGCTGTTGCCGAGCTGAGCAGCGTTGCGATGAAAACTGGCGCTAGACCCAGCAACACCGCCAGACCGCCTTTTGCAATGAGTGCCATGCCAGTGCCAAAGGCAACGATGACGGCACCAACAACCCAGAGAATAGCCCCGGTGATGCTCAGGCCCCAAGTCGCGTTTTCAATGGCCTGCTGGCCCATCAAGAAACACTGAAGCGCAATCTCATCCAACGCTTGCCATACATTAGTGGTTCCAGTGAGTGCCCCGGCAATACTGTCCGGCAAGGTTTGGACGCCTTGATAGATTGGTTGGAAAAAGGACCAGCTCGACGCCATTCCGATGATTATCGTCGCCCGAATGATCCAGCCTACATAACCACCAAACCCAATTTCTCTGATCTGAAGTACGCCGTTGATCAGCATCGCTACAAAGATCAGCGCAGCAATAGCCCAGAGGGCGGATGCGAGATCCGCCGCAAGGCTGGTGTATGCTTGCTGAGAAAAGTTGCTGATTGCTGATTCAATCGAGCTGACGAAATCCTGAATCACGGCCCACAAGCCTCCTCAATTACAGGGCGCAGCGCTTCCAAGCGTTCTTGCTGCGTTTCTTTGAGCGATTTGAGTTCGCTGGATGGCTTCGACCAGAAATCGCCTTGGTCTGCGCCCACCAACTCGATTGCAGCTTCGCGGCTGAGATTGCCGAGCGGGCATTCAGTGCTGAATGCTTCATCGGCTTTGCGCAGTCGGCATTGCTCAATGGCAAATTCATGAGCAGCTATCACTTGCTCATTCAGAATGGCATCGGTCCAGTTGCCAACGACATACTGTTGATCCGAGCCCTGACCAGCGTTAGCGAGCTGTTCAACCCCGTATTCCTTCAGGGGTTTTTTGAACGCTCGCACGCCCGAGTAACCAAGACAGGTCCGATATTCCCCAAATGTCCAATCAACATTGGGGGGAAACGGCAGTCGGGCCTCAGCACTGGCCGACGACGCTAAAAGCGTCGCCGTCAGTGTGATCAGGGCGAAAGTGGTGCGGCTTTTCATTGGGTTTCTCCTCTTGCGTAATTGCTAAGCGTCTTTAGGTCCGCTGCGTTTGCAGCCAGATCCGTGCCCGACGCCAGAGCATTAGCCGAGGTTGTGCGCAAGATTTCAATTTCAACTTGCAAGAGTTTCAGGAGAACCGCCGTATTGTAGTCGATTGCGTCCTTCAGATCATCTTGCTGGCCGATTTCACCGCGCAGCTTTTCAGCATCTTCGGCGAGCTGACCGGCCATGTCATAGCCATTCTCACCCAACGCCGATGCCATAAGGCCCGCGCCACCACGTTCAGACAGGATGCGACGAGCTGCTACTTCTGAGCCATTAAACTCTGACAAGATGCCACCGTTGAGGCCGAGGTTGATGGATCGACGTTCCATTGCCTGAGCAGCGACATCGGGCAGCCCGGAGATACCGCCCTCTGCCGCGTCCAGTGCGTAGCCGAGCGTGTCAGCAGCGGTCGCCAGCTTCAAAAAGCTACGGCTGTTGAACTCGTCCAGATCCGTCAGGCCAGTGATAGTCTTGAACGAGTTTTCGAGCAGTGCCCGTTGCTGTTCCAGTTTCTCGTACTGTTCCAGTAGTTGCTCGTACTGGCGGACCATTTCAGCGATTTCTTTGGCCGAATTGGCGGCGTCCTGTGTGATGGATGCAGAGTCCACCACCGGAACACCTTGGGCCGACACCACGACGGGCAGGGCGGCCAGAACCGAAAAAGCAATGGTTGTGCGGAATTTCTTTGAAATATTCATCAGACAAGCTCCAAGTTTTCAGGGGGGGTCATGCGCTCAAAGTCGCAGGCGCATTTGCTGCGATAGCCCGAATAGGTGCTGGTGCAGGCCGAGACAGCGGCCAGAACTACAAGGGCGATTACAAGGCGGGTTTTCATGTGATTTCCTTCCAGAAGTTGGGGTTTTTTCGCCAGTCAGGATCAGGGAACGATTTTCCGTCTGATCCGCTCAGAACACGAAGAAGCGGACCGAGCGCGCCGACATCGACATCGAGCCAAACACTCTCATCACCCTTTTTCATGAGCATTACGCGGTCGCCAAAATGCGCCCTCAGCGCGCCAACCTCTGAATCGTTCAATCCGATTGCCCGGTAATCCGCTTCATTGCCGGATCGAGAGGGGAACAAGAGCTGTGTGCTGGTGTTTTCCAGGATCGACTTGCTTGCCGCTGACGACAGGAGGTGATCGGGGATCTGCGTCATCATCATCATCATGACGTTCAGCTTCCGATACGTGGTGTAAGCGTTCTTGAGGATTTCCGCGCCGTAGGGGTTGCCTGCGATCACCCAGGCTTCATCAATCACAAAGACAGTGGGCACTTTCGCGGCACAACGGCGCTCGATCTGGCGCATGACGTAGCTGATCCATGCCAACCGGACCAACTCGTCATCCAGAACCTCAGAAATATCGAACACAAGATGCCGATCGTCAGAGGCAAAAGGATCTGTGCCACCCTCGCCAAACATCCACGACAAACGCCCGTCGCCCGCCCATTCACTCGCGCGCTTGAAGAGGTCTTTGCCATCATCAAAGGCTCTGAACCGCTCGACCAGTGAATCGAAGTTCTGCAGTTGTGGCGGCAACGTCGCGTTTGCCTGACACGCCTGTTTAATCTCGTCTTTCTGTTCGGCTGTCAGTTTATCGTCGTAACTCATCAGAGCTGTGGCCCAATTCGCCAACCAGCTTTGACCGGCCTCATCCGTTTCCGTTTGAAACGGGTTCATGCCAGTGGGTTCGCCCACCCGGACGCGGGTGTACTGTGCGCCGAGCGCCCGCATCGGAGCTTCCATTGCCCGATCTTTGTCAAAAGCGATGATCCGCGCGCCCTGTGCCACCGCCATTGTCGCCAGCAGCATCGCGATCACAGTTTTACCCGATCCGTTCGGCCCCAGAACGATTGTGTGGCCGGAGGGCAGGTTTTCAGCGTCTTTGCTGGTCTTGGGAAGGTGCAGCGAAACATCATAGCTGTCCCCGTGCGTTGTCGGGAAAGTCGCCAATGGCCCCGGCCAGGGCAGCTTTTCAGCGTCCAGCCCTTTGGGCCGCATGTGGAACGCAACCATGTCCGCAAAGTTCTGGTCCGTAATCAGTTCTTCACGGGGACGGAATGCGAAATTGCCGGGGTGCTGCGCGAAGTACACCGCACGGGCCGACATCGCTTCGCGCTTCACTGTGCCACCCGAAATCTGAATTTCACCGATGATGTGTTTTTCGGCGGTTTTCAGATCTTCTTCGTTCCCAAACACGCAGATCGACAGGTGGTGCTTGCCGAGTGACATGGTGCCGGAGGCAATACCGTCCGCCAGAATGGACAAATCCTCTTCAAGCGACTTCGCTTTGTCGCCCGCCGAGCGCATTTGTCCCGACTTGCGGCGTTCCATTTCCTGCGCCTGGGCGCGGCTGATCGGCAGGAAGGATTGCGAAATGACGACATCAACCGGCAGGTCCAGCCCGTCGAAAATGCCGGGGAACGACGCCATCGGGTAATTCTTCAGCGAATACACACGGATGGAGCGTTCCTGATCGTCGCCCGTGACCAGATTGCCGGTCTTGCCCTGAAACAGCACATCCTCTTGCGGCATGTTGAAGGCAATGGGTTCTGCAATGTTCGTGTGAATGATCGGCTGATACCGACCGTTCAACAGCATCCCATAATAGCCGAGCCAACGCCCCTCGCTGAGCTTCAGCCGACGCACACGGCTTTCGCCCAGCGTGCCCGCCAGTGTTGTGAAAACACCGTCGAGCTGTTCGATCATTTCGCGGCGTTCCTCGTCTATCGTTCCAGACGACATGCCGAACATCTGTTTTGCCCGCTCATCCTGCCGCTTTTGGAGAATGGCGCTGATGACGATCTTGCGTTCTTTCAGCTCTGCATCGACGGACGCTGAGCGCATGGCCTGCGCCACTGCACCGGCAAAGCCGGTTGGATCTGTGATGACATGACCAGTCTCAGCCGGGACGGTCAGTCGATGAACATAAAACGCCACCTCGTTGGGTGTTGTGCGCAACACACGCTCAAACCGTTCGGCCAGGAACTCGAACTCGTTTTCGTCCAGCGTGTTTGCGTTGATTCCGGTGATTTCTGCAGCGGCGATAAGGCCACCGTTGCGTGTGGAAATGACCTCATCGTCCACGACATAGCCATACGGTAACATCTGAAAAAGGCTCATTTCATCCTTGCGCCAGCTCGGCTCGATCAACGAGCGGGCAAGGGTCCACATGCCTCGGGCAGCAGGCTTAGGCATTATAGTAATCTCCCCCATGATGCTGGCGGTTTTTGGTGCGCGGAGTTTTGGAAAGGGTTACGGACAGGACGCGGAAGAAAGCCGGTTCCCATTCGTAAAAGAGGCGAAGCCCGGTGTAGAAAACAAAACCCGAAATGATTGCTGGCGCTATCCCGAACATGAAGAACGAAAGCATGGTCATCCCGAGGATCACCAGCAGATAGATCACGGGTAGGCCGCCCCATTCTGCGGGGCGGCTCAGGCCGCGAAAGACCGTATTGCGGCGCGGCATCAATCAGGCTCCGATGAATGTATCAGCGAGGCCGATAACAGCGCCGACGACGATAGCGATTACCGGGCCTTTCAACGAACCCCAGCCGAACACATAGGCGAGACAGCCCCAGATGAAGCCGACAGCGGCAAGGCTGACGCCAACGACCTTCGAGTCGGCCAGCGTTTCGTTGATGAAATCGCCAATGGCATCTTGCAGCCAGCCAGCGGAGGCGGGCGCTGCCGTGATGATGAACGCAGTGATCGCGAAAAACGCCATCTGCTGGTAGAAGTGGGTTCTTTTCATAGGTCTTTACTCACTTTGCTTAGGATGATCCGCACGTAGTTGCGGGTTTCGGTGAAGGGGGGGACGCCGCCATATTCGACGACGCGGTGAGGCCCGGCGTTGTAGGCGGCAAGCGCCAGCTTCCAGGTTCCGAACTCGCGGTACTGCGCCGCCAAATAGCGGGCACCACCGTCGAGGTTTTCGGCAGGGTTCTTTGGGTTCACGCCCAGGTCTTTCGCCGTTCCGGGCATGAGCTGTGCGAAGCCATAGGCACCCTTGGGCGACAGAGCATCAGCGCGATACCGGCTTTCCTGCCAGACCAGTGCCATGAACAACTCGGCCGGAATGTCGTGCCGTTTTGCCGCTGCATGGATTTCTTTGACGATCCGCTCTTGCGACCAGCCGCCCGAGGATCTGCGAGGCCGCGGTGCCTTGCCCGCAATCTCGATCTTTTCCTGTGGCTTGGCTTTCGGCGCTTCCGGTTTTTCGGCAAGCGTGTACTCACGCATCCGGATTGGCCGAACGACGCCATTGACGATTTCTGCCCGCGCACCGTTGAGAAACACGCTGCCATCCGGTTCATACTCGATGACCTGGGCGCTTGCGCCGGTCGCCACAAATGCCGTGGAGGCGAGCAGAAGGGGCCGCATTGCTGCGATCATTCGGATTTCTCCTTTGCTTGAGTTGGCGAGGAATTGGAGGGGTTCTGTTCGTCGCCGGTCGCGGCCACGTACTCGTCAGTCCAGGACGGCGGAATGCTGACAGCATCCACCAACCAGCCTGCGAGACTTGCGTATTCTTCACCACCAAGGGCCGAGGTCTTGCGAGCGATAGAGCGCGACAGAAACGAAGCCGCTACGCCGTGCTGCAGCAACAGCGAAATCAGAACGCACAGATCATGCAGATGGTATTCGAGGTCGCTGCCAGAGCGAAAACCACCGCTATAGAACACTTCACGGGGTTTGATTGGCGACGCTGGATCATAACCGATGGTGACAAAGGCAGTGTGCCCTTGCGGAGTTTCAACGCGGCGTGTTTCAGCCAGCCGACGATCAGGAAGAACTTTGCGCGCAGGCTTGTTCATGACAAAGCTCCCTGCGCATCAAGTTCCGCTTGTCGGATTTCCATTGCGAAATCGACGTCAAGGCGCAGCTCATCGACCACTTCAAGCGGCAAATCGATGTCCAGCCAGACACCTTCGCGGATCAGGTGAACGTGATAGGTGGCGTTTGGGTAAACGAACCAAAGGGCTTCATGCCGGTTCAGAACGTCGCGCGCGGTGTCGGCGTCGATTGTGCCTGACAGGTCGCAACCGAATTTCAGATTTGCGTAAGAGCTGGCATAGTCCGCTCGGCTGCTGCTTTGGATGAGCACAGCGGCCTTTTCCGGTGAAGCAAAGCGGAACAGCTCTTTCGGACCCAACGCCTTGTTAACGTCTGCGTGCAGCTTCAAGGCTTTGTAGAGCCGATTTGCACGGACATACCCAAGATCATTGAGGACATGGAACATTTCGAGCGCGACCCCGAAAGCCGTGGCGCGGGCATCGCTTTCCAGCCAGTATTCGCGCATTGCGCGCTTGATGGTTGGTCGTTCTCCGGCAAGATGGCGGATAACGGTGAGAATGTCCTTACAGGCTTGCTCGAAGCTCTGGGCGGCAGGCACCAAGCGCCGATCAATCTTGCTTTCGATGGTGTCGAAGGCCACTGTGATCACCTTTCCGCCTTTCAAAAAATAGGTCAGTAGTTTTTACATAATTACGATTATGAGGTTGAGGTTCCGATCATCTGAGCAGCAGGAAATTGGATGCCGGGACACAGCACTGAGCCCTTCGCGGGCTTCGTAGAAAGCCAGCATTCAGCTTGGATCAATCAGCCGGAAGGTCTGACCAAAGTGTCGGGGATGTCCTGTTCGGCGCTGTCGCTGGTCAGTGCTGCGCCGTCGCAAGCGCAGACACGTTGTTCAGGGTCGCACCCATTGACTCTGGCGCGGTGCTGTCCGATCTAAGATCGGCATCTAGGGTTACTGTTTTTACCATAGTACAGTTCTCTCTTGATGTTTGAGGAATGCCCGGATGGATTTGGGGCGTTTCTTGTCCTGTCGGTTGTTGGCGCAATCGACAGGACCGCTCACTGCTCGGTGGTTTTGTTCTGTTGTCACTAAATCGTTGTTTGATCCTTTCCTTCAGCCGCACCAGGACCGGCGTTTGCCGCCATAGTATGGGCGCGCGAGACCCTCGGAAATCAGAATGGCCCCGACCTCCTGCCCAGCGACACGCCCAACCGCTAGGAAGCGGTCATGCACGTCCAGATCTGGTTGGATGACCAGCTCTATCTGGTCCGCCGACTGGATGAGCTCTGTCAGCCTTGCTTTCGCTTTCAATCCCAGAGTTTTTTCCGCACGGCATTGCGGCCGATAGGTCTCCGGCGCATCAAACCCAACAAGCCGATATCGGTGTTCGCCATGATCGAGCGTATCGCCGTCAACGGCAGTCACTTCGGACGCGCTAAGGGTCTTTGTTTGTTTTGATGGTTCAATCCAGACCGCAACAAAGAACAAAGACGCGAGTGTAGCGCTGAGAAACAAGAGCCGTTTCATGTGCCCTGCCCCAGTAATTTGATGAGCCAGGTTCTCGAACGTGCCAGATCAGGTTTTGGATTTCGCGTCCAGAGCCTGCGCCGCTTCCAGACCCTCTGGAGTGATCGACTCGATTGTGTAGTCCGATTTGACGCAAAGAATGCGCCCGTCGCCAAATTCCTGGTGATGCTTAAAAAGCCCCGGCCAAAGATCGAACTCTCTGGGCTCAGCGCCCGCGCGAGAGATCTTCGACTTGCACAAGGCCCCGACATAGTTCGGAGAGCTATAAATGCAGTGGTACTTTGGTCGTCCAAGGGAAGCGAGTCCGATAAATTCGTAGCGGCATGTAAAGGGAACCTGATCTTCTTTCAGGCCCCGGACCATCTCGATGGTTACCACAGTGTATTGTCTCTTGTTGTCCGCCATGACGACCCCCTATGGGCCGTCTTCTACATCCAAAAGTTGTGGACTAAAACACAATCTACGTCAATATAAGAAAGTCAGCCGATTTACGATATTGGATTGTCAGAAATATATTGGCCGGATATTGCTTAAGCGATTCGCAAGCAGGAGAGACCATCTTGAAACACTCAAAATCCAGGAATAGAACTCGCGCGAAGGTCCTTGCAGTTGCACTCGCTGCACTGCCGGCCACGCAGGCCAGTGCCTATCCAATTGACTGTGCCATATTCCTTTGCCTCGCCGGAGGTTGGCCAAGTTCGGCTGATTGCGTCGCAGCCAAGGCGGAGTTCATTCGGCGCATCACGCCCTACCCGGTCGAACCTCCGCTTCAACTCTGGCGCTGTCCGATGAATACGTCACACAGCCCCTCGGACTTGGGTCCTATGGAACGGTTGGAAGCCATCAAGCGCACCAGTGCTAGCCCAGTTCCAGAACTTCCATCGGATGACACCGCTAAGCCATTACTGGTAGACGCATCGATCTCGATAGAAGAGATCCAGTCACATCACGGCCAATACGGTGACGGTTTCCAAGCCACCCCGATCAGCGTCGATCTTTCCTCTTCCGATTTCGACGTTGTGAGGTCCATCAGGGTTTGGGATGTGCGCCACTACAGCTATCGCCGTCGGTCGCGAGAGGACGACTGCGAGCGTTCGCTTGATCTGGTCGTTGGCAGCTATGACGACAACGTAAGCTTTCAATGGTCCGATCACGCCCCCGCGCCAATCCCAGCCTGGCTGCCCCTTGGCAATCGTTGTGAACCTCCCAGCTTCTTCCGCGGCGTTGGTGTTGAGTGGACCGACATTTTCGGGTTCAGCGATTACGAGCTCATCCGATACTGACATTGTTTGTCTAGTGGGTGAATGCGTTGCCCCTGCTGATGCCAATAAGCTTGCCAGCCGGATTGGCACCGAGGTCGTCTGGGCCAGAGGAACACCCTAGTCCCAAAAACAAAAAACCCCCGCAAGGCGGGGCCTCAGCGGGGATCTTCCTAAGTCACGTTTGATCACCTGATTTATAGGAAACTCCCAATTTACTGACAAGGATAAACGCATCTGTGCGAACGGTTTTTCTGTGTCTTTTCGCTGAGGTTCAACCCGCTTTGCTTCCCCGATGAGAAGTAGAACATGAGACCGTTGAACCATTCCGAATTCCATGCCCCGCAAAGACGCGATGCCAATACTGACCTTTTCCAAGGGAAGCCAAAACAATGAGCTTTCGGCAGATCGCATCCACACATCACCACGAAAACATACCTTTTCACAACGGCCTTCCCGAGGGTTGGAACCGAGACAGGTTTCGACAGCTCTGTGTGTGCTATGCGCAAATCAGGGGCGCTTCGGCCCAGTGTATTCGCACCTTTGAGATCATCATCGACATGATCTCGCCATGCGTGTTTCGAGACCCGTCTCAGGAACCCTTTTGCTACGCGCGCCAGGAAACACTGATTGCCGGGCGTGGCGTGACAGATCGGACAATCCACAATCACGAACGAGAACTGGAATTGATTGGCCTGCTCCAACGCAGGCTTGGTGCAAATGGGGCGCGCTGTAAGCGCAAGGGGCTCGGCCTCTTTCTGACCCCTGCTCTGAACCTCATTTCAGAGATGCGCGACGCAGACGAGCAAAGCAAAGCCGAGAAGAAAGAACATGACGAGCTGCGCGGGGATCGATCACGGCTGTATCGATATGTGAAACACAGCCTGGCCGTGCTTGCCTCACTCCCCTGCCCTCCTGAAGGTTTCGACGCGAAGATGGACGCGTTTCGGTCCTGGCCGCGCGCAGACAAGCTGAAATACATGTCGCTGGAGGCGCTCAAGCTACACGTTCAAGCGGCTCATGACCTTTGGAAATGGATCGAAGATCATGTCGCAAAACCCGGTGAAATTTCGGGTGAACCCGAAGCCCGTTTCGGGTCCCATATACAAGACCAAATTGAAGAAACAATTCTGTCCTGTAACGCCGATGGCGAGAGTTCAATGTCCTCGGCAAAAGCCTCGGAACCAGATTGTTCCGGCTTCGGGCCTGACGGCCCTCCGAATTGCTTAGAAAGCAATCATCCGACAGATACGGCATCACGCAAGGCCCAAAAACTACCGCGGGTGAACAATCGCATCCTTTATGAACTGGCCTCACCCGAGTTGCGCATGCATATCGATATCGCCGGTGGTGGAGATCAGAATTCCAAGCCAAGCCTCTTTGCGATTGAGACCGGTGTTTGGTCCCGACTTTCGGAGATTGGCACCAATGTCTCCGCCTGGCACGCGGCGATTGATCGGTTGACCATCATGGGAGCGATCCTGGCTGGAGTAATCACGGATGCGAGGCTGAGTGATCCGCGGTTGCCGCCCGTGGTTAATTCGGGTGGATACCTTCGCGGCATGGTGCAAGCTGAAGAACGGGGTAAATTGAACCTGATTTCCAGTTTCATGGGGCTTTTGGCGCGTAGAGCCCGAGAGGAGGAAGACGGGCTTCCGCAAGACCACTAGAGCGGGTTTTAGCTGTGTCGGATTATGCCCGCCAGCTGCTCAAATTGACGTGTCTCATCGGCAGGATATCGCTCTGTTTCCGCCTCCAGAACAGAACCGTATTCAAATCTGTGATTGGCTACGGGAATTCCCGAGTAGTTTGTTCAGCTTTAGGTTGCTAATCGGCCCCAACGGCAACGCGGAACAGAAAGACAGCTTATGAAAATCGCGGATATTGGCAATTCTGAACTGGATTTCAGGCAAACAGGCGAAGCGCGCCTCCAGGAGATTTGCTCCAGGTTTGGACTGGAAAATGCGTCCTACGCCCATATCGACAAGTATCACAACGTTGTCCACGGCTGCACCACGTTCCCGGCCGAATGGGTCAGGCATTACGTCGACAACGATCTGGTTCTGGCCGATCCCCTCATTCGCTTTGGCGCTGCAATGATTGCACCAATTGATTGGGCTGTGTTTGATGACCAGCGTGAACATGCACCGCTATTCGAGGCTGCAAGGGAATTTGGTGTGGGTCAGAACGGCCTTTCCATTCCGGCTATCAATCCGTTTGGTGAGCGTGGTGTTTTTACGGTTACGTCCAATCTGCCGCGGTCTGAGTGGGACGCCTTGGTCGCTACAATGCTCCCTGCCCTTCGCCATGAGGCACAGGTCCTGCATCTGCTTGCGCTAGATGTCATTGAAACCGTATTCAACTTTCCCTCGGATTCCCTGTCTGGCGATGAACTGGATGTGTTGAAGATGCTCGCGTCGGGTTTGATACCGTCTGTCATTGCCAGGCAGACGGGGCATTCTTCGCGAATGGTAGAGGCACTGACTGCTTCGATCACCACCAAGCTCAAAAGCCGGACGATTGAACAGGCAGTGGCGCGGGCAGTCAGTACTGGATTTCTTAAGTGGAGCGATTTCTTTGCCGACCCTGTGGCCGAACTGGTCAATATGGAAAGTCAGCGACTATGCGGTGGGATCGTCCGTTGGGGTGGCAGGTCTCACGAGTTTATCGCTTTTGAAGACGGCAGACTGGTTCGGAACGCTGATAGCTTTCAGCCGGTCCAGATCACGGATCTCGTGAGAGAGTTTAACTTGAGTGCAAACGAGGTGGTCGAGGAACTTGCGCGTAACATTGATCAAAGATTGCGGATTAGGTATCTCTGAATTCGGCTAAAACGCACTGCTTTGTCTTTGAAAAGACCGCAGGCGCAAGTTTCACGTAATTTCGCTTACGCCGCTGTGCCACCGTAGTAGAGCCCACTCTAACTCTGGTTTCTAAATCTCCTATTCTGCTGAAAACGCGTCACGTTCAAAGCTTGGCTACAGAGCCCTTAGACGCGAGGGCAGCAGATGCTGTCACCTTCGTTCGAACAGCCAAAAATTGGAGATTGAGGCCTTATCTCTGCAATGCCCTGGTATACTGGAGGATCTTGCCCAGCGTGGTTTCACAGGAGGTGCTGACCCGTTCGCCGAAACAGCGAGTCTGGCGTTGGCCGTGAAAGCTCCAGTAATAGCTTCTGACGCCGTCAACGTAGCGCTAAGGCAAATCCGCAATCGTTGTCTATTTGGAACCTGTCCCTCTATGAATAGATTTCAATTGGCGTTCCGTCTTTGACCATAGCGTAGATCTCTTCAATCTCCTGATCTGTGACAGCGACGCACCCTGCGGTCCAGTCACGCTTGTTCGTGGGATCAATTCCAGGGCGAGGGCCGCCATGGATAAAAATATCACCGCCCGGAGAACGACCCCGAGCTCGGGCAAACGCAGAATCCGCCTCGTTCGGATAAGAGATTCCGATTGAAAGATGGAAAAGGCTTTCGGGATTGCGACGGTCAATTACATAGGAGCCTTCAGGTGTTCGCCCGTCTCCTTCGAATTGCTTGTGACCTTCGGGGGCAAATCCGAGTCCAATCGGAAAAGTCCGCAAGACACGCTCACTACCATCGAGGATAAGTAGGCGCTGCCCTTTGTATAGCCGAAGCCGAGTCACAACCGGCCCATTGTAAGTACGGAACTTGTTTGCACAGCCAGACAAAAAGGCGGCTATGAAGCCAGAGAGAAACAAACGTCTTTTCATAGGAACTGCCCGGCTCATTTTGATTTTTTCAAAAGAATATCACTAAAGGCCAGTTGAACAAAGGTGTATTGGATCTCACTAGGACAGGAACCGAAAACCAAGTGATCAGTTGTGGCCACCTCGTCAGCAGTGCAATGAGTGACACTTTGATTTCGACATTTGTTATTCTTACGCAACCTTTCAGTTTTCGCCTATTCAGTATCGAGATCGCTGCTGTAGTCAGGTTTTTTGCCGCTGGAAATCTTGACGCCGATTATTAAGCGAGCCAGATCGTCTACCGAATTGGATTCTTGTTCTAAGGGTTCGTTCACTACGCTGCACCTGTATCGATTTTCAGGTACCACGTAGTTTCGCGCCGGGCCACCCACCCTCAGATAGCGTCACTGTCTAGCTGCAACTTAGGACAATCTCTGTCTATCTGAAATTAGATCTACCAAATTTCGCAAACATATTTGAGGCTCTATTTGTTTCTACTTTGCTTCATCGGCCCGCCCAACGAACCGTTCAAACACTGCAAGAGTTTCGTCACTTACATGATGCTCAATACCTTCAGCGTCATGCTCTGCCACTTCCGGTGAAACGCCCAAGGCGATCAGGAACTCCACGACAATCCGGTGACGCCTTCTACAAGCTTCCGCCAATTGACGCCCGGCATCGGTCAACTGAAGTGAGCGGTAAGGTATTTGCTCAATGAAACCCTCTCGTTTCAAACGAGTCAAATTTTTGGAAACCGTAGGTTGGGTCACGCCCAATCGCTCGGCTATTTCGACCGGGCGCGCTGCACCATTCTGATGGATCAGCTCCGCGATAAGTTCAACGTAGTCTTCAACCATTTCGCTTTGGTGAGCCTGTCGCACAGCCTCAAACCCGCTCGCCTGGGTATCAATACTACGATCTGAATTTACCGGTTTTGTTTCGGTCATCGGCTCATGATTACGTCGCTGGTCTAGTCTCCAGTGTATGCACCTGAAAGCCGAGCTTGACAATGAGCATGCCTTCATCCTTAAATTAGACAAGACTAACTTAAATAGACAGTGCTATGAAACATCTGATAGCGTCCACACTTCTTTGCGCACTGCCAGTGATCGCGGATGCCACGGCGATTGAAGAATCTCCTTGGGCCCCGCGCGCTGCCGCGTATCGACTGACCTTGTTCATGGGAAATCTAACCCCGGTTCCCTGGGATGAAATTGAGAGGAGTTGGACTTCGCCCGCACCTGGCAGTGACATTCAGGTCGCTCCCCTATCACGCGTCTCCGACAACGAAGCGCTTGCGATCAACCAAGCTATGCAAGCCGAAGATCGGCAGGCGCTGTTCGAAGCAAGCACAACTGCCATTGCGGAGGGAATCCTGCGCCATCTGGATGTCGCAAAGACCGCGCTGGGTCAGCCTGAGGCGGCCCGCGAGGTCGCGCAAGCGGCTGCTCTGTTCCGCGCATTCGAAGATGGTATCAAGGCTGCGGACACGTCGGCGGCTCGCGACCTGGGCCGGGCATGGCTGGTTCTGAACTCCACCCTTGGCAGCGCAGGAGTACTGGGCAACGGCGCCCAAACGGTGGATGCCGACCAATTTGCAGAAGCTCAGGCCATTGTCGCTGCCTATATTCGTGCCAACTATCTGCCATCCGAGTATGCCCAACGCGACAAGTTAACACCGCTGCCTGAAACAGTTGTGCTTTCCGGCGAACAAATCACAATGCCCGCCACGCTGCCGCCAGGGTCAAACATCGGAGATCAGGCGCAGCTGCCGCGGCTGGTTCTTCAGTTTGAGGAGGCGGGTGAGGATGAAGCTAATCTACCGCTGGTGGCCTACGGTGACATGCTGTTCGACAGCCCCGAAATCTTCGGCGGCCCGGCGCGTGAGTTGGGCATCGCCTGCTCGACCTGCCACAACCGCTCCGACGTGAACCGGGATTTCTTCATTCCGGGCCTTTCATCCCATCCGGGTGGGATGGATGTGGACGGATCGTTTTTCAATCCAATGTTCAATGACCGGACCGATGATCACTTGGACACGCCTTCTATGCGTGGCATCCGCTTTACCGCACCTTATGGCCGCGACGGGCGCGAACCCAGCCTGCGCCGGTTCATCCGAAATGTGATTGTGACCGAATTCGCGGGAAAGGAACCAACGCCGTTCCAACTGGACGCGCTGGAAGCCTATGTCAAACAGTTCGACTTTCTTCCCAACCCAAAGATCGACCGGTCCGGCAAGCTGACCGATCTGGCGTCAGATGCCGCCAAGCGCGGGGAGTTGCTGTTCAACACCAAATTTGCCGGACTTGGTGACAAATCCTGCGCTTCGTGTCACACGCCTGACCGTCAGTTCCGCGATGGTCTGACCTACGACATCGGCAGCGCTGAACCACCATTCCCCGGCGGCACGGCTTCTGCGTTCGAAACCCCGACGCTGCGCAACGTCAATTTCACTGCACCTTACATGCATGACGGATCGCTGCCGACGCTGGCCAGCGTTGTTGACTGGTTCAATGATACCAAAAATTTGGGTTTGGACGAAGCACAGCGCGCAGATCTGACGGCCTACGTCGAAGCTGTTGGAGACGGTGAAGACCCCTATCAAGTATTCGAAGGTCGCAACAGCGTATTCCGCTTGTCCTGGGAAGAGCTGACGACATTCGCCAGTACGCTCGATACCCTGCTGCCGATGCAGGATGCCGAAAACATAGCGGTTCTGATCGACACGGTAGCTCCTGATCTGGCCGCGGATGCCAGTGTCATGGTCAATCAGAACGCCAAGCCCGAAATCTACGAATTCGCCGCGATCCTGCGAGCGGTTGGCGATGCCAGCGCCGAAGGAAACTGGACCGAAGCCATCCGCCAGTGGGAACTGTTCAAGTCCATGCAGGCCGAAATTGACGAGAGGATGTTCTGATGTTGTCGCGCCGCAATTTT
This sequence comes from Ruegeria sp. AWH4_226, assembly GCF_056159225.1. Lineage (NCBI taxonomy): Bacteria > Pseudomonadati > Pseudomonadota > Alphaproteobacteria > Rhodobacterales > Roseobacteraceae > Ruegeria > Ruegeria sp. AWH4_226. The sequence goes on along the minus strand of NZ_JBSWUU010000005.1, from coordinate 83,499 downwards.
CTGGTCGCTGCAGCCGCATCTGCAGCCATGCCCGTAATGGCTGCAACTGACCAGGGGCTGAAGCTGGCCTTCATCCCGCAGGAGAACCCCGAAAAGCTGTTGGGTGACATCAACGTCATCACCGGCTGGCTTTCAGAGCAGATGGGCGTCCCGGTCACGGGGTTTGTCACGTTCGACCACGCTGCTGCCGTTGAGGCGCTGCGCAACGGTGATGCCGATATCTCGTTCATGGGAGCGTTGCCCTTTGTGTTGGCCGAAGACCAGATCGGCGCCGTACCGCTATTGTCCGAGGTTTATCGCGGGCAACCCAGCTATTCGGGCCGGGTCTTCGTGCGGCGTGACAGCGGAATCGAAGCGCTGGCCGATCTCCGGGGACGTGACATCGCCTTTTCCGATCCGGTCTCGGAATCCGGTTACATCTATCCGCTTGATCTGTTTGTGCGCGCCGGGCTGTTCGCGGGCACGGGCGATGCCGACAGCTTTTTCGGGCAGAAATTCTTTGCTGGCGGATATCAGCAAGCGATGCAGGCCATGGCCAACGGACTGGTCGATGCGGCAGGCGCAAGCCAGTATGCCGATCTCTATCTGACCCCGGATCAGCAGGCCGAGGTCAAGGTGCTGGCGGAATCAGAACAAATTCCCAGCCACGCAATCATTGCCCGCCCTGATCTGGACGCCGGGCTGCAGGCAAAGTTCATTGAAACCATGCTGCGCCTCAACGAGAGTGAGAACCGTCATCTGTTGGCCTACCTCTATGGCCCGGATGGCTATCTTCCTGCTGATCCATCGGTTTACGAGGGCGTGCGCGAGACTGCGCGGCGGTATGGGTTTCTGAAATGAATCCTGTAGTTTCACTCAACGCGATATCGCAACACTTTGCCAGTGCAGCGGCGCTTACAGAAGTTTCACTATCAGTGCAGCCCGGTGAAAGCGTCGCGCTACTCGGTCCTTCGGGTGCGGGCAAATCAACGATGCTGGCTTTGTTGGACGGTCGTTTGCGTGGTTGGCACGGCGAAGCCCAGGTGCTTGGCAAGCCACTTTTGGCAACTGGGGTTCCATCCCGCGAGGACCGTGCCAATACCGGCTTTATCTTTCAGGAATTCGCACTGGTTGATCGGCAGAGTGTTTATCAGAATGTAATGAACGGTCGGATGGGCCGGATGAATATCTGGTCTTCGCTTTGGGGGCGGTTCCGGGAAGAGGACCACATGTGCGTGACACGGGCGCTTCAGGATACGGGGCTGTCAGACCTGGCAAGCCGCCGTGCCGATCAGTTGTCGGGTGGGCAACGGCAGCGCGTTGCGATTGCCAGATGTCTGGCACAAGAACCCGAGTTGATCCTTGCGGATGAGCCCGTCAGCAATTTGGACCCTGCTCACGCCGAACGAATTCTGAGCCTGATCACAAGCTCTGCACGTAGCCGTGGTATCGGCGTCATTTTCAGCTCGCATCAGCCGGATCTGTCGCGCCGCTTTGCCGAGCGCATCATAGGCCTGCGAGATGGCGTGGTATTGTTCGACAAACCGTCGGCTCAATTTACCAGCGGGGACATCGACGAGCTGTATCACGGCGCCAGTGTCACATCGGGGCTGCGTGTAGTCAGTTGATGGGCCGATCTGTCATTTGGGTCATGCTGGCTCTGGCGATCCTGTGGTCGCTGACCAGCGGGGATATGGGATTGGGCAAGCTGCCAGGCGCAGGGCCCCGTCTGGCAGAGTTTATGGGGCGCATGATCCCACCTGACCTGTCCGTTTGGCGCGAGGTTCTGACAGGGCTGGCGGAGACACTGAGGATCGCCATTCTGGGAACATTGTTCGCTGTAATCCTGTCCTCGGGACTGGCCCTTCTGGCCTCTGAAACTATGGTGTCACCAACAATTTGGCGCCCCGTCCGCGCCTTGCTGGCGGTTATCCGGTCGATCCCGCTGATCCTGGTCGCCATGCTAATGGTGGGCGCTGTTGGGTTGGGACCACTTCCCGGTATTCTGGCAATCACATTTCACGCGACTGGCATGTTGGCAAAGTTCTATGCGGAAGCCATCGACAACGTTGCTACCGCTCCTGTGGCGGCGCTTGAAAGCGCGGGAGCCAACAGAATTCAACAGTTGCGTTGGGCGATCTGGCCGCAGATGGCGCCTGTGATCATGCGCGATACCGTATTTCGGTTTGAACTAAATCTGCGCGAAAGCCTGATACTGGGCATTGTCGGTGCCGGTGGCATCGGGCTGTATGTGCAAACCTATGTACGGTCGTTTCAGTATGAAAAGGCTGCGACCGTGACGTTGGCAATCATTGTTCTGGTTTTATTGTCAGAGGCGCTGAATACGGCCTTGCAAAAACGGTTCAACTAAGCCGGAATCTCCCAATTCTCCAAGGAAAAGGCTCGTGTCTTTCCTTTCTTCCATCGCGGTTGAAGGTTGGATGCTTCGCTTGAAACCGGGCCGGTGTAGTCTGCTACACACCCCCTCACGCTGGTTTGTTAAGGCCTCAAGCTTGCTAGATTGAAAGTCGCCTGCGTTGAGGAAAATTCTTGGTGCCAATCTAGCGTTCAAACGGATTCACCGCTGTTTCCATGGGAATGTGTTGCCGAAACATTTGCTACCAGCCTGCCAGTGCGTAGTGCTCTGACACGTGCGTTCATCCAATGCCTCACGACGACTCGGTACATCAGTTCACGGAAAAAGCCAAAGTTCTGCCTGTGACGGACATAGAAGGAGTCAGGGGAGTCAAAGACCCCAAAATCCTGCACGATGCCGTTTCTTTGAATGTATGTGTCACGGCCTTCCCATTCGACCTGGGGATCGCTCAGGCAATCCGTCCCCACACCATACCCACACAGGCTTTCTGTTTTGGGAAATGTCGGCTGCAACACGCGTAAGAAAAGCTCATCCAGAATAAAGCCTTCCAGCTTTAGCCACGTACCCTCTGCTTCGACTTCGACCCATGAATGCACAATCTCCATCGGCGCCATCGGATAGAAAAGCTCGGGAACCACACCCCTCTGCAATTCTTTGTGGATCGTAAAGCCATGCAAACGGCATCGGATACCGCTGCCGCGAAACAGTGCCATCAGAAGAGTGCCCTTGGTATTGCATTGCCCATAGCCATTGGCGAGTACCTCTGACGCCGGGATATCGTCTGCACGGTTGTAACCAAAGGCAATCTCGTTACGCACGAAATCATAAATAGCGCCAATTCGATCCAATACAGGCAGATCGGGCCAGCTCCGTTCCGTTATGAGCCCCAAAATTGCGGGTGTTTCAAAATCAAGCAGAGGTGTGGCGGTTAGCAACGGGTCTCGGTTCAGCATTTGGTCTCTCGTCGAATCAACTCAGAAAGACTTTTAACTGCTATAGTGACTATAGCTTCAAGAGGCTAATTCCAGTTCGCAATAACGCTGCCCGGGGTTACGCGCCGATTTCTTCGTGATCAGTAAGACATTCGGAATGATCGCGCAGAACTTCGAGAACACGACAGTCCGAGGTGTTGCCGCCACTGCATTCATGCACCATGCGCTCCAGCTCGGTCCGCAACGCTTCCAGCCGCGCCATTCTTTGCTCAATCTGTTTGAGTTGCCGGCGCGCGATACTGTCGGCTTCATGACATGGGCGATCCGGATCGTCGGACAAATCAAGCAGTTCGCGTATCGCCTCAAGCGAAAACCCCAATTGGCGGGAATGACGGATGAATGCAAGGCGATCCAGTTCGGCATGGCCGTAACGCCTCTGGCCACCTTCGGTGCGCCCCGGTTCCGGCATAAGTCCGATCTGCTCGTAGTAGCGGATCGTCTGAACCTTGGTTCCGGTCTTTTTTCCGAGCGTTCCGATCGTCAGCATCTGGGTCTCCTTGCAAAGTTACAGCTTATGTAGGTTCGCGTCGACACCGCACAATAGTACCTTCCAGCCGGTGGACCTGTGACACCCAGCCGCAGGCTCAAAAACCCCTTTGAACCTCTAGCAGGTAGAGGGTGTACATGCCGTTCTGAACCAAGAATCACAGGCGGACGGCTAACTTTGAAACTGACCGTGTTTCAGAAAATCTTATGGGTAATGGCTGGTGTCGCAACGGCGGCATTTGCCTATCTGATGCTGTGGTCAGAATATAGACCTGCGCGGATTGAGGAGGGGTCTGTCCCGTTCGAAGCCAGGTTCGAACTGACAGATCACTCTGGTGTTGTCCGTACTCAGAACGACTTTGCGGGCAAATGGATGTTGGTGTTTTTTGGGTTCACCAACTGCCCGGACGTATGCCCTACAACACTGTCTGAGGTAGCAGCAGTGCAGGAAGGGCTGGGCGACCAATCAAACCAAGTGCAACCTATCTTCATTTCAATTGACCCCGAACGCGACACTCCGGCCGTCCTGGCCGAGTATGTGCCACTTTTCGATGCGGGGATCATTGGGCTTACAGGCACGCCAGAACAGATTGCGCAAACGTCCAAGACCTTTCCGATATTCTACGAACGGATCGAACAAACCCCTGCGCCGGATGGATATACGATGGGGCATACCTCTCATCTGTTTCTGTTCAACAAGGACGCTGGATTCGTCCAGTCCTGGTCCTATGGCACGCCTGCCGAAGAAATTCTTGCGGATCTGAAACAGAGACTCTGAGCACCATGTCCCGGTTTTCTAAAGATACACTTCTCGGCCTGGCCTGGGCGATTGCCTTGGTTGCTTCTCTTTCTGTTCTGTTCATTGGAGAGATCCTGGGGCAGACGCCCTGTGTGCTGTGCTGGTTCCAGCGCGCGTTCATGTTCCCATTGGCGATCGTACTGGGGCTTGGCCTGTGGTGGCAGGACCAGAACGTGGGCCGATACGGGATAGCACTGGCATTGGGGGGCGCCGTTGTCGCCTTGTGGCACATGGGCCTGTATGCTGGTCTGATCCCGGAAAAAATCCAACCATGCTCGGCAAGTGGTCCGTCCTGCACCGACGCAAATCAATCTGTTTTGGGCATCCCGATTCCGCTGATGGCGCTCGTTTCATTCGCGCTGATCGGCGTTCTGTGCGCCCTTTCACTCAAGGAGAAACAAGTATGAACAGACGTGGCATGATCTTGTCCGTTCTCGCGCTCGGTGGGGCCGGATTCGGGGCCGCCGCCTGGTACGTGAACCGAACGACTGCTTCAGGCAACACCGAGCCTGTCGCACCCGAAATCGCCGAAACACTTATCCGTTCCTACTCGCCTGTTCTCGGCCCTAAAGACGCACCGGTTACAATTGTCGAATTTTTCGATCCGGCTTGTGAAGCCTGCCGTGCCTTTCATCCGGTCGTGAAGGACATAATGGCTCAGCATGGAGACGCCGTGCGTGTTGTGATCCGGTACACCCCTTTCCATGGCGAAGGCTCAGAGGAGGCGATCCGCGTGCTTGAAGCGGCACGCATGCAGGGGGTCTTTGAACCGGTCCTGGAAGCCGTGCTGCGAGAGCAGCCCAAATGGGCCGCGCATGGTGCGCCTGAGCCTGGTCTTATTATTCGAATTGCAGCAGCGGCGGGACTGGATGCCGAGGCAGCGCAGGCACAAATGCTTGCGCCCCAGACAGTTGGTGTTCTCAATCAGGATCGCGCTGATGTCGAAGCGGCCGGTATAAGGCAAACTCCGACATTCTTCGTCAATGGCAAATCTCTGGATCCGTTTGGTGAGGCTGAATTGAGGCGCCTGGTCGCTGCAGAAGTTGCAGCACTGCAAAGCTGAGCAGTAGCGAGAGGTACTATGAGACTCACTGCAAAAAATACTCTTCTGGCAGGTGTACTGAGTGCATTCGGTCTGACGGCCATTCTCTCGGCACCGGTTCTGGCAGGGGGCAACGATGTTGTCGTTGAAGATGCCTGGTCGCGCGCTTCTATTGGCTCCAACCGACCTGGCGTCGCTTACATGACGATCCGCAACACCGGCAATGAGGCCGTCACGCTGACGTCTATCCGCACCGATCTTGCGAGGATGCCCGAGATCCATCAGACATCGACCAATGCAGAGGGCGTCAGTTCCATGGCACCCGCTGGCGAGCTGGAAATTGCGCCGGGTGGTTTCGTAGCGCTTGAGCCGGGCGGGCTCCACGCAATGCTCATGCGGCTGCAACGCCCTATGATCGAAGGCGAGCGCTTTACGCTGACTCTTATCTTTGCTGATGGCGCAGAAAAGACCGTCAACGTGCCGATATTTGGCATCGCGGCGCGAGGCCCCGAGAGCTGATGCAGCGGCGACGCGTTCTCACATTCGGGTCTGCTGGACTTGGAGCAATCGGCCTGACGCTCTTTGCCGGATGGTGGCAAGTGGATGGGCCGGGAGCGGCTCAATCCGATCGCCTTCGCCCCCTTGCGTTGTCGGACATGAACTTTCGCATGGTTGATCACGAAGGGATCACCGTCACCCCGCAATCGCTGGTCGGACGTGCAACAATGGTGTTCTTCGGCTTTACCTACTGCCCGGATGTTTGCCCGACGACTCTTTCGGATATTTCCCTCTGGCTGGATGATCTGGGCAATGACGCGGACGAGTTGAACGTCGTGTTTATAACCGTAGACTCTGAAAGGGACACGGTCGATGCCATGGCCGATTATGTCAGCTACTTTCATCCGGCTATTCGCGGTTGGGTCGGCGTTTCGGACCAAATCGCGCAAGCCGCAGACGACTTTCGCGCCAATTATGAAAAAGTTCCACTGGAAGATGGCGACTACACAATGAACCACACCGCAAGTGTTTTTCTGTTTAACCCCACAGGCGAATTTGTCAGCACCATCGACTATCATGAGCAGAGAGAGTTCGCTGTACCCAAGATCCGCCGCGCTTTGAAAAGTGGAGCGGATACAACATCATGAACGCACGGTTTCTAGCAACCTCGGCGATCGCGATCAGCAGCGTCTCGATTGCTTCGATCATGTTCATTGCCTCGAACAGGTCTGAAATGACGGCGCCTGCGCCCACGGTCTTTCAGCTGCCCAAACTTCCTGCGGAACCGCAGATCACATCGGCTCCGTTGCTGAATGTACCATCGGCAGAACTCGCTCCAAGCCCCGTTTCGTTTCGACCTGCTCAGCCGGAACCCATTCAGGCAGAGGAACCTTTGCCACCTGTTGAACCACCTTCACGAACATGGACGCGCGAGCTTGCAGTGGGTGACACACTCGACAGTATGCTGTCTGACGCGGGGATCGACGCAACCGATCGCGCCGAAATCGCACTTGCACTTGGCGCTGAATACGACTTGCGGCGCTTGCGGCCGGGTCACTCGATAACAGTCGTTGCAACGGCAGCGGATCAACTGTGGAGTGTGGAGCTCGCCGTGGAAGATGGCGTGAGAATTGAAGTGACACTTAGCGAGACGTTGTCCACGCGCGTGGTCTCACCGGAACCCGACACTGTCATTCTGGCCCGCAAAACAGAGATCGAAACTTCGATTTCAAATGCGCTGAGTAGCGCAAAGATCCCGGTTCGTTTTGCGGTGGATCTCGCTCAGATGCTGAGCGGGACAGTGGATTTTCGGAGGGACCTGACAGGTGGTGAAGCTCTCCGTCTTCTCTGGCGCGAAAAGAGCATCGATGGCGAGAGGGTGGGCCAGTCCGAGCTCATTTTTGCGGCGCTGGAAGTTGATGATCGGCTTTACGAAATAGCATGGCCAGACGACGACAACGGTCGCGCCACGATCTATGTTGATGGTGAACTTCTTCGTGTCTTTGCCCAACCCGTCGAAGGCGCGCGCCTGAGTTCAGTCTTTGGTCGGCGAAAACACCCGGTCTACGGCAATGTGCGGATGCATACAGGTGTCGATTTTGCTGCTGCACGCGGCACGCCGGTACATGCGACAGCTCCGGGCCGGGTATCCTATGTTGGTTGGCGCGGGGGGTATGGGCGTGTGGTGGAAATCGCTCATGGATCGGATACGGTCACGCGATATACGCATCTTAGCGCAACCGCCGATGGTCTGGCCAAAGGTCAGCGCGTGGAGGCTGGCGAGATGGTTGGCCGTGTCGGGTCGAGCGGCACCGCGACCGGCCCCAATCTTCATTATGAAGTATTGGTTGACGGGCGCCCAACGGACCCGCTTTCTGACGACCGACTTGCTGCCGCTGCGAACAACGAGGTTGAAAGCGAAGCAGCGCGAAAACGCTTAAGAAATGCTCGGGCACAGCTTGAGGAACAGCTGGGCAATACCGTCGCCAAAAAAAGCGAATCTAGTTCGTGAGAGTTTCTTAAAACGGCTTCAGGTGCGCGGCTATCAGTTAGCGGGTATGCGCACCTGAAGCGAACTGCACTGCAGAAGAACCAAATCAGAGGATGTAAGATGATGGCAATCGCGGGGGCCTTGGTTGGCGCCGTTTGGGGTGGGGTCCTGGCAAAGCGCCGGAATGGCAACAGCCTTGATATTCTTCAATACGCTACAGGATATGCCATCGCTTTTGGCCTGGTGGCGTTCTTTCTTTCGATCGCAGTTGTGCGCCTGATGTAACGCGCCAGTAAGCGAGGCGAAAGCCGGACACCTTGAAGTCCGGCTTCCACTCTTATGTGGTCGCAGCGCCTGTTCCGTGCGAGCCAAGGGTATTTGCCGCAGTCTGGGCGGTGTGATCTTCCGGAGCTTTCAGAAGCCGTAAGGCATTGGCCACGACCAGCAAGGACACTCCGACATCCGCGGCGATTGCACCCCACATGGATGCCAGCCCAAAACCCGTCAGAGTCACAAACAATGCTTTGGTCGCAAGTGAGAAGCCGATGTTCTGACGGATGATCGACATGGTTCGACGTGAATGGTCGATCAGCCAGGGTACTTTACCGATGTCGTCGGTCATTAGAGCAATATCTGCGGTCTCAATAGCAGCGTCGGACCCAACTGCACCCATCGCGACCGCATAATGTGCCCGAGCCATCGCAGGTGCATCGTTGACGCCATCGCCGATCATCGCAACCATCTCGTGTTGCTCTGCCAGTTCTTCGATCGCAGCGACCTTGTCTTCCGGCAGAAGCTGGGCCCGGACTTCGTCGATGCCGACTTCGGCTGCTACCGCTCTCGCGGTTTGTTCGTTGTCACCTGTCAGCATGATGATTGACTTCACGCCCTGCGCGTGAAGCCGGGCAACGATGTTCTTGGCTTCGGGGCGAATGCGGTCCCGCAGCTCAAGCAAACCGGTGACTCCGTTCTCATCCCCGACAACCACAAGTGTGCTTCCCGCGCTCTCGATCTGGTTGCTCAATTCGGCAGGAATGGACGCGCCAAAGCCCTTCTCTACAGCGAAGCGGTCAGAGCCAAGCCAGATATTTCCGCGCTCGGTGCGGCCCTCAAGACCCCGACCGGGAACGGTTCGGATATCTTCAGCCGCAGATATCGAAATGTCGGTCTGTTCTGCCCTGGTGAGAATGGCGCGGGCCAACGGGTGTGAAGATCGAACCTCAAGGCTGGCAGCGCTTGCCAACAGTTCCCGCTCGGATGCGCCGCCCAGCGGATAGACATTGGCCACTTCAGGCTCGCCCATGGTGATCGTGCCGGTCTTGTCCATGGCCAGTGCGGTAGTGCGCCCGGGGGCTTCGATATATGCACCGCCCTTAATCAGAACCCCGGCCCGGGCCGAAGCGGTCAAAGCCGCAACGATTGAAACCGGCGTGGAAATGACGAGTGCACAGGGGCAGGCGATAACCAGAAGAACAAGTGCATTGTAAAACCAAAAGCCCCACGATGCGCCAAATGCAAGCGGTGGGATCAGGGCGATGGCCACTGCAACGACCATAACGATGGGCGTATAGATCCGCGCAAATTTTGTTACCCACTGCTCAACCGGCGCACGGCGCGCATGAGCATCACCGACCATCCGGATGATCTTGGCAAGCACGGTATCGGACGCTGTTTTCGTCGCACGTATTTTGAGGGTGCCTTCACCATTGATTGTGCCGGCGTAGACCTCATCACCCAGCTCTTTGGGGATCAGTGCGCTTTCACCTGTGATTGGAGCCTGGTCAACGGCACCGGCCCCTTCGATGACTTCCCCGTCAAGTGGAATGCGATCCCCACCCCGAACGATGAAGCTGTCGCCGACAAAGACATCCGCCGCCGGGACCGTTGCCTCTGAGCCGTCAGCACGAACCAGCCGAACCGTCGGGGGGGCCAGATCAAGCAGCGCGGATACTGCGTTGCGAGCCCGTCCGACACTCCAGCTTTCCAGATAAAGAGAGAGCGAAAAGAAAAATGCTACAGTTGCCGCTTCAAAAAACTCACCCAGACCGATGGCACCAGCGACGGCAACAACCATCAAAAGGTTCATATCCGGCGAAAGGCGCTGCGCCGAAGACCAGGCCTTGGGGGCCACCAGCCAGACGCCAAACAAGATCGCGACCGCGAACAAAGTGGCCTCGGGCAAAGGCATCGGAACCTCACCATGTCCCGAAAACAGTCCAAGCGCTCCGCCCATGCCTGTTTCGAAGATGTGCCAGCCAAAGCCTGCCGCCCAAAAACCTCCGCTGAGTGTGGTGAACCGTCGCTGACGCGCAATATGCGCCGCCTGATCCAGGGCGGCATTTCCGTCATCCCAAGGTTTGGCGTTCATACCGGTGCAGGCAACCAGCAGCATGACGTCTTCGTCAGAAAGCTTGGCAGCACTTTCAAGAAGCGTCATTCGACTGTTGATGACATCAAAAGCGAGATGCTCTTCACCACCAACTTTCGGGCCGATAACCCGGTTCAGGATCACAACCTCTTCGGCGCAATCGAGGCCAGAGACCTGAAAGCTTCTACCGCCGTCAGGAATTGGACCGGCGGGGGCGATGGCGCCACACCCGCCACTACTGCATGCGTGGTGACCATGTTTGTTTTCGTGGCCATGGTCGTGGCTATGGGTATCGGATGACATGATCGGACCTCAAGAATCTCTATGGTCCTTTGTAAGTAGTTCCTACAGTAACTAGAGCTTCAATACCTTTCTGAATTTTTTAGCATCCGGGTTCCTTGCGCGTGATACCGACACTCCATTCCTTCTTGCGGGCTGGTCGCGTGGATGCAATCTAGTCGCAGAGGACGCAAAAAATTCTGGAACAGGTCAATGCAGAAACGGATCGCAATTACCATCACGTTAGTCTCGATTACTGCCGGTTGCTCAGCCCAGTTCACTGGGGCCAAAAGCAAAGCACTTGAACCAGGCAACGTGCCAGATTCAGTCGTTGCGCTGGCAGGGCCGGGGCAGGATCTGGCCACGGCACGCCTTTTGCCAGAAGACAATTGCTTCTGGTATGAGCACAGCGGACCTGTCGAGACGACATTGGTACCATTGCGCGCGACGAATGGCGCTCCGATCTGCGCCGCGCGAGACGCCTGATAAAAAAGAGGGCGACGACGTCCACCTACGCTGCCCAAAATTTATGAGCGGGCTGTGACGCTATCTTCGGCCGAGTATAAATATGCGGTCGAGCCGATTCTTACATGTGGGTAGAGATCATTGATATGGGCCATGATCATTCTAACACATCCAGAACTTGCGCGACCACCGATGCTTCTAGGCTGAGGCGTGCCGTGAATTCTGAGATATGTATCTCGATTTCCAACGTATAGATAAAGGGCTCGAGAGCCGAGAGCATTACTTGGCCCGGGTTCCATACCATCCCGAAATTCCGCGTATTCGGGGTTGCGCTCGATCATTGAAGCCGTTGGCGTCCAATGTGGCCACTCGACCTTGCGCCGGATAGCATAGGTTCCGGGCTCGTAAAGGTTCCCTCGCGCGATCGCAACGCCATAGCGCATTGCGGTCCCGCCTTCCTCGATATGGTAAAGATAGCGCGCGACCGCATCGACATGGATGTCACCAGGAACCAAACCATCATTTGCTACGACACGTCGTGGTAAAAAACGGTCATGAACGCCCCATGGATTTGAGGTCGCTGGATCGTAATCAAATGGCGTGACCTGGCTGTCCCAATAGGTCTTTTGCGACGAGGTTGGCCATGTTTTGGCGATCAATGGACTGGCCGCAGACGCGGAAAACAGCGCAGTGGTTGATTGAATGAAATAGCGCCTTGTCAGCATAGATCTCAGCCTGGTTCACAAGTTCAATGTATTTGCATCGCATTTTCACGATCAAATTCGAGTCTTAAAGCCTCTAGCAGCTAGAGCTTCAAGAGGTTTCAGGTAACGCTTAGTTTATCCAGTCGATCAGGTGCGCGGTGGCGTGAACTCTGATTTGATCGAGTTTGCTTTGGACTGGGTCAAAAAAGCAATGGAAAGAACCGAAATGCCCATTGTAGTTGCTTCATGTTTTCGGTTTCCGACGATGCAAGCCAAAGGAACAAGACGGGAATTCGGCGCGGCTTTGCAACAGCTTATCTGTCCTTGGATACAGAGCGGCAAAAACCCGCGCGCACGCTGTACTTGCCGCTTAGACCCGCTGAATCCGCGTAGTTGTCTTCTCAGCCAGGAATGTCAATCAGGAGTCATCGCCGTCAGGCTGCACGGTCACTTTGGCCTCCACGGGCACACCCTCAACCATCAGAGGGCTGTGGCTGTTGCCATTGAGAGAAACTTTTACTTCAACATCGCCATCGGGGAGCGACGGAAGGTGTAACCAATTGGCATAAAGGCGGCCCAGCTTTTCGCCGTTGATATAAACATGCGCGTGACCTTCGCCTGGAACGTCAGCCGTGGAGGCATTTTCCGGAGCAAAGCGAAAGTTCTGCGGTGTCACACGCAGATTCCAGCCCGCCATAGGATCCTTAATCATCTGGATCGCCACACTGGGGGCGTCGCTGTCGGCAGGCAGATTAGTGGCAGCGGAGTGGTCGTGCGCTGCCATCTCCATGTTGCCGCCGTGTTGGGCCGGGTCAGTATGGTCATGGCTCTCAAAGGTGCTACCGCTGCTGGCGGCAATCACAAAGCCAGCACCGCCGCCAAAGACAAGTCCGATGGCAAAGAGAGCAAGAGAACGGGACATCTTGTCATCCTCAATAAAAAAAACCCGCCGGTGTAACCAGCGGGGTAGCAATGGAGGAGCGCGATCAGACTGCAGCGCCTGCGCGCTTGCCTTCTGTCTGCCAGAAGTGGCCGGTGAAACTGCCTAAGAGTGCCCAGGCGGCCATGCCGATGCCGAAGGCCCGGGCAGCAAAAAGCGCCCCGATCTCGGTCGGAACCGGCCCAGAGAAACTCTCAGGCTCAGGGGCCCCGATAATATGCGGTACCATTAGCAGCACGGCCGCAATCAGGTAGCTTACCAGGTTACCTCCAAAGGCAATCAGCCACATGGCTACGCCGGCTGCGGCAACGGTGACCGTCCACCAGATCTGACGCACTCCCACATCTGCTGCCGCTACGCCGGGAACTTCTGGAGCCAGTGACAAGCCAGGAGCAAAGTGGAAGGCGACAAAGCCCGCAAGACCCCAAAGCAGGCCGGTGCGGCCGTTGATCTCATGCCCCTGACGTTCGGCTACTGACATCAGCGCCGCCAGGACTAGCGCATAGCCGGTGTAGGTAAGCATGGTGAAGATAATGCTGAGACCATCGCGCATCGGCTCGGCGAACATGCCGGGCAGGTCGGGATGCGCAGTTACGGGATCAGCGCCAAAATGCACCAGGTCGCCGCCCTCATAGAGCTCGGCGTGAAGTAGCACTGGCTGCACGAAATACAACTGCAGAAGGGCGGCAATCAGCCCCGCTGCTGCACCAGCGAACAAGCCGCTGGTCAGAATACGACTGAACATTGTTTTAGTGGCAGGGGAAGCCAGTTGCGTGGCGCACATCATGAGCCGCGTCATGCAGGCCAGAAGCCTGAACATGGCCAGTCACGGTAATGATCCCTAGACCCAGAACCACGGCGAATACTGCAGGCAGAAAGGATGCGCCAGCGGCGGATGCCTTGATCGTTTTTGTCGTCATTTTAATCCTCCTCGCCGTCACACCCGACGGCATATGTTGTGTCCATCCTACGGCCGGTCTCCTGACTCGCAGGTCACAGCAGACTTCCCCCTTCCCAGCGCCATTACGCCAGTGGTATTGGAAGGCCGCTCGCCGCTCACAGTCGCGGGGGCGGTCAAGGCTTCAGTGCGGTAGTTTGGTGCACCGTCCTCATTCCCGTTTCAGTCCCAGTGCGTAGGCACCTTTGGACACCGTAGAAGCCTTTATTGTTCCATAGTGCTTTGTTCCGTCAAGTACGAAAGCGACATCATAGTATTCTGCAGCGGTCAATCTTAGGTAATGGCAGGCTTGGTTTAGATTTTAGCCGTTCAGTGCAGAAGGCTAAGTCGAAAAACACAAACTGTAAGCTGAAAACTCGACACCGGAGCTTTGGTCGGCAAGTTGCATGTTGGCTATCTTTTTTGTGCCGGTATACGTGCAATCGCCTTGAAACGTAGCTTACCTAGCTTCCTGGCGTCAGCGAAGTCGCCGTCAGTACTGTCCTCATACATCCGCATGAAGATCATTATGTCCGGAAGATCGACAACCGTAACCTCACCGAAAAGATAGGCGGTCTTGCCGCTTTGTCGCACCGCCAACGTCTGTGGTCGGTGACAACCGGACATGCAATCCACTTGCTGCAACTCGGCTTGCACCCCCGATGCCTCCAGCGTTGCGGCTAATTGATCATAAAGGGTGGAATCCGCGTCGCGGCAGGTTCTGCAAAGCGTGAGGTTAGGTAGGCACATGCGTCAGGCTGATCCTTGATCGAGAACTTCCATCTGAGATTTCATATTTGCTGGTCGGTTGTTAGCTCAGTTTCAATACGTGTTTTGACTCTAAGTCTGGAAAAGAGTCCATACTCAGGCAGGAAGGACACATGAGCCCTAGCCCTCGAAAACTTTGCAAATACACCGAGTGCGAGACGGGGATTTGGCAGGGCGAAGAAGCAACCATCAGACGAAAAAATTTTTAAGTTTCTACGTGAGACTGAGCTGAAGCAGGTGGTAGGCGATGAAGTGGAAACAGCTCACGCGAAACATCTTTGTTCTTCAATAATCTGAAACAGCATTGCCTCCGGGATCGGCTCGCCATGACACGCCTATTTTCAGGTCCGCGCGCACCGCGCCTCCCAAGGCGAATTCCGAGACGCGACAGGTTCTTGTTGCGCGTAACTAGGTTCGTTCTATCGTCAATTACAGTCTAGATCCGGGACATATAGCGGGGTTCGTGCTTGATGGTTACCTTTCGGTTACCACGACCGATCATGGGACTGAATGCGTAGCGACAACCGACGACATTCAAAAGGAAGTACGCTGATGCGAAACGCCTCGGCATTAACAACTTTTCTGTCTGCGTCACTACAACCGAGGATCGCCCATGCCGCCATCGGTTCTCGCCGCAACCCGGTGTGATGGGTGTTGTGATAACGGCATATCTCCGGGTGCAGCCAGTCTTCGAACTCCTCCAATGTCATCGACGCAGTGCCGGAGCCGTCGCATTTCCCCTTATCCTTGGGGGATAATTGCGTTCTTCCCTAAAGTAGATGAACGGCCTCCATGGTCGTCCTAATCAGGCGTTCGATATCTTCGCCGTAACGCGCTCGACCCGGTGGCCTTTACTTGACGGAGATACTCCAATCTGAGCGGGTCAAATGGAAGGTTTCGCTGCGGAAACGCGCCCATTGTCTACGTGTATGGCTTGCGGAATCCCAACAGTAGGCCAATACGACACCTCCGAGATATCTGGCGCGCGGATCGAATTCGTTCACACGCAATGGTGCAAACACAAGCAGATGGACGAGTCGGACTGAGCATCGAAACTCAACTATGCGCCCAGAACAATGCAGGTCGTGACATCAATTGCGAGAGGCAACCAATGTCTACCCAATGGTTTAGCCGCTAGAAACCTGTACCCAACGATCAGGGTGAATCGGGTCCTGTATTCGTAGGAAAAGATACCTTGTTTCCTTCCACGTTTTGATCCTGTTGGTAACATTGTCCAGAACCAAATCGCCTTCACTCGAGCGATAGACTAGAACAGCATGGCCATTGCGATTGGTGTCCAAGACGGTCGCGATTAGTAGCTTCGTAGGATCCACACCGTTCTGCACAAGTTCAAACTTCTTTTGCAAAGCGAAGTCTTCGCAATCTCCTGACCCTTGCGTCGGCAGTGTCCAGTATTCCTTTGTCCCGTATTGGCTTTGATCCGAAACGGCACGGATTCTCCGATTGACGCGCGTGTTGATCGTTTTAACGATCTGATTTTCTTGTGCCACGGACAGACCAGAACTACGAGCGCTCGCGCACGCCCAAGAGTAATCTTTGCATAGTGTTTTGGCACCGGATGGCGCTTCAATCTTTCTGTCAAGACCGATCGAGGGAAGCTCAGAGGCTTGTAATGTAGCGGCAGACACAAAAAAGCTGCATATAAAACAGATCATTGGGAGATAACCCAGCAGGTTTTTCGATAACATTCTCTGAACTAACGTGGGATTTGTCATATCTGCCTTCTCCATGCTCGTTCCTCGAAGGTATCCAAACTTCCGGGGCCAATGTATTTTATTCCAAGCCTTCATGTGCCTTGAGGCATTGCAACTGCTTCTTAGCCTCTAGGGGTAAAGCGGCAAAAATTTGCAGATTCTTTGGTATTTCTTCCTTAGTTGACAGCATCAGAGCATCCACGCCATCACCAGTCCGGCATAGCTAACAGCGCGAACTAGAGGGTAAGCTGATCGCAATTCTCTCATTCAACAAAAATACAACACAGATCGGCCGTCATCGCTTAAGGTTACGAAATACTGGGACAATGAAGCCGCTCCTCCCCAAACTGAGACAGGCAGTTTCGGTTTTTCCGGGCGCTGCAATTAGTGACCGCTAATGACATCTTTGACGACAGGCTCGTTGAGCAACGCCGTTAGCAGGGGGCATGCTGCTCCTTCAGTACAGGTCTGCACAAGTTCTACCAATGCTTGCTCCAGCCGTTGGAGAGCGGCGATCTTTGACCTGACCTTGTCGAGATGTTTTGTTGCGACGTCTTCGGCGTCACGACAGGCTTGCTCCGGCGCTTTGGACAATTCGCGAAGTGCGCATGCATCCTGAATAGTGAAGCCAAGATCGCGGCAGCGTTTGATGAATCTGAGCTCGGATATTTCCCGTTCCGTGTAAGCGCGGCGCCCCGAGGCGGTTCGACCGGTTTTCTCGACTATGCCTTCCCGTTCGTAGTAGCGGATCGTCTCGACCGACAGGCCGGTCAATCTCGCCACTTCGCCAATCGCAATCATGTGATGACCTTTCCCTTGAACCTGTAGCCACTACAGGATGCATATTGTCGGTCATGATGTCGAATTTCGCAAACCGCACGAAGCAAAAATCGAGGAAGCCGAACCGGCTTCCGCTCAAGATCGTCAAAGTCGGAGAAAGCAGACTATGAGCAAGTTTGTAGGGGCGAGTTTTCTTGGATCGTTTACCGCATTTGGCGTTGCGACCTGCTGCATCTTGCCGATGGCCTTGATTTTACTTGGCTTGGGAGGGGGCTGGCTGGCCGTATTTGGCAAGATTGCCGCCGCGAGTTATTACGTGCTCGGCGGTTCGACGGCCCTGCTGTTTCTCTCTGGCATCGTCGCGTACCGCCATGGTTCACTCGACCGCCTCAAATGGTGGCTGACAGGCAGTTTTGCGTTAACGACCATCGCTTGGGTTATCGTACTCAACGAAATCCGAATAAATGATTTCCTGATAACCTTAATGTGACGCCATGAGTGAAGAACGCCCGAACCTTGTCAGCACGATCATCTGCCCGGAATGTGGACATTCAAGACCTGAAACGATGCCAACAGATGCGTGCCAGTGGTTCTACGAATGCACATCTTGCGGAAAAGTCCTGAAGCCACTTCCCGGCGATTGCTGCGTCTACTGTTCCTACGGATCGGCCCCATGCCCGCCAATTCAGGCGGGCGACAAATGCTGCGGTTGATACGGCGACCGGGATGTCGGTTTTGTCCGCAAAGCCGGTCATCAGGCTTGGCGGACGCAGGTATTTTTTCACCGTAGGCTGGAACTTGCCCGGTAGGACAAGGCAGGCGTGAAGTCACGGATCAACTGGTTTGCCGTGAAGAATGTCACGTAAACCGGGCAGAACAAGCGAGCGCCGTGTTTTTCAGGATCTTGCCAGCGCCGTCGGGACTTCATACGGCCGGGTAGCTGGCAAACACCTCTGTGGTTCCATCCTTGCGGATCAGGAAGACGTCAAAGGCTTCGCGTTCGCTTTCCGGCCCCATGCCTGGCGAGCCGAACGGCATTCCGGGAACCGACAGTCCGACAGCATCCGGGTGTTCGCCCAGCAGGCGCCGGATGTCAGCGGGCGGGACGTGTCCTTCGATCATGTAGCCCTCCGCGCGGCCCGTGTGGCATGACATCATGCCCTCTGGAATACCGTTGGCGGTTTTGTAAGCGTTCAAGGCCTCCCAGGCACTGTTTTCCACGCTTAATTCAAAGCCTTCCGCCCGCATGATTTTGATCCACGAGCCGCAGCATCCGCAATTCGGATCCTTCAGGACATGGATGAAACGGTCGGTTTTCGCGAAGGCGGGAAGCGCCGCGCTTCCCGCAAGGGCCGCGGCTCCTTGCATCACGCGGCGGCGGCTCAGGTTATTCGTCGTCATGTTCCCTCCGGGGAAAACTTGTCTTGAACCGATGTGAAAGCGCACCGGCAGGGTTGAATGCGGATCGCAGATACGAGACTGCCATATTCGTTACCCTCGGATACTCATCAGATATGGCTTTCTGGGCGACGGAGGGATTTCTCACAATGATCTGGCGCAAACTCTGCTCGGAGACGGAACCCTCGCTCTCCTTTTTTCGCTGCACCAGCCACTCTGGGTCTTGCTTGGCAATAACCCGGTTCGCAAGCAACTCCGCTACCCTCCGATCAAGGCCGGAATTGCGCCTATTTCTCACTGCTGCGTTCTATGGCACCCACGATCGAACAGTTCTGAATTCCACCACGCCCCGGACACGCCGCTATCAGCTCGTCCAGATTGTTCCTCAACCGTACAAGCCCGTCGATCCGTTCCTGAATTTCGTCCCGCTTTTTGCGCGCTCTGGCCTGCATCGCGACGCACTCGGTATTTGGTACCGTGCGCAACTCCAGAATTTCCGCGATTTCTGCCAGCGAAAATCCGAGCTTCTTAGCGCCGGATATGAATTTCAGCCGCCAAAGCGTGTCACCACCATAGTCCCGCGCGCCGCCGTCAATTGGGCGCGGCGGCTGAGTGACAAGGCCCTTCCTTTCATAAAATCGGATCGTCTCGACGCCTATCCCGGTCTCGCGCGCGGCCTGGCCGATCTTAAGTGGTTGCATCGCGGTCTCCCTCCTTCACCGGCATCTTGACACCGTATCATGATACGGAGGTTAAAACATTGGGGTCTTGGTGCTTGCGAGGATGTCATATGCGGATCTTCCTGAAACGGTGGCTGCTGCCGATATTCGGCTCCGCCCTGGCGCTCTATCTGGTGTTTGCGCTCTACGGCAGCCTCGATTTTGCGCTGTTTCTGCAGGGCCTGCGCGGAGCCAACATGTTCTGGATCGCGATTCTTGCCGCCACCATCCTGCTGGAGCAGCTGATGAGCGGCTGGAAGTGGCGGCAGATCCTGTTCGACGTGAAACCGGTCGGCACCCTGCGGCTGACGGGGGCGCTACTGGCAGGTTATGGCGCAAATGTCCTTGTCCCGCTCGGCATCAGCCCGCTGGTCCGGGCCTGGCTGGTTGCTCGGCTCGACCGCTTGAAGATGGCGACCGTGCTTGCAACCGCGATCATCGCCCGGTTCCTCGACGGCGTCGTTTTCGCCCTTTTTGCCGGAGCGGTGGCCGCCGCCGGCCAGATTCCACAGATCGAGGGTGACCTGCGGCTGGGATTGAGCGTTGCGGGCCTGTTGAACCTGATGCTTTTCGGCAGCCTGCTTTGGGTTCTGTTCCGGTTCCGCGCGTCACTTCTGAGCGAAGACCCTCTGGTCTGCCGACTCTTCGACTGGGCTGCCGCCCGCATCGGGGCCGATGGCGCGTATCTGCGCACCGCGCTCGGTGAAGGGATTGTCTGGCCACAGGCACGGGCCCGCCGCATCGCCGCCATTGCCGCAGCCATTGCGGGTAAGCTGGTGGCGACAACCCATTTCCTGTGGGCCGGGCTGGCGGTTGGCGTGGTGCTGAGCGCGTGGGATTACCTGTTCCTGATGGTGTTTGCCGGGTTCGCCATGGTTCTGGGTCGTTTCGTGCGCATCCCGGCGAGCTTTGTCTTTGGGGCGGGGTTCGCGCTCAAGGTGCTTGGCGTTCCGGACGAAACCGCCCTTCTGATGATCCTGTTCAACTATGTGCTGACGATCCTTCTGGTGGTCGGGATCGGCCTGACGGTGTTGTGGCAGAGCGGCATCGACATCCGCCGCGCCCGGGCGGAGGCAGAGGCGGCGAATGGCAAGGCGTAATCCCGAAGACACGAGATTTTGGCGGATCGCCGGTGCTGGTGCGGTGTTTCAGGGCGGGTCGGCGGCGGTGGACAGCGCGACGGTAGTGGCCAGTCTGGTGCATATGCTGACCGGTAGCGCGCTGGCCGTGGGCTATGCCAGCACGGTCCTGCGTCTTGGCTGGCTGCTGCCCCAGTTCGCGGTGGGCTACCTCGCCGAGCGCACCGATCGGCGGATGCCGTTCTACGCCCTTGGTGCCTATGGGCGGGCGATCACGGTCGCGATGATTGGTATTCTTCTGTGGTGGGGGGCCGACTGGCCTCAGGTCGATTGGCCTCCGGTTCCGCTGGCGCTCGGGATGCTGGGATTGTGGACGGTCTATGCCTTTGCCAGCGGCGTGGTCGCGGTGCCCTACAACGACATCGTCGGCCGGGCGATCCCGTCCGAGCGCCGCAGCCGGATGTTGGCCTGGCGCTTTTTCGGCGGCGGTGTTCTGGCGGTTCTGGTGGCGGGCGTTCTGCGACTCGCGCTCGACGTGATGCCGCCGCTCAGGGCCTATGCGCTGATATTCTGGCTCGGCGCGGTGCTGATGATCGTCTCTGCGACGCTTTTTGTCTCCGCGGGTGAGGCCGCTACCGCTGCAAGGGCGCCACGGGACCGTCCTGCCAATCTGCCTGGATTTCTGCGCGAAGGTTTCTCGACGCTGCGGCAGGACCGCCGGTTCCGGCTGTTCCTGATCTTCCAATGGCTTGGTGCAGCGACGCTGATGGCGTTGCCGTTCTATGTCGTTGCCGCCAGCCGCAGCGGCCTCGGGGCGGCGGATGTCGGAACGCTGTTGGCGGCGCAGACTGTCGGCGCGCTGGCCTCGAATCCGCTCTGGGGCCACATCGGAGACCAGGCGGGCAAATTGCGCCTGCTGGGGATAGTGGCACTGGTGCGTCTCGGACCTCCGGTGCTGGTTTTGCTGCTTGTGGTCACGGGTTCGGGGCTGACCAGTTTCGCGGTGCTGTTCTTCCTGATCGGCGCGATGATGAACGGCGTGACCATCGGCTATCTCGGCTACTTGCTGGAGATCTCGCCCGACGACCGCCGCCCGGCCTATTCCGCGTGGTTCAACAGCTTTGCGGCCCCGGCGGCGCTGGCGCCGCTTGTGGGCGGTGTGGTGGTCAGCATGATCGCCATCGAAGCCGTGTTCATCGCTGCGATCCTGGCCGCGCTGGGACAGGTCGCGATCGCCGCGCGGCTTACACGGGGTTGAAATAGCACCTTGTTCAGGACCAAAGCGTTTCCTCTCAACCCGCAATTCAGATGCGATCCTGTCAAAAGGCAAGATGGCATGTCTAAACATGGGCGAAGCAGAAACCTTGAGCGCAGCGATTAGAATTGTTCCGTTCAGAACATGACGGCGAGGTCTCTTCTCGAAAACTCCAGAAAGCGGGGTACATGTCGAATTCCGCCACATAGCATCGCGGCGCTGATCGAGGGATATTCGAGGACTGACAAACGAACCTGGTGAGGCACGCGCCTCTGAACAAAGTTCACCGCGCCGTCACCCAATTTTGACCCGTGTGTCGGTGACGAACTCGTAAGGGGGCAGATCGAGGTTGCGGGGCGCGGGGCCTTTCCGAATTCTACCAGACGTGTCGTAATGTGAACCGTGACACGGACAGAACCAACCGTCCCAGTCTCCGGTGGGTTCGCTGCCGCCCTGCCCGAGTGGTATGCATCCCAGATGGGTGCAAACGCCAATAACTACCAGCCATTCCGGTCGCTGTACGCGCTCGGCGTCAGGTTGCGGGTCGATCATTGGTGCATCGTCTTCTGCTATCGCCAGCGCGATCCGCTCTTTAGTCCGGTGGTCTATAAAGATCGGCTTGCCTTTCCATTTAACAGTGATCCTCGTTCCTGGTCCGACACCTTCAAGATCTATGTCGACAACGGCTTGGGCGGAGATGTCTGCACTGGGGTTCATGCTGTTAACAAGTGGCCAGACCGCCGTGCCCGTGGCCACGATGGCGGCACCGCCGGTGACGAAGTATAAGAAATCGCGCCGAGTTTCAGGCTCTGAAGGTGCCTGTCTTTCAGAAAATTCAGACATATTGTTCCTCCTGTGCGTCAGGACGGGTTCATCGAATGATAGGACTCGGACGAGGTGGATCAGTCGCCTTGGTCCTCTTCTTCACCGCGATGCCCCATTCCCTATTCATCAGAGTGATCTTCGTCGGTGTCACCGTGCAATGCCTTTACAGGCAGTGCACCGGCCGTCAGGTGCAGTTCAATTGCTGCTCTCCGAATTGGATTTGCTAACATGGCAATTTCCCTTCCTTATTGGGTTACAAATTTGTTCTGATCAGTTGGCCGTTGCTGCTCCTTGTTGCGCAGTGTTCTTGCCGCAAAGCCTCCAGCCATACAGGGCGCCGTTCTCAGTGTTTGCCGTGGCCGCGATGCATTAAGAAATGCATGCCCACGCAGACCAGCAAGAACAGCAACGGAGAACTGAGCAAAGGATAGAGTGTCTCGCGGTATTCCCAGCCCAGAACAGCGGCGCCCAACGCGATCGCAATGACAACCGGGAGCCAATTACGCTTGGCACCGTTGGCCGTCTGATCTTCGGTTTTGGGCGCTTCGGCCGTTACGTCATAGCTGACCCTTTCGGTCGTCTCCTGTGTGGCGCGGGTTTCGTCGAAATTTGATTGGGTCATAGCTGATTTGCCTCCTTTTCGATGATCCATTGTTTGAGAAAGATGCGCTCATAGACGAAGACCAAGCCGATGCCAGCAACGGCATATACTACGATCATCGGGTCGGAGCGCAGCTTGAGTATTGTGAACGCGGTCAGGACTACGCAGTCCAGCGCCAGGGCGGTTAACAAGACCCATCCACGGGCTTTGATCTGACCGCGCAAGCGTCGCCAGACACCCCAATGCACCGCCATGTCCATCACCAGGTAAAAGAACGCCCCCAACGAGGCGATGCGAGACAGGTCGAACAACACCGCAAGCAGGCCCGCAATCACGACCGTGTAGATCAGCGTGTGAGACTGGATGCTGCCCGTCATGCCGAAATGGCTGTGCGGGATCATTTTCATGTCGGTCAGCATCGCCAGCATCCGGGACACAGCAAAAACGCTGGCGATCAGCCCCGAGGCCGTCGCCACCATCGCCAGCGCCACGGTCAGGTAGAACCCGCCCTGCCCCAGCACCGGCCTGGCAGCCTCGGCCAGGGCATAGTCCTGCGCCGCGCGGATTTGCTCGGGCGGCAGGCTGACACCGACGGCAAGGGCGACCAGCAGGTAGACCACCGCGCAGATCGCGATCGAGATCATGATGGTGCGCCCGACATTGCGGTGCGGGTCGAGGATCTCGGCCCCGCTGTTGGTGATGGTGGTAAAGCCCTTGAAGGCGAGGATCGACAGGGCTACCGAGGCGACGAACCCCAGCGGCGCGGCCGGTTCCGAGCCCTGAACCTGCCAGGTTCCGCCCGCAGCCCAAAGTGCGGCGATGCCGAATATTGCGATCCCGCCGATCTTGAGCGCCGACATGATGATCGACCACAACCCCACGGACCGGTTGCCCGACCGGTTCACCGCATAGGCAAAGACGATCAGCGCAACCGCGACCAAAGGCACCAGCGGTCCGCTCTCGATGTTGAACGGGCGGAGCGCATAGCTCGCGAATGTACGCGCGACGAGGCTTTCGTTGATCACCATCGACAGCGCCATCAGCAGCGAGGCCGCCGCCGCAACCGCCCCGGGCCCGTAGGCCTTGGTCAGGATCATGGCGATGCCGCCCGATGAGGGCCAGGCGTTGGACATGGCGATATAGGTATAAGCGCTGAAACCCGTCACCACGGCCCCGACCACGAAGGACAGCGGAAACCACGGCCCCGCCAGCCCGGCGATCTGTCCGGTCAGTGCAAATATCCCCGCGCCGATCATAACGCCGGTACCCATGGCGACGGCCCCGGTCAGCGAGATTGATCCGGGCTTCAGCGCGCCACTGGCGCCGTGCGTACTATGCTTGTGCGTGCTCAAATCTTCGCCCCCCGCAATCGCAGCGCATTTAACACCACTGAAATCGACGAAGCGCTCATGGCGAAGGCGGCGAACATCGGGCTGATCAGGATGCCGAAAAGCGGGAACAGAAGACCCGCCGCCACCGGAACGCCCGAGGCGTTGTAGATCAGGGCAAAGAATAGATTCTGCCGGATATTGCGCATGGTAGCGCGGGCCAGCCTTCGGGCGCGCACGATGCCATCGAGGCTACCGTTGACCAGCGTGAAGCCTGCACTTTCGATCGCCACGTCGGCGCCGGTGCCCATGGCGATGCCCACATCGGACTGCGCTAACGCGGGTGCGTCGTTCACTCCGTCACCCGCCATGGCGACCTTTGCGCCTTTCTCCTGCAGTTCGCGAATTATGCGGGCCTTGTCCTCAGGTAGAACGTCGGCTCGAATCTCATCGATACCCAGACGTTCGGCCACCGCCTTTGCAGTGCGTTCGTTGTCGCCAGTCGCCATGATAATTCGGAAACCCAACTCGTGCAGTGCTTTCAGTGCTGCAGGCGTGGTTTCCTTGACCGGGTCTGCGACGCTGACCAACCCTGCCACTGAACCATCAAGCATCACGAACATTACCGTTTCGCCGTCATCCCGGCGCGCATCGGCCTTGGCCGTCAGATCGGTCGCCTCGAGTCCGAGATCGGTGACCAGTTTCAGGTTGCCGAGCGCGACGGGGCGGCCATCCACCGTGCCTTTCACGCCTTTACCAGTCACCGCCTCGAAGTCACTGGCGTCGGACAGGGCCACGCCACGTTCCTCGGCACCTGTGACGATTGCCTCAGCTAACGGGTGCTCCGAGCCCTTCTCCAGCGTCGCAGCCAGCCGCAGCACCTCGGCCTCGTCATGGCCGGGTTCAGGTAACACAGCCACCAGCTGCGGCTTGCCCATGGTCAGAGTGCCAGTTTTGTCGACGATCAAGGTATCGACCTTCTCGAACCGTTCCAGAGCTTCGGCGTTTTTGATCAAAACTCCGGCTTGTGCACCTCTCCCCGTGGCCGTCATGATCGACATCGGAGTGGCCAAGCCAAGCGCGCACGGGCAAGCTATGATCAGTACCGACACCGCTGCGATCAAGGCGTAGGAGAGTGCCGGAGCCGGTCCCCAAACCGCCCATGCAATGAAGGCCAATACAGCGATGCCAATGACCGCTGGCACGAACCATCCGGCAACTTTGTCGGCGTATTTCTGGATCGGTGCGCGCGAGCGTTGCGCGTTGGCCACCATTTCGACAATCTGGGACAGCATTGTGTCAGAGCCCACTCGGGTTGCTTCGATTACAAGACTACCGGTGCCGTTGATTGTGGCCCCTGTGACCGGCTCGCCTTGTACCTTTTCGACCGGAACCGGTTCGCCAGAGATCATGCTTTCGTCAACAGATGAGCGCCCTTCGAGTACAATGCCGTCTACTGGCACCTTGTCGCCGGGGCGTACGCGAAGGCGGTCACCTACCTGTACTTCTTCAAGCGGAATTTCCTCTTCACTGCTGTCAGGGCGGATAATGCGGGCGGTCTTTGCGGCCATGTCCAGCAAAGCGCGGATTGCCTTTCCTGTGCCTTCGCGTGCCCGCAGTTCCATCACCTGCCCGAGCAGAACAAGTGTAACGATAACTGCGGCAGCCTCGAAATAGACCCCAACATGGCCTTCTGAATCTCGAAAACCGTCCGGAAATATGTGGGGCATCAATACGGCGACAACGCTGAACAGCCACGCGGCCGAAACCCCCATGGCAATCAACGAGAACATGTTCAGGTTCATGGTGCGAAACGAATTCCACCCTCGTTCCAGAAATGGCCAACCGCACCAAAGAACGACCGGAGTGCCAAGTATCAGTTCAATCCATAGGGTTGTTCGCTCACCAAAAATCTCTCGCACACCAGACAGCCCAACGTAGGGGCCCATCGTGAAAACCAAAAGCGGCAGCGTCAGAACCGCACCTACCCACAGGCGCCGGGTGAAATCCACCAGTTCCGGGTTCGGCCCCTCGTCCACCATCGCCGCGCTTTCCAGCTCCAACCCCATGCCGCAGAGTGGGCAGGACCCAGGATGGGTTTGCCGCACCTGCGGATGCATCGGGCAGGTATATACGGGTCCGTCATAGCCTGTCGGAACGATGTCATATTCACCGTTGTCGTCCGTCGCGCCATGATGCGCGGAATGATGGTGATGCGCATGCGCATCCACCTCGCCCTCGGGCACAAGGTGCATCCCGCATTTGGGACAGTCGCCGGGCCCAGATTGACGCACGTCAGAATGCATGGGGCAGACGTAAGCGATCTCGGTCGGACCGTTCGCGTGGATTCTGATGTCGTGGTCTTCTGTCATGTTCTGCTCCCTGGTTTAAGCTTTGGTCGTAGAGCCGTTTAATTACACAATGCCGGGCACAGTCCTTCAGGGCAGAACAACCATCTGGTGGCCCTCACCCAGTATCGGCACTTCGGTAATAGCCGTCAGGCTGACTTGATCGACGATCCAGACCTTCGGTTCGGTTCGGCTTGATACCATCACTTTGCCTGAGTTCGGTATGGTCGTCAGGTGATAGGGTGCCGGTGACAGGTTGGTCGAGCGCTGTTTGCCCGTAGCAAGATCAATCGACAACAACCGGTCGGTGCCTTTGGCGGCCACGAACAGTACGGCCTCGCGGTCGGACAGGCCGATCCCGTGCAACTCGCCTCCTATGTCATAGGTTTCGGTGACAGAACCGCTGGCAAGATCTACGCGGAAGGCCTTGCCACCATCACTGTCGGCTACGAAGGCGGCGCTGCCGGTGGCGTTAAGTACAAGATGCTCAGGGCCTTCGCCGACGGGGATGTTGCGTACGACGAAGCCTTTGACGACATCCACTTCGCTAAGTGTACCGTTGCTGGTATTGGTGACATAGACCCTGTCGCCGTCAGGCGCGAATACCGCATAGTTGGGCATTGGCCCGGTTGCTACGAAACCAAGGAAGCTGAGCTTATCGAGATCGACGATCGAAATACCGTCACCGCCCGGATGGGTCGCCACCGCGAACTGCCCATCGGGCGAGACCGCAGTGTGATGCACCGCACCTGGAACCTCGATCTGGCGGACGACCTCGCGTGTTTCCGCATTAAGGATCGTCAGCAGGCTCCGCCCCTTGTCTTTGGGCAACACGGTGACATCGCGCTTGGCGTGGTGCGCGGCGTGTTCGTCCTGGGACATACCTTCGGGTTTTGGTGGCGTTGTGGCCTCGGTTTCTGCGTAGCTGCCCGCGACCAAGTACTTAACGCCGGGCGCGCCGGCCAGCCCATGGACCGCCACGAGCCTCGGCAGCCGCTCGACGGTCTTGCCGGTTTCGGAGTCGATCACCAGAACCGAGTCCGCGCTGCCTTCGGGAATGAACACGGTTGCCGCAAGCGTGAGTGAAGGCGCGGTCAAAGCTACTACAGACAGGCCAGCGGCCAGATTGAACAGGGTCATTTAGGTTTCCTTTCGTCAACTGAAACGCGCACCTTGGCGGGCACGTGCAGAAAAATCCGGTAGATGACGGCCATCAGGAAGGGCGTCAAAAGCAGGGTCAGAGCGATGGCCTTCATGGCTTTGTCCATTCAATCAGTTGAGTTTTGTGCGAGCCGCAAAGACATTGAACAGTCCGCCGAACAGCAACGCGGCGTACCAGCCGTAGAGAAACGCCCATAACAGTCCCAACAGGAATGAGGGCAGGCTGAGCCAAGTCATTCCGGGCATCAGGCCGATCCAAGCCCGGTACATGGCAAAACTTGGAAAGATCAGGTCAAAGGCCACGCACAGCAGGTAGGTTGCGGCCAGAAACAGGCTGAGCGCCCAGCCAAGGGTTGTCACCGGAACAACGGGATGATGTTCTTGTGTCCCCATCACACAGGGACCACAGGTCAGGCGCAACAGTGCGAATAGCACCACGCCCGTGACGAAAAAGTACAGAATGGTAAGCATGGTAAGTGTCCTGAACTGAGTTGGGCCGCAATCAACGGCTTGGGCAAGACCCCGGAGCGATTCCGGGGCCATTGCCGGTCACGTTCAGGACAGGTTTGGCGGATGTGGTAGTGGTGCGACCGGCAGGCTTGCGCGTGGCCGGAACCGTTCTGGCGCTACGAGCGTAGCAATACGCATCGAGAGCAATTCAGGTGCCGCCATAACTGCCATCGCATAACAGCCCGGGTGCACTGAGCAGTCTAATTCTTCTGATGGATGAGACGCGGGATACCCACCGCTGTCATCGATAACGAGCTCGGCCTGGGTGGCGGCCTTCGCGATGTCATGCCCGGCATGGGACGGCACAACAGAAATCAGCATCGAAACCACCAACGCACAGATCAACAGGACCTGCAGCCGGCCCATGGCTCGACCCGTCCGTGTCGCAGTTGATATCCATTGTGCGCGGATCACTTAGGGTTTCCTCCATTCTCCAACAGTTTAGGACCGCTTGGATCGGTCGCATTGATCTGGCTCAATTCGTGGTCTGAAGAGCCAACGGGCATCTTGCGTTTCCAAGCCAACCAAATAAGTGGCGCCCCCGTCAACAGCCCAAGCCCGATAACCGCAAGGCTGGTGCCGCCCGTCGCGGTTTCGGTAATCTGGCTGCCCAGATGGGCCAAAACGAAACTGGCCGGCAAGATTCCAGCCAAGGTGGCCAGTGCGAACCGCCAAAATTGAAGTCGGGTCAGACCAGCGGCATAGCTGACCATGTCGAAAGAAACGAAAGGCATCAGGCGGCTGGTGAACACGGTCAACATCAGGGCATTCTGCGATCCAAGCAACCCCATGTCCAGCTTGTCGCCGAACCACCGGCGCAGCGCGTCGCGCCCCAACCAACGGGCTATCAGGAACGCCAGCAGCGCCCCCAACTCCGCCCCGATAGCAACCAATGCGGTTCCCGGCCCATGCCCATATGCCACCCCGGCGGCGACAGCGATCGGAGCGCTGGGGATTGGGCTGGCAACCACTGCGGCTGTCATGAAGCCGATGATGACAATGGGTCCGAACGGGCCGGCCCAATCCACCCACGCAGTAATGACTTCGCGCGATAGTCCTGCGTCCAACGCGCCAGACAGCCACAACCAGATGGTGGCGATCAGCAACGCGATCAAAACCGCGATGAAAACCAAACGGCTATTGCTGTGCAGGCCTTCCAGCTTTCGTTCCTCCTATGACATAGCCCTCCACCCCTATACGGGAGTGACGGATTCCGAGGTCACTTAGCGATGTATTTGACCAGTGCCACGATCGCCAGAACGATCAACACTGCAATCAGCAACATCCAAATCATGCCAAACCCCATTCCAGCGCCATACCCCATCATCGCTTTGTTCCTCAGTGGTTTGTGGCCGAGTGCGATGACCCGGCTACACGGTTGCGTTTCAGTTGTTGGTTTCAGAAGACTTTGTCACAGGTTTCGAGGACTTCATGCCGTGTTTCGGCGACATCGTCTTCGCGCCTTTCTCGATTTCCCCTGTGGTCACCGCGCCATCGCCATTGGCATCCAGATGCTGAAATCGGTCCACCATAGTTTCGCGGATCATTCCGGAATGCAGCGCTTCGAACTCATCAATCGACAGGTTGCCATCTCCATTAACGTCATGCGCCTGCATCCGGGCCTTCAGACCTTCGGCGATCTCAGATTCGCTCGGGCGACCGTCCTCGTCCATGTCCAGAACCTCCATGTCCAGAACCGCCAGCCAGTTGCCGCCCATCATACCCTTACCATGCATACCACCCATCATCTGACCATGCATTTTCATCATCACTTGCATCATGCCTGCGTGATCGCCCATCATACCGCCGGGCGCACCCTGCATCATGCCGCCCTGATGGCCCTGCATCTGCGCGCTGCTGCCATGCTGACCGGCGGCAAGCGCGGGCAGCGCCATCAAAGTCGCGGCAATGGCTCCGGCGGCCAGCGTGAAGGTAACTTTCATGACTTTCACCTCTCGGGTTTTTGTTTCTACACAAAGCATATGGCCGCCCTCGGCCGCGCCACCACCCTCCTACTCAACCCGGTTTGTATCGTTGTGTCGCAGCCGGCCCAACTGATACAAAGGGTTACAAAAAAGCCGGGATTTGTACCGCGCCGAGGCCTATGATCGCGCCATGACCGAAGCACCACATATCTTGATTGTCGACGACCACCGCGAAATCCGTGATGCTGTCAGCCGTTATCTGGAAAAGAATGGGTTGCGCGCCAGTACCGCGCGCGACGCAACCGAGATGGACGCGCGACTGGCGGCCGGTCGGATTGACCTTATCGTACTCGATATCATGATGCCGGGCGAAAACGGATTGTCGGTCTGCCGCCGCCTGTCCGCGGCCGGTGGCCCGCCGATCCTGATGCTGACAGCCCTCAGCGATGACACCGACCGTATCGTGGGTTTAGAGATCGGCGCCGATGACTACCTGCCCAAACCATTTAACCCACGTGAATTGCTGGCCCGGATCAAGGCGATCCTGCGGCGTTCCGAAACCACCGCCCCTCCGGCTGGCGATCTGAGCGGCAAACGGATCGCCTTTGGGAGCTGGGTTCTGGATGCCGACAGTCGCACCTTGATATCCGCCGAAGGGGCCGAAGAAAGTCTGACCACCGCCGATGTCCGGCTGCTGGCCGTATTCCTGCAGCGGCCCCGCAAACTCCTGTCGCGAGACGAACTGCTGGACTTGACCGCCGGCCGCAGCCCGCACTTGTTCGACCGTACGATCGACAACCAGGTCAGCCGCTTGCGTCGCAAGATCGAAGCTGACCCAACGCGCCCGAAGCTCATCACCACGGTAAGGGGCGGCGGTTATTGCCTGTCGACCGACGTGCGCGAGCTTACGGAATGAAAGGCTTTGCCCAAAGTCTGCGCGGTCAGCTTATCCTTTTGATCATCGCCGCGCTGACTGCCGCGCAACTGGTCAGCCTGTGGCTGTTCGTCGACGAACGCTCAATGGCAGTTCATATGGCCCTTGGCCTGGAAACCGCCGGACGCGCCGCAAACATCGCGCGGCTGATTGAAGAAGCTCCACCCGAGATGCACGACGCGATCCTGCGGGCAGCAAGCTCTCCACTGGTGCGTTTCAGCCTTACAGATACGCCCGCGGTCGATCACACAGGACATAGCGCTGGTGGGACGGTCGAAAACACAATCCGCAGAATTCTGCCAGGCTATGAAAACCGTCCCATCAGGGTAGAGTTACATGAGTTCTCTCCCGATATGCTGCCGGTCGAAGGTGTTCCGTCTACAATGGCTGAAATGCACATTGCAATGATGCGTGATCACGTTTCCGCAATTGAGATGCAGCTGTCGATCGCTCTGACGACCGATCAATGGCTCAACGTGGATACCCGGTTCCATAACCCTCCTCTGCAATGGCCTTTGCAGTCCTTCGTCAGCTTTGGTTTAACTGCAACTTTAATTCTTGGAGCAGCCATTTGGTTTCTACTGACACGGCTGACCGGCCCGTTGCGCCGCCTGTCACTGGCTGCAGACCAGTTTGGTCGCGGTGAAGACGTCCAGGAACTGACGGTTTCTGGTCCGACCGAGGTGCGAGATTTGACACAGGCGTTCAACCATATGCGTGACAGGCTGACTCGCTATGTTGCCGATCGGACCAGGCTATTGGGGGCGCTGGGTCACGATTTGCGGTCGCCACTGACGGGATTGCGGGTTCGCGCCGAACTGGTGGAGGAAGAGGAGACCCGTGACCATCTGATCGAGACCATCGAGGAAATGCAGGAGATGGTGAACTCTACCCTGTCATTTGCCAAGGGCGTGGCCACGCACGAACCTTCCAGTACCGTTCGAATTGGTGAATTCGTAACCAAAACGACCGAAGACATTGTGCAAGCCGGTAACACGGTTGAAGTATCGGTAGCAGACAATCCGGCCGTCACGCTTCGGCCGATGCTGATGAAGCGAGCTCTACGCAATATCATTGAAAACGCCTGCCGGTATGGTGCCCGGGCCAACGTCTCGGTCATGCAAGAGGGGAATGAGGCAAAAATATTGATCCAGGATCAGGGGCCCGGCATCCCCGAGCATATGCTCGATGCGGTATTCGACCCATTCGTGCGGCTTGAAACATCCCGCTCGCGAGAGACTGGCGGAACCGGCTTGGGGCTGTCGATCGCACGTACGATCATCCAGTCGCACGGTGGCACGATAGAATTGCTAAACGGGGAAACTGGCGGCTTGTGCGCTAAGGTGGTTCTGCCAGTTTTTGAGGGCCAAACGTAACTTGTGAACACAATCGGCACGTTCTGAAAGCTTATTGGAAGCGCACCGCTTTGGGCCAGTATCAGGTGTGGGCTCAAACGCAGCGGCGGAGAACACTGAACTGGAAAGACTGACTTTCCCCCCAAGGGGTTTGGTGCAGGTGATGGCGATGCGCGACGAGTTCAAAGTGGTCTTCGAAAAGCACGGCGATATCGCTCGGACTATAGCGGGCGACCGGGAGACCACTGCAAGTCTCCGGCCCATCAAGTGCAAACGTAGCAATGATCACATGGCCGCCAATTTTTACCCCTCTCTTCACGCTTTCCAGATAGGCCGCGCGTTGCGACGTATCCACGAGAAAGTGAAAAACCGCCCTATCATGCCAGACGTCATATCTGCGATCGGGGACCCAGGAAGTTATATCTGCGGAAATCCAAGTGACTGTTTCAGCGGCGCGCCCCAACCTTTCCCGGGCCGTGTCCAACGCGACCTGCGATAGATCGAGAACTGTCACGTCATGGAGCCCCTTCGCAAGCAACGCTCCAGCAAGACGAGATGTACCTCCACCAATGTCGATGACGGATGAAGGCTTAGACACTCTGATCAACTCGATGAGTTCAAGCGATATCTCTGGATCATCCTCGTGCCAACTCAATTGGGTGTCAAACTTCTCGCCATAGACATCGTCCCAGTGCTCTCTTGTGTTAGCCGTCATGTCGTATCGTTTTCCCAAGTCATCGCCCTGGAGATATCCTCATTTTGACCGCTCCGCGCTGCGTTTTCGACTGGAGCAAAAACCAACAAGGCAACGCTTCAGACAATTCGATGCTGGTTCGTTGAATGGCCGCATGAAGTCAGCTCGGCGACATTGTAGTACACACATTCCAATAGTGAAATGTTTTAGGTGGGATT
The DNA here is from genome assembly GCF_056159225.1 of Ruegeria sp. AWH4_226. NCBI lineage: Bacteria > Pseudomonadati > Pseudomonadota > Alphaproteobacteria > Rhodobacterales > Roseobacteraceae > Ruegeria > Ruegeria sp. AWH4_226. The sequence continues at coordinate 50,030 of NZ_JBSWUU010000005.1, read as the reverse complement.
TGCTTGTCGGTCAGATTTCCACTGGGCTGCGCAAGTAGCTCCAGAATTTTGCGCAGTTTAACTGCAGTGGCGCGGGCCGGAGACACCGAAGCGTTGGCAGTTTGTGTACTGCTTGCCTGGATTGCTCTGTTCAATCAGTATAGCCGGAAGATTTTCTGAGCTTTGGGGCTTCAATCAGTCAACGAATTGATTAAAGCGCCTTTAACCGACAATGGACTGATAACTTTTGAGCAGAGCCACAGATCGTTGAAATACGATTTGGTTCTTGAGTGGCTCCTACTCCATTTCTCTTAGTTCATAGAATTTCCTACAGTCCTTGAAACGGCGAACAATCACATCATTGGTGAATAGCTGCCGCATCAACAGACTCAGTTTTTCATGATCGCGCCGATCGCATACATACCACCATCGCTTTTGACCAACATCAGTGTGACTTCGTCACCGGCGCTAATCTCACCCATCATCTGGGCATTTTCAAGAAGCTGCAAATCCATCGTCATCGCGGGCCACCCGATCTCGGGGATCGGATCATGGCTGACGTTAGCGGTTTCGTCGCCAATTGAGTTCACCAAAGCTTTTGCGTGAACCGCCCCTTCCATCTGTTCGGAAGACATGGACATGTTGGAATGGTCCATGCCCTGGTTCGTTTGCGCGATGCTGGTTGTCGTAGACACGGCCAAAAGGGCCACAATAGCAGTCAAAGTTTTCATCAGATGCTCCTGTTTCAAGGTTGTGGGTATCATTCTGCCGGAAGCGCAGGGGGCACTTCCTGGATCGTGTGGGAGATCTCTCGGTTCACGCGATTGAGCGCGAGCCGTTTCCAAATCACGAATATTGCGGGAATGACGAAAAGCGTAAGAAGGGTCGCTGTCACCATGCCCCCAATCATCGGCGCAGCGATCCGCTGCATGATTTCAGAGCCTGTACCGGTGCCGTACATGATGGGTATCAGTGCTGCAAAGATCGTGGCTACAGTCATTACCTTCGGCCGAACCCGAAGAACGGCGCCTTCGAACACCGCGTCTTCGATATCGTCACGTGTCAGCTTTCGCTGTTCCGATTGCGCCAGCCCACGACGTTTCTCCCAAGCAAGATTGAGGTACAGCAACATGACAATCGCTGTTTCCACGGCAACTCCCGCCAGCGCGATGAAGCCCACGAGCACAGCAATTGAGATATCGAAGTTAAGATACCATAAGAACCAAACCCCACCTGCCAATGCGACCGGAAGCGCCGCAAGAATTATCCCGACCTCAATCACCCGATTGAACGCCAAGAAAAGCATGAGCGTGATGATTAGCAGGGTTGCAGGAGCAACGATCGTCAGCCTGTCCTGCATTCTCTCAATGTACTCATACTGCCCCGACCAGGTCAGCGAATAACCCGGAGGCAGGTTGACCTTTTCTGCAACCACCTCTTGTGCTTCGGCCACATAGCCGCCCAGGTCGCGCCCTGCGATGTCGATGAACACGAACCCAGTTCGTCGAGCGTTCTCTGATCGTATCATTCCCGGCCCGTCAACTATTCGAATATCGGCGAGAGCGGACAGTGGCACATGAGCACCCGACGGCGTGACGACAGGAAGATTTTCGAGCCGTTCCGGGCTGTCTCGCCATGCCTGAGGGTACCGAAGGTTTATAGGAAACCTCTCCAGCCCCTCCACAGATTCCGACACTTGCATACCGCCAATTGCGGTCTGCACTACGTCCTGAACTTCTCGAACACTCATCATGTATCGGGAGGCGGCATCACGCTTGACGTCGATTTCGATGAAACGCCCGCCAACAGGTCGCTCTGCGTAGGCGGAAGCCGTCCCTTCAATATCAGCGACCGCACGTTCTACTTCGATCCCTATATCTGTAATGACCTCCAAGTCGGTGCCGGATATTTTGACACCGACAGGTGTACGGATACCGGTTGCAAGCATATCGATGCGGTTCTTGATAGGTTGGATCCAAACATTTGTGACGCCCGGAACCTGAACAATTCGATCGAGCTCATTCCGGATTTTCTCCATTGTCATGCCGGGTCGCCATTCTTTTTTCGGCTTGAGTTGGATAGTGGTCTCCACCATCGTTAGAGGTGCTGGATCGGTTGCAGTCTCCGCACGCCCAACTTTACCGTGAACAGTTTCGACTTCAGGCACGGTCGCGATCAGACGGTTGGTCTGCTGCAGTACCTCACGGGCTTTTCCCGTCGAGATCCCGGGGTAGAAGCTCGGCATGTAGAGAAAATCACCTTCGTTCAACTCGGGCATGAATTCAGAGCCAATTCTCTGGTACGGGTACCACATGGACGTCACCAGAACGCCGGCCAACAGTGTTGTTGCCCATGGCCAGGCAATTGCCGCGTCCAGAAATGGGCGGTACACGAACACGACCAAGCGATTTAGCGGATTTTTTCGCTCCGGTAGAATACGCCCCCTTACAAAGTAACCCATCAAGACCGGAACCAGCGTTATCGAAAGGATGGCGGCTGCAGCCATGGCGTAGGTTTTGGTATAAGCGAGTGGCGAGAAGAGCCTACCTTCCTGATTTTCCAGAACGAAGACAGGCAGAAAACTAACCGTGATGATCGCCAGAGAATAAAAAAGTGCTGGTCCCACCTCAGACGCGCACTCTTGCACAATCCGCCATCTGTTCTCTGCAGTGAGCTTTTCTTTTTCCAACCGCCTGTGCATCGCCTCGATCATCACAATCGATGCGTCGACCATCGCACCAATAGCGATGGCTATGCCGCCGAGCGACATGATGTTTGCGTTTACTCCTTGCGCCTTCATCAGAATAAATGCGGCAAAGATTCCCAGAGGGAGCGACAGAAGAATTACGAGGGATGACCGCAGATGAAGTAGAAAAGCCGCGCACACAAGAACAACGACGATGAATTCCTGCGTCAATTTCTTCTGGAGGTTATCGATAGCGCGCTCAATCACACCAGATCGGTCGTAGGTCGTTATGATTTCGACCCCTTCCGGCAGGTTTGAACGCAACTCTTCTATGCGCGCTTCCACCGCTTTGATCGTCGCTAATGCGTTCCCACCCCATCGCAGGATGACCACTCCGCCAACCGCGTCTCCTTGCCCGTCGAGCTCCCCGACACCACGGCGCATTTCAGGCCCCAGGCGGATTTCAGCGACGTCTCCAAGCGTCAGAGCGGCGCCGCGCTCGTTGACCATCAATGGCGCGCTTGCAAGGTCTGACAATTCATCGATGTAGCCCGATGACCTGACCATGAATTCGGCTTCACCCATCTCAATGACGCTGCCGCCCGTCTCGCGGTTGGCCGCCTGAATAGCCGTCCTCAATTGTGCAAGTGTTATGTCATAGGCACGTAGTTTGTTTGGGTCGACGACGACCTGGTACTGTTTGACCATTCCGCCGATGGTGGCGACTTCTGAGACGCCTTCCACGGCTTGTAATTCGTATTTCAGAAACCAATCCTGCAGAGTCCTGAGCTGAGCCAGATCATGATTTCCGGTTCTGTCAACCAGCGCATACTGATAAATCCACCCGACCCCAGTCGCATCTGGGCCAAGTTGTGGTGACACGCCTTCAGGCAAGCTGCCGGTAATCTGGCCCAAATATTCGAGCACACGCGACCGAGCCCAGTAGAGGTCCGTCCCGTCCTCAAAGACGACATATACAAAGCTGTCTCCAAAGAACGAGAACCCGCGAACGTCTTTTGCACCGGGTACGGCCAATAGGGCTGTCGCAAGTGGATATGTGATTTGGTTTTCGACAACTTGAGGTGCTTGCCCGGGATATGGCGTGCGAACAATTACCTGGACATCCGAAAGATCCGGGATTGCATCAACCGGCGTCTCACGAATGGCCCAAATACCCGCAACTCCTATCATGAATGCGAGGGCCAAGATGACGAACCTGTTGGCAAGAGAAGAACGAATGATGGCCGTGATCACTGCGTAACACTCCCATCAAGCGCGACCTCTAACAGCGTCATCGAAAAGTCGGGATTGCGGCGAAGGATCAAAGAAACATCAATCCCTACAGGCAAGTTAGAAACCTCAATCCCCTCCGCAACCGGGAAATCCATGGTCATGCCCGGCATGCCGATCTCAGTCATCGGACCGTGTGTTACATTCGCGGTCCGCGCGTTTGCGTCGATACTGTTAATCCGGCCAGAAACCTGAAGCGGCGGCGCAATAGGCGTTGCCTCGGCCAATACCATTGTCATGCCATCTGCACGCGCGAAAGTCAGAGTCATTTCAGAACCGACTTCGAGCATGTTAGGGTCCAATGACGGCTCTAATGGGAAATCCATGGTCATCCCCGGCATACCAATCTCAGTCATCGGCCCGTGAGTGATGCTTGCAGTTCCCGCCTCAGCATTAACGAGGTTGATCGTGCCGGTGACCACAATCGGTGGAGCAGAAGGCGTCTTGGTTTCTTCAGGTTCAACAGAATCCGTTGGCGTGGAGCCCTCTTCGCGAATTGCCACAATCGAGAACATCCCCCCTTCTCCCTCAGCCAGATCAAACTCAATTGGCATGCCGATAGGCACGGTAGTGAGATCTACTCCGACAACCGACAAATCCATTGTCATGGCCGGCCAACCGAGCTCGGGGATTGGTCCGTGCTCAAGCGTCAATTTGCCATCGGAAGTGACGGCGCGCGCAACACCAGCTCCAGTTCCGGCAATACCGTCGTCCGGCGCAAGCTCCATCAGGCTCAGAAGCCCATCCGCACCCCGCGCGATCACGAAAGCAACCGCGTCGCCAGCATTCAAACGGTCGAGCGAAACACCAGACCTAACCGGAAACTGCGAAGTCATTGCGGGCCAATCGAGGCTTTCGAGAACATCGTGACGAACAGTTGCCATACGATTTTCGGCATCGAGTGAAACCAGGGTGCCTGCCCCGCGTGCTGGTTCGGTATCCGTTGGTGCCATTCGGGTGAAACCGGCGCTCAAAGCACTTTCACTGTCGATTAGAAACTGTGCGGATGCGACAACTTCCTCACCGGGTTCAAGCCCTTGCAGAACTTCTGTTCGACCCCCCTCGCCGAAACTGTCTCGAAGACCTGTGGTCACCAGTCTCGGGCGAAAAGTACCATCGCCTGTTTTCAAGATGACGCGTTCCGCCGAACCAGTACGAATTAGCGCCTCTGATGGAACAGTGAGAACATTCCGGCTTTCATCCGGTATAAGGCTAACGCTGCCAAACATGCCCGGCCGAAGAACGCCGTCGGTGTTATCGAAACTCAGTCTGACGGGAAGAGTTCGGGTTTGCGGATCAAGCTCAGGGTAAACATAGTCGATTTCGCCTTCGAAGGTGCGACCGGGTAGGTGCTCGAACCTTGCTATTGCGCGCATGTCCTCCGACAAACGTGCAATATCTCGTTCGAAAACATCGACGATCAACCATACTTCAGAAAGATCGGTGACCGAAAACGCAAGCGTGCCTGGCTGCAGGTACATTCCATCAGCGGCATTCAGCGCTATGACAACACCGTTTTGAGGCGCCTCAATTTGCACATTTCGAACCAACTCACCGCCCGCCTCGATCTCTGCAACCTGACGTGCGGACATACCGTGGCTGATCAACTTATTGCGCGCCGCGTCCAAAATCCGCGGGTCACCGGCTTCAACTGCGCGTACAAGATCGCCGGTCGCAGCTGCGATCAATGGTGAAAAGAGTTCAAATAAAACTTGCCCCTTCTCAACCCGATCACCGACCGCGCGAACTTTCAGTTGCTCAATCCAACCTTCAACACGCGTATGAACGTGATTGGTCAGGTGTTCGTCAAAGCCGACGAAACCCACCGTCTCGATGCGAGGTTCGATATCAGTCATGCGTGCAACCGCAGTCCGCACACCAATTGCGTTGATTTCCGCAGCGCTTAGGGTGACTTCTTCAGGGTCGCCGGTAGGTTCCTGCCCAGAATAAACCGGGATCAAATCCATACCCATCGGCGATTTTCCAGGTCCAGGCTGCCGAAAATTCGGATCCATCGGTGCTACCCAATAAAGGACCTCTGGTTCGTTCGACTGGCCCTGATCAATTGGATTCAGGTACAGTCTTTCAAGAATGACACCTCCACCCAGGCCAAACGCCAAGGCAAGTACTGATAGTGCCGCATATCTTCCACGCATAATAATCTCCCGACGGTCGCATTGAATGCTGGAACCGAAACAACATGAATGCCCGCGCTTGCGGGCCTGAGGATGTCAGGAGATTTGAGGAGGACGATCGGGAGTCAGAGGTCCCTGAGACAGATGGGTTTCCGAATCCATGTTTCGGTTTTGCTGCCCGAAAGCTGTAGCCAACACAGCAACACTCACTTGGGTAGGATATTCACCAACGCAGCAGATGCCGGAATGACATTCTCCGCTGTGATTTACGTGGCTATCAGTGTGGATTTGGCCAGTCGTCGGATGCAAACCGCTATGGTCGTGTTTGAAGTCTGATGACTTTGCAGCCATTGAAACGCCGTGAGGCTCAGAGGTGCTACTGTTTTTGACGTCACTGCTCGCGACCACAACAGTGCCGACGAAGGTCATCGCCAAGCAGACGCATGTCAGAAACGTCATTCGCAACACTGAGAAGAACTTCCACTCCATCCCGTGCAGTTAGGACGAACGTAACGTGTGTTCAAGCCAGTCGGAGAAAAAAACAGGTGAGTTGGTGCGCTGCATCGAAATGAAGCTGATTCCCGCGAATACACGTAACAAACTGCCAAAATCGGAGGCAGTTCATACGATGAGCGCATCTAAGTTTGGCCGAGGTTCTTCAGGATCGGGCAGTCAGGGCGGTGGTCGCCAGCACATTCGTCGATCAGATGAGACAGTGTAGCATGCATGGCCTTCAGGTCCGCGATCTTGGCATCTATCTCTTTTAGGTTCTGTTTGGCGATATCCTTCACGTCCGCGCTTGCGCGTTCTTTGTCCTCGTACAACGCCAGTAGTGAACGGCAATCCTCAATGGTAAAGCCCAAGGAACGGGCCCGCCCGATGAAGGCCAGTTTGTGCAGTTCCTTTTCGTCGAAATGTCGATACCCGTTCAGACTGCGCCTGGGTTTGATGAATCCGATATCCTCGTAATAGCGGATGGTTTTGGCAGGCAGACCCGAACGTTCTGCTACATCTCCGATATTCACAGCGGTTCTCCTTTTCTATTCAGCAGGCGCTGATCGCAGCGCCTGCTCTTCATTCTGCGAGATCTGTTCTCGCCCAACTTTGATCGGCTTAACCCAGCGCAACCGCAGCGCGTTGGTCAGGACAAATACACTGGACAGCGCCATGGCACCTGCAGCCAGAACCGGCGACAGCAACGGGCCGCCAAACGGATAGAGCACCCCCGCTGCAACCGGTATGAGCAGCGTGTTGTAGCTGAAAGCCCAGAACAGGTTTTGTCGGATGTTACGCATGGTGCGCTGACTAATATCGAAGGCGTTGACCACGCCTGTCAGGTCGCCTGACATCAGAACGACGTCGGCCGCCTCGATGGCGATGTCAGTGCCTGTCCCGATCGCAATTCCTACGTCAGCCGCCGCCAGAGCGGGGGCATCATTGATGCCATCACCCACAAAGGCCAGTTTTCCGCCATTTGAGCGCAGATCTTGCAACGCGGATACTTTACCTTCGGGCAGAACCTCGGCCACGACATGATCGATGCCAAGCTGCGCCGCGATGGATTTGGCTGTAGCGGTATTGTCGCCGGTAATCATCGCTACTTTCAGCCCCAGTCCGTGCAAAGCTTCAATTGCGTCTGGCGTTGTGGTCTTGATTGGGTCCGCCACGGCGATGACGGCTGCGATAACTCCGTCTACGGAGGCATAAAGTGGAGTCTTTCCGTTGATTGCGAGTTCAGCGCCCCGATCAGACAACGCGCCCATTTCAACCCCTTCGCGACTCATCAGGCGGTCGGCCCCGATCAAGATTGTATGGCCTTCGACCGAGGCGCTTACCCCGTAACCGGTGATCGACGTGAAGTCTTCTGGCTTCGAAAGCTCCAGACCACGGGTTTCAGCCGCGCGCACGATGGCCGTGGCGATCGGATGTTCGGATGTGACCTCAACGGCAGCAACAAGGCGCAGAACCTCATCCTCGGCCAATCCTTCGGCCACAATAAGGTCGGTCAGCTCCGGGCGCCCTTCGGTCAAGGTCCCTGTCTTGTCTACCGCAACAACAGTGGTTTCCTGCAGCATTTGCAAGGCGTCGCCCTTTCGGAAAAGGACACCCATCTCGGCCGCACGGCCGGTGCCGACCATGATTGAGGTGGGTGTGGCCAACCCCATGGCGCAGGGGCAAGCAATGATCAGTACCGCAACCCCGGCTACCAACGCCAGGCTGAGCGCGGGATCGGGTCCGAACAACATCCAAACCAGCACAGTCACAACGGCCACAGCGATCACTACCGGCACGAACCACAGCGTGATGCGATCGACCAGGCCTTGAATCGGAAGCTTGGCCCCCTGGGCTTGTTCGACCATTTGAATGATCTGGGCCAACATAGTGTCTGCGCCGACCTTTTCAGCCCGGTACGTCAATGCGCCCGCGCCATTGACTGTTCCGCCGACCACAGTTGCGCCCTCGGTCTTTTCGGCAGGAACCGGCTCGCCGGTGATCATGCTTTCATCGACATATGACGCGCCGGTCACTACGGCACCATCCACCGCGATTTTTTCGCCCGGTCGAACGTGCACAATATCCCCTACAACGATCTGCTCGATCGGTAGCTCGACAACCGATCCGTCGCGCTCAACTCGCGCTGTTTTTGCCTGCAGACCGACCAATTTTCGGATCGCTTCACCAGTTCGCCCCTTGGCGCGCGCCTCGAGGAACCGCCCCAGCAATATGAGAACCACGATCACCGCTGCGGCCTCGTAGTAGACGTTTGCGGTGCCGGCGGGAAGAACACCCGGCGCAAAGGTGGAAACAAGCGAGAACCCATAGGCCGCCGAAGTGCCCAGGGACACCAGAGAGTTCATGTCCGGCGCGCCTTTGAACAAGGAAGGGAAGCCCTTGGTGTAGAACTGCAAACCTGGCCCAAAAAGAACGATCGTGGTCAGAAGGAATTGCAGGTAATAGCTGTTCTGGATGCCGATCGTGCTCGCTATCAGGTGGTGCATGCCCGGAATAACATGCGAGCCCATTTCAAGGATAAAGACCGGCAAAGCGAGCAAGGCGGCAAAGCTTGTTCGCCGGGCCAATTGGCGAATCTCTTTGGCTTTGCGGTCTTGTGGTTCGGTCTGCGTCGCGGATCGCAGGCTCGCCGGATAGCCAGCAGATGCCGCAAGCGCCGCGATGGCTTCGGGTGTTGTGACTCCCTCAGCATAACGTACAGTTGCACTTTCGGTGGCCAGATTGACCGACGCGGACAAGACGCCATCATCTGCTTGCAATGCCCGCTCAACGCGCCCCACGCACGATGCGCAGGACATGTTCTGAATATCCAGCGTTACCTCTTCCGTCCGTGCCGGATATCCGGCGCTGTTTAACGCATCAGCAATGGCCGCTTTATCGGCTGGATCGCGGAAATCGACCTGAACGCTTTCGCTGGCGAGATTAACCGAAGCGGCATCTACCCCTGGCACATCTTTCAACGCGCGCTCGACGCGCCCTACGCAAGAAGCGCAGCTCATACCCTGAACTTGAAACCGTGCATGTGAAATTTCAGTCATATTGTCACCACAAATGTTCTGCTGACGGGCAACATAAGGGTTCCAGCAAGTGGAAGGTCAAGTGATGGGGTTGACTTTCTTTTCCACTAATTTTGGCGATCCAATTTTCACGACTTGACCTTCCTGTGCTGGAATACTTTAGCCGGGACAACGGAAAACAGGAGCAAACATCCATGACGACCCTAAATATCCCGGATATGAGCTGCGGGCACTGCAAGTCAGCAATCGAAAAAGCCGTTGCCACGGTGGATTCCTCCGCACAGTTGGACTTTGACATGGAAAACCGCAGGGTACGTGTCTTAAGCGCCAATCCACTTGATCAAATCCTTGCTGCTCTGAAGTCCGAGGGATACGAAGCCACGGTCGCATGAGACACTTAGGGGCGCATTCTGTCGCCGCCTTGGTTTTATCTTGCGTCTCTGACTGCCTCGATTAGCCGGGTCATTTCATCTTCGGCGATCAGCCCCGGGGCAAGAGCATCTCCAATCACAAACGAGGGGGTGCCACTGAAGCCAAGCTGTCGGGCCAATTCCATGGACACCTGAATATGTGCGTCGACTTCCGGCGCCTCCATATCTGCGCGCAATTGATCCTCGTCCAGGCCGAGTTCACGGACAACTTTCAGTACACTGGCCTCAGTGGCACGACCGTTCAGAGCCATAAGCGCCCAATGAAATTCTTCATATTTTCCCTGATTACGTGAGGCAAGCGCGGCGCGTGCCGCGAAGTCGGAACCTTCTCCGAGTATGGGCCATTCTCGATAGACAACTCGTACATCGGAATCGCCTGCGATTACGTTTTTCACGACCGGGGCAGCGCGTTTGCAATATGGGCAGTTGTAGTCAAAAAACTCGACCACGGTTACATCGCCTTCCGGGTTTCCGATGACAGGCGCATTCGGATCCTGTTCCAGCAATTCACGCTGATTTTCCAAGACGCTTCCAATTGCTTCGGCTTTTGCCTGATCCTCGCGCTGTTGAAGCAGTTGAATCGCCTGCATGATGATCTCAGGGTTTTCCAAAATGGCTTCGAGAGCCAGCCGTTTTACATCGGAGTCAGACAGCTCGTCGGCGCGTGCCATAGGAATGCCAATCGACATGGCGATAGCGACTAAGCCTGCAAGTATTCGTTTCACATCAGTTTCCTTCCGTTTGTTCTGCTTCGGTGCGTTGCTCTTGCAGCTTGCGTTCCCGATCCGGCCAACTCTCCTTGATGAAGGCGAGGATGTCCCAGATATCCTGATCCGACAGAGTGTCCCCGAAGCCTGGCATGCCGCTTTTGACGTCAGCGACACCCATCTGTTTCAAAGTTTGGTCCCCGCCAAACTTTGTATAGTCGAACAACAGCTTGTCGCCGTGATGCCAGGTGTGCCCGGTTCGGTCATGCGGGGGCGCCCGCAAGACGCCATCCGGATCAGGTGTTTGCCAATCCGGCTGACCCTCCAAATCTGCCCCGTGGCATGACGCGCAGTTTTCGGCGTACAAAACTGCACCACGTGCCGAATCCGCCGATGAACTGTTCTGCGCACGCCCACCCAGGCCCCAGCCAGCGACCGCGACAATGATCACCACAGCAGCCAGTGACACCCATTTCGCCGCGCTCTTGTTCATCACGCCACGCTCAGCCAGGTCTTCATACCAGCGGCCTGATGCGACAGCATGTGGCAATGAAACAGCCAGTCCCCCGGGTTATCCGCAACGAACGCAATCTCCCGCGTTTCTATCCGGTCAACCAGGATTGTGTCCCGCAGCGGCCCCAGGCTGCCGTTCGGCAGAACTTCCTGAAAGTGCGTCCCGTGCAAGTGCATAGCGTGCGGAAAGACGGTGTCGTTCTGCATCTGAATCCGGACTATGTCGCCACGCGAAACGGCAGCAAGTGGGTTTTCAGGTAACCCGGCGACACCGTTGAATGTCCAGATCTGCCCTTCCTGGACCAATTCATTGGTGCTCATGACCCGGCCGTTAAAAGTGCCTTGACGCAGTCCGCCCATCGCCCCGCCTTCCATCACCAATGGAACTGTCAAAGCGTCAGAAACATCTTCGAGAAAAGAAGCAGGGTTGGGTGGCAGGGCTGCGATCACACCGCGGTTAGCAGATGTGCCGCTTCCCGAAACCGGAATCTCAGCGATGACAAACGATTCATCGCGTTCGTGAAGAGTTATTTGAACGGATTCGTTCGATTCCGCTGTGACATCAACAATTAAGTCTGCTCGCTGTGCAGGCCCGAAAACAAGGGTTTCAAAATCCTCTGGCTGCCTTACAGGCATGCCATCATAAGCGACCAGTTTCCCGTTTGCGCCACCTACTGAGACATACATGATCCGATCAGTTGCCACGTTGACCATTCGAATTCGCAAACGCTGGTTCGTCAAAACTTCGGTCATGGGCGATATACGTGCGTGAACGTAGTTACCCATGCGACCTGCATGGGTCCAATCATGCATTGCACCAAAATCATCTACTATTTGAGCGTCCTTACCCAACCGCCAATCATCCAGAAGGATCGTGATGTCATGGTCCGTGTCCGGCGGGTCCGTTTCGTCGACGATGAACGCGCCGTAAAGGCCCCTGGCCACTTGTTCCGTTGACTGGTTGTGAGAGTGATACCAGAAGGTCCCCGCGTCCTTCAGAGGCAAGTCATACTGAAATTCGCCGCCGGTTGGTACAGCCTCCTGCGTAAGGCCCGGCACCCCGTCCATATTGTTCGGAACCCGCAATCCGTGCCAATGGATTGCCGTAGGCTGAGGCAGTGAGTTCAGGAGTGTCCGGCGAACCGTTTCGCCCTGCCTGGCACGAATTTCGGGGCCCGGAACACCGCCATCATATCCCCATATCTCGGTTTCAGGATAGCTGTCGGGGGCAACACGTGCCAATCCTGAACGCGCCTCGATTATTCGGGGGGCGGTAGCCGCCCTCCCGATAGTCGGCACTGCGATTAGTGCCGACGTGCCTGCAACGAATTGCCTGCGATTGAGCTTCATGAGGACTTCCCTCCAAAGAAAATTTGATCTCTCACTCGATTATCCCCCGTCGTGCACATCCAGCAGATAGGTCGCCATTGCCTTCCGGTCTTCGTCTGTCAGAAAGCTGGTGCCATAGTTTACGACCTCTCCCATGGCGCCGCCGAAGACATCGCCATCAGGCATGACGCCGGTGCGCAACGCGTAGGCCAAATCATCTACCGTCCAACCACGCTTTTGCAGGGTCTCAAAGTCGATGGCCGGTGCCTTGTCACCGCCCGGCAGGGAGTCACTTCCTTTGAAGTGTTCCGTGTCCGAATTTCTTGCGCCAGCCAGGTTCCTCCCGGTGTGGCAGGCCGCACAATGCGTAGCACCTTCGACCAGTAGCCGACCCCGGTTCCACACTTCGTCATTGCCCGGCACGGGATCAGTACGGGGTGGTTCCAGAAAAGCCGCGCGCCACAGCTTCAGGCCCCATCTCTGATTGAAGGGGAACGCCATTTCCTGCTCTTTTGACGGTTCCGCTACCGGTGCAACCGTTTGCCAGGCGGCCCAGAGATCGGCGATATCCTGATCCGTGAAATTGGCATAGAACGGATAAGGAAAGGCCGGGTAGTAGGGTTGTCCGCCGGGTGACACGCCTTGACGCACAGCGCGAGCAAACTCCTCGATTGTCCAGTCACCGATCCCGTGATCGGGATCTGTGGTCAGGTTCGGTGAAAAGAGCGTGCCGAACGGGGTATCCAACTCCACCCCACCGGCCAAGGGCGCGCCCCCTTTGGCAAAATCTGTGTGGCAAGCGATACAGCCACTTGCCCTTGCCAGATAAGCCCCGCGGTTAACGTCACCCTGAATGTCGAGAGCTTGTAAGGGCTGGCCAATTGGCCAAGCCATCACGGCAACAAGTCCCGCTGACGCCGTTACGGCGGCAGCAAGGCCCAATCGGAATATCGGTCTCATGACGCATTCCTATTCCGACCGAAACTGCGTGTGACATGCCGAGCATGTCTGGCTCAGCATCATGAACACACCATCTGCCGGCATTTCAGAAAGTTGTGCCTGGTTTGGACTGCCGCCCATCATTCCGGCACCCATCATGGATGCGCCGCCCATCATGCCCGAACCATGGCCCGACCCGGACATCATCAACCCGTTGTCCGCCGCAAGCACAAGGCCTTCAGAGTAGGTTTCCAACTGCCTGGCTAACTCTGCAAATGAACCCCAATCCTGCCAGATCTCCGATTTGGCCTCCGAGGGTTTGCCATCAGATCCCTCTGGAAACAGCTTTGTCATGCTCTCGCCAGCGTGACGCCCGATTTTCTTGGCCTCGCTTCGTACCGTTTGCGCATTGTAGGGCGTTTTCCCCTGCATCATCGGCGTAAGGATCTTCATGCTGTCCTTCATCGCGGACATACCATCCATGCGTTCTTTGACGATGCCGGTTGCGCCACCATGCGCCAGGGCGGCGGCTGCGAACAGAGAAACCAGGGCAACGCCTGTGGTCAATTTTAGAATGTTCATTGTTTTGTCCTTGTCGTCTGCTTCGACGCGCCCAAGTTGAGCGCAATTCGACTGGTCAGATCAGGACACGCGGCGGCGGTGGGTCAAACGCCGCGATACCGAGAACCCGGTATTGGGCTCGAGGGATCGAGTATCTTTGTTCAGTATCTTGGGGGCCAGGCGGTGGTGGACCCATCGAAAATAGACCAACAGCGTTGCAAATCGTTCCGCCATGACAATGTCCGGGATGACCCTGCTTGACATGCTCAACGTCCGCTGAGTCCGTTTGGTCAATCACGTGCTGTGAACCACTGCCATGTGCATGAGCAGAATCGGCCGTCACAAGCAGCCCGCCAATGGTCAGCACCATTGACAGTATGATGTAACGAATTGCACTGCTCATTCGGCTCGTCACCTTCAGAAAATCCCGTTTTCCTGCTGCAGCTCTCTGATATACGCCACGATGCCTTTCACATCCGCACGGGTCAAGCCATCGACCGGCGGCATATTGCCGAACTTCCAATGGTGTGCCCGAACTCCATTCTGGACTGCCACATAAAATGACTCGTCGGAATGGTGGCTTGGTTCATAGATTTTATGCACCAAAGGTGGTGCAAGGCCTTCCAGACCCGTTGCATTCGCGCCATGGCACGCCGAGCATTTGGCGTCGAATGCCACTTTGCCGACGGCCGCAAATTCGGTTAGCTGTTCCGGCAGATTGACGTTTTCGATTGGGTCTCCTGGCTCCAGTGCTGACGTATCGGGCGGCGTCATCGAGTGACCTGTTGGTTGCTGATTTAAGTTGTAGACGAACGCGGCGGCGCCTGCGATCACTACTCCGCCGATCAAGAGTGTAAGTTTATCCATCTCTGTTCTTCACATGATTGTCAGTTCTTAGGTTCAACGCGCGCAAAATAAATCGGCCTGACCAAGGTCAGATCAGTTTTACCTGAGTGCCCACAGTGGCCAGTTCGAACAATTCCGCAATCTGCTCGTTGTACAAGCCAATGCAGCCGTTGGAGGATCTTCTCCCGATCTTGCGCGTGTCGTTGGTGCCGTGGATGCGGTAGTATTGCCAGCTCAAATAGAGCGCATGTGTCCCCAGAGGATTCTCAGGACCCGGGCCTACATAGTCAGGCCATGCTGGATTGCGCTCTTTCATTGCCGGCGTTGGTCGCCAAGATGGCCCTTCGACCTTGCGAATAACCGTGGTGTAACCCAGCCTTGTAAGGTCTTCCGTGAGCGGTACACTGGTCGGATACATCCGGTAAACGCTTTCGTCTTCTGACCAATATTGCATGACCTTGGACTGTGTATCGGACAGGATTACCCCGTTTTTTAAGGTATCAAAGTGGTCCTGCCATTTAGCAACGCGGAATGAGGAAACATTGCGGCGCGTCCCCTCAGTTGCCGTTGATTGGGCCCAAACGGCAGGTGCTGGAAAAAGCGTCGTCGCAGCTAACGCGGCAATCACTTCACGTCGCGTAACAACCTTTCTTTCTTTGCTCCGTTTCATGCCTGCCATCCCAAAGTTTATTCTTTTTTTCCGACTCAAATAGCTCGTATGCCCGGTTCCTGCGCTGGAAGGTCAACACGCAAATGACATTTCATATGGGATGCCTCGTCTGAATTGTTGTTGCCGTCGGCGCAGGAATATTTCCTTGGAAGGCGGACCCAAATCATCAAGTCATTGTGGAAAAGCAGTTTTTCTTGGACGTAATTCCAGGCTGCTTTAAGCAAAACCTGACTTTCTTGAATCAACCGAGCACAAAAAAGCAACGCTAACAATTGCTTAGTTCTTGGTGAATTGATGTGATCACCCGTCGATGCGAGGGTATCAGGTACTACAAATGACAAACACAGTGGACTAAACACCATGTGCTTCAAGAAAGCTTTCCAAGCACTGGCCGCACTTATGCTCGTCGGCGCCTGCACCGAAACAACGTCGATATCTGCAGAAAGCGAGCCCGGAACGCTTTCCCGAGTTCCTGACGCCGTTGCCCAGATCGCTGCTCCGGGCCAGGACCTGAACGCCGTTAAAATCATGCCCGAGGACGGTTGCTATTGGTATCGCTACGTGGGGCCGGTTGAAACAACCTACCTGCCACTCAGGACTATTGAAGGGCGCCCAATCTGTACGCGCGCCTGACAAGCGCCTATCAGCTGGTCGCGGTCAGAAGGCGCTCGGGAGGGTAGAGATGAGCCGTGGACCCTGGCCTGACACGATCATAAAGCCCGATGATATGTGGCATCGCCATCCTTACGCAGCCAGAACTTGCGCGACCTCCGATAGATCTTGGATAAGGCGTTCCGTGAATTCGCAGGTATGTGTCGCGACCACCTTCGAACAGATAAAACGCCCTTGATCCCAATGGGTTTGTCGGCCCACCGGGCACACCATCTGCGAATTGCGCATATTCATCAGGGTCGCGTTCAATCATTTCGGCTGTAGGAGTCCAACGCGGCCATTTGGCCTTTCGCTTGATTGTGTAGACACCGGGCTCGTAAAGATTGCCTCGGGCAATGGCTACGCCGTAACGCATTGCTGTGCCACCGTCTTCGATGAAATACAGATATCGTGCCACCGCGTCGACATGAATGTCACCCGGAATAAGTGGTCGATTGGTTTGCACACGCTGAGGCAGGAAACGTGGGTGTAACCCCCAGGGATTGGATGTTGCGGGATCAAAATTGGCTGGCGTTACTTGCGCATCCCACTCCGACCATTGCGAGGCAGCCGCCGACGTCACTCCAAGAACCGGCTGAGAGAAAATGGCGAGCGAGGCTGCAACAAAATGTCGTCTGGTCAGCATTTATAGCCCTCCTGTTGCCTGGTTAGGGCCTGGAGTTAGTATCCAGGGGATTAGACAATCCGCGACGGGGGAAGATTTGTCCATTCAATTGTTCGTTCGATACCGCTACGATCCACCCGCGAGTTTTCAAGGCATAAAGTGACTTAGGCAGCTTCGTGTTTAACCTGAACCTTCACCAAGCCTCGGGACGACAATGCCTGCTATGTTATATCCCCTGAAATCTTCCAGGTTCGGACCGCGTCTATGTACCGAGTAACGCCCTGGGAATTGCAGAACTGGTTTGTCTGCTTCAAATTCGCTTCGCGCCAAATCAGCTTGACCTTCCATCGCGGGAAGGCGCTACCAGAGGTCTCCAATCCCAATTTTGGAGCTGAACGTGAAAGAAAAGCAGACCGCAGACGCGCCGCAAGCGGCAACACCGGTTACCGGTGGCAAGATCATGAAATGGGGCATGATGTCTTGTTGCATTGTCATGGTGACGCCGATCGCTCTCTACTTTATCGCCGGCGGAATGGTTGGCGGGCTTTCTGACTCTTTGAGTCTGTTCGCACCGTTGATCCTGTGCGTTGGAGCACATTTCTTGTTGCACAAGGCGATGGGAAAATCCTGCCATTCGACCAACTCGGAATCGGATCGGCCGAAGGCAACCGACGTCCCCGTGGGGCCGAACACGGTACCCCGGCAATAATCTTCAATCATGAAGTTTCGGTACTCAAGGTCGATCGCCGTGTCGCTGGCCGCTCTTTCGCTGGCGGCCTGCGCACCACGCCCTAAACTATGCCCGTTGCAACCGCCGCAGCCTGAATACGCACTGCCCCAAGGTTGCCGGGTTCAGTGGGAGGGCGCGAATGGCGGGGCCTATTTCATCTGCGAAGACGGGCGCGAAGGTTTCGTGAGCTGATCGTGGGGATGTGACATTCCGGCTCGTTGACCCTCCAGCGCTGGAATCTGGCAGAGACGGGTGCAAAACAACCGATGGCAACGCGCAATGGCAAGAACACTCCTAAATTTATGTATTATGATCTTGGGGTTAATCTTTGGCCAGACTTCCGCCGGGACAAGCCTTGCAGCTACATCCCAAGCGTATGAATCAGAGCCCCTGGTCGCACACATAATTACCGCGCAGGACGGGATCGCGCCTGACGTCAAGACGATCACTGCAGGACTGCATCTGAAACTGGGCGAAGATTGGAAAACCTACTGGAAGTCGCCTGGTGAGGTGGGAATTCCGCCCAAGATCACTTGGAACGGCTCGCAAAACGTCAGCGACGTACAGTTTCACTGGCCCGCGCCGATCCGTTTTCGCGCCTTCGGGATCGAGAATTTCGGGTACAAGGACGAAGTGGTCTTTCCGCTGACCGTCACACTCGAGAACCCCGGAGCGCCAGTTGACTTGAAGGCCGCTGTGACAACGCTGATCTGTTCCGATATCTGTGTGCCGGTCGAGTTTTCGCTGGACTTGTCGCTGACTCAGGGAACGGGTCGGGATCAGGACTCGGCCCGGCTTATAAATGCCTTTCTGTCGCGGGTGCCAACCACGGGAAACACAAGCGGAATGAAGTCCGATGCCGCGACCCTGGATACCGTGTCCGAGATGCTGACGCTGAATTTCACCAGCGACCTGCCCTTTGATGCGCCTGATGTCTTTCCCGACATGGGACGTGATACCGCGTTTGGTGCACCCGACATCCGGCTCGCTGGCGACAGGCGTCAGCTATGGGTGCAGTTCCCGGTCCTCGCTCTGGCACAGGACCCCCCCTCCTTGTCCGTCACGGTTACCGACACCAACCGCGTGGCCGAGTTTTCGCCCCGTACCGACTCTCCCCCTACCCCGCCACCATATGAGATCGCGGCCGCCGAAACTTCAGCCAGCGCGCTGGTCTGGATCATTTTGCTGGCGGTGGGTGGCGGGTTGATTCTGAATGTCATGCCCTGCGTACTGCCAGTGCTTTCGATCAAGCTTTCCTCGGCGGTAAAGGCTCGCGACCGCTCTGCGGCTCAGATTCGCGCCGGGTTCCTGGCTTCGGCAGCCGGAATCCTGACATTCATGTGGCTGTTGGCGGCTATCACCATTGCGGCGCGGTCGCTGGGCTATTCCGTCGGCTGGGGCATCCAGTTCCAGAATCCGCTTTTCCTTGCGGTGATGATCGTGGTGCTGGCGGTTTTTGCAGCCAGCCTCGCGGGCCTGTTCGAGATCACGCTGCCGCAGTCGCTGAACACCCGGCTGGCCCATGTCGAAAAGGGCCGCGTGTCGCTGGTCGGGGATTTCCTGACCGGAACTTTTTCAGCAGTTCTGGCGACGCCCTGCTCGGCCCCCTTCCTCGGCACGGCGGTGGCCTTTGCCTTGACCGGCCGACCGGTGGATATCGTGGCGATCTTCACCGCAATGGGGGTCGGGCTGGCCATTCCTTACTTGCTGGTTGCAGTGCACCCGAAACTCACCACCGCTCTGCCTAAACCGGGGCGTTGGATGGTGGGATTAAAATGGGCCCTGTCGGCGGCACTGCTAACCACGATCGGCTGGTTGGTCTGGGTGATGATCGGGGTGGCCGGAGACACTGCTGCAACTGCTACCGTGCTGGCTGCAACTGTTCTGGTCCTATTGATCTGGAAAAGTACGACGATGCCACCCGTTTTGCGCTGGACAGCCCTGTTGCTGACGCTGACCGCAGCGTTTGCCGCACCGGTTGCGATTGCCGGCAAAGACCGGTCCAGGCTGCTTGAGGCAGCCGGAGAGATTCCATGGATTACCTTCAGCCGCTCCGAAATCGCCCGCCTTGTGTCGCGCGGCGAGGTGGTTTTCGTCGATGTCACAGCCGACTGGTGTCTGACCTGCAAGGCCAACAAAGCGCTGGTGCTGGAACGCGGCGAGGTTCTGGCAACACTGCAATCGGACAAAGCAATTCCGATGCAGGCCGACTGGACCCGCCCCGACGATGTGATCGCCCGTTTCCTTGACGACAATGGACGGTTCGGGATCCCCTTCAACATCGTCTACGGCCCGTCGGCCCCCGAAGGCATCGCCCTGCCAGAGATATTGACCACGAACGCCATTCTCGACGCGATGGAACAGGCCGCGCCGATTGCGGGCGGAGCCGTGGAAAGCGGATCCTGACCCCGGAGTTCACATATCCCGGACGCGGTTGCTCTGCTGCGCTAAACGCATGGTCTCGTGCTCTTCCATATCCAGTAGCGCCTGAAGGAGTTCGCGTGCATCGGGTATCTCGGCACGCCCGTGCAAATACCGATATAAGTCGATCACCTGATTGTGAAGATCGAAGACCGCTTCGCAGATCTCATCGACGCTCATCTGTGCGAACGGCCTGTCGCAGGCGCGATGTGGGTCGATCGGCTCATTGCCCAAATAGTCATATACCCAGGTGTTGAGCGCTTTGGGATCGGCTCGTTTCACGAAACCATCGACGATTTTCTCCAGAGCAGCCTCATGATCGGCGAAGTAGGTAAGCAACATCCTGGCCAACTCCTGCTCTGACTGTGTCGAACAGTGGGCCAAACATTCGGCGAGCCAATGATGCATTTCCCGCGTCCAGACAATTAGATCAGAAAACGTTTCAACTTTCATGGTCTCAACCTCCTAAAGATCGGCATGCGATAGCCTAAACCGGAATTTTCCAGATGGCTCACTGGGCATCAGCGCGAAGTCGGCGCCGGCCCGATCCACGCCGGGCTGCGGGAATCAACCCCCCAGTTCCAGCAATGCCCGGTCGATTGCCACC
Source organism: Ruegeria sp. AWH4_226 (assembly GCF_056159225.1). Classification (NCBI taxonomy): domain Bacteria; kingdom Pseudomonadati; phylum Pseudomonadota; class Alphaproteobacteria; order Rhodobacterales; family Roseobacteraceae; genus Ruegeria; species Ruegeria sp. AWH4_226. The sequence goes on along the minus strand of NZ_JBSWUU010000005.1, from coordinate 29,380 downwards.
TTGCGCGGATCCCCCTGCGGCAGGTCATCCGCCAGATCCCTTGCCCTGCCATAGGCGTTCCGGGCGCCGTCGGTCTCGCCCAGCACCGAATAGGCGTTGCCCAGCCGCATCCAGCCGTCCAGATCGCCTGGGTTTTCCTGCATCCGGCTCGCAAGCCGTTCTACCATCGAGCGGATGAAGGCCTGCCGGTCTTCGTCTGACATCTCCTCGGCCGCCGCCACCTGATCGGCAGTTGGGCCGGGCATGGAAGGGGCAAAAGCCGCCAGATTCACCGGAGCCCGTCCGATCGACGGGGCGATGCGGTTAAGCTGGGCCACAAAACTCTCCATCCATGGCCGGAACTCCTCTTCGGCGTCCATCCGCGTCTTCAGTAGGTCATAGGCCTTATCAGGCGATCCAGCCTGCTCCAGACCAACGGCTTTGTAGAATGTCGCTGCTGGGTTCGATGGGTCCAGTTCCAAGGCTCGTTCAAACGCCCGATCGGCCTTGGGCGTAACGACACCGTCATCGGCATAGACCAACGCCTCGCCATATTGCGACACCAGCGCTGAATTCGCATTGGGTCGGTCCAGCAACCCCTCGAACGCGTCTGCGGCATCTCCAAAGCGTCCCATCCGCATATAGGTCTGAGCCAACAACACCCATCCCTCGGTTGGCCCGCCGGTTTCATCCGCCTCAAGCCGCGACTTCAGGTGCACGGCAAGGTCGGCGATTTCACGGGCTTCGGCCTGCTCCCCCTCGCGTTGGGCAAATGGCTGGCTCGGGATGTAGGGACTACCCAGTTGCCAATAAAGACCGGCTCCGAGCGCTGGAACTACCAGCGCGGCAAGTAAAATCAGCGCACGCCCGGAATGGCCCATTATCGCTTTGTCGTCCGATTGCCGGTCAATCGCCTTCAGGCGACGTTCTATCTCGGCTCTGGCGGCCTTGGCCTCTTCGGCTGAGATAATTCCTCGTTCCAGGTCCTTCTCCACTTCGCCGATCTGGTCGGAAAAGATGGCAGAGGCGCTTTCGCGTCTCGACAAGTCCGAGGTCTTGCGCCCCAGGCCGGAGAGGGCGAGCGTCAGAAACACCGCCACGGCCATGAATGAAAAGATAATCCAGATCATGCGTGCGGCTCCGTGAGTGAATGGTTTTCGGGATTCCGTTCTTCGCTCGCGCCGCGTTCCGTCTCTTGTTTTCGCGACTTCCGATATCGGCGCGCATTTTGGGTCAATACCGCTGCAGTCGCGATACCACCCAGCCCCAGGATGACGATAGGCGCAACCCACAGAATGTAAGTTGATGGCTTCCATGGCGGGTTGAACAGAACATAGTCGCCATAACGCGCAACCAGAAAGTCCATAACCTGCTGGTCCGTGTCGCCTGCCACCAGCCGTTCGCGCACAAGCAGACGAAGGTCGCGCGCCACGCCAGCGTTAGAACTGTCGATGTCTTGGTTCTGGCACACCACGCATCGCACCTGTTTCGAAATCGCCCGGGCCCGCTCTTCCAATACCGGATCTGCAAGTATCTCGTCGGGCTCAACCGCGAATGCCGGCTGCGACACCAGCATCGCCAGAGTGACCGCGGTAATTACAATGCGACGTATCATGACGCCTCTCCTCCGGCCGCCCGCGCCTGATCCAGCGCGGTGCGCATCTTTGAAATTGCCTCGCCGCCCAGCACCGGGCCGACAAAACGGAATACGACCTTGCCCGCGCCATCAATCACAAAGGTCTCCGGCACGCCGGAAATCCCCCATTCGATCCCGGCTCGGCCGTCCAGGTCGGAACCGATGCGCTCATAAGGGTTGCCCAGATCGTCGAGCCATTTCCGCGCGTCCTGCGGCTTGTCTTTGTAGTTAATGCCCATCAGGCGAATGCCCTCATCGCGTACCATACGCGTCAGCACCGCATGTTCGGCCCGGCAGGGCACGCACCAGGACGCAAACACGTTGACCACGATCGGAGCTGACCCGTCATTTTCCACCAGATCGGTACTGGACAGCCCGTGGGTATCCAGCCCTTCGACCGGCGGCAAGTCGAACTCAGGCACCGGCTGCGAGATCAATACAGACGGGATTTCGTTTGGATCGCGATCGGGATTCAGTCCCCATAGCAGGAAGGCACCCAGGATGCCGGCAATCGTAATTGGGAACAGTGCAAATAGACGTTTCATTGCCCTACTCCGCCGCCACCGGAACGGAGCTCTGCCCAGTCCGCTTTCGTGGTGCACCGACGCGTAGACGCCGATCGGAGAGTGACAAGACACCACCAAATGCTAACAATCCTGAACCTATCCAGATCCAGACCACCAATGGCTCATACAAGATACGCAGGGTCCATTTGCTCTGTTCTGATTCCGCCGCCGGTTCCGATATCGAGGCGTAAAGGTCCCCTGCCAACGTCGTTCGAATTGCCGACTCGGTCGTACTGGTACCCGCCACGAGATAGGCCCTGCGCTCGGGTTGAAGCGTGGTGACATAAGCGCCATCGCGAAATACCGTCAGTGTGGCCGCGCGAGACAGATAGTTCGGACCGCGAAGCTGTTCCACACCGTCAAAACGCACGTCGAACCCTGCTATCTCAATCTGTGTTCCGGGCTCGGCAAAAGTCACGACCTCGGATTTCCAAGCGCTGGACCCGATAAAGCCGATCATACAGACAGCCAACCCCGCATGGGCCACGACCATGCCGTAATGAGAACGCGGTAGGCTGCGGGCCCGACGCTGGGACTCGGCCAACGGTGCCTCACCCAGCTTAATTCGGCTGGCCCACTCTGTCAGCACAGCGCCCAGCAACCAAACCGCAAGGCCGATCGACACTACCGCCAAGGCTGGGCCGCCGGTATCCAGATACCACACAAGCAACGCTACGAGCAGGCTAACCCCGGCCACCCATTTGAGCCGGGACAGAACACCGCGCAAATCCGCCCGCTTCCATGACAACAGCGGCCCAATCCCCATTACAACGACTAAAACCAGCATGATCGGCACGAAACTGGCGTTGTAATAAGGTGGTCCAACCGAAATCTTTTCACCTGTCACAGCCTCAAGCAAAAGCGGATAAAGCGTACCGAATAGAACCGTCGCCGTTGCGGTGGCCAGCAGCAGGTTGTTAATAAGCAAACCGGCCTCGCGGCTGATCGGGGCAAAAAGACCGCCGCCCTCCATCTCCGGTGCGCGTATGGCAAACAGCGTCAATGAACCACCGATCGCGACAGCCAACAGCGCCAAGATGTAAATGCCGCGTTCGGGATCGACCGAAAACGCATGGACCGATGTAAGCAAGCCTGAGCGGACAATGAATGTCCCCAACAAGGACAACGAGAAGGTCAAAACGGCCAGTAGGATCGTCCAACTTTTGAAGCTGCCGCGCTTTTCGGTCACAATGGCCGAATGGAACAGCGCTGTGCCAGCAAGCCAGGGCATAAACGAGACATTCTCGACCGGATCCCAGAACCACCAGCCGCCCCAACCCAGTTCGTAATAGGCCCACCAGCTGCCCAGAACGATACCAAGTGTCAGAAACACCCAGGCCGCCAATGTCCAGGGTCGGACCCACCGCGCCCATGCCGGATCGACCCGCCCCTCAATCAGGGCAGCCACGGCGAAAGAAAATACGATAGAGAAGCCGACGTAACCCAGGTATAGGAACGGCGGGTGCATAGCCAGGCCGACATCCTGCAACAGCGGATTTAAATCCTGACCATCCAGCGGTGCCGGAAACACCCGGTCAAACGGGTTCGAGGTGAACAGCATGAATGACAGGAACCCCGCGCTGATCCAGGCCTGCACTGCCAGAGTGCGCGCCTTGAGTTTCAGTGGGATGTTCCAAGCCAACAGAGACACACCCAGCCCGAAAATCACCAATATCAGAATCCACAACAGCAGCGACCCTTCGTGGCTACCCCAGGTCGCAGCCACCTTGAAAAGCATCGGTTTCAGCGAATGAGAATTGCTGGCCACATTTAGCACAGTGAAATCGCTGACCACGAAGGACCACATCAGAGCGGCGAAGGCGATAGCAACCAGCGCTGTCAGCAGGACCGAGGTCGCAGATGCCGATCGCATCCACATGACATTGTTCCGTGCTGCTCCAATCAAGGGAAATACGCTTTGCACCAAGGACACGGCCAGGGCAAGCGCCAGGGCGAACTGCCCGATTTCCGGTATCATTCCAATCCCTCCGGATTTCCGGTTTTGCGGCCTTGTCCGACAATCCAGCGCTGGAGGGTCAAGCGCATTATTGCCGCACCCCCTTCGGCTGATGCATGCTTGACGAGCGCAAATCTGGCCGGCGGCCTTGACCTTCCAGCGCTGGAGACCCCCACCATTTCGACTTCACCGATGGACGTACCGAACACTTTGTTTTCAGGGCAGGGACTCAGGAAACAAACGAACACGAGGGCATCATGACACGGAGCAACAGCAAGATTACGTGCGTCTGGCAACGCCTCCAGGCTGTAATACTGGCTGGGGGGCTGAGCCTTGGGTCAACTGCCATGGCCCAACCGGAAACCCGTCCGGCTGACAACGTGGCGATGAACCCGCAAGCCTCCAGCAACATGTCAGGTATGGGAAGCATGTCCAGGATGATGCGCCCCGACGCGGTGCCGCCAACGGGTGTCGTTGGCGGTATGCATCCACCCGAGGGTGTTTTGATGCCTGTGTTCTCTTACATGAACATGGAGATGGACGGAAATCGTACCGGAACGCAGTCGCTGTCTACCTCGAACGTTCTGTCGCAGTATCCGATCGCGCCGCTCAGCATGAGCATGAACATGGCGATGGTCGGCCTGATGTACGGTGTGACCGACGAGATCTCGGTGATGGCGATGCTGCCCTATACCCGCAAGACGATGAAGCACCAGACCCGCATGGGCCAGACCTTTGAGACCAGGGCACAGGGGTTTGGCGATCTGAAGATCATCGGCGGATATGATATCTACAAATCCGACGGGCAGGTGCTGGAACTATCTCTTGGCCTCAGTCTGCCGACTGGCTCGATAGACGAGACCGACACCACGCCAGCTGGGCCGGACCAGCTGCTGCCCTACCCCATGCAACTGGGTTCAGGCACCTACGACCTGCTGCCGGGCGTCACCTATACGGGCCAGAACGCGGATTGGTCTTGGGGCGCCCAGCTGGCCGCCATGATCCGGATGGGTGAGAATGATGCCGGTTACACCTTGGGTGACGTCTATTCAGCAACAGTTTGGGGTGCACGGCGCTGGAATGACCAGTTCAGCTCCTCGTTGCGGGTGGTCGGCGACATCGTGGAAAACATTGACGGGTCGGATGCGCGCCTGAACCCAGGCATGGTGCCCACCGCTGATCCGACCCTGCGCGGCGGCCAGTTTCTGAGTATCGGAATCGGAGTGAATTACCTTGTGCCGGGGTCGGGCGTTTTGGCGGGCACGCGCCTGGGTATCGAGGGCGTGATCCCTGTGTATCAAGATCTGGATGGGCCCCAGCTTGAACGCGATTACGCAGTCTCCTTCGCGATACGCAGGGCGTTCTGACCCTTCAGCCCCAAACCGACTGTAAACGGACAATCAGCGCCGCCGCGGTGGTCAGAACGACCACTGACACCGCCATCAGTAGCAGGGCCAATATCACAGGTCCGCCGCGCCCAGGTACGCGACGTGCCAGTTGGGCTGCAAATCCAGTACCGTGGGCGATCTGGCTCTGAACGACGGATAGGTATAGCGGCAGCGCTCCGACCAGCGTGGCGTACAGGTAAACGCCTGAGATGTTCTCGAAGTAGGCGGAGCGTACCAGCGTCGGACCGACTACCCGCAACGCCACTACGGGATCACCGCCGAAAGACCCGAACCAGTCTGCCGAAAGCGCGTAGATCAGCGCGTGCAGCGCGATGAACAGGACGGCCCGTAGCAGCAGGTCAATTAGCAGATACCGGGCCGGGATGGCCCCCCTGCCCCGCGCCCTTACCCCAACGGCGAAAAGAAAAAAGCTGAGATAATTTAAAAGGAAAACGACCGGCAACCCATTCGTCACCACCTGACGCAAAAACCGAACAAACGCGGGACCACTGTTCAGGAGGTGCGTCGCAAAGCCCGGCGTGCGCAAAACGAAGATGGCCAACAGCGGAAACAACGCAAGGCAACTGACGATCAGCGTGTTTCTGGCAAACTTCCAGAAAGGCAATTCAGTGGCAAAATATCTGTTCATTTCATTTAGTTTGCCAACGGTTCCAGCGCAATGTCGATGTCAATTGGTTTACAGACCTGCGACAGAACCTCCGATTTTATTATTCCGCAAGCCCTCTACCTACTTTACGCGCAAAATCTGTTACTTTTGCTCGGTACTTTTGTTGCGTTATCAGTTTTAAGTTACATACGATAAGTATCCCTTATCGCTTTTGATTGCGCAGCCCTCAAAATCAGCGCAGAATAGGTCCCATGAAGCCGCCTGCCCCCTATCTGCCCAGCCCCTCTCCGGCCCTCTCCGTCGAAGATCAGGAGGCGCTGACCGATCTCTATATCCGCGGCACGCCAACCAACACGCTGCGGGCCTATGAGCGCGATCTGCTCTACATCACCGCCTGGAAACAGACACGCTTTGGTGCGACGCTGGACTGGCCGGAATCCGAGGCCACCGCGCTGGCCTTCATCCTCGATCACGCCCGCGATCTGAATGATGCACCGGAAACGGATGTGGCCCGCGAAACCGCCGAAAAACTCATCGCGCAAGGGCTGCGCAAGACGCTGGCATGCCCTGCCCCGTCGACGCTGGACCGGCGCGTTGCCTCCTGGCTGGCTTTTCACCGGATGAAGAACCTGACCAGCCCGTTTGATGCGCCGCAGGTGAAGCAGGCCCGGGCCAAGGCGCGCCGCGCCGCCGCCCGGCCCCCTGCCCCGAAATCGCAGCACCCGATTACACGAGATGTGCTGGAACAATTGCTGACCACCTGTCGCGGCACGCGCCGGGATTGCCGCGACCGGGCTATCCTGATGCTGGGCTGGGCCTCGGGGGGACGGCGCCGTTCCGAGCTCACCGCCCTGATGCGCGAGGACGTGTCGCTGAAAGAGTTCGACAAAAAGGGACTGGTCTGGATCTCGCTGCTGGAAACCAAGACCACGGCCAAGGGCGAGACCCCGCGGCTGGTGCTGAAGGGTCGCGCGGCACAGGCTTTGGTCCATTGGATCGAGGTAGGACAGATTAAGAACGGGCCACTGTTCAGACCAGTCTCAAAAGCGGATCGTGTGCTGAAACGTCGGCTTTCGCCGGACGCAATCGCGCAGATCGTCAAGCACCGGCTGACGCTGGCCGGGCTGCCGGAAGATTTTGCCTCGCCGCACGGGCTGCGCTCGGGCTTCCTGACCCAGGCCGCGCTGGACGGTGCCCCGATCCAGGCCGCCATGCGCCTGTCGCTGCACCGCTCCATGGCCCAGGCGCAGAAGTATTATGACGATGTCGATATCGCCGAAAACCCGGCGGCAGATCTGCTGGGGTAAGCTGGCGCTAAACGAAGAAAGCGGTAACCCGTGGGTTACCGCCATCAAAATTAAGAAATCTGAGCATGGGTAACCCGCGGGTTACTACTCGTTCAAAACAGCTTCGAAAGCCTCAACCGCTCTCTGGAGCTTTGACCGGTCAATCGAACTAAAGTCCTGACCAGACAATATCCTGCACTCTCCCTTGCGCGCAGTGATTTTTGAAGCGCCCACGTGGAACTCATACTTCACGCTCTCAACCTTCTCACGCCGCTTGCCGCTAGCTGGTTCAGCATCAGAATTTGCCACGAAAGCATCAAGTATCTCGTTTTGCTCACCGGCTGTGGATGCGCGTACTAACACATCTCTTAATGCAGCAGCTGAGTCCGATGACGCTCGAAGTTTCCGCGCAACCTCAACGCCAAGGTTTCTGGAAACACTCTTTGGAAACGGCAACGCACCCTCAAGTTCATTGAGCAGGTAAACAAAGCTACGAATATAAGAGCGTTTCATCTTGTGCAGGGATGAGTACAGCCTTCCGACCAAAGCTTCTGCATCCCCTGCCCCCAACTCTGAATCTTTAGAAGCAAGAATTGCCACTTGCGCCATCTCAGCAAACGTCAAGTCTTCCCGAACAACGTTCTCTTCAACCATGTCAATATAGAGGTCGATGCGATCACTCTGGGATTTGGCAACTCGCGCCGTAACACTGGAAAAGCGTTCATCACCGGTCTCTTCATAAAGCTGCTTAAGAGCAGTTACTCGTCTCCAACCTTTTTTGAGCTGGAAGCGTCCATCTGAATCCTTATAAAGCTCTATGGGCTCCTTCTGGCCGCGTTCCTGAATTGAAGCCTTGAGTTCATCCATCTCGTCGGAACTTGCGACAGCCGAAAGATCCAAGCGATCTCGTGGCAGATCTGTCGTATGAATTTCATTGATGCCGACCGCAACCAAGACTCGCCCCTCATCACGAGCTTTACGATACTCCTTAGCATCGGAGGCATTTTGCCGTCGCTGTTCGACACGGTTCTCAGTGCTTTCATTTAAGCTGTTTGCTGTCTCGCGAACCGCAGCCCCCATCGGCCCCACTTCGCGGCGGCGTGTTTTCTTAAGGTCATCTTCATCAATTGGAGTGAAGCCAAATTTATTCCCGCTCATTCTACCCGCTCCTCAATTTTAGTACGCGCCTCCCAAGCCCTTAGGACGACATCCTTAAATTCGCTGTATGCATTATCAAAAGACTGACGCGCCCGTTTCCATGTGTCCCGAGTCATCTGTCTGTAGTCCTGCTCGTAAACAGACATCTGGAACCTACCAGATTGCTCGACCGCTCGTGTCATTTCGATGGGATTTTGACAGACATCGGCGCCGAAGACATTTTTGAAAGCATCCATCATCGCGACGTGCAAAGAGTTGCTAGCCTCGAAGCGAGTCATGAGAACACGTATGTCATCGAACCTTTTAGGAAGCGTGATACCAGCATCCTGTGCAATACGTTCGAACCCGCTGGTTATGTCTTCCAAGGCATCGCCAAGCTGACCAAGATAACTCGTTGTGCTGTCATACTCCCAATAACCAGGACCAGACGGAATATAGAGGATGTCAGCAGCAAAGGCCGCATTCAAAGACTGGTATCCAATTGCCGGCGGGCAATCGAAAACAATCAAATCATATTGGTCGTCAGGCAACTCATCGAGATATCTTGCTACGCATCCAAAAAAACTCCATGCCTTATGAATGGACCTGTACTGAGCGGACGCAAATTCAACGAAGGCCGCGTTCGCACAGCTCGGGATGATGTCAATCGTCGACCAAGAAGTTCTTTGAATGAAGTCTTGTACACGTTGCGCGCCAATCGACTGAACATCTTCAGGCAATTCGTCGGCAGTAGGGTAGGGGCAATCTGCGGGATCATCATATTCGTCCGCGATCCGGTTCGCCTCACGGCAGAGATCGCGGCACATAATGCCCCAGACAGTATTCCACTCTCTAACTTCAGCCAGACCCATCGAATGCGTGAGTGTCGCCTGGGGGTCGAAATCCACCACCAGAACACGGTAACCATCAAGCGCGGCCGCATTCGCCAAGTGCTGGGCAACGACAGTTTTGCCGACACCACCCTTAAAGTTCGAAACCGCTACTCTCATAGCCCGGCCTGCCGGCCTTTGAGGCAGAAGGCTTTTACCTCTAAATCTCAGGCGCCGTCTCAACTCATTTATCTCAGCCAGAGAAAACCATCTTTGCCGCCCATCATCTTCAGTCGCCCCTTGCGGAAGAGACGGATCTTCGGCCAACTTCTTTCTCAAGGTGTCCGCCGGGACATCAAACATGAACTGGCTAATTTCCCAGATCGAGAATGGTCGAAGCACTTTCTCGTCAGCGGGCGAGAAAGTAGCGCGGCGGACGGCAGCCTGTTGGGCCAGGCTTCGTTCGTTCATAGCTTGAAGGTCGGTGTGGTCACGCATGGTGCTGCTCTTGTTATATCACGAATGTCTTCTAATAACGCGATTTTGGAAAACTGCAAAACGTAAAGAATGGAATTTCCGCTTTTTCGCCTCCGACTCGGTTAAAACGGGAGGTATTTCGAAAGCGAAGCTATGTTTTGGTGACAGGCAGCGACCAATTACCAGATATATGGTGACACTCGACCCCCAATATGGTGACAGCATAGTGTCACCTATAACCTATTAACCGAATTTTCTTTTGATTTTAAAGAAAGAGGTGGTCATCCTGTTTTTCAAAGCCCGTTGACAAACTACGGGATTTCATCACACTGAACCCAATTGATGGAATCGGTCAGCGAAACCGATCCGCTCGAGGCACAGTGGCAGTATCAAAATGGAAATAAAACGATTTACAGGATATCAGGCCGGTTCTCAGAAGTACGATCTTTTGACTGCAATCTCTGTTGCGGGATTGAATGGCACACCCGGTTTTCAATGTTCGATGATGCGGCTCATTGCGTTGATAACGGCCCGATACAACTGGCGCACTGATGAGCTGACGGTCGGACAAAAAGAAATGGCCCGCCTCTGGTCCGTGGACGAACGAACCGTCAAGCGAGAAATTAAGCGATTGACGGATTCAAGTATACTTCTCCAGCTTAGGCCTGGGGTTAGAGGCCGCGTCGCAGCGTACCGACTCAACTACACGGAAATTTACCGTCTGAGCGAACCGGTTTGGCGAAATGTTGGTTCTGATTTTGTATCGCGCATGGAGACACAAACTCCAAAACCGACCAAAAAGGTTGTTCATGTACAATTTGGCCAAGAAAAACCAGAAGCTGTTGAACATGAGGGACAAGACCTTCAGGGTCCGTGGGGCAGGGCGCTTCGGCGCCTATCAGAGTCTGAAGCACTATTGTTTAAAAGTTGGTACTGCGATCTCAAATTTGTTGAAATGCAAGATCAGACAATCACCTTGCGCGCACCCAGCAAGTTCATCGCACAGTACATTCAATCTCACCATTTGAAACCTTTACTTGGAGCGGTCCAGCTCGAGTTCGGGCGAATTCAGAAAGTGTGTTTGCTCGGCTAACAATCCAGATTTGTAGGTCGCACGCTGTGCCGTGAGACAACCGAAATTGCTGATTTCAACCGTTGAGTTTGGCCTCGAACATCCCGATGGTTTTCAGAATGTTGTCGAACAAGGGGGGATCCCCGATGATCATTTCTTGCATCCCCACATAGTCCCGGCGCAGCGCTGCTTTCAGCTCAGGGTTCGGTAGCAATCTTAGAGATCCGGGCCTGGCATTCTCGTAGTTAGCCCAAGCCGCTTTGAAGAAGACGGACTTATGGTGTGCAACCTGATCCAGCAAGTCGATCTGTTCGATAGCGCGAGAATGGGTCTCGTGTTTGATCAACTGAGCCATGTCGTAATAATGGCGCGACATACGGTCAGCCAGAGGTTTGGTGATGTCCTGATGATAGAGCATATGCAGGATCGTGGCTTTCTCCCAGAATGTGCGTTCAACACCCAAGACCTTCACATCGACGTCGCTCGCCTCCAACAGGTCTGGAAATGCCTGATGCACATAAGGTGATATCCTGCGGGACTCGGCTGGAAGGTGAACCCCACGGGCGCCAAATTCGAACCGCACTACCGGCTGGATGTAGCCGCTGGCCGCACTTGTCTCGGATGGATAGGCGAAAAGCAAGGTTTGTGCATCATTAGGATCGACCGAGAGGGAAAAGTGCTGATCAAGCACGGCGCCAAACTTGATCTTGGTTTCTTTCAGAAGCGGTCCTGAGACTACTTTGGTGGCCGTATCCTGAAGCTCCTGCAGCAGTTGCTTTTGTTTTTTGCCTGAAAGGGCAGGGTGCTCGGGGTCACGTGTGCCGTCGAAACCGAGCTGTGCCCGGTCGAGAGACAGATCCACGTCTTCTGAGAACCGATGGATGATGTCATAGACCTTGGATAGCGATGTCCCACCCTTGAAGATCATGTGAGTGCCAAAAGAGGGCAGGGCGAATAGATGTTTCAGCGACCAGCAGACCCAGAAATCCTTCTCAACGATTGCCTTGGAAATGCCAAGCTTTGCGGCCGTTTCCTGAAACGCTTCTTCACGGTTCTTTGGAGTATCGTTGGCAAACTGGTCCAAGATCAGACCCGTGCCACGATTTGCTGCACTACCGGGTGCATCCAGGTCGGAACATATCTACTTTGTCTTGCGAGCAATGCGCGGTCCTTAACATCCAGATTGCGGGCCAGCGTGTCGACAACACGGCTATCCACCCGGTTTTTGCCAACATAGCGTAACGCCTGAAATACGGCGCCGGTTTTCTGGCCTGCACCAACTAGCGTTTTGGATGATGCATTCCGGAACTGGATGACTTGTCGACCAACTGTCTTGGTGCGGGTCGGGCCGTCGGTCATGTAAGTCGGCTTGGACGGCACTTGGGTCGACAGCCCCAACTGGTTGGCTGCCATGGCAGGGGAGGGCTGTAGAACCTGATTGTCTTTGCGTGCAATCGCTTTGGCAATGTCATCGGCTGACGGAGACAACAGCCCTAATCGGGCGCTCTTTCTCGGATAGTCATAAAGCCCACGCGTTAACCGTCGGATCATCCCTTGATCCGCCAAACGCGACAATGCCTGATCCACACTTGCGCGGGAGCCAATATCCAGAAAGTCGGTTGGCGCAAAGATTGAGCCCCGGCCTTTTCCGATGATGCGTTGTCTAATCGATGAAGTGATCATAGTTTTCTCCTTGTCAGAAAATATAATACTTTTTTCTGACTTACAAGTTAGCAGAGTATTGCCAAGTTGTTTGAGGATTCATGAAAAGTGATTTTGTTCCGCGCTCGGGCTGTCATTTCTGCGGTGTACTCATCCCAGAGTGTGAACGCATCAATCCGTGCGTGGCGGTATGAGATGGCGGTGAGTTGGTATCGGCGAGGGCGGAAGATTAAGTTGATCTGGTCATGCGCAGACAGAAACCTCTGGGCTTGCCGGTGTGATTTGAACCGCCCGAACATTTTTTCTCGCTTCCGTGTCGGCCTGTGCGACACTTCGATTGCATTGTTCAGGCCTTTGTGGGCGCGATGGTCGGCGTCCGGAGCCAACTTGTTGATCGGCTTGATGTAGCTGCGCAACTTGTCAGTTATTACGACCCTCGGTTCACCAAATTGAGCCACGAGCCTCTGAAAGAACCGCTTTGCAGCTCTTGCGTTCCGGCGAGTTTGTACGAGAATGTCGAGGACATTACCAATTGCTTCGATGGCGCGCCATAGCCAGTGTTTTCTGCCACGGATCGAAATCACAACTTCGTCCATTCGTCACTTGTCGTTTGGCCGCAGACGATCTCGCCGGATGCAGTCTCCGAAATGCTGCCCAAACCGATTGACCCATAACCGGATCGCTTCCCGGCTTACAATCACGCCCCGCGCTGCCATCAGGTCCTCAACATCCGCCGTGCTCAGTGCAAAGCGGTGGTACGCCCAGACTGCATAAGCAATGATCTCACGAGGATAGCGGAACCCTTTCAGGCGCGGCATTTTGGTCGGAATGTTCATGACCCGCGGATAGCCCGGTCAAGACGGACGAGCAACTTGGCAATACCTCAGTAAAGTTTGAGGAAAGAGTAGCTCCAGATTGTGGTTGCTGGGAAATGCTTGGCAAACACTGAATTACCAGAGGACCGGTTGGCTGGTTGATCGTTGGCGGAGGTGTGGGCCACGTACCGCACAAAATTTCGGCGGTCGCTTTGGATCTATGTCTTCAACACACATTTTTCTTTACAGACGCATGATTCTATCCGCATGATCGCTAGTAAACCAGTTTACTAAACCGATTTACCTGAATCTCAGGAGTGATCGGACATGGCGGGAACACGAATGGCCAATCTTCAGGATGTTGCAAATGCTGCTGGCGTCTCCAAGACGACGGTGTCCCGTTTCCTGAACGGCTCGCTCGATCTGCCCGAAAAAACCGCTCTGCAGATCAACACCGCCATTCGTGCGCTGAACTACAAACCAAACCCTCACGCAAGGCGGCTTAGCCTTGGGCGGACCGATACCATTGGGCTGATCGTACCGGACATTGCGACACCTTTCTTTGCCACCTTCGTCGCGGCTGTAGAGCAGGAAGCCGATGCCCACGGTAAGGCCTTGGCGCTTTATGCTACACTAAACCGCCGAGACCGGGAGCTTTCCTACATCGATCTCTTGCGGCAAGGGCATGCAGACGGGTTGATTTTTATCACGAACCATCAAGGTGATGCGGCCTTGGCCGATCGGATCAACACAGCCGGTCCCTGCATCGTGGTGGACGAGGACGTGGTAGGCACACAGGTACCCAAGCTGTTTTGCGACAACTTCGAAGGGGGCCGGCTGGCAGGGCGTCATCTGGCGCAGTCGGGTCATCGGCACGTCTTGTTCATCGGTGGCGTCGACGAGATGATTTCTGGCCAGCGCCGTTACGGCGGGTTTGCGGCCGGGATGGCCGAGGTGGGCGGCCCCGACTGCGTGATTGAACGGGCTCGGGGGACTTACACCTTCGCGGCAGGGCGTGAGGCGGCTCGCGAGTTCGTGGCCCGTCCAAACCACAGCCGCCCGACTGCGATCTTTGCAAGTTCCGACGAACTGCTCATTGGTCTGTACGAAGTTTTACAGGAGTCCGGCGTTTCAATTCCCGACGATGTCTCTGTCATCGGGTTTGACGATGTCGGCCCGTTGCACCTGTTCGCACCCGCCGTCACGGCAGTGCGCCAGCCGGTGCGGGATCTTGGAAAGCGGGCGCTGCGCCTGCTGCTCGAGACCTCTGCACCATCCGAGGGCAAAAAGCTCCCGCAAGAGGAGCTGTTGCCCGTTACCCTGGTAGAACGGGCCTCCGTCGGCCCGCCTCCCAGGTCAACTCTCCTAATGCAACCGAATTCCAACTCACGGAGGTACTGACATGACCATGAAAACAACCCGACGCGCCTTTGGCGTGGGTGCTGCCGCTTGCCTGCTTGCAACCACGGCGTTGGCCCAGGACGCCCCCACATTTGCTCTTGTGCAGATCAACCAACAGGCGCTGTTTTTCAATGAAATGAACCGTGGCGCACAGGAGGCTGCAGAGGCCGCGGGCGTGAACCTGGTGATCTTTAACGCCAACAACGATTCTGCGGCGCAGAACAGTGCGGTCGAGACCTATATTCAGGAAGGTGTTGCTGGCATGGCCGTGGTGGCCATCGACGTGAACGGCATCATGCCAGCTGTGCAACAGGCCGACGCGGCGGGCATTCCCGTGGTGGCCATTGATGCGATCCTGCCCGAGGGCGGTCCGCAGAAGGCGCAGATTGGCGTGGATAACGCCAAGGCCGGCGCTGACCTTGCCGCCTATTACAACGAAAACATGGCCGATCCGTC
This sequence comes from Ruegeria sp. AWH4_226, assembly GCF_056159225.1. Taxonomy (NCBI): domain Bacteria; kingdom Pseudomonadati; phylum Pseudomonadota; class Alphaproteobacteria; order Rhodobacterales; family Roseobacteraceae; genus Ruegeria; species Ruegeria sp. AWH4_226. Next base: position 14,090 of record NZ_JBSWUU010000005.1, on the reverse strand, counting down.
CAAGCTGGGCATCGTGGGCGCGCTGAACTCTTACATCCAGAATGTGCGCAAGGATGGTTTCGAAGACGCGCTGAACGGCGACACGGTGACTGTTGCGGGCACGGTTGACGGGCAGAACATCCAAGATGTGGCGCTGGGGGCTGCCGAAAACCTGATCACCGCCAACCCCGATCTAACGGCCATCTATGCGACCGGCGAACCCGCCTTGATGGGCGCGATTGCCGCTGTTTCTTCGCAGGGAAAACAAGATGACCTGTCGGTTTTTGGCTGGGATCTGACGGCGCAGGCTATTGACGCCATCGACGATGGCTATCTCAAGGCCGTGATCCAGCAGGACCCCGCCGCCATGGGGGCTGCTGCTGTCGAGGCGCTGATCGCGCTGCATGAGGGTGAGAGCGTCGAAGCCGAGATATCGGTGCCGGTAACCATCGTCACATCGGAGAACGTGGACGACTTCCGGTCGCTGTTCGAATGATGATGGCGGAGATTCATGAAGAGGGGAGGGGGGACGCACCCCCCTCTGCCACTGCCGCTCCCATTCTGGCTTTGCGTAATATCCACAAGACCTTTGGGTCCCATCAGGCGCTGCGCGGTGTCGATCTGGATATCTGTCGAGGTGAATGCCTTGGGCTGATTGGGGACAACGCTGCCGGGAAATCGACGCTGTCCAAGGTCATGTCTGGCACCTACATCCCAGACGAGGGCCAGATCCTGATGGACGGCCAGCCTGTTCGTTTCGGCAGCCCCTCCGAGGCCCGCGATCTGCACATCGAGATGGTATATCAGGATCTGTCGCTATGTGATCACGTGGATGTTGTGGGTAATCTTTTCCTTGGGCGCGAACTGAAGCGCGGCCCTTTTCTCGACCAGCCCCGGATGCTGGAAGAGGCGGAAAAGATGCTTGCCGCGCTGGAAATCCGTATTCCTCGCCTAACCGCCAAGGTCGAGAAACTGTCCGGCGGTCAGCGGCAGGCTATCGCCATCGCCCGCGCGGCCAGCTTCAGACCGAATGTGCTGATCATGGACGAGCCGACCTCGGCATTGGCCGTGGCCGAGGTTGAGGCGGTGCTTGAACTTATCAACCGGGTGAAGGCCACCGGCGCTGCCGTGGTGCTGATCACCCACCGAATGCAGGATCTGTTCCGCGTCTGCGACCGGGTCGCCGTCATGTACGAAGGCACCAAAGTCGCAGAGCGCGACATTGACAAGACGGATCTGCAGGAACTGGTCGACCTGATTGTCGGCAAAGGGGGTCACTGATGGTGGCATATACGGAACGTCAGGCCGGATCAAAGCTGGCCGATTTCGTGGGCGAACATGCGCAGGTGCTGTCCATCGCCTTGTTTTTCATGGTCTGCATGGTGTTCTTCGGGGCCATGACATCGACCTTTCTGATGCCGGGCAACCTGTTGAATGTGCTGCGACAGGCGGCGCCGATCCTTGTGGTCGCGGTGGCCATGACGCTGGTCATTACCACCGCGGGGATTGATCTGTCGGTGGGGTCGATGGTGGCTCTGATCAATGCTGCTGCTGCTATTGTCATGGCAGCCGGGCTGCCCTGGCCCATGGCCATCGTGCTGATGCTGGTGCTTGGGGCGGGGATCGGCCTGATCCAGGGCTGGTTCGTGGCCTATCAGGGCATCCCTGCTTTCATCGTGACGCTGGCGGGTCTGTCGATCCTACGCGGTGCGGCGTTGTACATGACCGAGGGCTATTCCATCCCAATCCGCGATGCCGACGGGTTTTTCTGGCTGGGACGTGGCGAGATCGCCGGTTTCCCGGTGCCGGCACTGATCGCTATCCTCGTGGCAGTACTGGGATTTGTCGTGATGCTGCGGACCCAATACGGGCGGCAGGTCATCGCTGTCGGGTCCAACATCGAGGCGGCGCGCCGCGTCGGTATGCCGGCCAAGCGGGTGCTGGCATCCGTCTACATGGTGTCCGGTCTCGCCTGTGCGGTGGCGGGTATCCTGATCGCTGCGCGCCTTGGCTCTGGCTCGTCGAATGCGGCACAGGGGTTTGAGTTGCAGGTGATCGCAGCGGTGGTGTTGGGCGGTACATCCCTTATGGGCGGTAAGGCGTCGATGCTGGGCACCGTGTTGGGCACAATGACCATTGCCGTGATCGGCAATGGATTGATCCTGATGCATATCTCGCCCTTCTTCACGCAGATCGTCACCGGGACCATCATCCTTGTCGCGATCTGGATGAACGCGCGTCTGTTCGACCGCAAATGGCGGTTCGACAAAAAAAAGGCCGTGTCATGAGCGAGCTGTCGCCCTGCCACGTCCGCTCAGGTCAGGTGATGACCGTGACCGGGCCGATCCCCTCAGCCCGGCTGGGACATACACTGATGCACGAGCATCTGCAGAACGATTGTTCCTGTTGGTGGCATCCGCCCACCGACCCCGCGCGAGAATACCTTGTCAACGCGCCGGTCAGCATCGAACTGCTGTCCGAGTTGCGGCAGGATCCGTTTGTCAACAAACACAACATCGCGCTCGACGACCTTGAGCTGGCCATCGAAGAGGTGCACCAGTTCACCGCCGTGGGGGGGCGGAGCATCGTCGATCCGACCTGTCGCGGCATCGGGCGCGACCCGACCAAGCTGCGACGCATCTCGGCCGAGACCGGGGTGCAAGTGGTCATGGGGGCGGGCTACTACCTTGCCTCATCCATGCCGGACGAGGTTGCGCGGCTATCGGTCGATGGTATCGCGGACCAGATCGTGCAAGAGGCGCTGGAAGGCGTCGACGGCACCGACGCTAAAATCGGTCTGATCGGTGAGATCGGCGTGTCGTCAGAGTTTACCGCCGACGAAGAGAAATCCTTGCGTGGTGCGGCACAGGCACAGGTCCGCACTGGCCTGCCGTTGATGGTGCATCTGCCGGGCTGGTTCCGGCTGGGGCATCGCGTGCTGGATATCGTCGAGGAAGAAGGCGCCGACCTTCGCCATACCGTGCTGTGCCACATGAACCCGTCGCACATGGACCCGGTCTATCAGGCGACCCTCGCGCAACGCGGCGCTTTCGTCGAGTTCGACATGATCGGGATGGATTACTTCTACGCCGATCAAGGTGTGCAATGCCCCTCTGATGACGAAGTCGCGCGGGCGATTATGACGCTGGTCGAGGCCGGATTCCTTGACCGCATTCTGCTCTCTCAGGATGTCTTCGTGAAAATGATGCTGACCCGCTACGGCGGCAATGGCTATGCCTTCGTAACGAAGCATTTTTTGCCTCGTCTGCTGCGCCATGACCTGCCTGCACAGGCGATGGACACGCTCATGGTGACCAATCCCCGTCGCGTCTTTGACGCGAGCGCATAACTTTCTGAAAAGGACTGAACTATGACCAAGGTTTTGCTAGTCGGCGAAAGCTGGACCACGTCTGAGACCCATTTCAAGGGCTTCGATCAATTCGGATCGGTGCATTTCCACACGGGTGCCGATCCGCTGCTGAAGGCGCTCAAGGGGTCTGAGTTCGAGGTGGACTACATGACCGCGCATGAGGCGGCAGAGGGCTTCCCCTTCGAGATGGATGGCTTGAAGGGCTACGACATTATCATCCTATCGGACATTGGCGCGAATACCTTTCTGTTGCCGCCCGATGTCTGGTTGCGGTCGAAATGCGTGCCCAACCGTCTACGCCTGTTGAAACAGTGGGTCGAAGAGGGCGGCAACCTGATCATGATGGGCGGCTATTTCTCGTTCCAGGGGATCGACGGCAAGGCGCGCTGGCGCAAGACCCCGGTCGAGGACACGTTGCCCGTCACCTGCTTTCCGTGGGACGACCGCATTGAAATCCCCGAAGGCGCGGTAGCCGAGGTGCTCGCCCCCAATCATTTTGTGATGGCGGGTATTGAAGGTGTCTGGCCGCCGATCCTCGGCGTCAACGAGGTCGAGCTGCGAGAAGGTGCAGAGGTCGTCGCGCGGATTCCCGAGGAGCAGGGTGGCCATCCATTGTTGGTGCTGGGAACGCACGGGGCCGGGCGGACCGCTGCCTGGACATCGGATATAGGGCCTCATTGGCTGTCGCCGGAGTTCTGCGAATGGGTGGGCTATGCCCGACTGTGGAAGAATGTGCTGGGCTGGCTCGTGGCGCGCTGAATGTGGGCCCCTGCGCCGGCTTGGGCCGCCCGAAACCAGCGGGCGGCCCGGTCCGTCAGGGGGGGTGGGTTTCGGGGCCAAGGATCGTGGCAAATTCCGCCTGTGTCGGAAAGGCCGCAACGGTGCCGGGCCGCGCCACCGTATGCGCTGCGGCGCGGGCTGCATCGGCCAAGGCACGTGCGTCCAAAGCCACGCCGCGCAGCGCCGCCGAGGCCAGCGCCGTTGCCATGAAGCAATCACCCGCCCCGGTGGTGTCACGCACCGTGCAGGGCACCGCAGGCACAGTGATTTGTTCCGCCGCAGTGATCAAAGCCGCCCCTGCAGCGCCCAACGTCAGCACGACCGTTCCAATCCCGAGATCCAGCAGATGATCCACACCGCCAAGAGCCTCCGCCTCGCCCTCGTTGACGAAGGCCGTGTCGACCAACGACCACAGCGGCGCAAAGTAAGGCTGCAGGGGCGAGGGGTTCATCGCCGTGTGCATGCCTATTGCGCGAGCGGCGCGCAACAGAGCGCCGGTGGTCTCGGCGCTCAGGTTGCCTTGCACCGCGAGCAGATCGTCCGCGTGTGCGCCGTCCAGCCCGGCGAGGGCCTGTTCGGGTGTAAGGGCCGAGGCCGCTTCGCGCGTGGTGATCACGGCATTTTCACCGGCTGCCGCCATCAAGATGGTCGAGGCATCGGTGCTGACGCCGGTCAGCCGGATCAGTCGAGCGTTCAGCGGTTCATGCGCCAGTCGTTCGGTGATGTCACGCCCGCGCGAATCATCGCCCAGAGCGGCGACAAACACACATTGCAGGCCGGTGCGTGCCATCGCAACGGCCTGGTTTACCCCTTTCCCTCCAAGGTCGCGCGACAGACTTTCGCCAAAAATCGACGCGCCTGGACTGGGGAAATCCTCAATCGCCAAGGTCTCGTCCAGGGCGGCATTGCCTATGACATAGGCCTTCATCACATCTTCCTTCTTTTCTGAAAGGGTACTTCATGCAGCAAATATCTGACCGGACGACCGGCGCGATCCACGACATCTTTGGCCGACACAAGGCGCTGATCGGCATGATTCATTGCCCGGCCTTTCCCGGTGCACCACGCTATCGCGGCGAGAGTCTCGACAGCATCTACGATGCTTGCATGCGCGACGCCGAGAGGCTGATTGAGGGTGGTCTGCACGGGCTGATCGTCGAGAACCACGGCGATGTGCCGTTTTCCAAGCCCGAAGACATCACCCACGAAACGGCGGCCTTTCTGTCCGTCGTGACCGATCGTGTTCGCCGTGCGGTGGGCGTGCCCATGGGCATCAACGTACTGGCCAATGCGCCGATCCCGGCGCTCGCGACCGCTGTCGCCGGGGGCGCGGATTTCATTCGGGTCAACCAGTGGGCCAATGCCTATGTCGCCAACGAAGGTTTCATGGAGGGGCGCGCCGCCGAGGCCATGCGCTACCGCAGCCTGCTGCGCGCCGAGCGGGTCAAGATTTTTGCCGACAGCCACGTTAAGCACGGCAGTCATTCCATCACCGCCGACCGGTCGATCCCTGAACTGACCCGCGATCTTGCGTTCTTTGACGCAGATTGTGTGATTGCCACGGGGCAGCGCACCGGCAACAGTGCCACGATGGAAGAGATCGACGAGATTGCGGGCGCGACACATCTGCCGTTGCTGGTGGGGTCCGGTGTGACCGAAGACAACATCGTTGCCATCCTGGACCGGACGAACGGCGTGATCGTCGCGTCCTCGTTGAAAGAGGGCGGCGTCTGGTGGAACCCTGTCGAGCCCGAGCGAGTGCGCCGCTTTGTCGCTGTGGCGCAGGAGGGGCTTGATGGCTGAGGAGCTGACAGATCGCATCCTACGCGAAAACGCCGCCGATTTCGACGCCATGGTCGGGCACCGTTTCGTGCGGGACATCGCGTCGGGGTCGCTCGCGCCCGATGTCTTCGACCGGTATTTGCTGATTGAAGGAGCCTTTGTCGACACAGCCATCGCGATCTTCGGATACGCGGTGGCAAAGGCCGAAGATCTCGACGACCGGCGGAAGCTGATCGGTACGTTGGATGCCTTAGCCAATGAGCAAATGTCCTATTTCGAGGCGGCCTTCGCCGCGCGGGGCATCACTCCAGACCCGGCGTTGCAGGCCGATCCGCGCGTGGCAGCGTTTCGGGACGGCATGTTGGAAATCGCCCGCGATGGCGATTTCACGGCCATCGTCACGGCAATGTTCGCAGCAGAGTGGATGTACTGGACGTGGTGCAGACAGGTCCGCAACGCGCCTATGGTCGACCCCATGCTGGCCGAGTGGGTCGAAATGCACGCGGCACCCAATTTCACCGCACAGGCCCATTGGCTTCGCGACCGGTTGGATAATCTGGGCGAGACAATGACCGAAGCGCAGCGAATTCATACGGTTGCAGTCTTTGGCCATGTGCAGCGGTTGGAGATCGGGTTTCACGAGGCGGCCTATGCCGAGGCTTCGATTAGCGAAGAATAAAGCGCGACTGCCTCGACCAGCCGAGGAATGCGGACATATTCGTCCGTCACATGCGGCTGGTCCACCTGTCCGGGCCCAAGGATCATGACCGGTACCCCCATCGCCGGTTGTAGCAGGGAAGCATCGGTAAAGTAGTTCACCGAAGACCGCAGGGCGTTATGGTCCGTCATGCCGATCACGGTTTGGCAGGCGTCGCGAAACCACCGCTCTGACGGATCGGTCCACACAGGCGGTAGGTCAATGATCGGCTTGATCGAGACCTCTGCACCGCATAGCGCCCGCAGTTCCGCCGTAAGCGCCTCGTGGCTGACCCCGACGACGGAGCGCAAATCGACCGTCAGTCGACAGTGATCGGGGACCGAGTTGGTGTTGATCCCGGCCGATAACGTTCCAAGGTTACAGGTCGCGCGGCCCATTTCCGCGTGCGCGTAATCCGGCTGCCAGCCGGCCAGCCGGGCCAGAGTGGGCGCCATGGCGGTAATTGCATTGCGGCCCAGATCCGGCGTCGCGCCATGGGCCGTGACGCCGTGCGAGGTAAGCTCCAGCCACAGTGCGCCCTTGTGACCGGCGACCGGCTGGTTGTCAGTGGATTCACCCACGACCATGGCCCGAGCCGGCGGCAGGGCGGTGGTTTCTGTCAACCAGCGCGCGCCGTCGCAGCCGGTTTCCTCACCACTGGTCAAGATAACGCTGGCGGGCGCCGTCGTTGCCTGTGCGGCAACGATGAATGCTGCGACGCCGCCTTTCATATCGCTGCTGCCACGCCCGTACAGGCGATCGTCGGTAATCTCACCGTCGAAGGGCGCGCAGTTCCATGCCATATGGCCAAGAGGCACCGTGTCCAGATGCCCGCTAAAGCATAGCCCGGGAGCTTCACCACGCACTGCGATGAGGCTCGACCGCTCAGGCAAGTGGTCAATCACCTGGCAGGTGAACCCTGCTGTTTCCAACGCACGGGCGCAGAAGCGCACGCAGGCGGCTTCCTGCCCAGGCGGGTTGATCGTGTCAAAGGCCAGAAGCTGCCGGGTCAGGGCGATCACCGCGTCTGATTGGGTCATCCGTGTAGCCTTCCGATTGTGTGCGTAATGTAGCTGCTTAATGCAGCTTAGACACCCAGACGGATTGGTAAAGCGGTTTACAAGTTGGTCGGGTGTATTTTCTCCCTTCCTGATAGCTATGCTGAAATGCTGGTCAGGTTAGAACTGTGTGCCATTGAGAACCTGCGCCTTCTCGTCGGCAGTCATCTTCGCGGTACTGAGCGCAACGGGGGAAAAGGGCTAACAGCCCTTTACGTTTCTTTAACGCAGGTGGAGACTATGTTTCGATATCTTCTGAACGCAATACCCCTCGAAAACACACTTTTGGAGTGCGTATGGGGCATGAGTGGATTAATGCTCGCGGATATATTTACGTAACAGGGACTTCAGGTGCTGTATGTTGAACTCGACAGTCCCACATGCCATCGAAACAAACCGGAAGCATAGCGATCAAGAAAAAAGGCGGAAAGGGCGGAGAGCGGCCATTCGCTGCGTTTGAAAGTTTAGTAGCAATCAGCCAACAAAGCGGTCATTGAACTTCGCATAGCAGGCGCACTTGGATAGTTAGCCGGAAGGCAAAGTCTTTTTTTCGCAAAGTCGACAGATCAACGGAGGTTTCGGAGTTCCGTTCCTACAGTGTACCCTGGGTCAATTGCCGCGAGGGAACCGTCTCGCCGGAGATCAATTCGACGATAAAGTTCAAGATATTCGCTGCCATGAGTGGAGTAGCCTTCACGTGTTGGGATGATAAGAAGCTTCTCAGGGTACTTGTGAGGGTCAGCATATCCAATTTCCCACGGGCACCATCGAGAATCCATTGAGTTCGAAGTTGCCAAGAAAAGAAAGTAGTCGAGGTCACGTATTCGCTTCTTGATTTTGTCTGCCGTCACGCGGTTCGGCTTGCTCGGCATCGAGCCGTCCATCCAATCCACGTACACGCGCCAACCAGCCTTGCGCAGAAGATTGACCACGCCTTGAACCAGAGCGCGATCCTTATGTGCGTGGCAAAGAAACGCTGTTGTAATCCGACTTCGTTGCGCCTCAGATAGCGATTTTGCAATCTGCTGATCGCCCATGCGCGCCTCAAACCTAAGGTCGGTCATAGAAACTGGCATAAAATCTCCCTGCGCGTTTGCACTAGATGAAGCCTACTCAGCGTGTTCCGGCTTTCCGTACCAATTCCACTAGTGGCTGAAGCAGCTCATTCAAAGTGCCTACCGGTTCATTCAATTCTGCGATCAGTGGAATTAGGTCAGGAGGAATGCTTGGATAGTTCTCTGGAGCCGCCAAGACGCGAGCGGCAAGCTCTGCAGCGGTTGAGCCGGTAGCACCAATAGGCAGGAGCACGAGCCCGTTCTCTGCTGCAATCTCAAACTCGGAGACCATTCCGTTTGCCGAAACAATCCCATCAATAGTCATTTTATTGCCAAACAAAAATAGGGCCGAACCTGCTGAAGGGATGAAATCACTGCGGTACTTATGCCAAAGTGCCTCGCGCTCTGTTTTGTCGTCTACATACTGAGGGAAAGGCCTGACCAAAAGGTGGTCATCGATCTGACGTTCAACACTTCGATACACTTCTTCTAATGCTCCGGTGAAAAGCGCGTTGCCTACGCCAAGCCCCAACCCGGTACTAATCCGCAACGAATTCTCTACCAACAAAGAGCCAAGTTTCCTCATGAACTCTGTAACAGCTTGTTCACCCCAAGGCTCAAAGTCGGCCGCGCTTGAAGACACAAAAACAGTTCGCATTCGAAAGCGTCTTGCAACCTCTCTCAGGGCCTCTGTTATTTCTTCATATTCATCTACTAGGATTGAATTCACATTGAAGCGCTTAAGGTCTTCAATCATCAATCGCTGACGCGTTTGCGCCATCCGAAAATCTTCTTCGGTCTCATCTGCCGCTTTAGAGCGTTTCTTGAAGAAGGCGAAATGGCGGCGTTGATGCTCCTCGAATGTCACACGAATCCTGGAGAGGACATAGTCTAGATTGGGATCTGAGAAGCTGAAACCTATGAAAACAAATGTCTTTGATACGAGATGTCCAGATAGGGCCGTGACAAATGCACCATGGGTCTTGAAGTACTTCTCATAGTTGTCCTTGGTTAGAATGGCCTCATCCGGATGCTCGACATCTCCGTGCATTTTGTAGACGATAGCGTCACGTCGTGACCTCGTATTCGCCAGCTGCTTGACTGTATGTTTAACATCCGCGATCTTTCCTGCCTCGCGCAGCGCTTCCTCGATCAATCGGTCATAGTTGGTCGTCCAGTAAACTGGTATGTCCAACTCCGCTAGAATTCTGTGGTTCTCAGTGGGTTCAAGATTTCGACCCAAAGCATCCAGAATTGTTTGATTGATCTGTCCTCGACTCCGGGTCTCGTTCACGTGGAACTGAGCCAGAGCGACCAGGTCGGGTTCCTTGGAAACATCTAGTTCAAGCTCTCTAGCTAAAGGCTCGAGCAACTCCGCCCAATCCACGTGGCCAGCAGCTTTGGACGCGCCGGCGCCAAGAAAAACGGCGGCATTCTCGGCACGAATTTCTTCGACAAACTTTTCAACGAACAGAATAATTTCACGCTTCATGTTTTCTCCTAATGTCAGGGCAATCCAACATGATCTTCGAGAAGTGCAAAACTAGATGAGAGGCCTGACCACGCACTTACTTGTAGCTCGCTCGGTTTTTGATCGCTTCCTCGATCCAGCCATCGATGCCGTTCTGAATGGAAGCATAGATTTCCTTGGAGGTGCTGCCCGCCGGGTTTTTTAGGATTGGGGCAGTGCCGAGAGTAACGAGTTTCCCTTCTTCGGAAACCTTAAGATCTGAAAAGGGACTGTTGCCTTTGAGGGATGTGTTTCCGCCGAGGTCCTTGAGTCCATGAATATGAATGCCAAGAACGCCCTTCTTGTCTTCCCAGGCTTTGCGGATTTCATACCTAACCCATGGTCTGGCAGCTGTTTCGCTTCCGACCAGAACAACAAGACACGATTTTCCCGACATATTGTCGTTGATCCATTTCTTGATCGCCGCATCGCCGGATTTCTTGATCTCTTCCCACTTGTTCGGCGTCACCGGGCTGTTCCCTTCCCTCCCATTTTTTTGCCACTCCGACCCCGTGACAGTCCCGCCCCAGGCCACAGGCAGGGCTTTGCCCTTCCTGTTCTGCCAGCCGAAAGACACGGGGTCTTTCAGCTAACAGATCAGAAGGCCGCGCCCATTAGCGGATAGCGGGGAAACATCGGCAACCGCATCGCCAGGATAAGGAGACGCCACGAATGGCTGATTTTGATATTAATATCACTGCAACTTACTCCCCCGAGGACAACAAAATCCGATTGTATGCTTCGGAGCGATTGGACGCCGAAACCTTCCAACGGGTCAAAGCCGCAGGCTTCAAATGGGCACCTAAGCAAGAATTGTTCGTCGCCCCTATGTGGACTGTTGCCCGCGAAAACCTTGCGCTTGAACTGGCAGGCGAGATTGAACCCGAAGAAACCACAATGGCCGAACGGGCGCAGATCAAAGCGGATCGCCTGGACGGGATCGCACAGAAACGCGCCGAACAGGCAAACGCATTTCACCGGGCCGCTGACGAACTGTCCCGCGCATTCGAATTTGGTCAGCCTATCCTTGTCGGGCATCACTCCGAGCGCAAAGCCCGCAAGACTCAAGAGCGGATGCACAACGCAATGGACAAAGCCGTTAAGGCTCATGGCGCTATCGGTTATTGGCAATATCGCGCGGCAGGTGTTGAGCGTCATGCAAACCGGAAGAATGACCCCAAGGTGCGCGCGCGCCGGAACAAGAAACTACTGGCCGAGCTGCGCGACTTGATGCAGTCTTGTGGATATGTGTCGCCCGAAAAGAAACCGGCAAAACCGCCTATTCTGAATTTCAAAGCGCAGAGCGGCAAATTTTTGGTTCGCAACCCTTGGAATAGAACAGTCGAGTTTGTTCCGCAGGTGGAAATGACCAAGGCCGAATTTGCCAAAATTGGCACCGACTACAGGGGAACGCGGCTTTCAGCTTGTGGCGCTTTCCGGGTGCGGATCGCACCGAACCCGAACCACGAAGGGCCGCGTTTCTCGGCTGGGTGGGCTGCTATCCTGATCACCGATCAAAAGCAGCATGACGCCCCCGCCGATTTTGACGAGGAAATTGCCCAATGACGCGCCCAAGCATCTACTACCGCCCAAACAAGCCCCTAACCATACCGGTTAGGGCGCGACAGGATGCGCCCAAGCTGGACGAGTTGAAAGCCCCTGAAGTCATCGCCGTTGATAAGTTCACCGAATGCCACGTTACGCCTGATCCTGTCGCTGCGCGGATGGTTGGTTATCTCGGGCCGCAAGGTGACTATCTGACATTGGAGCCAAGCGCCGGAACCGGCCAGCTCGCAAAGGCGCTGACTGCATCAGGTCACAGCACTTGCGAGTTGACCATGATCGAGCGCCACAACACGCTTGCGGCAAAGCTGCGCGCCATTGGCCCCACTATCAACCGTTGTTTTCTTGAGTATGCGGAGGAAGTCCAAGGCCGCGCGCAGTTTCCCCGCATCATCATGAACCCGCCTTTTAAGCAGGTACGCGCCCACATCGAGGCGGCTTTGTCCCTGCTAGGGCGGGGTGGGCATGACGAACCGGCAACCCTTGTTGCCCTGGTCCCTGTCACCTTCCACCACGACGAGGCCGAAGAACTCGAAACCTTGCCGTCAGACACCTTTGCGACGGCCAGCGTTCACACGAAAATCATCAGAATCCGCCGCTGAGGGAATGCCGATGTCTACAAAACCAATTGTCAGGGTCGCTTGCGATGCAATGCAGTTTTTCGAAATCGACTTGCCGGATGGAGCCGACCCGGAAACCTACGCCGATTCAGACGAAGCCCGCGCACAGTTTGCCGATTTGGTTTCGTCTGGCTTCATAGACTTTCAGCTTGTGCGCCGGTTCGACAATGACGGAAAGGAAGTTTAACAGTGTTTTGCGCGTTGCGACCGCGACGCGCAATCCTCTGAAAACCAACAATTAGGCTATTTTTTGTAGTAACAAATATTGCGCCTTGAACCTATTTAGTGTAGTAACAATATATGAAGATCGAGTATGACCCAGCGAAACGCCAGACGACCCTTGAAACTCGCGGTTTGGATATGGCGCAAGCCGGGGAAGTATTTGAGGACGCGCATATAACGGTTGAAGATGACCGCCGCGACTATGGCGAAACACGCAACATCACCATCGGGTTCTTAGGTGGTCGAATGGTTGTTGTGGCTTGGACGCCGCGCGGCGCGTCGCATCGAATTATCAGCATGAGGAAAGCCAATGAACGAGAGCAAAAAGCATACGGCCCCGTACTTGGGCGATGAAGCTGACGACGATCTGCCGGACCTGTCGCAACCCTATTGGACTGAAAAGTTAGCCAAGGCCCCGGTTTCACGCGGCAGGCCCAAAGCCGAAGTTACCAAGGTTTCTACAACCATCCGTTTGGACCCTGAAGTATTGGAGGCGTTCAAAGCCGATGGCAAAGGCTGGCAAAGCCGAATGAATGATGCACTGCGAAAGGCGGCGGGTCTGTGATGGCCCGGCTTTATCATCGGGTCTATCTGGCGGGTTACAGTGGTTGGATAATGCCCCGGCCACTTCGCCGCGTTTTTGCCCGGTCCCAAGTTCATCGGGCATGGCTCAGCGGTCACGATGGCTGCTTTATTGAGGCGGGCACGCATTACGGCCCAGCAAATCCCTATCCAGGCTAACCAGCTCAATCGGTTTTGGTGTCCCGGCGAACCGGGGCCACTTGCCCCGATTAGCCAGGACCGCGCGCTGCCCGCGCGCGGGGCCGCCATCGCGGCCGGAGCGGATCGCCTTTAACCTCTGCAGAATCCGTGCTAACTTCACTATGCCGACGGCAATCGGCAAAACGCTCTTATGAGCCAGTCGGCCCGATCGTTGCCGCGAGTCTGGGCCGACTGCCATTCCCTCAAACTTCTGATTTCTACACTCAGCCCCAGGTCGCACCCTCCATTGCGAACCTCTGTTTTTCGCGCGCCTGTCTTAGATCTGTCCCGACGAAAATAAGCGGCCAAGATACACGCCGCGCAGACCAGTAAACACCAAGCCCTTCGGGGCGCGTGCCGCGCGTGTTGACTGGTCTGCTTTCCCGGCGTGTTCGGGTGCCGCGAATTTTCAACAGGAGACAGACATGAAATACATTCGCAAAAAATCAAAACAGCTTCGCAGGCTGGCAGCTCGTCGCCTTAGAGCAGTGAGAAAACAGCTTCAGAAGATCGACTTGAGCCTCAGCATCGAGGTCAACTTGATCGTCATCAAGATCACATTCACGGCCAAACGCCGGGAGCCATAGTTCCGGGCAAATCCCGCGCCTATGGGCGCGTGACCGCGTGCTAGTCGGACGCCGGCACACCGGCCTCCGACCCGAACCAATCACGTCCTTTCTCCCTTCGGCCCC
>NZ_JBSWUU010000004.1:0-130804 GCF_056159225.1 Ruegeria sp. AWH4_226 | reverse complement strand
TTTTGTTTGGTTGCGCAACTTGAGTACATTTAGGCACTCGTATTCCGATTCATGTCAAGAAAAAAATCAATAACTTGTGGGTCGCTGCGAGACCTGCACAAGCGTTCTGAAGTTAACAGCTGTTAACTCACGTCTCTGCTGGGCGCGTGAGAAGCGCTTAAAGGTTGCATAGAACCGATAAGATTTCAGATTCCGAGCCAGTATTTTGAAGGATGCTTGACCTCAGGTGTATTGTTGCTTCTTTTAGCCCAGCAAAGACTAGTTTTAAGTCCAGCAAACCGCTCACATCTTACCTACTCTTCAGAAAAGTAACTAATCAAACGCAATGCTTCGCGCCGTTCCAAAACTGAATGCGCGGATTTTCCTGATAACCGCCGACTATTTTATTGACGTGATAGGGCAGGGCGGATGGCGTTCGAATAACAGGTTCTCTGGGCCTACGAGATACCGATGTGGTTCTGTTTTCGCTGGAGTTGGTCTTTGAGGTATTATGCCGTGACAGCAGAAAAACCGATGCTGCAGATCAATTGAACCAATGCTTCTTCACCCCTTTTTAAGGCGTTCGCGCGGCATTCGGCGATACCGTTGTCGACATGGTGTTTCTGCTCTTGTGCCATGGAGCGGTGCGGTGACAATCGCATGACGGTTTGGATCAAGGGTCTTCAGAGGCCACTGGGTTAGAAACTCTGACCGCAGTTCATGGGTTGATACCTGTGATCTGATGAATCGCATCCGGGTTGAGGCGACGTTACAAGACACGTTCGTCCTTCCTTGGAAGTGTGGTGGAACTAAACTCATCCTCTTCCCGATCAAGAGAAACCATTTTGCCAAAGTACTACTCAGAAATGAGACCAGTTCGACTAAACTACTTGGGCTATGTCCTCAGTCGTTGAATTGACTGCCTCATTGGCATATATTGCCAAAGAGGAGGCTTAAGCCATGGTAACCCGCAATGTCGTACTTACAGAATCGCAGGATCAACTGGTGCAGAATCTGGTTGCATCCGGTCGTTATCAGAACGCCAGTGAAGCGTTGCGAGCGGGCCTTCGTCTTCTGGAGCGGGAAGAAGCGGGGCTGGAGTCTCTCAAACAAGGCTTGCAGGAGGGTGTGGCGCAGGCTCAGGCTGGAGATTTAGCAGAAGGCAGCGGTTCAGATGCGATCCGTCGCGCCTTTGCAAGGGCACGAGCCAAAACGTGACCAGACCCTTTCGACTGACACGCCGCACTGAATCTAGCCTGGTGGAAATTGCCCGTTGGACCATCGACAATTTTGGACCGCATCAGGCTGACCTTTATGAACAAGAGCTAATAGCGCGCTGCCAAGCCATCACCGAGGGTAGGGTGGCCAGCCGCAGTTGCTCTTTATTGGTCGAAGAGGCGGTTGATCTCAGATATGTACGGGCAGGAGAGCATTTCCTTGTCTACTTGGACCAGCCGGATAGCGTGATCATAATCGATATCCTGCATTCCCGTTGCGATCTGCCGCGTCATGTTTCTGCGCTGGCTACGTTGACGGATGGGACGGGAAAAAAGACATAAGCGGTGCAGCCAGAATATCCCTCAGGTTGGGATTTCTTAAACAATCAGCAAAGCTCAACCCAACAAATCCGCCGCCGGGTTTTCTGCGATATCCACATCGTCATAGTACTTTTGCGCCTGGGCCATGGAGCGATGCAGGGACAGGCGCATGGCGGCCTGGATCGGGGCACCGTCCAGCGCGGCCTGGGTCAGAAAGCCCGAGCGCAATCCATGCGGCGAGGCAAACCCTGCCGGGAGCCCAGCCAGTGCCAGACGATGTTTGACGATCTGGTAGATCGCATCCGGGCTGAGCCGGCGTTTCAGCACCCGGTCGGCCTTGGAGATCGGCCGGAAGAGGGGACCGCTGTCAATTCCGCCCACTTCAATCCAATGCACCAGCGCCTGGGCTGCGCGGCCCTTCAGCACCAGCCGCGGGGTCTCGCCCTTGTGCGTCGTTTTGGTTTCCAGTAGTGAGATCCAGACTAGGCCTTTCTTGTCGAATTCCTTCAGTAAGACGTCTTCAAACATCAACCCGGTGATCTCCGAGCGCCGTCTACCACCAGAAGCCCAGCCCAGCATCAGCAGCGCCCGGTCGCGGCAGTCCCGACGAGACCTCCGACAGGTGGCCAGCAGCTGCTCCAGCACATCACGGGTGATCGGGTGCTGCGACTTCGGGGCAGGGGGCCGGGCCGCGGCACGTCTTGCCTTGGCGCGGGCCTGCTTCACCTGAGGCGCGCCAAACGGGGAGGGGAGGTTCTTCATCCGATGGAAGGCCAGCCAAGAGGCGATGCGCCGGTCCAGGGTGGAGGGGGCCGGGCAGGCCAGGGATTTGCGCAGCCCTTGTGCGATCAGCGCTTCGGCGGTTTCGCGCGCCACATCCGTTTCCGGTGCATCATTCAGATCACGGGCGTGATCAAGAAGGAAGGCCAGTGCCGTAGCCTCGGACTCCGGCCAGTCCAGCGCCGTGCCGAAGCGCGCTGTCTTCCACGCGGACACATAGAGCAGGTCGCGCTCATACGCCCTGAGCGTGTTGGCGGGCGTGCCGCGCACATAGAGATCGGTCAGGGCCTCCTGATCTTCGACGGAGAGGGCAGGGGAGGGGCCAGGAAGATAGGGGGCAGGGGGCTTCATGAGGCCCATTCTGCGCGCATTTTCCGGCGAAATCAATCATACGTAATAAGGGATACTTATCGGATATAATAAGGGAACTTGGGCACCGCAAAAGTAACGATCAAAATACTCAGTTTATGCGCGTAAAGAGGGCTTGGGGATTGCACGGTATAACAAAGTCGCCTGACAAACTTTCCCGCGCTATGCGCTTGGGATGAAGATTCCGAACAACATGCCTCGCGAGAAAGACTTTCGCTTTCCTCGCGAAATCATTGCTTACGCAGTTTGGGCCCATCATCGCTTTGCCCTTAGCACAGCCAATGTCGAAGATTTGCTCGCGGAAAGGTGCTTGAATGAAAGCCGTGAGGCTATCGGGATTGAGGTTAGGCTCTGGACCGATTGATTTGGGTGCTCATCACGCCTTTTGATTTTCACGAGCTTGATTCAGCTCGGCGCGTCGACTGCAACCAAATCATTGGGTCCAGAGCCTAATTGAGTTTTTGACAACTCAAGCGTAAGGCTTGCCCCCTTTTCGACCTGGTTGATTGACACCCGCCCTCCGTGACGCTGCGCCACTGCGGATACGATCGACAACCCCAAACCGCTGCCTTCGGAGTACTCCAACTGCGAAAACCGCCCGAAGGCCGCTTCGGCCTGGTCGGGCGTTAGGCCTGATCCGTCATCAGCCACCGTCAGTTTCGCAGTGTCATTGTCGCTGTGCAACGCGACCGAAATACTGCTCAGTTCCACGCCGCCGTGTTTGAGTGAGTTGTCTAACAAGTTCTTTATCGCTTCACCTAGAAACACCCGGTCGCCTGACACCGTAACCACCTTTTCAGGCATCGCGACGTCGAACTCGATGCCTTTCGCAAGGATGTGAACGCCCATCTCGGCACAGGCCTCTTCCACAACAGATCGGAAATCGAACTCATCCATGTGATCCTGTTGGGTTGGATGCCTGAGCCGTTCAAGTGACAGTAGCTGTTCCGCCACTGTCGCGGAATTCTTTGCCGCCGTCACAAGCTCGGAGATGCGTTTTTCTCTGTCTTCATCTGTTCTAGCGTCCTGAAGCGCCTCGGCCATGGATTGAACCGCAGCTGCCGGGTTCCGTAACTGGTGGGCGGCCTCAGAGATAAACTCCTGATGGGCGTTGATGCTGTACTCCACCTGTCCGAATAGCCGGTTCAGGGTCTCGACAATCCCTTGCACTTCAGCCGGGACAGCGCGCTTGATTTCACTTAGATCGTCTAGTGAGCGCAACGCGATCGCATCCTGCAAATCCAGCAACGGTCGCAGGCCGCGAGCGACACCGAACCAGACGACAAAGGCAAGGGTGGCCAGCAGGATGCCCATGAGGATGGCTGCCCTGATCGAAAGTTCATTGGCAAAAGCATTTCGGTCGGCCACGAGTTGCCAAGCCGTGACGGTTGCATCCCCCACAAGGTTTTCCAGGGTGATGCGCTCAGTCATTCTGAGGACGCGCACCGGTTCACCACGATAAACGGCTTCGAAAAAAATTGGTTTGTAGGGGTTCTGAATGTCGGATTTCGCAAAGGTTGGAGGATAGGCATAGCCGGTTACGTAAATGCCTCCGGGGCCGGTCACATGATAGAAAACCTCACCACCCGAGGCCTCACGGATCAAGCTGCGTGTGGAGGGCAACAGTGCATCACCACCCGAGATTGCCACGTCACGCGAGATTGCGAGGCCAGCGGACAGCAGACTGTCATCAAACAGCTCCTGCGCCGTTTGCTGAGCCGCCGTAAATCGCCAATATCCGAGCAGGATTGCGAGCAGGACCAGGGGTGTAAGGATAAGAATGAAGAGCCTTAGTCTGAGCGAGCGGTGTCCAATCACTTTTCGACCTCGAGCAAATACCCAAGACCCCGCGCCGTTTTTATCCTGATCCCAATATTCTGAAGACGTTTCCGCAGCCTGGAGACATGAGGTTCGACGGCTGAATCATCGACGTCCGCCCCCACACCGTAGACGTAATCCGTCAGCTGGCTTTTTGGGACGATCCTTCCTCGGCGTTCCAGCAGGCATTCAAGCACGGCCATTTCCCGGCGTGGAACTTCGAGAACTTCGCCTTGCACACTGACCTGCCGGGCGGTGCGGTCGAACTCTAATTCGCCGATACTCTCTCGGGCGCCGTAGTCGAGCTGTTTGCGGCGCGACAATGCTCTGATACGCGCTTCCAACTCGTCCATTTCGAAGGGTTTTACGAGGTAATCGTCTGCCCCCATATCCAGCCCAGATACCCGGTCGCTGGTCTCGGCGCGGGCCGTAAGCAGGATCACGGGAACACCGTCGCCGCGATTGCGCAGAGATTTCAGAATTTCCAATCCCGACCGACCGGGCAAGTTGATATCCAACACAATCAGGTCTGCCCCTTCCTGCTCAAGATACAAGTCGGCCTCGTCGCCATCATTCAAAACGTCCGCCGCATGTCCGCGATCGCGTAGACGGTAGGCAATAGCGTTGGCGAGGGTCTCATTATCCTCGACGATGACGATCCGCATCGGGTCTCCTGCAAGTTTCACGCAAGGTTGGCACTCCATGATTGCCAGATGGGAAGGGGAATCAACCCCACAGTTCAATTTACGATCACGATGGTGCACGCGGCGCTGGCGTGGTCGGCTGGTCAATAGGGAGGAACCAATGACCATTTCCAACTTCACCCGTCGCGCTGTCGTGGGGCTGATTGCCGCCGCCGGTATCGCTGCACCAGCCAATGCCGAGGTTGATTTTTCGGGCAAGACAATCGAGTGGGTCATCCCGTTCTCGGAAACGGGCGGGTCCGCCAAATGGGCCAACTTCTTTGCGCCGCTGCTGTCCGAAGCTTTGCCGGGCCAGCCGACCGTGGTCGTGAAATTCATGCCGGGCGCTGGTTCGACCAAAGGCGCAAACTGGTTCCAGGAGCAAAGCCATGACGATGGCACGCTGCTGTTCGGCACGTCGGGCTCTACCCAATTCCCGTATCTGCTGAGCGATCCGCGCGTGCGCTATGAATACAATGACTGGATTCCGGTCATGGCCTCGGGAACCGGTGGTGTCGCCTATCTGAACGCCGAGGATGGAGCGAAGTTCGATGGCTCCGCAAATGCGCTGAAAGACACCAGTTTCATCTACGGCTCGCAGGGAGCCACCCGTCTGGATCTGGTACCACTGTTGGCATGGCAAATGCTTGGTATGAATGTCGAGCCGGTCTTTGGCATCAAAGGCCGTGGCGACGGTCGTTTGATGTTCGAGCGCGGTGAAGCCAACATCGATTATCAGACGTCTTCTGGCTACCTGGGCGGTTCGGCCCCGCTGGTTGAGGCGGGTCAGGCCGTACCGATGATGACATGGGGTGCGCTGGATGCGGATGGCAACATCGTCCGTGACCCAACCTTCCCGGATATCCCGACATTTAAGGAAGTATGTGAAGCCACCGATGGCTGTGAAACCAGTGGCGAGGCCTGGGATGCGTGGAAAGCGTTCTTTGTTGCAGGCTTCCCGGTTCAGAAGCTGGCCTTCCTGCCTGGTGATACACCTCAGGAAGTCGTTGACGCATACACGGCGGCCTTCCAAGCGGTGACCGAGCGGGACGACTTTGCTGAAATCTCTTCCAAGCGCGTCGGGAAATACCCGGTGTTTGTAGGTGAAGGCTCCAGGGCGGCGCTGCAAACTGCGACCAATGTTGATGACAACGCCAAAGCTTATGTTCTGAACTGGCTCAAAACAGCCTACGGTGTTGAGCTGAACTAAGCCGACCGCTCACAGCGCGTGCCTGCAATGATGGGCGCGCGCTTTTTTAACTCTGCAAGAAATGAAAGGCGGCCGCTATGGAGGTTTTTGCCACCGCTCTTCCTGCGCTTGGTGGTGCGTGGGATCTGATCCTGCAACCGATCGTTTTGGGCTACCTAGTGCTCGGTGTTGTTATGGGATTGGCCGTGGGCGTCTTTCCCGGGCTTGGCGGCATTGCCGGTCTGTCCCTGTTGTTGCCTTTCATGTTCGGAATGGACCCAATCCTTGGTCTGGCGCTGATGATCGGGATGGTGGCCGTTGTTCCGACCTCCGACACATTCGCTTCGGTTCTGATGGGGATTCCCGGTAGTTCCGCATCTCAGGCCACCGTGCTGGACGGCTTCCCGATGGCAAAAAAGGGCGAGGCTGCGCGCGCGTTGTCTGCGGCCTTTGCTTCATCGCTGTTTGGTGGTCTTGTTGGGGCGACCTTCCTGACAATGTTCATTCTGGTCGCGCGCCCGATCGTTCTGGCTTTCGGCCTGCCCGAGATGTTGATGATCACCATTCTCGGCCTGTCGATGGTCGCCATTCTGGCAGGTCGCATTCCCCTGAAAGGCGTCGCCGCCGCGGGATTGGGTCTGATGGTCGGCACCATTGGTGAAGCGGACGCGGGTGGCTCGCTGCGGATGGCGACCTATGACATTCCTTACCTGACTGACGGTCTGAAGCTGGTCATCGTTGGCTTGGGCATCTTTGCCGTCCCCGAGATCGTCTCTCTACTGCGGCAGGATCGGTCGATTGCCAAGGGCGCGTCGCTGGGCGCTGGATGGCTGGATGGCGTCAAGGATTGGTTCGCCAATATCTGGCTGTCGGTGCGCTGTTCTATCATTGGTGTGGTTGTGGGTGTAATTCCTGGCTTGGGGGGATCGGTTGTTGACTGGATCGCCTATGGTCACACGGTTCAATCGACCAAAGACAAAAGCAGTTTTGGCAGTGGCGAAGTGCGCGGGGTCATCGGCCCTGAAAGCTCGAACAACGCGAAAGAGGGTGGGGGGCTTGTGCCCACCTTGCTGTTCGGTATCCCCGGCTCGGGCTCGATGGCGATCTTCATCGGCGCGGTTGCGCTGTTGGGGTCGGGCGACATCGAGGTCGGTCCCAGCATGCTCAAGGATAACCTCGACATCACTTATTCGATCGTCTGGTTGCTGGCGCTAGCCAACGTGGTGGGCACCATCCTGTGTATCGCGGCCTCAGGCGGGATCGCCAAGCTGACCACGATCCGCTTTACCTATCTGGCGCCGTTCCTGTTTATGCTGATCAGCTTTGCAGCCTTCCAGTCGGGGCAGAATTTCGAAGACCTGCTGGCCTTGTTCGTGATTGGCCTGATCGGAATCTTCCTGCGCCGTTTTGACTGGTCGCGCCCCGCCTTCCTGATCGGTTTCGTGCTCTCGAACCCGGTCGAGAAATTCACCAATCAGGCATTCCAGATTGCCTCTTTCCGCTTCCGCAAAAGCTTTGGCGAGGGCATGGAGTACGTCTTCAGCCCGATCGTGATCATATTGATCATTGTCACGGTCGGGTCAGTTATTTTGGGCATTCGTCAGGCCAAGATGATCATGGCCGAAGGCGAGGTCCAGTCTGGCAGCAAACGTGCGCCGTTGGTGTTTCTGTTGGTCATCATGGCCTATCTGATCACCGCTCTGGTTAACGCCAATATGATCCCCGACTACAACATGACCGACAAGATCATCCCGCTGGTGATCGGCAGTGTGTCTTTGTTCTGCTGCGTGATCCTGTTGATCCAGATGATGCGGCGACCCGAAGGAGACGCGATATTCGCCGACAAGGAGATTGCCGGAGAAGACGCCGAAGCCCCGCACGGGCTGTGGTCGACGCTGGCGTGGTTCGCAGGTCTTATCGCAGCCACATGGTTTGTAGGTTTCATCCTTGCTCTGATTGGGTTTCTGATCGTCTTCTTCCGCGTTCGTGCGGGTTCAAGCTGGCAGATGACCCTCATCCTCACCACCTGCGGTATCGGCTTCATGTGCTTCATGGCCGGGGCACTGAACCGGGATTTCCCGCCGGGTCTGCTGCAGGACATGGTGGACCTGCCATGGCCACTGAAATGAGCCGCGCCGAGATTGGAACGCCAGACATTGCACCTCAAGCCACCAAGCGGAGTGAGATATGACCCAAACTGCAATCCCGTATGTCTTCATGCGCGGCGGCACCTCGCGCGGTCCCTATTTCCGCAGGTCTGACCTGCCGGAGGATCTGGATGCTCTGGCCAACGTCTTGATCGCCGCGGTAGGTGCCGGTCACCCGCTGAACATCGATGGCATCGGCGGCGGCGCCGCTGTCACAACCAAGGTGGCAATGCTGTCGGTCAGCGACGATGGCTGGGCGGACATCGACTATTTCTTTGCTCAGGTTTCGGTCGAGGAAAAGCTGGTGGATTTCAAACCAACCTGCGGGAATATCCTGTCAGGTGTTGGTCCTGCTGCCATCGAGATGGGTTTGATCGAGCCGAAAGGCGATCAGACAGAAATTCGAATTCGTGCGGTCAACACTGGTGCTCAGGTGGTCGCCCAAGTGCAGACGCCGGGCGGTGAACTGACTTATGACGGCGACGTCGAAATTGCCGGTGTTCCGGGTCCTTCAGCACCGGTGCAACTGAGTTTCATGGGGGTCGTCGGGTCCTCAACGGGAGCGTTCCTGCCCACTGGAAATTTGCGAGATATAGTTCAGGGGGTTGAATTGACTTGCATGGATGTCGCTATGCCCATGGCGATCGCCCGTGCTGCTGATTTTGGCATGACAGGGTATGAAAGCGTAGAAGAACTGGATGCTAACCGTGCGTTCTTTGACCGGATGGAGGCCGTTCGGATCGAGACCGGAGAACGGATGGGAATGGGCGATGTATCTCAGTCGGTAACGCCCAAATTCGGGCTTCTTGCGCCCGCTAAAGACGGTGGAACAATCGCGGTAAGGTACTTCATGCCGTGGAAGACGCACCCCACTATGGCCGTTACGGGGGCACAATGCATGGCTTCGTGTGCGCTGACACCGGGTACTGTCGCTGATGGGTTGCTCGAGCGCCCGGTTGCCAGCCCCGCCGAAGTTGTTCTGGAACACGCTTCAGGAAAAATCGATGTTCTTGTGGATTTCTCGAATAAGGGCGGGTTTTCCCTGGACGCGGCTGGTTTGGTGCGTACGTCTCGCAAGCTGGCTGACGGTCATGTCTATGTACCTCAAAGCGTGTGGAATGGGAGTTGATCAGGTATATTCAATTTGGTATACTATAGTATACAATAAGGGGTGCCGCCATGGACAACTACTCTGAATGCCTCGACATAGCCCGACAGGAGCTCAAGCTGGCGCAGGCTGCGCTGCGTCGAGATATGGCGGAATACCCGACACCGATTGCCGGATGCGATGAGCAGTTCAATCACTTGCTTGATCAAAGCGAACGAATCCGCAATGCATTGGCGGCGCTTGAGGCACCGAGTTTTGTTCCAACGCCACGAAAACTTACACCCGGGCGGGGCGTAGAAAGCCGATGAAAGTGCACATTCTGGACGACTGGTTCGATACGCTGCGCGGTTTGCCCTGCTTTGCGAAGCTTGCAAATCACGACGTTACGGTCTGGACGGATCATGTCGAAGATACCACAGAATTGGCGACCCGATTGCAGGATGCTGAGGCACTTGTCCTGTTCCGCGAACGCACCAAAGTGACGCGTGAGTTTCTGGAGAAACTGCCCAATCTCAAGCTGATCAGCCAGCGCAGCGTTTATCCTCACGTGGACGTGCAGGCCTGTTCCGATCACGACGTGTTGCTTTGTTCAAACATGCACGCAGGTACACCGTCCTACGCCGCTGCCGAATTGACCTGGGCCTTGATTCTGGCCGGGATGCGGGACCTGCCCGCGCAGATGGCGTCGGTCAAAAGCGGACATTGGCAAGCGGGGGTCGGCAAAACCCTGCGGGGGCGGCAACTGGGCCTTTATGGGTATGGGCGTATTGCCCAGGCCGTCGCCGGCTACGCTGAGGCCTTTGGTATGAACGTAGTCTGGTGGTCGTCTGAGGAAGGCCGGGCACGTGCGCAGGCGGATGGCGTACAGGTCGCGCCCAGCCGTGAAGCGTTCTTTGCCGACAGTGACGTTGTTTCGGTCCATGTGCGCCTGAAACCGGACACGCGCGGGATCATCACCGCATCGGATTTCGCACAGATGCAGCCGGAGGCGCTGTTTGTGAACACCTCACGGGCCGGACTGATCGCTCCCGGTGCCTTGCTTGGAGCGATCAACGCCGGTCGCCCTGGCAAAGCGGCGATTGATGTGTTTGATACCGAGCCACTGATCGATCCGACCGATCCGCTATTGTCGCATCCCAACCTGATCGCGACCCCGCATATCGGCTTTGTCACCGAGGACGAGTTCGACCTGCAATTTGCAGATATCTTCGATCAGGTGAACGCCTATGCCGAAGGCGCTCCGGTCCACATGATCAACCCCGAGGTTTGGACCAGCGCAAAATAAGGTTGGCCGCAATTGGCGCTCCGATGATCACCAGCACGATCCGTGTAAGATGGTGAGTGATCACAAAGCCCAGATCGGCGCCGGAGACGATGGCCAGAACCGTCATTTCGGCCTGCCCGCCGGGGGCATAAGCCAGGAATGCCTCGACCGGTTGACCGAGACCTAACGTGGTGACAACCGCGGTGAAAGCGGCGGCCAGTATCGCAAGAACGATGACATAGGCGAAGCCCGCCGCCACGACCCTGCGTAGTTCGCCCCATGTGACGCCCACGAATTTCACACCGATGCCGCAGCCAATGAAGAACTGCGCCCCCAAGATGGCTTCGCGCGGGGGGCGGGTGTGAATGAAATCGCTCAGCGACAGAGCCGCCGTCAGGATCATTGGGCCGAGGATGGATGCGCCGAACAGGCCGATCCGTTCACCGCCCTTCCAGCCGATGAAGGCCGCCAACACCATCAGCGCCAGCTCACGTATCGGTAGGTCGCGCGCTGGCTCTCCGATCGGGTTGGTCAGTTGGGCGTCGTAAAACACGGTCAGAAACAGGGGTGCCAGCGTTACGATAATCAGCACGCGGGTGCCGTGGATCAGGGACAATGTGCGCGGGTTGGCACCGGCCTCGGTGCCGAAGATGATCATGTCCTGCAACCCGCCGGGCATGGCCGCGTAGAAGGCGGTTGTGGTGTCAAAGCCCCAGACCTTGCGGAAGAAAGGCACCCCGACCATCGCGACCAGCAGGATGAAGAAAGGGATCAGCGCAATCGATGCTGCCATCTTAGGCAATTCTACAAACAATGCTGGCGTGATCGACGCCCCCACTGCCACGCCCAGTATGGTGCGGGCCGCGACCGAGACTTGTCCGAACCCCTCCATCGGGGCATGCGCCAGGGCCGCAATGAGACAGGCGCTCATCGGTCCGAACAGGAAGGGCAGCGGCAGGTTTAGCGCCCAGAATACCCCGGTGCCCAGAATGGCTAAGCCGAGAGTCACGGCCCGCTTCATCAGAATTGAAGATGTGTTGATCTGGATGGGCAAGATGGGGCTTCCGGGATTGTTGACTCGCTGTGTATCCAAATGTATACAGCTGGACGCAAGAAGACAAGAGAGCCCGTGATGACAATTCAGGACGACCCGCTACAGCCCGGCCCGCAAGGCAATTCCGCATATCAGCGCCTGCTGGACGAGATTCGCGAGGGCACCCTTTTGCCCGGTGAACGGCTGCGCGAGATCGAACTGTCCGAACGGCTAGGCGTCAGCCGTACTCCGGTGCGCGAGGCGATCCGGCAATTGGAGGCGGACGGGCTGGTCACTCACGTTCCCCGGCAGGGTGCCACCGTGCGCAGCCTGGACTATGCCGAGGTGATGGAGCTTTATGAGATGCGCGCCGTGCTTGAAGGTACTGCGGCTCGTCTGGCGGCACGGGCGGCGTCGGATATCGAGCTGGATGAGCTGGACGTGTTGAATGACCGCTTGGCCGAGGCGGGCACCGGCCCGGAAGCGGCGCGGATCAACCGGATATTCCACGCCACGCTACTGGATGCGGCCAAGAACCGGTTTCTGGCAAAATCCATGCTGTCCCTGCAAAAGGCGCTGTTGATCCTTGGGCCATCACAGTTGTTGGACGGTGATCGGACCGAGGCGGCAGTCGCAGAACACCGGCGCATCATGGTCGCCTTGAAGGCCCGTGACGGCGCGGCCGCCGAGGCAGAGATGCGCGCGCATATTCAAGCCGCACAACGGATGCGCATCCGCGCGTTGCAGGAACGCGACCGCACAGTGGACGAACATCAGTAGGTAGACAGGAAATGGCCACCCAAAAGGAAGCTTACGATATTGCTGTGATTGGTGGCGGCAATGCCGCCCTCTGTGCCGCAATGACCGCCGCCGAGGCAGGCGCCCGTGTTCTGATCCTCGAAACGGCACCAAAACCCTATCGCGGCGGGAACTCCCGCCATACACGCAACTTTCGCTGCATGCACAAATCCCCTTTGGGTCCCTTGGTGGAGGAATACAGCGAAGACGAATACCTCTCGGACCTGCTGAAGGTTACCGGTGGCAAAACCGACGAGCATCTGGCGCGTCTTGCGATCCGCACCTCGGAGGAATGTCTGCCGTGGATGGAGGAGCACGGGGTTCGGTTTCAACCGTCGCTCTCAGGGACTCTATCACTGGCGCGGACCAATGCGTTCTTCATGGGGGGCGGCAAATCTCTGGTGAATGCCTATTACAGGACGGCGGCAGATTTGGGCGTTGAGGTTCTGTATGAGGCCGCCGTTACGCATCTGGAGCTAAACGGGGATCGGATCGACTGGGTGGATTATACCTATGAAGGGCGATCTCACCGGATTATGCCCAAAGCGGTCATTGTCGCCTCGGGCGGGTTTCAGGCCGATACCGATTGGCTCACCCGTGCGTGGGGCGAGCCTGCAAAGAACTTCCTGATCCGGGGCACGCCCTACAACCGAGGTGTGGTGCTGGCCGATCTGCTGGATCAGGGTGTCGAGAGCGTCGGTGATCCGACCCAATGTCACGCCGTTGCAATTGATGGACGCGCACCGAAATTCGATGGCGGCATCGTCACCCGCCTGGATTGTGTGCCGTTCTCGATCGTTGTGAACAAGGACGCCGAGCGGTTCTATGACGAGGGCGAGGATGTCTGGCCAAAGCGCTATGCGATCTGGGGGCGTCTGGTAGCGGCGCAGCCGGATCAGGTGGGCTATGTGATCATCGACGCCAAATCGCTGAATCTGTTCATGCCCTCGGTGTTCCCTCCGCTGAAGGCCGACACGCTGGAAGAGCTGGCCGCGATGATGGATCTACCCGCCGACAAGCTGACCGCAACCGTGGCCGAGTTCAACGCCGCGTGCGGAGATACAAGCGCTTTTCATCCGACCGAGTTGGACGGGGTGGCGACCTCGGGTCTGACCCCGCCCAAAACCAACTGGGCCCGCCCAATCACTGAGCCACCATTCTATGGCTACTCGCTGCGCACCGGCGTGACCTTCACCTATCTGGGGCTCAAGGTTGACGATACGGCCCGGTGTTCGACGCCGAACGGCAAGATCAAGAACCTATGGGCGGCTGGAGAGACAATGGCCGGGTCGATCCTGGGGCAGGGGTATCTGGCCGGGTTCGGCATGACCATCGGGACCGTTTTTGGACGCATCGCAGGACGTGAGGCCGCCGCTTATGCAAACTGAACTGATACAGGAAGCCCGCCGTCAGGCCGAGATCTGCAACGCTTGCCGCTATTGCGAGGGCTATTGCTCGGTCTTTCCGTCGCTTCACGCTGAACGTGCGTTTTCGGATGGGGACATTACCCAACTGGCTAACCTCTGCCACAACTGCCGGGGATGTTACTACGCCTGTCAGTACACGGCACCGCACGAGTTCGACCTGAACTTTCCCAAAGCTCTGGCCGAGGTTCGGCGGGACAGCTGGGAAAGCTTCGCCTGGCCGCAACCGCTGGCCCCCCGGTTCCACACTCATGGCGGGGCCATTGCCCTGGCGCTTGTAGTCGGATTTGCCCTGCTGTTCTGGGCCATCCGCGCCATCGGCTCCAGCGGAGGCGAAGGGTTCTACGCTGTCCTGTCGCACAACGCGATGGTCGCGATCTTTGCACCCGCGTTCCTGCTGCCTCTGTTTAGCATAGCCATCAGCCTCAAACGATACTGGGCCGAGGTTGTTGGCCAACCCATCCAATTGGCTGATGTGACGGCTGCGTTCAAACGCGCTGGCACGATGCAGGATCTGGCCGCAGGCCATGGCGAAGGCTGCAATTTCGAGGACGAAGACCGGTTCAGCCAGGGGCGACGTCACATTCACCAAGCCATCATGTACGGCTTCCTGCTGTGCTTTGCGTCGACCTCGGTGGCGACGGTGATGCATTATATCTTCGGACTGCATGCGCCTTATGGGTTCTGGTCTTTGCCCAAACTGCTGGGGATTTCCGGGGGTATTTTGCTGACACTTGGGTGCGGTGCCATGGTGATACTCAAGAAAAAATCGGACCGCGATCTGGGCGACAGTGCCGCTTGGGGTGGAGAGATCGGCTTTGTTCTGCTGTTGGGCTTCGTTGGGCTAAGCGGACTTGTCCTCTATGCCGCCGGTTCAACGCCACTAATGCCCGCATTGCTGGCCATCCACCTCGGATCGGTCCTCACATTTTTTCTGCTGACGCCATATACCAAAATGGCACACGGGTTTTATCGCCTTGCCGCACTTGTCCGGGACGCGCAAAGAAAGCGAGGCGCTTAGACGTAGGTGGTCGTGCTGAGATAGAATCAACATGTCATAGGCAGGACTGGTGATCAGGTTGTATGAGTCCAGGATACGGCAAGCACGGAAGCTCCTAAAACAATGCACCAATCCGTATCTGTTGAGCGTAAGTAGGCTTGGCATCGGCGCGCTACGTCGCGCAGAAAATTCTAACTAGCCTTCTTTGTATTGGGAGCGGCCGATATTGTATTCCCGGTGAATGCGATGTTCATAGAAATACGCCTCTGACCTCGCCGTGGTCTACAGATGTTCAACTCGGTGTGCAAAAGACCACAGTTTCACCGTCTAAAAGGTCAACCCTGCGTTTATGTCCTAACAGGACTTCGCGACACATCTTGAAAAAATGTACGAAGTTTCCGCGTGTTGTCCAAAACCGTGAAAGAACTCAGGTATTGTCACCGCGAATTGCTTCGCAGACGGCATCGGTCACCTCTTGAGTGGTTGCGGTCCCGCCCACATCAGGTGTCAGGACACCTTCTGCGCAGACCATTTCGACCGCGCGCATAAGCCGGTTCGCTGCATTGGTCTCGCCCAGATGTTCAAGCATTTGCGATGCGGTCCAGAATGTGGCGACAGGGTTTGCGATACCTTTGCCGGTGATGTCAAAGGCTGACCCGTGGATTGGCTCGAACAT
Source organism: Ruegeria sp. AWH4_226 (assembly GCF_056159225.1). Taxonomy (NCBI): domain Bacteria; kingdom Pseudomonadati; phylum Pseudomonadota; class Alphaproteobacteria; order Rhodobacterales; family Roseobacteraceae; genus Ruegeria; species Ruegeria sp. AWH4_226. The sequence goes on along the minus strand of NZ_JBSWUU010000004.1, from coordinate 114,998 downwards.
GGACGGATAGCGCCGCTCGGGGTCGATGTTTCCGGTAGGTGCAACACCCAGCGAGCCGGCCAATGCACCCGCAAGGTCCGAGAGGATATCGGCATGCAGATTGGTCGCGACGATCGTGTCAAGGCTGCGTGGGTCCTTGACCATACGCACGGTCATCGCATCCACCAGCATCTTATCCCAGGTAACGTCCGGGAATTCCCGGCTGACTTCTTCGGCGATCTCATCCCACATCACCATGCCATGCCGTTGCGCGTTGGACTTGGTCACCACGGTCAACAGTTTGCGTGGCCGGGACTGAGCGAGAGAAAAGGCGTATCGCATAATTCGTTTCACGCCTGTGCGAGTGAAGATCGATACCTCGGTGGCGACCTCTTCCGGAAATCCACGATGCGCGCGCCCACCGACGCCGGAATATTCGCCCTCGGAGTTTTCGCGCACGATAACCCAATCCAGATCGCCGGGCCCGACACCAGCCAGTGGCGAAGTGATGCCGGGAAGGATCTTGGTCGGACGCACGTTGGCATATTGGTCAAATCCCTGGCACAATGGCAGGCGTAACCCCCACAACGTCAGATGGTCGGCTACATCAGGCGCGCCTACAGCCCCAAAGAAAATGGCATCAAAATCCTTGACCTGATCGCGGCCATCCTCGGGCATCAGGGCTCCGGTGCGCTTGTATCGCTCGGAACTCCAGTCAAACTCGGTCACATCAATTTGAAATCCGCCGTCACGGCGGGCCAGTGCCTCAAGCGCCTGTAGCCCTGCTGCAATAACTTCCGGGCCGATGCCATCTGCCGGGATGGCTGCGATACGATAGGTTTTACGGATTGCATCAACTGCTTTATCTTTACTTGTTTTATCGTGAACCGTCATTGCGTGTGCCCCATGCCGCGTGCCCGCTTTCGTCCAAGACCGTATCTCTGGCCGGTCAGTCTTCTCAAGTCGAACAAGATTATATACAAATACGTAATAATTACGGAGCGGACCGAGGGATGGATATTGATCAACTACGCTGCTTCATCGTAGCTGCTGAAACGCTTCATTTTGGACGGGCAGCGCAATCTCTTGACATATTGCCGGCCACGCTTGGACGGCAAATCAAGCATTTGGAGGACCACTTGGGCGCGCCGTTGTTCATCCGGACCACGCGCAGCGTTACCCTGAGCGAGATGGGAAGCGCGATCCTTGAAGAAGCGCAAGCGTTGGTAGCCCAGGCCGAGCAGTTGGAGGCCATGGCGCGAAGTGTGCGCAGTTCCGGCGTTACTCCGCTGCGCGTTGGCGCCATCGACAGTGCGGCAGCTGGGCTGATCCCGCAATTGCTGGGGATCATGCGTCGCGAACACGCGGATCTGGAAATCCTGATCGTGGAACAAAAGACCATTCACCTGCTGCCAAAACTCTTGAGCGGTAGTCTCGACATCGCCTTTTGTCGTCCACCGGATATGCGCGATCCGAAGATTGTATTCAGAACCCTGTTTTTTGAAACAGCGGTTGTTGCCCTGCCGGAAGATCATTCACTTTCAGACAGGGATGAGATAAATATCGCCGACCTGACGGATGAGCCGCTGATCGTTCCCGACCGTCGCTCTCGCCCGCATTCGCATGATCTGACGATCAAGCTGTTTCTTGATGCTGGTTTGACTGCCCGGATTGCACAGGTTGCGGAAGAGAAACAGACCATCGTCAACCTGGTAGCCGTCGGTACCGGGCTTGCCATCGTGCCCCGCTGGACCTCCCGATTGGCCGTACCTGGCGTACGTTTCGTGCCCCTTCGAACGTCCAAGGGGGCAAGTCTGTCCAAGCTGATCCTGGCTGCGGCCTGGGCACGAGGGGCGCGTGACCCAATGCGGGACCGTTTCATGGACCTATTGGAGGCGCATTTGCCCGAAATTGAGGCCTCGGCCTGATTATATCAGTTTTTAATATATTCTTCGCTGCGTTGTGTCTGAACTTACGCCCTTCCATTGTCGCTCCATCGAGAGGCGCATGCTCAGCGTGACGTCCCAAGGGGAGATTTTGGAGGAGAGGACCAATGAAATTCAGCACCATAGCCGCTATGGCCGTTGCCGCAGTTGCCGCATTGCCAGTTGCGGCGCAGGACCGCGAAGGATGGCCCGATAGCATAACCATCGGTACCGGCAGTCAGGGCGGAACATATTTCGGATACGGTAGCGGCTTCGGTGCGATGATCAGCGAAAAGTTGGACATCAATGCTGGCGCCGAGATTACTGGTGGCCCCGTGCAAAACGTCACGCTGGTCGAGACTGGAGAGCATCAGCTTGGTTTTGTCACACTTGGCCCGGCGGATGAGGCACGCAAGGGTGAAAGCCCATTGATGCCGGGCGTTCCGCATGAAAACGTACGTGCGTTGTTCCCGATGTATCAGACACCGCTTCAAGCCGCCGTTCTGGCAAGCTCGGATATTGCCAGCTTTCAGGACATGGCAGGCAAACGCGTTGGGGTCGGGCCCGCAGGTGGTACGTCGGCGACTTATTGGACACGTTTTTTTGAGAATGCCGATGGGTATGACGGCGTGGTCATTTCCAACGCAGGTGGCTCGGACACGGCAGGTCAGTTGAAGGATGGCCTGATCGACGCGTTCGTTTACGCGGCGGGTTTGCCGACAGGAGCATACGCGCAGCTTGCAGTTGAGAATGACGTACGATTCATCTCGATGGACGAAGAAACCCTGGCGAAGATGGTGGAAATCGTGCCCGCGATGGCACCGTTCACGATCCCCGCCAATACCTATGAGGATCAGCCGGACGACCTGCAGACTGTATCGCTCTGGAACTTTGCCATTGCGCACCAAGACATGCCGGAAAGCCTGGCCTATGAAATCACCGCGCTGGCCATGGAAAATCATGACCGTATGGTGACCAATCACGCGGCCGCCAAGGAAACACTGGCGGAAAACGTGCTCAAGAACCAGGTGATCCCGTTCCATCCGGGCGCGGTGAAGTGGTTCGAAGAAAACGGCTACGAGATTCCGGAAAACCTCAAGTAACTTGCAATCTGAAACCTGAGCGGGCGGAGCCGAATACATGGGTCCGCCCGAGCTGTCTCTGCAGCTATGAAAAGCCGAGCGTCCGAATATGACAGATCACCCCAATAGAACCACTGAGCGGAACAGCACCGAAAACCTTCAGATCGATTTTGAAACGGCCGCATCCAAGGTCGACGAAGAGCCTCTTTCGGCCAATCAGCGCGATTTTTCCGGCTATCGCAACTGGATCATCTCAGGGATGTGTGTCACATACTCGGTCTTTCATCTGTTGGTGATGAATGTCTATCCGCTGGAAACCTGGGCCTATCGTCTGTGCCACGTAGGTGGCGGATTGATCCTTGGCTATCTTCTTTATAGTGCGACGACCTTTGGCGCGAAGGGGACAGACCGGCAGTCCCCCCTATCCATGGCGCTTCTGGTTGCCGCCGGGCTTGGAATTCTCTACGGATTCACGGGGGTTCTGGCCGTCTGGATCAACGGGGCACTGATTGGCGTGGCGCTGCCGCCCAAATGGGCGATGTCCACCTTTGGCATTCCACTAACGTTCGGCACGGCCTTGGCCATCCTCCACGGCTGGCTGTTTCCCGATCGCGATCGAGATCGGTTTTCGATCGGAGATTCCCTGCTTGCGCTGGCCTCGCTGACGGCCATCGCGTATCTGATTTTCTTCGCCCGTCAACTGCAGCTACGTGCCGGTATGCCAATGGCGCTACCTGGAGACATGTGGGCCGCCATCACCGGTATGCTGCTGATCATCGAGCTGACACGCCGCCTCGCCGGTCTTGCGCTTGTGATCATCGCGTCGGTTTTCGTCGCCTATGCCTTTCTTGGCCCGTGGCTGCCCGGCATTTTTGAACATCGCGGATATGATGCGAAACGGTTCTTTTCATACATCTTCACCGATAACGGCATCCTGTCTGCGCCAATCGCGATCTCGTCGACCTACATTATCCTGTTCGTGATCTTCGCGGCATTCCTGCAAACGACGCGGGTGGGTGAGTATTTCGTGAACCTCGCGTTTGCCGCTGCGGGTCATCGGCGTGGTGGCCCGGCCAAAGTGGCAATCTTCGCGTCCGGACTGATGGGGATGATCAATGGCACTTCAGCCGGCAACGTGGTGGCCACCGGATCCTTGACGATCCCCATGATGAAAAAGGTGGGATACAAACCCCAAACCTCGGCCTCGGTCGAGGCCGCGGCCTCAACGGGTGGGCAGATCATGCCGCCGATCATGGGTGCAGGGGCGTTCATTATGGCCGAGATTACCGGCATCGCCTACATGCAGATCGTCTATGCAGCGATCATTCCGGCCATCATCTACTTCATCTCGGTCTATTTCATGGTCGATCTCGCGGCCAAAAAGGCCAAAATGAAGGGCTTGCCACGTGACATGCTGCCCAAGCTCGATGCGCTGCTGAAACAGGTTTACTTGTTCAGCCCGATCGTCGTGCTGATCACCGCGTTGTTCATGGGGTACTCGGTTATCCGCTGCGGCACTCTGGCCATGGTTACCGCCGCCGTTGTGTCGTGGTTGACCCCGCACGCAATGGGGCCAAAGCGGCTGTTTCATGCTTTGGATGTAGGTGCGCGCATGGTCCTGCAGTTGGTGGCTGTCTGCGCAACGGCGGGCATTATTGTTGGGGTGATTGCGCTGACCGGCATCGGATCACGGTTCTCGACCGTGCTGCTGGCTTTGGCGGATCAGAGCCAGATTCTTGCCCTGTTCTTCGCCATGGTTGTTTCTATCATCCTTGGTATGGGGATGCCGACCACGGCGGCCTATGCCGTCGCGGCCAGTGTCATCGCTCCGGGCGTGATCAACCTTGGGGTCGAGCCGCTGGTGGCGCATTTGTTCATCTTCTATTTCGCGGTGATGTCTGCGATCACCCCGCCGGTTGCATTGGCTGCCTATGCCGGCTCGGCGCTGGCCGGATCCGATCCGATCAAGACCAGTGTCGAAAGCTTCAGAATTGGTCTGGCGGCTTTTGTCGTGCCGTATATGTTCTTCTTTTCACCCGAGATGTTGCTCGACGGAACGTGGTTTGAAATTGCACATGTCGCCATCACAGCCGCGATTGGTGTCTACCTGCTGTCCTGTGCTGTTCAAGGTTGGTTCGTGGGGCACGCCGGATCGATTGTGCGAGTTGGTCTTCTTGCGGCTGGTCTAACGATGATTGCCGGAGGCTGGACTACAGACGCAATAGGTTTGTTAGTTGCGGCGATTCTCATCCTAATACAGAAAAAAATCGTTACTGCACGCGACATCGCACATGGAACGGATTGAACGAAGTTTTAGATTTTCGAACTTTCAATAGTTCATTCATCAGTTTCGCAGGTCGAGATTTGATACTTAAGAAAATGAGGAGTATGGGCTTCGGTTTAGTTTTTCCGGCTATTTTGGTGCTTTTGTATGTTCATATCGAACGCCATAGCTGTGCTCAGCAATTTCAGCTCGAGGCATCCACCGAATGTCAAAGCCGTTGGTTTCAAAGAATTTTCTCGTTGGTGTGAAGCTTTCTTTGTGTGCTGGTAAACCAAATTCTTGTGTCTCCGAACCCCTTGCTATTTCTTGAACTTTAGCAAGCGATTTTTTTCGAGGCTTAGCTTTGAGCTCTAACCGAGCGGCCACCAAACTCTTGAACAAGAAATTCGATAAAGGCGCGCGTTTTTGGCGCCAAGTTTCTTCGGTCCGCAAACATGGCGACAATCTCAGTGCTTGGAGGAGCGTATTCTTCGAGGACATGCACCAATTCACCGGATTTGAACTTCTCTTCCGCCAAGTAAGAGGGAAGCCTTGCGATCCCCATTCCGGCCAAGGTCGCTTTAAAAATGACGTCTGTACTGTTCCCCTGAAAACGACCTTGCACCTCAAAGTCCTGCGTGTCGCTCGGGTTCTGATTCCGCCAATAATTGCGCCCATCACCTTGGGAAACCCTAAGACAGTTATGGCTCGAAAGATCAGAGAAGCTTTCAGGGGCTCCGTGGCGAGCCAAATATGAAGGGGCCGCGCATAAGACCCGATGGCTGCTCATTATCCTGCGGGAAATGGTGTCCGGATCTTTAGCTTGCTCGGCAAAGCAAACGACTGCGTCATAACCCTCGGTCTGCAAATCAATATTCCGGTCCGTAATGTCTAGCGCCACTTGTACATCAGGAAACTGGTCCAAGAACTTTGGCAACGCTGGGATCAATTGTGATTTTCCAAACGCCACAGTAGATGCGACTTTCAAATTTCCTCTAGGATTTCCGTCCAGTTGTGAAATCAGGTCTTGGGCCTCTTTGAACTTGGCGGCCATCGCTTTGCAGCGGTCATAAAACTCTTGCCCTTCTTGCGTTGGAATAACACCGGTTCTCACGCGGTTGAGTAAACGATGCTTTACGTGGTTCTCGAGAAGGCTGATCTGTTTGCTAACCGCCGATGGCGTCTGCCCTAACGATCGCGCGGCAGCCGAAATGCTTCCGTGGTCAACCACGGTCGCAAACATCAACATTTGTGAAGCGATATCCATCGACACCTACCAACTATGCCACTTTGGCAAGGGGGCTGTTCCAAAACCGTGATTGTGAGCGCTATCAAAATCTCCTAATTCTGCAATGCAGCAGATACGCTGCGATGCAGCAATGGCTGAGGTGTAACAATGGCACATTTACCCGCAATAGCTCGTCCAATAGCCGTTCTGGAGGCTGGCCGCACATTGTTTGAGCAAGCAAACAATAGGGTGCAAAGCTTCTTGGCGTACCAAAAGGTTTATCGGAGCACCTACTATGAGCTTTCCGTCCTCACGGATCGCGACCTTTCGGATATCGGTGTCCCCCGTAGCAATATCAAAATGCTTGCTAAGGAGGCTGCAAATGGCAAATAGCTTGCACCCGTCCCCTATTTGGCAATCCAAGAACAACTTGTTGGCTTTGATTTGGGCCAGGCTTACATCGCATCTAAAATCCTCTTTGAAGACCTATCAATACGCTCGGATGATGTCGGCACTTTCCCAGCTCAGCGATTCCCAGCTTTGTGAAATCGGCATTTCTAGAACTGAAATACCCAAATACGCGGAAAAGCTGATGCAAAGCGAATGAGTTAATTCGTTCGGAGGCTCGTATCAATTGGTACAATAGGAGAACTTAGCATGAAACAACAACTGGATTACTGGCTCTCGCTCCTCCCAGAGTAGGTCAGTACTAGCGGCGGCGAAAAATCAACAGGGAGCGCCAACGCACTGGGTCAGCATTTTCAACTCCTCCCGAGAATGCTGACCCAGATGGAACTTGGAAGACTTGGTCCTCGAGCAGTAACAATTGAAGGCACTTAACCCCATGCCTAGCGCTGAAAGCATCCAGGCTCTTTTCCATAAAAAGATATTTAGCCTTGACGGTTATCAGGCGTTTTGCCGCCAAGTGCTTATTTATGGCGCCGGGATCTTCTCGACGGCTCTATAGAGATAAATCCATTTGCCGCGAACACGAATGTATGTCGTCCATGCGCCAAGAGCTCAGCGTTGGGCGTTTTTTCGATTGCGCTCGCTCAGCAACTATTGGTGAATATTTCACGACCCACCTGGTGAGAGTTGCGTGGTCCACATTCACGCCGCGTACGGCCATGATCTCTTCCAAATCACGAAACGACACTGTAAATCGCAAATAGAAATACACGGCGTACAAAACCGCATCCTTTGGAAAATGACAGCCCTTCAATGAGATCATGCTGAAACCTGTTACAGAACTATACGCTAAGAACTAACGTCGGAACCTGCGGGCTCGTAAATCCAGACAAAAAGTTTGCGACACATCCTTCCGGACAGTTACGAGCGCGCTGAGGCCGTTGTCGGTGAGCGGCACCAAGTTTCATACAGCAAGATTGCCGCCGTGGTGCAAGAGATTGCCCATACCCCAGAACAGGCCATTCACATCCATGAAGATGACGGTCACAGCTTGTAAGGGTTATCCAGCGGCACGAGCTGCCGATATTACGGCGATCAATCTCGAGCGCCGGACTGCGCGCCTGGCAGGCACCTTTGAGGCACTTGTTCAAAGAGCGGCCTATGCGCTTTTGCGAATAATCAAGTTTCCCAGAAATGCATTCAACTTTTTGGTGCGTTTCTTGCCCTCAAGGACATCCACCAACGCATCTGCCATTTCCGTCAGAGGCTGGCGATACGTTGTCAATTCATAGTGCGGGCTCGAGGCTTGAGGAGCGTTGTCAAAACCAGTAACAGCGATGTCCTCTGGCACGCGCAGACCGAGCTCAAAGCGGATCGCATCAATCGCTCCCATAGCCAGCGCATCGTTTTCGCAGACCAGAACGTCCGGTAGCTCTGACTTTGGTGTATCCCGGAACCACTCAGCCACAAGATCGTATGCCATTTTGGGATCATACCGCTCGACCGACGCAAATTTGGGACGTGAGCCGGTGGTCTTTTCCCATTGCGAAAGGAATGTTTCCTTCCGTTGAAGATGTGCCGATTGAGATTGCGGGCCTGCGATAAACAACGGATTGCGATAGCCCGCCGAGAAGACATGCTGCGTAATCGCGGTCATGGCGGCACGATCATCGCAGCAGATCGAGATCGTCTCGTCATTGCTGGACATCCGGGCAAAGACGATCAGTTTCTTGACCCTCTTGGCCCCGAGCGCAGTTTCAAGGCTTTGGTCATTGAAACTGACCCCAATGAGAACGGCCGCATCGACCCGCCTTTGGCTTGCATTGAGCAGAGCGGCCGAAGCGTCTTCTTCGTCGCTCGTGTTGACGAGCAGGGTGTCGTAGCCGTTCCTTCGTAATATGCGTGTCAGGCGTTCCATCATGATCAGCTTGTGCGGGTTGGCAAAGTCATCGACCAGAAGTGCCACCAGATTGGTTCGGTCAGTGGCCAGGCTTGTTGCCAGAAGATCCGGGACATAGCCGAGTTCCTCGGCTGCCGCCATGACTTTTTCGCGTGATTTGGCGGAGATTGACGCGTCCTTCTTAAAGGCGCGATTCACTGTCCAGCGGGACACGCCAGCAAGCGCTGCCACGTCATCTGCCGTTATGGAGCCGCCCTGATCATTCATTTTTTTCGCCGACCTCCCTGTCTTCGAAACTCTTGGAATCACAAGCGATCCGTGTCCGGTGCTCAACGCAAGATTAGCAGAGAATTGCACCCGCGTGCAGAAATTTCTTGCACGCGGGTGCAAAATCATTGATGCTCCCTCTTAAACGAGAATCGGGAGGTCTCAGGATGCGGGTTGGATTGCTCGGCGCAGGGCGCATCGGAAATGTTCACGCACAGGCGATTTCTTCGCATCCGGAGAGCGAACTCGTCGCAGTTTCGGATGCATTTGATAAAAGCGCCCAGGCTCTCGCGAAGAGCCATGGCTGCGAGGTTCGATCCTCGGATGAGATCATCGCAGACAGCTCCATTGATGCCGTCCTTATCGCGACGTCGACCGATACACATTCCGACCTGATCGAAGCAGCCGCCGCGGCTGGCAAGGCGGTCCTTTGCGAAAAGCCTGTGGACCTAAGCCTCGAACGCGCGTCAGCCTGTCTTGGCAATGTCGGTGACAAGGCGTCACACATCATGATCGGTTTCAACCGCCGCTTCGATCCGAGCTTCGGCGCGCTCAAGGCCGCCATCGACGCCGGTGAGATCGGCAAGACTGAGTTGCTGTCGATCACGTCTTTTGACCCCGCTCCGCCACCGGTCGAGTACATCAAGGTCTCAGGAGGTTTGTTCCGGGACATGATGATTCATGACTTTGATATGGCGAACTTCATCATGGGCGATACGCCGGTGTCCGTAAGTGCAATCGGGACATCGATCGTCGATCCCTCCATCGGCGCGGCAGGTGACGTCGACACCGCTGCGGTAACGCTGACTTATGCAGACGGTCGCATCGCAGTGATCAAGAACTCCCGGCGCGCGGTCTATGGATATGACCAGCGGGTCGAGGTGTTGGGCTCTGAAGGTCTGCTTCAGGCACAGAATGTGCTCGAGAACACACTGGTGAAATCCACGACGGCCGGCGTGAACAGCGCCAAACCGACATACTTTTTCCTCGAACGGTACATGCCCGCCTACAAGGCCGAATGGGCCGCTTTCGTTGAAGCCGTTCAGGGCAAGTCGGAGATGCCGGTCAACCTGCACGACGGCGTCACAGCACTGGCCATGGCTGAGGCTGCAACCCAGTCGGCGAAGACCGGACAGCCGGTCGCGATGGCAGACATTCTTGAGATTTCGGGTCGCGGGGAGGCGGCCTGACAAGAGGCACTCGTCCTCTCTGGGCGATGCGAAATGCGCGACGGAGTCGCGTGAAAGAGCCGCCGGGTGACCGGCGTGAAAGACAAACCAGGGGAGGATCCCAAATGAAAACTTTTATGAAAGGCGCCATCACCGCAACTGCGATCGCCGTGGCAGCACCAGCTGTGGGCCAAGACATCTCGGTTGTTGTCCACGGTCAGGCAAACGATGCGTTCTGGTCCGTCGTCAAAGCGGGCGTCGATCAGGCTGCCGCCGATACCGGCGCAAACGTGTCTTACAACTCGCCCGAAACCTTCGACATGGTTCTGATGTCGCAGTTGATCGACGCTGCTGTGAACGAAGAGCCCGATGGCTTGATCATCTCGTTCCCCGACCCCGATGCGCTCGGGCCGTCGGTTGAACGTGCGATTGCGGCTGGCATCCCCGTCATCACCATCAACGCCGGTGGTGCGCAGGGCAAAGAGCTGGGCACGGCGATGCATGTCGGCCAGGACGAATATGACGCAGGTGTCGCCGCTGGTGCAGCGCTTGCCGAAATGGGAGGCACGAACGCGCTTTGCGTGAACCAGGAAGTCGGCAACATCTCTCTCGACCAGCGCTGTGCTGGCTTTGAGGAAGGTTTCGGCGGCACCGTGACGGTTCTGCCGACTACCAACGATCCGGCGGAAATCGAATCCAAGGTTGCCGCTGCTCTGGCATCCGACGAAAGCGTCGACACCGTGATGGCACTGGGCGCATCCACGGCTGGTGAGCCTTCCGTTGCTGCAGCGAAAGCTTCGGGCCGCGACGTGAATGTCGCCACGTTCGACCTTTCGGCTGGCTTCCTGCAGTCGATCGTTGACGGCGATGCCGCCTTCGCTCTGGACCAGCAGCAGTACCTGCAGGGCTACATGGGCGTCTCTATCATGGCGTTGCAGGCCAAGTACGGCCTGATGCCGGGTGGCGACGTGGCTTCCGGCCCGAACCTGATCACCGCCGACAAGGCCGCGCAAGTGATCGAGCTGTCCGCTCAAGGCATCCGCTAAGCCTTTAGCAAAGAACAAAAGTGAGTGGCGCAGGCTTGCGCCACTCACAAGCCAAAGGGGGAGGAAATCCAATGAGCGACACGACACCGAATTCAATGGCAGACGAGAGGATCAAGGCGGAGCCTTTGCTCTCGCGCCTGATGAAACGGCCTGAGCTTGGCGCCATCGCGGGTGTTGTGCTGGTGGCTATCTTCTTCGTGATTACCGCCGATAGCGCGATGTTCACGACCTCTGGCATTATTAACTTTCTGACACCCGCCGCACAGCTTGGCATCCTCGCCATCGGCGCCGCGATGCTGATGATCGGCGGCGAGTTCGACCTTTCTATCGGATCGATGGTTGCCTTCGCCGGGCTGTTCTTTGGGGTCTGCGTGATGGTTTGGGGCTTGCCCCTGGTTGTCGCCATTCCTCTGACTTTCCTGTTCTCGGCCTTTGTAGGCGCGATCAACGGCGTCATCGTGATCCGGTCTGGCTTGCCGTCCTTCATCGTGACCCTTGCGTTTCTTTTCATCCTGCGCGGTCTGTCGCTCGTCGGCTTGAAATGGGCGTCTGGTGGCTCCACCCAGTTGCGCGGTGTACGCGATGCCACCGAGAACGATTGGCTCGCGCCTGTTTTTTCCGGGGATGCCTTCCCGGGGCTCTTTGCCTGGCTGGCCGAACGCGGTCTGGTCGAGACTTTCAAGAATGGCGCTCCCAAGGTTGCTGGTATTCCAGTTGAGATTTTGTGGTTCATCGTTCTTGCGCTGGTCGCAACTTATATCCTGCTGCGCACGCCCGCCGGCAACTGGATCTTCGCGGCGGGTGGTGACAGCACCGCAGCCTCGAATTCCGGCGTGCCGGTCAACCGGGTCAAGATCTCGCTCTTCATGGTCACGGCTTGCTGCGCCGCGCTTGTCGCCATCATCACCGTGATCGACGCAGGCTCGACCGACGCGCGTCGCGGTTTCCAGAAGGAATTCGAGGCGATCATCGCCGCGGTGATCGGCGGCTGCCTTCTGACCGGCGGCTACGGATCTGCCATTGGGGCCTTCTTCGGCTCGATCATCTTCGGCATGGTGGTGATCGGCCTCACGTACACCGACTTTGACCAGGATTGGTTCCAGGTCTTCCTGGGCGGCATGCTCCTGATCGCGGTTCTCTTCAACAATGCCATTCGCAAGCGCGTCACAGGGGAGCGTTGATATGACCGAAGACAGCAAATTCCACCACGGCGACGTGAATGACAACGTGGCACCAATCGTCCAGATGAAGGACATCGAGAAGCACTTCGGCAACATCATCGCGCTTGCCGGTGTCAGCTTCGACATTCGTCCGGGTGAGTGCCATTGCCTCTTGGGTGACAACGGCGCTGGTAAGTCGACTTTCATCAAGACGATGTCAGGTGTGCACCAGCCCACGCACGGAGAAATCCTGTTCGAAGGCAAGCCCATGAGTTTTGCCACCCCGCGAGACTCCATGGAGGCGGGCATTGCGACGGTGTTCCAGGATCTTGCCATGATCCCGCTCATGTCTGTTTCGCGCAACTTCTTCATGGGACGCGAACCGACGAAGGGGCGCGGTCTGGCCAAGCGGTTCGATGTGGACAAGGCCAACGAGATCACCATGAACGAGATGCGCAAGATGGGGATCAATCTGCGCGGCCCGGATCAGGCGGTTGGCACGTTGTCCGGGGGCGAGCGGCAGACGGTTGCCATTGCCCGTGCGGTGTATTTCGGGGCCAAAGTTTTGATCCTTGATGAACCAACTTCTGCGCTAGGTGTGCGGCAAACATCGAACGTTCTGGCGACAATCGACAAAGTGCGCTCGCAGGGTGTGGGTGTGGTCTTCATCAGTCACAACGTACGTCATGCGCTCGCAGTAGGTGACCGCTTCACCGTACTCAACCGTGGCAAAACCCTCGGAACGGCGAAGCGTGGCGAAATCAGTCCTGAAGAGTTGCAGGATCTCATGGCAGGCGGCCAGGAACTGGCGCAACTCGAAGGATCGCTTGAGGGTACAATCTGATCTGTATCTCCCAATACCATTCATGCTCCTCCCCGTCGAAGTGAATGGTGATGGGGCTGACTGAAGGAATTTGGTCAGCCCCATATCTTGAAATCTAATCTTATGGATGCATCTCATGTCTGACCTCGATCTCATCACCATTGGCCGCTCGTCCGTTGACCTCTACGGCGCGCAGATCGGCGGGCGTCTGGAAGATATGGGGTCGTTCGACAAGTATATCGGCGGTTCTCCGACCAACATCGCCTGCGGGACAGCGCGCCTCGGGCTGAAATCCGCGGTCATCACGGGCGTCGGCGACGAGCATATGGGCCGGTTCATTCGCGAGCAGCTTGAACGCGAGGGTGTGAACACTGAGGGCGTCAAAACCGACCCTGAGCGGCTGACAGCCCTCGTTCTATTGGGCATCCGGGATCAGGAGCAATTCCCGCTGATCTTCTATCGCGAGAATTGCGCGGATATGGGGCTGACGGAGGCTGATATCGATCCCGACTTCATCAAGCGCGCCCGCGCCGTCGTAGCGACCGGGACGCACCTGAGCCATCCGCAGGTGGAAGCGGCAACGATCAAAGCGCTGGAGATTGCGCGCGCGAACGGACAGCAGACCGCGCTCGACATTGATTATCGGCCCAACCTCTGGGGCGTGGCCGGGCATGGCGACGGTGAGAGCCGGTTCGTTGAAAGCGACGCGGTCACGGCCAAACTGCGATCGACTTTGCATCTGTTTGGTCTGATCGTCGGCACAGAGGAAGAATTCCACATCGCCGGTGGGTCAACCGACACCATCGCAGCGCTTCGCGCGGTGCGCGCGGTATCCAGCGCGACGCTGGTCTGCAAACGCGGTGCGGCAGGGGCGGTGGCCTTTGCTGCAGATATTCCTGACAGCCTTGATGACGGAGAGACAGGGCCGGGTTTTCCCATCGAGGTATTCAATGTTCTGGGGGCTGGCGACGGCTTCATGTCCGGTCTGCTGAAAGGCTGGCTCGATGGCGAGGACTGGCCAACCGCTCTCAAATACGCCAACGCCTGCGGGGCTTTTGCCGTCAGCCGCCACGGCTGCACGCCCGCCTATCCAAGCTGGGAGGAACTGCAGTTCTTCTTTGACCGCGGCATCAAGCGGCCTGATCTGCGAAACGACGCCGAACTGGAGCAGGTCCACTGGGCGACGAACCGGGCGGGCGACTGGTCCTCGGTGAAGACCTTTGCCTTCGACCACCGGCTGCAACTGGAAGAGATGGACGGCTACACCAAAGAGAAGGGCGCGGCTTTCAAGGAACTCTGCCTTGAGGCGGCGCTGAAAGTCCAAGCAGGGCGCGCTGGCTATGGCATCCTCTGCGACAACCGGATCGGGCGCTCTGCGCTGCACAAGGCCACGGGGACCGGGCTTTGGATCGGGCGGCCGACCGAGCTGCCGGGCTCGCGGCCCATCGAATTTGAGCCGGACCTGGGCGAGGACCTGGGCCGTTTGCGCGAATGGGCGCGGGATAACGTGGTCAAATTGCTCGTTTTCTGCCATCCGGATGACGACAATAAGACCGCAAAGATGCAAATCGCGCGTGTAAAGCGGCTTTTCACGGCAGCTCGGCGCAATGGTCTGGAATTCCTGCTTGAAATTATCCCGTCGAAGGTCGGTCCAATTGATGATCAGACCTCGGCGACGCTGATACAGGCTTTCTACGACGCGGGCGTCTTCCCCGACTGGTGGAAACTGGAGCCCTTCAAATCCGAGGTGGCCTGGGTCAATGCTGTTGCCGCGATCGAGCGCAACGATCCCCGGACGCGTGGGATCGTTGTTCTGGGTCTCGACGCGCCTGAGGCCGAACTGGCGGAAAGTTTTGCGCTGGCCGCCAAGCAGCCGTTGGTCAAGGGTTTCGCCGTGGGACGGACGATTTTCGGAAACGCTGCGCGCAACTGGCTGGCAGGGCATATCACGGATGGCGAAGCCGTGACCGAGATGGCCGAGAACTATCAGCGCCTTTGCGAGATTTGGGACAAGGCTCGGACCCAAGCCATGGAGAACGCCGCATGAGCAAGACAATTCGTTTGACCGCCGCGCAGGCCATGGTGCGCTATGTCGCGGCCCAATTGACCGAGGACGGCGAGCCGTTCATCGCGGGCTGCTGGGCCATCTTCGGCCACGGCAATGTCGCTGGTATTGGCGAGGCACTTTATGCTAGCCGCAAGGCTTTGCCGACCTATCGCGGCCACAACGAACAGACGATGGCCCATGCTGCCATTGCCTATTCAAAGCAATTGCGTCGAAAGCGGGCGATGATGGTGACATCCTCGATCGGTCCCGGCGCGACCAATATGGTAACGGCGGCGGGGCTGGCGCATGTGAACCGCTTGCCCGTGCTGTTGGTGCCGGGTGACGTGTTCGCGAACCGGGGCCCGGACCCTGTGTTGCAACAGGTCGAGGATTTCGGCGACGGGACCGTATCGGTGAATGACGCGTTCAGGCCCGTCAGCCGCTACTTCGATCGCATCATGCGACCGGAACAACTTCTGACCGCCCTCCCACGCGCCTTCCGCACCATGACGGACCCGGCGGACTGCGGCCCGGTTACGCTGGCCTTCTGTCAGGATGTGCAGGCCGAGGCCTTCGACTATCCCGAAAGCTTCTTTGCCCCGCAGGTCTGGCACCAACGGCGGCTTCGTCCGGATGAGGGCGAACTTGCCCGGGTTGCAGAAGTTCTAAAGAACGCCAAATGGCCCGTTGTCGTGGCGGGCGGCGGGGTACACTACGCCGAGGCCACAGATGCGCTCCGGGCGTTTGCCGAGACCCACAACATCCCGATTGCGGAAACACAGGCCGGAAAGTCAGCCCTCCCGTGGGATCACCCGCTGAACCTTGGGCCCATTGGTGTGACCGGGGGAGAACCCGCCAATGACGTCTGCGCCGGGGCGGATGTGGTTTTGGGAGTCGGCACACGGTTTCAAGATTTCACCACCGGGTCCTGGGGTCTGTTCGTCAATCCGTCACGCAAAATCATTAGTCTGAATGTCGCGGCCTACGATGCGACCAAACATGGCGCGATGCCGCTGCAGGCGGATGCCCGGGTCGGTTTGGAGGAACTGAGTGCGGCAATAGAAGGGTTTCGCTGTGCAGTTCCCTCAGGAAGCCTCAAGTCCGGTTGGTTCGCCAAGGTGGATCCCCTGACCGACGCGCCGAAGGGCAACGTGCTTCCGACCGACATGCAGGTGATCGGCGCGGTGCAGCGGGCTGCCAATACCAATACCGTCGCCATGTGCGCTGCAGGCACCATGCCGGGCGAATTGCACAAACTGTGGAAAGCAGGTCGCCCCGGGTCCTACCATATGGAATACGGGTTCTCCTGCATGGGGTACGAGATCGCTGGAGCCTTGGGCATCAAGATGGCTGAGCCCGAGCGCGACGTGATCTGCTTTGCCGGTGACGGCACCTACATGATGGCCAATTCCGAGATGGCGACGGCGGCAATGATGAGCATCAGCTTCACCGTCGTGGTCACCGACAACCGCGGCTATGGCTGTATCAACCGGCTGCAAATGGGCACCGGCGGGGAAGAGTTTAACAATCTACTGGACCACGCAATCGGCGGCGAAAACTCCAACATCGACTTCGCCAAACACGCTGAAGCCATGGGAGCGACCTCCGTCAAGGTTACCTCGATTGCCGAATTGGAAGAAGCGCTAGCCAAGCGGGACAGCATAACCGGCCCCTATGTGGTCGTCATCGACACCGATCCCTATCCGTCCACTGAACTCGGCGGCACATGGTGGGACGTCAGTGTTCCGGAAGTCTCCGAGCGAGCCGAGGTGAATGCGGCTCACCAAAATTACATCAAAAACAAGCAAACCCAGCGAGCAGATTGATGAGTGTGAAGATCGGTATATCCCTGATCGCCTGGCAGAACGACGATCTGCCGGAACTTACGAAAGACTACACCACCGAAGGCGCGATGGAGGATGCGGCGAAGATCGGATATTCCGGCGTCGAACGAGGCCGCCGTATGCCAGCCGACACGGAGGGCCTCCGTGCCTATCTGGACAGATATGGCGTAGCGCTTTGTGGAGGGTGGTGTTCTGGTGATCTGATGCGCATCTCGCTTGCCGATGAAAAGGAGGCGATTCGCCAGCAAGTCGAACAATTCGCTGCGCTTAATGCGCCCTGTATCGTCTATGCCGAGTGTTCGAACACCATTCAGGGCAATATCGACCAACCCGTGAGCCAGCGCCCCAAACTGACGCGGGATGAGGTCATGGCATATGGCAAAGAGCTGTCCGAACTTGCCAAGTGGTCGAAGGATCAGGGTGTTGTGCTCAGCTACCACCATCATATGGGTGCGATGGTTCAGGATGCCGAAGACATCAATTGGCTGATGGAAAGCTCGTCCGAGGACCTGACGCTGCTCTTCGATACCGGGCATTTGCACTTTGCGGGGGCCGACCCCGTCGCCGTCCTCGAAAAATGGGGTCATCGCGTCCACCACGTCCACTTCAAGGATGTGCGCCAGCCGGTGCTGGACTGGGTGGGCGCTGAGGACAAAAGCTTCCTCGATGGCGTTGCAGCCGGAGTCTACTCGGTGCCTGGCGACCCGGAAGGCTGCATCGACTTTCAGGCCGTGACCGACAAGCTGAAGGCTATGGACTATGACGGCTGGATCGTCGTCGAGGCCGAACAGGACCCGGCCAAGGCACCGCCCCTCGAATACTCGAAGCTTGGTTATGACCACATCACCCAAATCTGCGGCCGTTCCGGCCTGCACATCGAGAAGTAAAGCCCATGCCCGACCTCCTCAGAAAACCCTTCGGCACCCGCGGCAAGGTGCATGAGATCACCCCGGAAAGCGCGGGCTGGCGCTATGTCGGCTTCTCGCTCTACCGCCTGAAAGCGGGCGACACCGCAGCCGAGGCGACGGGCGACCGCGAGATCATCCTCGTCATGGTCGAAGGCAAGGCCACGATCAGTGGGGCCGGGCAGGACTGGGGCGTGCTGGGCGACCGGATGAACGTCTTCGAGAAAACCCCGCCACATTGCCTCTACCTTCCGAACGGCACCAAGTGGGAGGCCAAGGCCGAAACCGATTGTGTCATCGCTGTTTGTTCCGCACCGGGGCTGGGCGGGCATGAGGCGCGCCGGATCGGCCCCGATGGCATCATGCTCACCGAACGCGGCAAGGGCACCAACACGCGCCACATCAACAACATCGCGATGGAAAACGAAGACTATTGCGACAGCTTGCTGGTCACGGAGGTCTTCACCCCAGCAGGCCACTGGTCGTCCTATCCCAGCCACCGCCACGATGAAGATGATTTCCCGCGCATCACTTATCTGGAAGAGACCTACTATCACCGCCTGAACCCGGCTTCAGGCTTTGGCATCCAACGCGTCTACACTGATGATGGGGGCCTCGATGAAACGATGGCGGTATCCGATGGCGACGTCGTCCTGGTCCCCCGCGGCCACCACCCCTGCGGCGCGCCCTACGGCTTCGAGATGTACTACCTCAACGTCATGGCCGGCCCGCAGCGCAAATGGCGCTTCGTGCCTGCTCCAGAGGTCGAATGGATCATGGAACGGGACGCCTAAGATGACTGCACCTTTTCAACTCGCTGCCTGTGCAGAGATGCTCTGGCAAGACAAACCGATCGAATGGCGCGCGGCCAAGTTGCACGAGATGGGCTTTGGTGTCGGTCTATGGAACTGGCCAGCCTGGGACATCGACAAACTCGAGAAAACCGGCGCAAACTTCTCCATCATGAATGGATATCTCGAGGGGCGCCTGGCAGACGACGAGGGCGCGGACATGCTGCTGAAATCGGCGTGGGAGACGGCGCAGGTCGGCAAGAGGTTGGGCGTCGACCGTCTGAATCTACACGGCACTGGGCTTGGCGATGGTGGCATCCCGATCCCACACCACGGTACGTTTACGCCCGGGATGGAGCTTCGCGCCCGCGATACGCTCAACCGCATCTGTGACATGGCCGAGGAAGAGGGCGTGACGTACACGCTGGAAAACCTGAACCCGCTGGACCATCCGGGATGCCCGTTTGGATCAACCGAGGCCGTGCTGTCCCTCGTTTCCGCCGTCAACCGCCCTCAGCTGCGGATCAATCTGGACCTCTACCATACCCAAATCAGTGAAGGTGATTTGATCCGCTGGTGTGAAGCTTGCCTGCCATGGGTTGGGGAGGTTCAAGTGGCAGACAATCCAGGCCGCTGCGAGCCGGGAACGGGCGAAATCAACTATGCGGCGGTTGCGCATGCCCTTGCTGATTTAGGCTATTCCGGCCCTGTCGGCATGGAGGCGTTTGCAAAAGGCGACGAGGAAGCCGCGCTGGAAGCCTTCCGGGACGCATTCACGCTTTAGGTTTCGGATGTCGGCAGAAACATCCCGCGGTCTTCACTGAGTATCTGCTCCAAAAAGTCCAAGACAGTTCGAACGCGCCGGGCAACGGATTGGTTTCGGGGTCACTGCATAAAAATGACAGTATTGTCCGGCTCGTGCGAACGAACGGAGAACTTATGCGCGTAAGGTGGGTAGGGGATTGTGTCACTGTGCACATATTGGATGTGTCGCAAAATTTAGAGTAGCCAAAACTCTGCAATAGTGCCGTCAACATTAACGGTTTTCCGACACGTTAGAACTTTTGGCTTCCCTTACGTAAGCTAATTGTGTAAACGCTAACTTGCTCGCATTTGCTAGCGCTAACATCTCGAATTCTACCATCGACTACGTTGGAGACAATCGTGACGACACAGAAAATTGAAGAATCCAAAATCCGTGAAGCAGCATACCTTTTTTGGCTGGACGACGGTCAGCCTGAAGGGCGCGAACAGGAGCACTGGCTAAAAGCCGAAGATGCTCTGAATGCAGCTCTGCCTAAGGTAAAAACAACTCGAAAGGTTTCCGCCAAATCACGTGGAGCAAAAGTGACAACTGCGTCAAAGAATGCGGCGGCAAAAAGGTCCTCGACCGCGACTACTCAGAAGAAGCCTCGAGCGAAGTAATCTGCCATTATACGTAGGTCGGCCCGGCCTACGTATTCAGCCCAAAAAGGAGGCTCTTCAAAGGGGTCTCCATATTTGTCTCACATCAATTGCCCAAGGAAGCTGACAGGCTTGAAGACCGATGAGGAACACTCCTTGCTTGAGGCTTTTCAAGTCCGGCAATCAATCTGAGCACGCACGCTCGAAGCGCGTGACGGCAGCAATCCCCGGTGCTTTGAAGAAATTCAATCTAAGGCTGTTGCGTCTATTGCTGCTTCAAGATGTGCTGGTGTCGAATTCGATCACGGGATTTGCTATTGCCATCCAATGCTCCGTTTCCAAACTCTGTTGTTATTTGAGTACTCCGGGCGCGCACCCGCCGGAAGCGAAGGAAGAATTACAAAGCGTGTGCCTCAAACGGTCGCTTGCTGCCCTGAACGAGTGAACTTCCAGAAAGCAGACTTGAAGAACGTGATAAACTCCATGACCATCGACTGCGGAGTAACGCCATTATGCCAATCGGAACATCGGGTGCAGCCCATTTCGACCCCAGAACAATAGAGATTGATACGTCTAGAGTTCTGGCGCGCCGACCAGAGCATTACGCGGTCATCGATGTGGGTTCCAATTCAATTCGGCTTGTTGTCTATGATGATCTTTGTCGCGCGCCATTCCCCCGGTTTAATGAGAAATCCTTGGTCGCACTTGGTGATGGCCTAGATGACGACCGCAATTTCACACAAGAAACAATTGACCGAGCAATGCATGCGATAGCGCGCTTCAAGGCAATTACTGAAGCAATGGGTGTGACACGCGTTGATATACTTGCGACCGAGGCGATGCGAAAAGCCAAGAATGGGCCGGAACTGATCGCGAAAATCAAAAAACTGACAGGTGTCACACCAAAACTCCTGTCAGGTGATGAAGAGGCAACCTATGCGGCATACGGCGTGATATCCGGTTTTTTTCAGCCGCGCGGACTGATTGGGGATATTGGTGGTGGAAGTCTCGAAATCGCGGAGATTCTTGGCGACCGCGTTGGAGAGCGCAGAGTTAGCATGCCCTTGGGCGCATTGCCGGTTCGGGCAATGATGCAACAGAGTTACAAGGAGGCAAAAAAACGCGTCGACGCCATTCTGAAGGACAATCTTCCACCGGTGCTGACTGACTCGACCTTTTATGCGGTTGGCGGCGGTTGGCGGGCTCTGGCGCGAATTCACATAGCGATGAACGACTGGCCGATCAGTGTCGTACACGCCTATGAACTTCCGGCAGAAGCGGTCTCGGACCTGGCCAAATCGATCTCACGAATGTCACCTGAAGAAATAGCGAAACTCCCGGATGTGCCAAGCCGGCGCGTCGAGACTTTGTCGGCTTCGGCACTGGTGATGTGGCGGGCACTTCGAAGGTTGAAATCCGACAAAGTTATCTTTTCTGCGCTCGGTCTTCGGGAAGGTTGGCTATACGCACAGTTGGATGAGGAAGAGCAGTATCGTGATCCACTCATTGAAGGGGCATTGGCCACTGGCCTTCCCGACGCCCGTGTTCCCGACTTCTCCGAAGCGTTGGCACGGTGGACGGATAACCTCTTCCCTGCCGAGATTCCAAATAACCGTCGCGTTCGGCTGGCGGTATGCGCGCTAACCGATATCGCTTGGCGCGATCACCAGAAAGTACGCGCCGCCGAGAGCTTTTTGCGCATCCTGCAATTTCCATTCATCGGAATTACTCACCCGGAACGGGCTTTTCTGGCCACTGCTGTCATGGCGCGTTATGGGGGTAAGCCAGCGAAACTGGATACCAGGGCGACCGACACATTGACATCCAATGCAGTACGAAAAGCCGAATTTCTTGGAGGCGCTTTGCTTTTGGGTCATCGGTTTTCGGCAAGCGTGCCGAAGATTCTCGAACACGCCAAGATCATTGTGGACCCGGATGTCCTTCGCCTGGTCATAGAAGAGTCTTCAGAAGTGCCCGACAGTGATGCCGTAAAGGCCCGAATGGCGAAGCTGGCGAAGGTTTTCGGTCTGGACGCATCAATCGAAACGCAGGAGGGCAATCAGGTCAATTTTTGAACCCTGAGTTGAATCACGCCTCATCCAAGTAGGCGACAAGAGCGGCTTCGCACCCATGCTGCCAAATCATGTTCAGCCATTTCGAAAACGCATCTGAAAACGTTTTGGCTTGCCTCAAGTCGCCGTAAATCCGGCTTTGGTCCAGCCAGGCAGTCGGGTTTGATTTGGCCGCTTGGGCGGCTTTCGCTAAATCATCCCAGATCGGATCGTTTGCCTCGATCACGCTGCCGTCTTCGCGCGTTCCGGCGCACATGCGTGCCCACAGCGCTTCGACGAGCGCGAGGCCTTCAACGGAACGCCCGGCTTTCAACTGATCCCGCAAGATCGGCAACACGAATCCGGTATGGCGTGCTGAGCCATCGAACGCGACCCGGCGGGTTGTGTCGACAATCCGCGGGTTGGAGAACCGGCTTTCGATAAGGGTTACATAATCCGCCGGGCTTTTCCCGGGAACCGGTGCGACTGTGGGTGCGATTTCAGTTCTTTGAACTTTGCCGAAGAACTGCGAAACCACAGGATGCCCCATACACTCGGAAATCGTCCCAAGCCCCAAGATTTCGCCAACATTGGCGAGGACCTGATGGCCTGCGTTGAGGATCCGGATTTTCATTGTCTCAAACGCATGCACGTCGTCTGAGAAGGTTGCGCCGACCTCATCCCAGTTGGGGCGCCCGGCGCAGAACCTGTCCTCGATCACCCATTGGCGGTAGGCTTCGTGGGTGACAACGGCCGCATCGTCGATGCCGAAGTCTTTGGCCAGCGCCAGCTCGTTGGGGCCAGTAGCAGGGGCGATACAGTCCACCATCGAGTTGGGGAAGGTCGCGTTTGCGTCAATCCATTCAGCTAAGTCAGTGTCGGACAGGCGCGCCAACGACACAACAGTCTGACGCAGGATGTCACCGTTGCCTTGCAGATTGTCACAGCTCAGTCCCGTGAATGCTCCACGCCCTGCGTCGCGTCGCAGCCTCAATGCGGCCACCATCGAACCAAATGCCGTGCGCGGCGCGTCGGGATGGGCCGCGTCGTGCTGAATATCGGAATGGTTGGAGTCGAACGCCTTGGTAACAGGATCGATGTAGTATCCGCTTTCTGTCACAGTCATGGCGACGATCCGAATGGCAGGGTCCGCCATTGTGTGGATCAGTGCCCCGCTACCTTCTTCGATTGGCAGGTAGTCGATCATGGAACCTATGACCTCGGCCGAGACGTTTGCCGGATCAAGCTCGATCAGGGTCGTGAGGCAATCCTGAGCAAGAAGTTTTTCGCGCATGGCGGCATCGTAAGGGCGCACGCCGGCGCCGATGATGGCCCAATCGAGGGCTTTGCCCTCCTGCATCAGGCGGTGCAGATACCATGCCTGATGTGCACGGTGGAAATTGCCGACGCCGATATGCACGATGCCCGGTTGCAGGGTTGTGCGATCATATCGTGGACGTTCAACAGCCAGTTGATCGAGTGTCGCATTCGAAAGGGAGATCAGCTCATCCATTGTCCACCATCCACGTTGTAGGTTTGGGCGACGATGTAATCTGCCGCGTCACTGGCCAGAAACACGGCCATGCCCGTCAAATCATCCGCTGTGCCCATGCGCCCGTAGGGCACTGCGGCACCGACTTCCTGTTTCTTTTGCCCCGGGGCCTTGTTTTCGTACTTGGCAAAGAAAGCGTCCACGCCGTCCCAATGCTCGCCATCGACGACACCCGGAGAAATAGCGTTTACGTTTATGCCGTGTCTGATCAGGTTCAGTCCGGCGGATTGAGTCAGGCTGATCACGGCTGCCTTGGACGCGCAATAGACAGCGACCAACGGTTCGCCACGTCGTCCGGCCTGGCTTGCCATGTTGATGATCTTGCCGCCTTGTCCGCGCTCGATCATGTGGCGGGCTACGGCCTGCATCGTGAACAGCGTGCCGGCGACATTGATGTCAAAGACGCGCTGGTAGTCGTCGCGGTCGATTTCGACAACAGGAGCGGCGGTAAAAAGCGCGGCATTGTTGACGAGGATGTCAATCTGACCGAGCTCTTTCACAGTTTGTGCTACGGCGTTGTCGATGCTGGCCTGGTCAGTCACATCCACAGCCACCCCGAGCGCGTTCTTGCCCAAGGCAGCTGCGCATTTGCGGGCGCCATCGATATTGATATCGGCGATGGCAACCCGCGCGCCCTCGTTAACATAGGCCTCCGCGAAGGCCCGTCCGATCCCTCGGGCAGCACCAGTAATCAGGGCTGTTTTGCCAGCCAATTGCATCAGTCGATCCTCAGACCCTGAGCGTCGAACTTGTGCAGTTGGTCCATTTGGGGCGACAGGTAGATTGTGTCGCCGTGCCTGGCTTCGATGTCGCCGGTAATCCGCACGGTGACCATGTCAGCAAGACCGGTGTCATGAACATGAATGAAGGTGTCGGAGCCCAAATGCTCGGCCACACCGACGACGCCTTTCCACATGCCATCGGTCTTGCTGACATCCGTGTGTTCCGGGCGGATGCCAATTGTTGCGGCGCCATGCTTTTCCGCCTCAGGACCTTTGATCAGGTTCATCTTGGGCGAGCCAATGAAGCCGGCCACAAACTCATTGCGCGGCTTGTGGTACAGCTCAAGCGGCGAGCCGACCTGTTCAATGAAACCTGCGCGCAGAACAACGATCTTGTCAGCCATTGTCATGGCTTCGACCTGATCATGCGTAACATAGATCATCGTGGTCTTGAGCCGTTCGTGCAGTTCACTGATTTCAAGCCGCATTCCAACGCGCAGGGCAGCATCAAGGTTGGACAAAGGTTCGTCGAACAGAAATGCTGCGGGCTCCCGCACAATCGACCGGCCAATGGCAACCCGTTGACGCTGACCACCTGATAGTTGACCCGGTTTGCGGTCAAGGTAGTCCGTCAGGTTGAGCGCCTTCGCCGCAGATTCGATACGACGGTTTTGCTCGTCTTCATCGATCCCGGCCATTTTCATCGGGAAGGCAATATTCTTGCGTACCGACATATGCGGATAGAGTGCGTAGGACTGGAACACCATCGCCAGGCCGCGTTTGGCGGGTGGCACGCTTGTGGCGTCATTTCCGTCGATCTCGATATAGCCTGAGGTGATGTCCTCGAGCCCTGCAATCAGGCGCAGCAATGTGGATTTACCGCAGCCCGAAGGCCCGACAAATACCGTGAACTCGCCGTCTTCAATTGTGAGGTCCAGAGGCGGAATGACTTGAACGTCTCCGAAGCTTTTGGTCACTTGGTTGAGTTTGATTTGTCCCATTGGTCAAGTTCCTTATTTGACGGCGCCGAAGGTCAGGCCGCTGACAAGTTGTTTCTGGCTGAACCAGCCAAGGATGAGGATTGGCGCAATGGCCATGGTCGATGCAGCGCTGAGCTTGGCAAAGAACAGGCCTTCCGGGCTGGAATAACTGGCGATAAAGGCCGTTAGCGGAGCCGCGTTGGCTGCCGTCAGGTTCAGTGTCCAGAACGCTTCGTTCCAAGCCAGAATGAAGTTCAACAACAAGGTCGAAGCAATGCCGGGGATCGCCATTGGTGTGAGGATATAGAGGATTTCCTCTTTTAGCGTTGCCCCGTCCATCCGTGCAGCTTCAAGGATCTCACCGGGAATTTCCTTGAAGTAGGTGTACAGCATCCAGACGATGATCGGCAGGTTCATCAGCATGAGGATGATCACCAGCGCGCCCCGGCTGTCCAGGATGCCAAGCTTGATGCAAATCAGATAGATAGGGTACAGGACGCCCACTGCCGGAAGCATTTTGGTCGAGAGCATCCAGAGCAGAATGTCCTTAGTGCGCTTGGACGGTACGAAGGCCATCGACCAGGCTGCGGGCACCGCAACGATGATACCCAGAATGGTCGAGCCGCCGGCGATGATAATCGAATTCCATAGGAACCTGGCATAATTGGACCGTTCCATCACTGCCGAGTAGTTCTCAAGCGTCCAATCGAAAGCAAGGAACACCGGTGGATCGGCAATTGCAGTGGCTTCGGTCTTAAAGCTGGTCAAGATGGTCCAAAGGATTGGGAAAAAGATCAGCAGTCCGATGCCCCAAGCGGCGGCCGTGTTGATGATCTTGCGTTGTTGGGTAACTGCGCGGGCCATGTTTTCCTCCTCACGCGTCCAGATTCTTGCCAACGATGCGCATCAGGAAGATCGCAACAATATTGGCGAGAATGATTGCATAGACACCGCCGGCGGATCCGAGACCGACGTTCTGACTTTCAAGAACACGCTGGAAAATCAGGTAGGTCAGTGTGCGGGTGCCAAAGGCGCCTCCGGTGGTGACGAAAATCTCTGCAAAAATTGCCAGCAGGAAAATCGTCTGAATAAGAAGCACGATCGTAATAGCCCGGCTGAGATGCGGCAGAGTGATGTAGCCAAACCGCTTCAATGGTGGCGCACCATCCATTTCAGCTGCTTCAAGCTGCTCTCCATCCAGCGACTGGATTGCGGTCAGCAGGATCAGCGTGGCGAAGGGCAGCCATTGCCAGGACACGATCATGACAATCGAAGGCAGCGAAGCCTCCGACAGCCACGAAATCGGCTCGGCTCCAAAAAAGCGCCACAGATGGGCGAACAAGCCATTCACCGGGTCCATGAACATGTTCTTCCAGACCAGCGCTGACACGGTTGGCATGACAAAGAACGGCGCGATGACCAGAATGCGGACGACGCCTTGTCCCCACATCGGCTGGTTCAGCAGGATTGCCAGGAGCACGCCGAAGACAATGGTGATCAACAGGACGCCGCCAACGATGGCCAGGGTGGCCCCAACCGATGGCCAGAACGCGCTGGAACTTACAAAGCGGACGTAGTTTTCGAAACCTACCCATCCAAGGTCGCCACCGCGTAGGGGCAGGTACTTCTTGAATGAGAACATCAGGGTCATGATCAGCGGTACGAGCATCCAGCCGAGGAGCAAGATGACCGCTGGCGCCATCATGAAGCGAGCCGCTGATCGGGAATGTTGGGTTGCCATGGGGCATACCTCCTCTGTTGATCGCCATTAGGCCATCTTAAACGGAGCTGCGGATAAATGAGAAAAAAGGGCCCGGGAATACAGGGGAGAAGGTGTACCCCCGGGCAGCGCGCTTAACGGTAGCCTGCGGCTTCCATAGCGTCGTTGGTCAGAGCCTGGGCCTTGGCAAGTGCCTCTTCCACAGTCTGTTGGCCGGCATAAACGGCCGAGAATTCCTGGCTCACTTCGGTTGCGATGCCTGCGAACTCCGGGATAGCTGCGAACTGAACACCAACATAAGGAACCGGGTCCACGGTCGGATTATTCGGATCAGCGGACAGGATTGAATCCAGGGTCATCTGAGCAAAAGGAACCGCCTGGTAATTCGGGTTTTCGTACAGCGAGGTACGTGCGCCCGGAGGCACGTTGGCCCAACCTTCATTCTCGGCGACCAGTTCGATGTAGTCTTTTGAAGTCGCCCATTCGATGAACTGCTTGGCGGCGTCCTCTTTCTGGGTGCCACCGGGGATGGCCAGCGCCCATGCCCACAGCCAGTTCGCGTTCTTACCAAGGCCATTGTTCGGGGCCAAAGCAAAACCGACGCTGTCGGCGACTTCTGAGTCATTGGGGTTGGTTACGAAGGATGCGGCAACAGTCGCGTCAATCCACATACCGCATTTGCCCTGCTGGAACAGGTTCAGGTTTTCGTTAAAGCCGTTTGTTGCATATCCGGTCGGGCCGGATTCTTCCATCATGCCGACATAGAAGTTCAACGTGTCTGCCCAAGGCTGGGTGTCGAATTGGGCGTTCCAGTCTTCATCGAACCAGCGTGCGCCAAAGGAGTTGGACATTGCGGTGATGAATGCACCACCTTCACCCCAACCGGCCTTGCCGCGCAGGCAGATGCCGTTGATATCGTTGTCACGGTCGGTCATGGCGGCGGCCGCTTCGCGGATGAACTCCCACGTGGGCGATGCCGGCATTTCCAACCCGGCCTTCTCCATGAGGTCGGTGCGATACATGATCATCGAGCTTTCGCCGTAGAACGGTGCAGCATACAGCGTGCCGTCATGGCTCAAGCCTCCAGCCATGGCGGGGAGGATGTCATCGACGTCATATTCTGCCGAAAGATCGTCGAGCGGAACCAGCCAGCCGTTCGCGCCCCAGATCGGTGTTTCGTACATGCCGATGGTCATGATGTCGAAGGATCCGCCCTTGGCGGCGATATCAGTGGTGACACGCTGACGCAGTACGTTTTCTT
Source organism: Ruegeria sp. AWH4_226 (assembly GCF_056159225.1). NCBI lineage: Bacteria > Pseudomonadati > Pseudomonadota > Alphaproteobacteria > Rhodobacterales > Roseobacteraceae > Ruegeria > Ruegeria sp. AWH4_226. Next base: position 86,471 of record NZ_JBSWUU010000004.1, on the reverse strand, counting down.
CCAGCGTAACCCACTCAACCGTATGGCCGGTCTTGTCGGTGAAATCCTGGGTCAACCCCTGCATACGGATCATATCCCCGTTGTTCACAGTCGCGATGACAAGGTTTTCTGCCAAGGCGCCGCTTGCGGTGACAAGCGTCATAGCCGTCGCTGCGCAAAGTGCTTGTTTGAATGACATCCCAAATTTCCTCCTAGTTGGATGATGGATAACACCTTAGCCAATAATACAACGCGAAGTCAATTATAAATTAACGCGCGTAAAGAAATAGATAAACGAGAGCATTCTTAGTATCTTACGCAGAATCCCGCATGATCAACCGACCTTCAAACAGCGTTTCCTCCCGCTCTGGCAGGCTCTCATCCTCCTCCAGCATTCCAAACAAAGTACGTACCGCGCGATTCGCGATCGCCTCGTAATCCTGTGCGATCGTCGTCAATGGCGGGCAGGTGAAGCGGGAAAACGGATGGTCGTCATGACCAGCTATCCTGATGTGACAGCCTGCGCCCTGACCGACGCGCATCCCAAGGCCATAGGCGGCAGACAACATGCCGATGGCCAGGCGATCATTGCTGCACAAAACAGTGTTGGTTGGAAATGCGTTCTCGGCCAGAAATCTTCCTCCCTCGTCTCTACCGATTTCCTCAAAATTCCATCCTTTGCCGTTGGCTTGGAAAATATGCGGTTTATGGCCGTGCCGCTCCATACTTTCGATATACGCCGTCCGGCGCTTGTTGGCATTTGGATTAGTTGGAGATTTCATTTCGAAAAAACATGGCGGCTCGCCGCTTCGACAAAGGTATTCAACCATCAGGTCGATGCTTTGGGCATTGTTGGTGCCGACAAATGCCTGACCAACACCATTGATATTGGCGTCAAACAGCACCAGCGGAAAGTCGGCCTCAAAGGCCTTGACCGCGTCTTTTTCCGACAGGCGTCCAAACGGCGCAAGCAAGACACCAGCAGCTTTTAGGGACCGGAGCGAGTTGAGATTATAGCGCTCCATTTCGGGGTTGCCGTGTGAGCTGAGCAGGATGGGGCTGTAACCAGCCTCGATGCAGGCAAGTTCTACGCGACGTGCGATTTCCGAAAAGAACGGGTCTGCCAGATTTGGCACGACAACCCCGATATTCTTCGTTCTGCGCCGGTTCTGGTTCATCGCGAACACATTTGGGTGGTAATCGTGTTCTTCTAAGGCCGTCTCAATTTTCTTCCGTGTCGACGCACGCACGCTTTCGGGATCGTTGAAGTATTTTGACACAGTAGGGCGGGAAATCCCGCTGACTGCAGCAAATTCCTCCATATTACGAATCTTTCGCTGTGCCATTTTCCCCAAACCAAATTATAAAGTTGCGCGCGTTAACTTTTGGTAAATTTAAAGATGAAAGCTTGGGGTTGTCAAGCGTACTCAACTCCTCTGGTAGTCTGACTGCATTTGACCCAGATACGTGTTGAGAAATGCATTTATCTGGAGCTCGAATTGAAAACGTCCCGAGTTTTTGCTCGAATTTTTTGACGCTGTCCGGAAACCCAAACTCACGTTATTTGCGAATGAGATCAAAATATCTGCAACGCGATTACAATCATCCGCTTCGGAACAAATTAGGTGAGAATTGGACTTACGATACGATTTCAATAGTCTGTCTTCCCATCGCGTTGTCTAAGTGATGAAGGTAGATTTCCTATTGTGATTTCAGGACAAGAAATTTCAGTAGATCCGCGCCCTCGTCTGACTCCGCCAAGTTGCTTGGAGAACGGACGTTTTTCACACCAGCCGTTCGGACAAAGCGCAGCGGATTCAACGAGGGAGCCCAGACCTACAGAGGTGCTGAAACCCGCCGGATGGCTGCTTTCGTTTCGATCCTGGGCTGAACCGAATTCACCTCTGCTTCTTGTCGAGTTGAAGTCGAGCCTAAATTGCATCCTCGCTCAACGAAGTCGGCAAACGCTAGAACCATGTTCAGTTAGCTACGCCCCATAACCAAATCCGCGGCTTTTTCCCCGATCATTATTGTCGGCGCATTCGGGTGTCCCGTGTTCATTCGCGGCATGACCGAGGCGTCTGCAATGCTGAGGCCTTCGAGACCGTGCACTTTCAGATCAGGGGCAACGACCGCCTTGTCGTCCTCTCCCATGCGGCAACTGCCAACTGGATGCCAAGAGGTCGAAGACACCTCGCGGATGTCCGAAATGAGGTCGGCGTCGCTGACACTGTCTGGCCCTGGCGATATCTCCTTTACCCCAAGTTCCTTGAAGGCGGGTTGGGACACGATCCGCCGCGCTTCTCGGATGCAAGCCAGCATGAGGTCTATGTCCGCTGGGTCACTCAGGTAGCCCGGATCAATCATCGGTCTGTCCAAAGGATTGTCCGACACGATGGCAACGCGGCCCGTGCTTTTTGGCCGGGTGGGAAAGCCTGAAATGGTGAAGCCATGTCTGTCTGGTGGGCGCATCTCAGGCGCGCCCAAGCTGATGTAATAAGGGATCATCAGCAGTTCGATATCGGGCGCTTCGGCCCCCGGATTCGAACGCAAAAATGCACCGGATTCGAAATGATTGGTGGTGAGCGGCCCGCGCCCCTGTTCAAACTGGCTTTGGGCTTTGGTCAGATCCTCCGCAGAGCGCCCAAAGAACGTAAGCGGTTCGTCGATCTCCCATCTGCTGCGGTAATGCAGATGGTCTTGTAGGTTTTCCCCGACCCCCGACAGGTCGTGGCGGACCGTTACGCCTGCCGCTTCCAGCACGCTGGCGGGGCCAATCCCTGAGGCCTGAAGGATATGCGGCGACCCCACAGACCCGGCTGAAAGAACAGTTTCCTGAGCTGTTGCGCTGTGCACCTCGCCATCACAGAGATAGCTAATCCCCGTGACGCGATTGCCATCCAAATTGAGGCGGAGCACCGTTGCGCCGGTTACGACTACTAGGTTCTGCCGGCTGAGAGCGGGTTTGAGATATGTCCGCGCTGTGCTCCCACGCTTATTGTTGAACAAGGTCGCGGGAAAATAGCCGCAACCCTCGATATTCTGGCTGTTTAGGTCTTCGTTAAACGGGATGCCCGCCTGCTGGCTGGCTGCCAAAAAAACCTCGGTCAAGGGGGATCGCTCGGTCTGCCCGGTAACCGTCAAAGGGCCTGCGTCTCCATGCAAATCGGGTTGGCCGGGGGCTTGCCAGTTCTCGGCCTTGCAGAAATAGGGCAAGACATCGTGCCAGCCCCAGCCCGTCGCCCCAAGCTGTTGCCATGTGTCGTAGTCCGAGGGGTGACCGCGCAGATAGATCATGTAATTGATAGACCCCGTGCCGCCTATGCAGCGACCGCGCGGGTAGTTGATTTGACGCCGTGAAAGGTGCTCTTGAGGCCCGGTGCGGAATCCCCAGTCGAACCGCGTGTTGGGCAGGGCTCCAAAAGTCGCCGGCGTCGATATGCGAGGATCGTCGTCGTCCCCACCAGCTTCGAGCAAAAGAACCCTACGGTTTAGCTCTTCGCTCAGGCGGTTGGCCAACACGCATCCGGCGCTGCCAGCCCCGACTATGATCACATCGAACGAGTTGTTTGGATTTGCCATTGTATTCCCCCCAACTCGATCTAAGCACCGACAGGTCGTCCTAGTCCATGGTTGACCAGCGCTAATTTAGGACCCTCTTTTGAAAGATGTCATTGGGATTGATGCGAGCACAGGCAGTTTTGTCCGCATCTTCCCAGTTCAAACACTGTGGAGCGAATAACGATTGCTGCGCTTGCAACCGCCCAGTCAGCGCAGACCATGTTCAGAAGCTAACATGCCGTTCGCGTCTAAAGTGATCCGAGGCGGATGATTGTAATCGCGTCAGACAAATCTGCATTCAGACGGTTAGTTTTTTCAGCAACCCGCAGGTCGACGCATCTTTTCCCTCTGGGGTGGCGCCTTGAACCATAGGTAAAAGCGTTTTGGCGAGCTCCTTGCCAAGCTCGACGCCCCATTGATCAAAAGAGTTGATACCCCAGACAGCACCTTCCACAAACACGCGATGCTCGTATAGAGCAATGATCTGCCCCAGGACGAAAGGTGTCAATTTGGGATACGCAAGCGTGATCGAGGGCCGATTTCCGGGGAAAACCCGCTGAGCCGCCTGAATGTGCTGTTCTGAGCCGCCGAAGCCCAGATTTCGGGCAATCGCCAGCGCCTGATCATACGTGCGACCCAGCATAAGCGCCTCGGACTGCGCAAGACAATTCGCTTTAAGAAGGTCATGGTGCTCTTGCAAAGCGGGTTCGTGCCCTTCGGCCGCGATCAGGAATTCAGCAGGAACAACTTCGGTTCCTTGATGCAAAAGTTGGAAGAACGCGTGCTGCCCGTTGGTTCCCGGCTCGCCCCAGACAACGGGGCCTGAGGCATGGTCCAATTCTTTGCCGTCTATCGTGACACGCTTGCCGTTACTTTCCATGTCCAATTGCTGCAGATACGCGGGCAAGCGAGCCAAACGCTCATCATATGGCAGAATGGCTCTTGACGAATACTGGCATATGTTTCGGTGCCAAATCCCAACCAGGCCCAGAAGGACCGGCAGGTTACGCGCGAAAGGTGCGGTTTGGAAATGTAAGTCCATCGCCCGGCCGCCCGCAAGAAATTGGCGAAAGCTCTTGGCACCAATCGCCATCATGATCGGTAGGCCCACCGGCCCCCAAAGCGAATATCTGCCACCCACCCAGTCTGCGAAACCAAAAACCCGCGTGGGATCGATTCCCGTTTCCGCCGTGCGTTCGAGACTGGTGGAAACCGCTGCCAAATGGCCGCCGACACTGTCACCAACGCCTGCCCTCAACCACCTGAGAACTGAATTGGCATTGGTCATGGTTTCAATGGTGGTGAATGTTTTTGAGGCAATAATCACCAGTGTGCGTCGTGGATCCAGACTACAAAGAGTGTCTGTCACATCTGCGCCATCGACGTTGGATACGAAATGGCACCGTGGCCCAATGTGATAAGGGCTCAGCGCACGTGTTGCCATTGCGGGGCCAAGATCGGAGCCGCCAATCCCGATGTTGACAACATCTGTGAACCGTTCGCCGCCCGGTGCTGAAATTGCGCCGGTTTGGACGGCCCGGCAAAAGCTCTCCATTCTGGACAACGTTGCTTCGATTCCGGGTCGCACGTCTTTACCATCAACGATTAATGGTGCCGTATTCCTTGCGCGTAAGGCGGTGTGCAGGACTGCCCGATCTTCGGTTGTGTTTATCTTTTGTCCTGCAAACATGGCGTCGCGCTTACCGGCCACTTCAGTCTCTTCGGCCAATCTGATCATTAGCATGAGGGCCTCGTGATCGATATTGGTCTTGGAAAAATCGAGCAGAAACTGATCTGTTTCAGTCGAGAAATGATCCATTCGAGCCGCATCTTCAAAGAGCGAGTAGATGCTTCGATCTTTCGCAGCCGAAAAGTTCTCTTTTAGTTTGCTCCAGCAGTCAGTCATGTGTCTTTTTCCGCTTCTATGGCATCAATCTTGTGACGGTATCTTGTGATTCGACTTTTCGGTAGCGCTAACAATTTGCCGCGAAAAGTTTCCCGGTTACGATCATAACTCGTTTGCCCAAGGGGGGTTGGCACCAGCTCGGGAAACCGTGACGGCGGCAACTTTTGCTCCATGCTCGAGCGCATGCGCGAGAGTTTCGAGTGTCACTGACTTAAGATTGGATTTCTGAAGCGCTCCCAAATCCGACAACTTCGCCAAAAACCCTGCGTTGAATGTATCACCCGCACCAACAGTGTCGCAGATGTCGACGCGGAGAGCAGGCACGGTAATCTCAGTCCCGTCTGCCAGAAACCCAGTGGCACCTTCGCCGCCGCGCGTGAGAATGACGACACTGGGGCCCATCTCTAAGACCAGCTCGACCTTTTCGTTCAGCGACAGCGGCGATGGGACAATCCAGTTCAGATCCTCGTCCGAGACTTTTAAGATGTCTGCTGCACTCATCATCCGGTTCAACCGGTCCCGGTAGGACTGTATGTCCTGAATGAATTGTGGACGGATATTCGGGTCGAGCATAACAGCGCGTTTCTTGCCTTCACGTGCAAGCAATGCTGCATAGGCGTTCGCACCCGGTTCGCAGGCCAGGCTAATTCCTCCAAAATAGAGAGATGAAACTTCGGGGGACAGGACCGGCAGATCCTCAGGCGTCAGCATTCGTCCAGCAGTGTTCTCGTCATAAAACTCGTAGGTTGCATGCCCATCCTGCAAGCGTACGAATGCCAATGTGGTCGGGCGCTCCATCGTAATCACGTGAGAAGTGTCTACATGGCTGGCCTTCAGAGCTTCGGATAGTTGCCGACCAAACATGTCACCGGATAGCCCGGTCAACATCCCCGTTTGCACCCCAAGCCGTCCCAGAGCTATCGCCGTGTTGAACACTGCGCCACCCGAATGCGGCACGAAACCATCCGGGCCGGCATTGCTTGGTGTTGGAATCATATCGATAAGAGCTTCACCGCAGCAGAGGATCATGAGGTCGAACCTTTCAGAAATGCTTTGCTTTCGACAAGGAAGCGTTCGGACAAAGGCAGGCTCGCCGCGCCGAGCGAGCGTGCGTCAGGCCCAATTGTCCCTTTCTGTACATTCGGGGTCAGGATGCCGGCTGCTGATTGCCGGGACACATACGATCGCACGCGATTGACCAGTTCAGAGCGCACCGAGTCTGGCATCCACCCATCAATCAGAACGTGGTTCACGTCGATCACGCTAACGGATGACAGGATCGCATGGCCGATCCCCTGTGCTGCATCAGCAAGCCATGTCTCTAACGTGTTTTCCGGCAATCTCCAGTCTACCGGAGAATTCCAGGGCATTGCTGCCGCATGTCCTTCGGCAATTACAGCGTTCTCCAATGTCGCCAATGAGGCGATCTCGACGAGTTGACGCAAATGGCCGTCGGAAGCGGGCACACACAGCGAACCCAAAGCTGCGGCATTCCCGGTAGAGCCTGTAAAAAGCGTGTTGTCGAGAACCAGCCCGCCACCGATAAAGAAGCCGACGAAAAAATACAGGAAATCTCGGGGTTTACCGGCATCGCCGAACACCAGTTCCGCGCCGCATGCAGCTGACGCGTCGTTGCGCAAATACACAGGAAATTCAAATAATTCGCCAATTTCTGCAGCGATGTTCCGATTGCGCCAGTCATCCATCTTTGAAGGCTCAACACCAAGTGTTGCTGCCCAATCCCAAAGCTGAAACGGCAGGGCAATCCCAAGCCCACCTATTCGCCCCTGATGATCCGGTTGCATCCGATTGAACACCTGTTCTATCGCATCTCTTGCGAACGTCACCGCGCCATCAGGCGTCGGGTAGGGGTGGTCTACAGACACTCTTTCCCTCACGTCGCCCAGGAAATCAGTAAGAACCAGTTCAAGGCTGCGCCGGCCAACTTTCAGACCAAAGAAAAAGGCGCCATCTCTCACAAGGCCAAGGGGTACGGAGGGTTGCCCGATTTTGCCGCGGACAGGCGTGCGGCGCTCCAGCAGCCCATCTGCCTCAAGTGACCGGGTGATGACAGACACGGTCTGTGCGGAAAGGCCAGTCTTGCGTGCAATCTCGGCCTTGGCCATTCCGCCGGCCTGACGGACCAGTGACAGAACCAGGCGCTCGTTATAGGCGCGCATGCCGCTTTGGTTTGAGCCGCGTGCTGCGACGTCTGTTTCTGCGATTTCTTCTATAACTCTTGGGTCGTGTTCCATCAGGTCCCCATAGACAGTGCCGGACTGAGCGTTTTTGCCAAACTGGCTGAGGCGCTGGCTTGTGTCAATAATTAAATCTCTGTGATTTAATTATTGACTGAGGGGATCGGTTTCGGCATGCAGGTAACAACACATCGATTCACTCATGGCGGCGATTCGGCGTCAGTTCGGGAGGACTCTGGAATGACTATCTCTACGCATCGGCTTGCTCGGGAAACCATGGCTTTTGTTCTCGCGGGGGGACGGGGCAGTCGTCTGAAAGAACTGACTGACATTCGTGCCAAGCCCGCCGTCTACTTCGGCGGGAAGACCCGAATTATCGATTTCGCACTGTCCAATGCCGTGAATTCAGGAATTCGCCGTATTGGTGTCGCGACGCAATACAAGGCACACAGCCTGATACGTCATCTGCAGCGCGGGTGGAGTTTTTTTCGCGCCGAGCGCAATGAATCACTGGACATTCTTCCAGCATCCCAACGTGTCAATGAACGCCACTGGTACCTGGGAACTGCTGATGCAGTCACGCAAAATATAGATATTATTGAGGGCTATGCACCCAAATACATACTTATTCTTGCGGGCGATCATATTTACAAGCAGGACTATTCGCTGTTGCTGAAGCAGCATGTCGAGACCGGGGCTGATGTCACGGTGGGATGCATCGAAGTACCGCGCGACGAGGCCAGCGCATTTGGTGTTATGGCCGTAGATGACAAAGACCGGATTCTGGAATTTGTCGAAAAACCCGCTGATCCACCCGCGATGCCCGGCGATGAAACACAGTCTCTGGCGAGCATGGGTATCTACGTTTTCAAAACCGAATTCCTGATCAACCTCCTGCGTGAGGACGCTTTGTCGGAGACGTCTGAGCATGACTTCGGCCATGACCTTATCCCAGCGCTGGTGGCGCAGGGCAATGCCTTTGCCCATCCGTTCAGTCGGTCCTGCGTGACCAGTTCGCATGAGCAAAAAGCCTACTGGCGCGATGTGGGAACGATCGATGCCTTCTGGCAGGCCAATATTGATCTGACTGATTTTCAACCAGAGCTTGATCTCTACGACCAGTCTTGGCCGATCTGGACGTATTCCGAACTGACACCGCCGGCAAAGTTCATCCATAACGAAGACGATCGGCGCGGCCTTGCTGTATCCTCTATGGTCGCTGGTGGATGTGTTATTTCCGGGGCGCAGTTGAACCAATGTCTGTTGCACACTGGCGTACGTGCAAACTCCTATTCCGAACTCAATGGTGTGGTGGCTTTGCCCAACGTCGATATCGGGCGCGGTGCGCGGCTCAAGAATGTCGTAATTGACCGTTCGGTTCGCATCCCTGAGGGGCTTGTTGTCGGAGAAGACCCCAAAAAAGATGCGGCGCGCTTCCGTCGGACGGAAAATGGCGTATGCCTTATCACTCAACCCATGATCGACAAACTGGACCCATGACCCTCAAGCAACTCTCAATCGCGTCTGAATGCGCACCCTTTGTCAAAACCGGCGGGCTGGCCGACGTGGTCGGCACGCTTGCCCGGGTCATGGGTGATTATGATGTTGAATGCCGCGTTCTGCTGCCGCTGTACCGCCAAATCGCGCATCTTGCGAAAGGCGCCAGGGAAGTGATGAATGCAAGCGCGGTTTTTGGCGGGCCTGTGCGGGTTCTGGCAAAAAAAGCCAGTGGCGTCAGCTTGCTTTTGGTTGATGCGCCGCACCTTTATGACCGTCCCGGCCAAATATACCTGAACGAAGCCGGTCTGGACTGGGAGGACAACCATTTGCGGTTTGGCCTGCTTAGTTGGCTGGGTGCAGAGATTGGGCGCGCTGGGATCGACGGATGGTTGCCCGACGTGCTTCACGCGCATGATTGGCAAGCTGGCCTTGCGCCAGTCTACGCGCGAGCAAGCGGCGCAGCGACACCGCCTTGTATTCTGACCATCCACAACATCGCCTTTCAGGGCAATTTCCCCGCAACGATGATGGGGGCGCTGAACCTTGATCCGGCAGGCTTTACACAGAGCGGTTATGAGTATTACGGGCAGATCAGCTTTCTCAAAGGCGGTCTGATGGCGGCAGATCAAATAACGACTGTAAGCCCGACCTATGCACGCGAGTTGCTTACGCCGGAGTTTGGCATGGGGCTGGAAGGTGTGCTGAATGCGCGCAACGCCGACCTGTCGGGCATACTTAACGGGATCGATACTCAGGTCTGGGATCCCGCCAATGACCCTGCGATCGCGCAAACCTATTCCAGCCGCACTTTGGCCAAAAAAAATCAAAACAAACAGGCACTGCTCCGACGTTTTGGTCTGGAGGCCGACAGGACGGGGCCACTATTCTCGGTTATCAGCCGACTGTCCGGGCAGAAAGGTCTTGATCTGGCGTTGGAAGCCTTGCCCTTTGTTCTGGATAAAGGGGCTTCCTTTGTTCTGCTTGGCTCGGGCGACGCGGGACTGGAAAGCGGGTTTCGTGATCTGGCCCAGCGATATCCGGATCGCGTTGGTGTTGAATTCGGCTTTGACGAAAACCTCGCGCATTTGATCCAAGCCGGGGCGGATGCCACTTTGATACCCTCGCGTTTTGAACCTTGTGGGCTGACACAACTGTGCGCAATGCGTTACGGCACGCTGCCAGTTGTGTCGCGCACGGGTGGTCTGACAGACACGGTCATTGACGCAAACGCAGCAGCGCTTGTCGCCGACTGTGCAACAGGTTTTCAATTCGGACCCGTCAGTGCGGAAAATTTGAAAGAAGCTTTGTTCCGTGCGATGGAATTGTACGAAGATATAAAGGCTTGGCAGAAAACACAGCGCAACGCAATGAAACACCCGGTCGGGTGGGACCGATCAGCGCAGCGCATGGCCGACGCCTACAGAGCGCTACAGAAGAGTTAATCCGGCATGCAGGACAATACGCCCATCTTGAGCATTACCGCAGGAGATCACGCCACGCTGGGTGCGGTTTACGACGGGCAGGGGGTCAATTTCGCTGTGTTCTCGGAAAACGCGACGAAGATTGAACTGTGCCTGTTCAGCCCCGACGGGCAACGCGAGGCGACACGGCTGGTGTTGCCAGAGCGCACGGGTCCGGTTTGGCATGGATATGTGCCCGGCCTGAGGCCCGGAGCGTTGTATGGATATCGCGCATACGGGCCGTATGAACCCGATCGTGGCCACAGGTTCAACCCCAGTAAATTGCTGGTTGACCCATACGCACGGGCATTCAGTGGATATTGGTCCTCGGGCAAGGAAATGCTGGGGTATGACCCTTCGGGCCATGATACGCACCCTAGTCAAATCGACAGCGCGCCATTTGTACCAAAGTCGGTTGTGCCAGACTTTGAACGCCCTTGGTCAGGGGCACCTGCACCGCTTAGAGCCTGGAATGAGACGGTCATCTATGAGGCCCATGTCAAGGGCCTGACCCAGTTGCATCCCGACGTGCCCGCAGAGCTTCGGGGAACCTATGAGGCCCTGGGTAGCGATGCTGTGATCGCACACCTGAAAGGGCTTGGGGTGACCGCTTTGGAGTTGCTGCCGGTTCATGCCTTTCTCAATGACGGTTTTCTGGTGGATCGCGGGCTGACCAACTATTGGGGCTACAACACACTGGGCTTTTTTGCGCTTGAGCCGCGCTACTTTGGCCCGAACGGGGCAGATGGGTTTCGCCAGGCCGTTGATCGGCTGCATGCAGCAGGAATCGAGGTGATCCTTGATGTGGTTTATAATCACACCGCCGAGGGTGATCACCGCGGACCGACCCTGTCTTTCAGAGGGCTGGACAACAAGGCCTATTACAATCTTCAGGCAAGTCACGCGCGTTATTATGTGAATGACACGGGTTGCGGGAACACGCTTGCGATCAACCATCCCTTTGTGTTGCGCCTTGTTCTGGATTCACTGCGATACTGGGTGACGGTCATGGGCGTCGACGGGTTTCGGTTTGATCTGGCCACGGTTTTGGGGCGTGAACATCACGGGTTTGACCTGCACGGTGGGTTCTTTGACGCCATTCGCCAGGACCCGGTGCTAAGCCGGTGCAAGTTGATTGCCGAACCCTGGGACATCGGGCCTGGCGGCTATCAGCTTGGCAGTTTTCCTGCTGACTGGGGCGAGTGGAATGACAAATTTCGCGATTCCACACGCAGGTTCTGGCGCGGGGACGCACATTCCGCACAAGAGCTTGCGGGCAACTTCCTCGGAACAGCATCCGTGTTCGATCGACCGGGGCGCCGGACCACAAGCTCTATCAACTTCGTCGCGGCGCATGACGGATTCACGTTGGCCGATGTGACGCGCTATAACGAGAAGCACAACGAGGCCAATGGCGAAAGCAACAAAGATGGTCATGGTCACAATCTCTCAGACAATTGCGGAGTTGAGGGGGACACGGGCGACCAAGCAATTCTTGAGCGCCGCGCCCTGCGCATACGCAATCTGCTAGCCACCGTATTCCTTTCGCAAGGCACGCCCATGATGCTGGCCGGGGACGAAATCGGTCGAACGCAACGCGGTAACAACAACACCTATTGTCAGGACAATGAAATCAGCTGGATCAACTGGGATTCGGCTGACAGTGACCTGCTGGCATTCACGCAAAAACTGATCGCGCTGCGGCGCGACATTCCCCTTTTGCGCCAAAACCGGTTCCTGCATGGGCGTGTCAGGGATGATGGCAAGCCTGACGTCTCTTGGTCCGGCCTGGACGGCGGCACGCTAAATTGGCGAGATCCGTCGTTGGACGGGTTTTGTCTTCAATTGCGTGGCGAGGCGGAAGGCTCGTTTTCTCCTGAGGGAACCGCTCTGATTGTGGTCAACGGGGACGAACAGCCCAAGAAACTGATTTTGCCCGATCCGGGACCGGGTCTGGTGTGGCAGCGCGTGCTTGACACTGCCAAACCCGAGGCAGCCCCTATTGATGTTGTTGACAGAATTCGTCAATTCGCGTCGCCCCACTCAGTATCACTGTTTGTTGGCACGGTAAGCGCACCATGACAAATTGGGTTGCAGAACTTTGCCGCTTCGTCGGCGTGGCGTCCGATTACCGGGGGTTTGACGGGCAACTGATCCAGGTTGCGCCCGACACCCAGGTTGCCGTTCTGCGCGCAATGGGACTGGACGTGGCATCTGAAGCAGACGCAAGGGCGGTGCTGCAGCAAATGCGGGCTGTAGAAGAACAGCGTCCGCTGCCGCAAGAGCTGATCGTCACGGCAGGTCAGGCAGCCGAGTTTCCGGTTTCGCGCACGGTTTCGTGGAGCCTTGAAACTGAATCTGGCGAGAAGGTTGTGGAAAGCGGGGAGGCGGTGCAATCCATAGCTGTTCAGGCTTTGCCAATCGGCATTCATCGGCTCTGCCTGAATGGGGAATTTACTTCCTGGGTCCTGGCTCGTCCGTCGCGTGCGTTGAACCTTTCGGACTTGATCGCCAAGCCGCGCATCTGGGGCGTTCTTACAGCTTTGTATGGGCTCACAGACAAGACCGCAGCATCTCTGGGAAGCTATCATTCTCTTGGGGAATATGCTGCAGCTATGGCAGTGCATGGGGCCGACTTTGTCGGGATCAATCCCATACATGCGATGGGTCAAGTCCGTCCTGATAACGTAGTTAGTCCTTATTCGCCAAGTCATCGTGAATTTCTGAATACATGGTACTGCACACAAACGGGATCGGCTTCGTGTGACCTGATCAACTACCGGGCTGCACTGCAAGAAAATGCAGCAGCCCTGGATGACGGGTTTGAGGAATTTCTACGTCTACCGGATGGAGCGCCTGAAAAGCGTTCTTTGGCAGGTTTTAGAGCCTCGGGAGGAGCGCGCCTGCGTGATTTCACGGTGTTTGAAGCGCTTGCCCTTCGCTTTGGTTCAGACTGGCGCAAATGGCCCACGCCATACCAAGATCGGGACTCAGGCGCAGTGGCCGCATTTGCGCAAGATCACGAGCAGGAAATAGCACTGGTTGAGTGGGGGCAGTGGCAATCTGACGTTCAGCTCGCCAGTGCGCATGCCCTCGCCACCAAATCCGGGATGCGCGTTGGGTTGTATCTGGATCTTGCCGTCGGGCCACGTCTTGGTGGTGCAGAGACCTGGACCAAGGACACTGCCCTTGTGACCGGCGCCACATTGGGTGCGCCCCCTGATCCGCTGGGTCCGTCGGGGCAAAGCTGGGGCCTCGCGCCCATGTCCCCGTTGAAGATCCGAGAACAGGGCTATTCCGGTTTTGCACGGCTGCTGCGGACAGTCATGCGTCACGCGGGAATGATCCGGATCGATCACGTGCTTGGACTAATGCGCAGCTACTGGATTCCAGAAGGAAGCGGTGAGGGCACCTATGTTGGCTACCCCTTTGATGCACTTCTGGCCGTCGTCGCCATAGAAAGTGTGCGAAATGAAACGATTGTCATTGGCGAGGATCTGGGCCTCGTGCCCACCGGCTTGCGCGACAAAACTGAAGCGTCCGGCATATATGGGCTCGACGTGCTACAATATATGCGCACCGAAGAAGGTGGGTTTGTTGACACAACGAAAACACGTGCCAAAGCCGTCTGTGCCTTTGCGACACATGACACACCCACCATTGCAGGGTTTTTCGCGGCCGAAGATGCCCGTGCGCGCGCCGAAATTGGCAACATGGACAACACCAGTTTCGCGGACGTTCGCGCGGACCGTCAGGCCGCAGCTCAAACATTGGGAGCATCACGGCCTGTTCAGGAAATCCACCGCCGGCTTGCGTGTTCCAACTCCGAAATCGTGGCAGTTCAACTCGATGACATCGCGGAACGAAAAGACCAGCAAAATCTGCCCGGCACCGTCGACGAATACCCGAACTGGCGGCTGAAAGCGCCGTTCTCGGTACGTGACGTCAAGACTTCCGATGCTTTCATGCACCTTGGTGCAGAGATGGCAGCGCAGAGCCGTTCAAACCAATATGGAATGGAGAAGGACAATGACCTTCAAGACTGTTCGCACGTCGCCCATTGAGGGGCAGAAACCGGGAACTTCAGGCCTGCGCAAGAAAACCTCAGTATTCCGCGCTCCTGGGTATCTGGAGAACTTTGTGCAATCCGTGTTCGACGGCACTGGCGGAGCCGCGGGCAAGACTTATGTTCTGGGCGGGGATGGGCGTTTTTATAACTCCGAGGCCATTGGAATAATCATCCGCATGGCGGCAGCCAATGGGGCCGCCCGATTGATTGTTGGACAGAACGGCATCCTGTCAACGCCCGCAGTATCCAACCTGATCCGGAAATTCAAAACCGATGGGGGCATCATCCTGTCGGCAAGCCACAATCCAGGTGGTGCGGACGGCGACTTCGGCGTGAAATTCAACGCCCCCAATGGTGGTCCGGCATCCGAGAAGATCACAGACGAGATCTTCGCCCAAACCCAGCAGATCACCGAATACAAAATCGCCGAAGAAGACGCCTGCGATTTTGACAAACCCGGCTGCTTCAGTTTGGGCAAAACGCAGATCGATGTGGTTGATCCGGTGGCGGATTACGAAGCGCTGATGCAGGAACTGTTCGATTTCGATGCCATCCGCACCCTGTTCTCGAGCGGCTTCCGCATCTGTTTCGACGCAATGCACGCAGTCACTGGACCCTATGCGAAACGCATATTGGAAGAAACGCTGGGCGCGCCTGCAGGTTCGGTGATCAACGCGGTTCCCTCGCCGAATTTCGGCGGCGGGCACCCTGACCCGAATCCGGTCTGGGCCAGTGAACTGGTCGGTGTCATGAACGGCTCAGACGCCCCTGATTTCGGCGCAGCCTCCGACGGGGACGGGGACCGAAACATGATCATGGGGAAGGAAACGTTCGTAACTCCTTCGGACAGCCTGGCGCTGTTGACAGCTTACGCGCACCTGACCCCGGCTTATTCCGGAAAACTGGATGGCGTTGCGCGTTCCATGCCGACAAGCCAAGCCGTTGACCGCGTTGCAGAACGGTTGGGAATCCCTTGTTTTGAAACCCCGACGGGTTGGAAGTTTTTTGGCAACCTGCTGGACGCGGGCAAGGCGACGCTTTGTGGTGAGGAGAGTGCGGGCACCGGATCCGATCACATCCGTGAAAAGGATGGGCTGTGGGCCGTGCTGTTGTGGTTGAACATTCTGGCGCGGGATGGCCGGGATATCGTGCAGCTTCAGCAGGACCACTGGCGCAGCTTTGGCCGGAACTACTATTCGCGTCACGATTACGAAGAGATTCCGACCGACACAGCCAATGCGTTGATGACGGCACTGCGCGACAAGTTGCCAACACTTCCCGGCTCAAAAGCTGGGGACATGAAGACCGTCGAGGCAGATGATTTCTCCTACCGCGATCCGATTGATCAAAGCCTCACACAAGGGCAGGGGGTCCGCGTCCGCTTTGACGGCGGTTCCCGCGTTGTATTTCGTCTGTCTGGTACCGGGACCCAAGGGGCTACATTACGTGTCTATCTGGAACGGTTTGTAGGTTGCAGCGGCGATCACAACATGAACGTGCAAGAGGCGCTGGCCCCGGTCATTCAGGCTGCGGAAGCACTGGCGCAGATTGGCAAACACACCGGGCGTACAAAGGCGGATGTCATCACCTGATGCGCCTGTCCGATACAAATCAGAACAAGAGCAGGATGAAAAAGACCATGAAAGATATCTATGAACCAGGGTCGCTGACAAAGGCAATCGACTTTCATCTTGCCCATAGCGTTGGCAAGTCGCCGGACACGGCCTCTATCACAGACTGGCGTCTTGCCCTGTCCCGTGCGGTGCGCGACAAACTGATCGCACCGTGGTTTGAAGCGACCAACCGCACGTATGCAAAGGACCGCAAGCGGGTTTATTACCTGTCAATGGAGTTCCTTTTGGGGCGCATTCTGGAGGACGCGGTCAATAACCTCGGGCTCGAGGATGACGCGCGTGAAGCGTTGGCAAAACACGGCGTCAGCTTTGCCGACGTTGTAAACGACGAACCGGATGCGGCTTTAGGTAATGGTGGTCTTGGCCGATTGGCCGCCTGTTTTCTGGACAGCCTGAGCTGTCTCGGCATCCCCGCATATGGCTATGGCATCCGCTATGCGCATGGCCTGTTCCGTCAATCCTTTGATCAGGGCAAGCAGGTGGAAATGGCAGAGGACTGGCTGCGCCACCAACACAATTGGGAATTCGAGCGCTCGGAATGCCTCTATGATATCGGATTTGGCGGCGAGGTCATCGAGACCGGCAAAAAGGTCAAGTGGACTCCATCCGACATCGTGATGGCACAGGCCTATGACACGCCGGTTCCCGGCTGGCAGGCTCGATGGACCAATACTCTGCGGCTTTGGTCTGCCAAGCCCAAGAAAATATTCGACCTCGATCCGTTCAACCGGGGTGAATATATGCAGGCCGCTGCACCTGAGGTGCTGGCGGAAACGATTTCGCGGGTTCTTTATCCTGATGACAGCACCGAAATTGGTAAGGAATTGCGCCTCAAGCAGGAGTATTTCTTTACCTCCGCCTCGCTTCAGGATCTGTTGCGCCGCTTCCTGGCGCACAATGGTGATCTGCGCGCGCTGCCAACCAAAGTTGCGATCCAGATGAATGACACCCATCCGGCAATCGCAGGTCCCGAGTTGATCCGCCTGCTGATGGATGTGCATGGGTTGGACTTTGACGATGCGTTCGACACCGCACAGAACACGTTGCATTACACCAACCACACGCTTTTGCCTGAGGCACTGGAAGCTTGGGATGTCGGGCTGATGGACAGCACCCTGCCGCGTCACATGCAGCTGATCGAACGGATTGATGCCCGGCTGGGCCGGGACGTGGCAATGTCCAAAACCGGCGTCGCCCCACGCGTCGTCGAAAATAACGTGGTGAACATGGGAACGCTTGCCTTTACGTGTTCGCGCAGGGTCAATGGGGTCTCGGCCCTGCATACGGACCTGATGAAGCAAACCGTCTTCAGTGATCTGCACAAGGTGTATCCCGAGCGAATTCTCAACCAGACCAATGGCGTAACACCGCGCCGCTGGCTGCATGGTTGCAATCCAGGTCTGCGCGACTTGCTGAACGAAACCATCGGAACCGAGTGGGTTTCCGATCTTGAGCAGTTGAAAAAAATTGCGCCGTTAGCGGATGATCCTGCCTTCCGCAAACGCTTTATGACGATCAAGCAAGACAACAAACGGCGGCTTGCGGCTTGGGTCGCAGAAAACATGAACCTGGAGATTTCGCCCGAGGCGATGTTCGACATTCAGATCAAGCGGATTCACGAATACAAACGCCAGCTGATGAATGCGTTTGAAACTGCGGCTCTTGCCAATGCTATACGCCGTGATCCGAATGCGGACTGGACGCCGCGGGTCAAGTTTTTTGGCGGCAAGGCGGCACCTGCCTATTTGGATGCCAAGAACATCATTCGCCTGATCAACGACATCGCACAGTCGATCAATTCTGATCCGGTGATCGGCGACCGGCTCAAGGTGGTCTATCCGCCGAATTACAATGTATCCTTGGCCGAGATGCTGATCCCGGCGGCGGATCTGTCCGAACAGATTTCAACCGCCGGCAAAGAAGCGTCAGGCACCGGAAACATGAAGTTCGCGCTGAACGGTGCCGTGACGATCGGCACGCTGGATGGCGCCAATGTTGAAATCCGTGACCACGTGGGGGCCGACAACATCTACATCTTCGGAATGACAGCCGAAGAAGTGCAGGATGCGCGCAGTGGATATGTGACGCAGGCCTATATCGACCAGAGCCCGATCCTGAACGAAGTCATCGAGCAGGTGCGTACCGGGTTCTATTCGCCCGGTGAGCCAACGCGCCATTGGCCAGTGCTCGAAAAGCTGTTGCGGGACGACTACTTCATGGTCGCTGCTGATTTTGACGCCTACTGGGATGCTCAGCGCAGGGTCGACAGTGGTTTTGCTGACAAAGACGCGTGGGCACGCATGGCTGTGCTCAATACCGCATTGTCCGGCTGGTTCTCGTCCGACCGTACGATCCAGGGCTATGCAAAAGACATCTGGGGCATCGACTCGCTTGCAGGAGAGACAGAATGACCACAATCAGCTATTCCCCCGCCTTTGACTCCGCCACCGCCGAAGCGCTGCTTGCAGGTTCGATGAGCGATCCGTTTTCGGTTCTTGGTCCGCACAAAAACGGGCGTCGCTGGAGTGTCACGGCATTGATCCCAGGTGCGCTGAGTGTCGAGGTTCTGGACGGCAAAACCGGTAAGGTTGAGGCCGAGCTGCACCGGCTTGACGGGCGCGGGCTGTTCTCAGGCTTTGTCCGCAAACCCGTAGCGACCGGCGCTTATCGTCTGCGCGCCCGCAATGACGGCAGTGTTTGGGAGCAGGACGACGCCTACAGGTTCGGACCGGTACTGGGCGAGATGGATGAGTACCTGATCGCGGAAGGTGCCCATTTGCGTCTGTGGGACAAGCTCGGCGCCCACCCGCTGGAGCATGATGGCGTAAAGGGCGTGAACTTTGCAGTCTGGGCCCCGGCCGCAAGCCGTGTTTCCGTTGTGGGCGAGTTCAATCAGTGGGACGGACGCCGAAACGTAATGCGTGCACGGGGCACGACCGGGATTTGGGAGATCTTTATTCCCGGCCTAGGCGAAGGGTCACTCTACAAATACGAAATCAGGGATGCGAGCGGAAACATTCTGCCGCTCAAGGCCGACCCGGTCGGTTTCGGAGCAGAGCATCCCCCCGCCACGGCGTCGGTTGTGCGCGATTTAGACGGATATAAATGGAGCGATGACACCTGGATGGCTGAACGCGCGGATCGCAATCGCCACGACCGGCCTATTTCGATCTACGAAGTCCATCTCGGGTCGTGGCGGCGGAAGGTCGAGGACGGCAATCGCCCGCTCAGCTATCTCGAATTCGCCAAGGAATTGGTGGATTACGTGCGCGACATGGGGTTCACCCACATAGAGTTGATGCCTGTGTCCGAGCACCCGTTCGACGGCTCGTGGGGGTACCAGCCCATTGGTATGTTTGCTCCGACAATTCGCTATGGCACCCCGAATGAATTCCGGGAATTCGTGAACGCGTGCCATATCGCGGGCCTTGGCGTGCTGCTCGATTGGGTGCCGGGGCACTTTCCGACCGACGCGCATGGATTGGGCCAGTTCGACGGTTCCGCGCTTTATGAACATGCCGACCCGAAAGAGGGTTTTCATCAGGACTGGAACACACTGATCTACAACTATGGCCGTCGCGAGGTGCAGAACTATCTCTGCGCCAACGCGCTCTACTGGCTGAGAGAGTTCCACATCGATGGCCTGCGCGTCGATGCGGTCGCGTCCATGCTGTATCGCGACTATTCACGTAAAGAGGGCGAATGGGTGCCAAATGAACATGGTGGTCGCGAAAACCTTGAGGCGATAGCGTTTCTCAAACGCACCAACGAACTGGTATACGACGCTGATGCCGGCATCATCATGGCCGCCGAAGAAAGCACGTCATTTCCCGGTGTCAGCCAACCCACAGACCAGGGCGGTCTTGGATTTGGATTTAAGTGGAACATGGGGTGGATGAACGACACACTGCAGTACATGGAGCGCGATCCCGTCCACCGGTCGCATCATCATCATGAAATGACTTTTGGCCTCACCTACGCGTTCTCTGAGAACTTCATCCTGCCAATCAGCCATGACGAGGTCGTGCATGGAAAAGGTTCCATGATCTCCAAAATGCCAGGGGACGGGTTCGACAAGTTTGCCGGATTGCGCTCATATTACGGCTTCATGTGGGGACACCCGGGCAAGAAGCTCCTGTTCATGGGGCAGGAATTCGCTCAGGGCACCGAATGGTCCCACGATCGTTCTCTCGACTGGCACTTGTTGGATCATGAATGGCACCGCGGTGTCCAATCATGGGTCAAGGCGCTGAACAAATTCTACTTGGAGACGCCCTCGCTATTCGAAACCGACTGCAGTGCATCCGGATTCTACTGGCTGGAAGTCGATCAATCCGATTTGTCCGTTTATGCCTGGGTTCGCCAAGGCGATGAAGGCAAAGATCCTGTAGTTGTTGTATGCAACATGACCCCGACACCACGTGACGGATACAGGTTGGGTGTTCCGAATTCAGGTGAATGGGAGGTTGTTCTGAACAGCAATGCCGAAGAGTTCGGTGGATCAGGTCACGGTTCTGAAACCTATTCGAGCGCACCGGTCGCATGGAGCAATCAGGAGAACTCTATATCCATGCATCTGCCGGGTAACACCACGCTGTTTCTTAAACGAAAGGGATGAATGTCCTTTTGATGTGTTCGCCTACTCAGATTTAGTCGGCGAACGCAGCGCACCGTTGTGAGAGTTTTTCCGGCGTAATTGCAATTATGTGAAGTCTGCACATCCGCACGTTCAAATGTTGCGAAGTGGGGCACCGCCGACCTGATTCAGAGGTATCTGATCCACAGGGCTTGATCGTCTGTATCTCCGACCACTTCGGTGATTTCAGCTGGGTTGAGGCCAAATTCCGCAACCAGAACTTCGACCTGAACTGATTGGAAGCTATCGAGACTTCGCACAAGTCGGCCTTCTTCAAATGCGATTAGCTCGTGTGTTCTGCCGGACCAACGGACGATCCCGCCGCAGAGGGTCTGATGTTCCATATCAACCATTTCCGCCACCGGATCGGCAAAGAAATCGCTCCATTTGAGAAATCCGGTGCTGACTGCGCGCGCAACCGCTCGTTCGATCGTCCGGCTTTTAAGCTTGGTGGTGATCGAAGATATCAGCGCATCCACCGTTCGAGAGGGGTTTCCCGTCTGCCTGGCAATGACGGACGGTATCAAACCCGACGCAAGCATCTTCAGAACATCCAACTCATCACCAGACAAGGAATCCGAGGGGAAGTTGAAGACGGTTTCGATGACGTCCAGTGCAAGCAGATGCAGGATCTGGGCTTCGTGGCGCAGGGCAGGGAGCATTCTCGCGATCAGTGCTTCCCATTCGGCACGAGGTGCATTTGATGTAACGGTAAACACGCCACGCTCACCAAAAGGATTGATGACCGGAATAGTCAGGCCGTTGCGGCCAACGCCAAATTTTCTGGCGGCTTCAAAAAGCGCTGCATAGTCGGACTGGTTGTCGAATGCTGTCCAATCAATCGGGGCAATCATTGTGGCGCCAAACCGAATGAGGGGATCGGCCAGGATCCGGTCGTTTTCGACATAATGTCTGGTCCATTCTTCCGAAAACGTGGTGCAGCCGTGAACGATGTTCTGCGACTTGTCGATATGGGCATAAGAAGCGTTCTCAAATCCAAACCTGTGGCAAATCTCCTGAAGACGTGCCTCCCCGGTTTGCCGGAAATCCAAATCAGACCTGCCAATATCCGCAATTTTCATTGATCTTCTTTCTGTTCCGCGCTGCCGTTGAGGCCGCATAGCAACCTAAAGCTGAACAAACTACTCGGGATTTCCCGTAGCCAATCACACATACGAATACAGTTCTTTTCTGGAGGCGGAAACAGAGCGGAAACCTGCCTATGAGACGCATGAATTTGCGAGGTTGGCAGCGCACCTGCCAACCGGATTGGAGCAACGTTCTCGTGACACTAGCGAAGGCTGTTTTCCTCTTCCCGTGCCCGTCGGGCCAACAGCCCCATGAAACTGGAGATAAGGTTCAACTCTCTGCGTGCATCTGCCTGAACCATTCCGCGGAGATATCCACCCGGATTGACGATCTGCGGCAGTTTCGGATCACTCTGCCTTGCGTCTGTGATCAATCCAGCCAGGATCGCACCCATGAGCGTCAGTCGATTGATCGCCTCATGCCAGGCGGAGATGTTTGTACCGATCTCTGACAGCCGGGACCAAACACCGGCCTCGATCGCGTAGAGTGTCGGGTTAGGGTTCTGATCGCCGCCACCAGCAATATCGATATGCATGCGCAGCTCGGGTGAAGCCAGGTCATAGAGAATACGATTGTTCACCCGAGGCAGCTTTTGGGTCTTGTGCGCCGCCGCATCCGTCGGATGATTGCTTTCTAAGCAATGCGCAGGGCCATCAAGCCCGGAGCGAGAACAATCTGGTTCCGAGGCTTCAGCCGAGGGCCTTGAAATCTCGCCATCGGCGTTACTGGACAGAATTTTTTCTTCAATTTGGTCTTGTATATGGGACCCGAAACAAGCTTCGGGCGCACCCGAAATTTCACCGGGTTTTGCGACATGCCCTTCGATGCTTTTCCAAAGGTCACGAGCGGCCTGAACATGGCACTTCAGCTGATCCAAGGACATGTATTTCAGCTTGTCAGCACGCGGCCAGGACCGAAACGCGTCCATCATGTCTTCGACCCCAATAGGAGGGCAGGGGAGAGCAACGAGCACCGCCAGACCGTGTTTCACATATCGGTTTAGGCGCGACCGGTCTCCGCGCAGCGCGTCATGTTCTTTCTTGTCTGCCTTGTTTTGTGCTTCCGCGTCGAGCATCTCGGGTGTGAGGTTCACGGCGGGTGTCAGGAAGAGACCAAGCCCCTTACGCTTGCACCGCGCCCCATTGGCACCAAGCCTGCGTTCAATGAGACCGATGGCTTCCAGGTTGCGCTCGTGGTTGTGGATCGTCCGATCTGTCAAACCACGCCCGGCAATCAGCGTTTCCTGACGGCCGTAGCAAAAGGGTTCCTGAGACGGGTCGCGAAACGCGTTCGGAGAGATCATGTCGATGATGAGCTCAAAGGTGCGAATACACTGCTCCGATGCGCCTCTGATCTGCGCGTAACAAACGCAGAGTTGCCGAAACCGGTCCCGATTCCAGCTTTCCGGCAGGCCGTTGTGGAAGCGCTTCGGGTCTTGAAACCGGGCGGTTGAGAACTGTCGGAAACTCATGGCTTCGACCTCGCTGGGCGTGATTCCGGTAGACCTGCACAGTGTCGCGCGGCGGCAAATTGAATAGAGTGGGTT
Organism: Ruegeria sp. AWH4_226; assembly: GCF_056159225.1. Taxonomy (NCBI): domain Bacteria; kingdom Pseudomonadati; phylum Pseudomonadota; class Alphaproteobacteria; order Rhodobacterales; family Roseobacteraceae; genus Ruegeria; species Ruegeria sp. AWH4_226. Next base: position 62,893 of record NZ_JBSWUU010000004.1, on the reverse strand, counting down.
TGCTTCATGGTCTGTTTCTCGTTTGCGAAGCAAAGCGGGTCGAACCTCGGCACTGAGACAAAGAAAAATCGTTCGCACAGATGCGTTTGTCCTTGTCAGATTTTTGGGAGCTTCCTATAAATCAGGTGATCAAACGTGACTTAGGAAGATCCCCGCTGAGGCCCCGCCTTGCGGGGGTTTTTTGTTTTGGCTCAGCTTTGGGCGTCAGTATCTGACCAATTCATGGTCGGTGATGCCAAACATATCAGTCCACTCGACCCCAACGCCGCGAAAGTAGCTGGCAGGCTCGCAGCGATCTAACAGGGGCAACCATGCCGGAATGGGGCCGGGTGCAGTATTCGACCAGCTAAAACTCGCGTTGTCGTCAAGCTACCCACGACAAGATTGAGCGAGCGTTCGCAGTCTCCCTCGCGTGAGCGACGGCGATAGCTGTAGTGGCGCACGTCCCAAACCGGCCCAACCCCCCCGAACGTGCACAGATGGGGGTTATGAGGAACAATAGTGGAACGCAGGATGCAGTGGCCATTCGCTGCGCGTTATTTGAACGCGAAAGACGCGGACTTTTCCGCCGTTGCCCTTCCTGGTGTTTGCTGACGCAGCATTTGTTCGCGGGTGCGGCGTGGTTTTCGCTGTGAAGCAGCCGATGTCGCCAAACCGGTCGTTCAAAGCCAGTCTGAGGCACGAAATTCGAACCACCCTTTCGCTGCAACTAGGACCGGTTTTCGAGGTGCGCAACATAACGCCATTTTGCTGCACGCACGCAGAGGTCGGCTTCAATAATCAGGGCCAATCAATAACGATGGTCTTTTCGGCTACCAACCTTCTGGTTTGCGCTGCATCTCCACGAATGGCTTAGTATATGAGGAAAGGTAATCGAAAGCACATTTTCACGCGAGAAGAAGAGAGTCAGGGACAATTGAACGGCACAAATGTGCTGGCCATACCTTCGTTCATCGTCATGATCGTCAGCAGATTGGCGAGCTCAAGCTCTTTTTGGGACCGCGGGCAGATATTCCCTGGTTCGATGCACCCAGCGTCAATGAATTGTTGGTTTTGTTCCAGTACTTCCGCTCGTATGCCAGAGGCTCCAAGGATACCGAGAGCATCATTAACCGCGCTTTGGTAAAGCTGACATTTCTGAACGCTCCAACTATCAGCCTCACCGTTTTGAGCCACCGCTATACCCGGCAAGGACGACACCAACGCGCTTAGAAAAGTATGAAAGAACCAGCTGTTTTTCATTTTGCTAAACCGTTTATCGGGGGGGGGGCGCAGATGAGCGGCCCCTTTTGTATGTTTTTTGTCGGGCGTTTATCTCGGCAATCATGGCCTGACCAATCTCTGAAACCACCTGATTGCGCAGCGCGAAATCGGCATCACTTTCGGTAATGTATATCGCTGCAAAGTAATGAACATCCGCCTCTGGCTGGAAGAACGCAATGATCGCGCGGGATCCATTGCCACCTGCGCCTGTCTTGTCGCCAATCACCCAGCCTTCGGGCAGATGGGCACGGATCAATGCATCGGCCACCTGATCGTCAATCATCCACTGGCGTAGCTGTGCCGCGGACACGGGTTCCAGAACATTACCCAAGAGCAGCTTTTCCAACGTGTTCAGGATCGCCGAAGGTGTGGACGTGTCCCGTGGATCCCCGGGTGCCGCCTCATTTAAAGCCGTTTCCCAGCGATCCAGCCGTGTGGTCTGATCCCCGATGCCGCGCAGGAAGGCGGTCAGCCCCTCAGGACCACCCACGGTCTCAAGCAAGAGGTTGCCTGCCGTGTTGTCGCTAAGCGTCACTGTTGCTTTGCAGAGTTCGCCAACTGTCAGCCCATTATGAAAATGTTTCTCTGTCACCGGGGAATAGGCAACCAGATCGCCTTCGGCATAGGTTACGCGCCGGTCTAGGTCTTCTTGCCCCGTATCCACACGCGCCAGAACCACGCCACACAGGAGGGATTTGAACGTGCTCGACATCGGAAAGCGCTCATCCGCACGCATTGCAACTTCCCAATCTGAAGAGGTGTCACGCAGCATAACCCCGATGCGCGCATCCAAACGCTCCTCCCAGTCGGCCACTGTATTTTGCAGGTCTTGCGCCCACAAGGGGACCGCAGTCACCGCGACCAAAGCCGCACTCAGGACTGTTCGAATATAGGCCTTCATAGGTCTTCCCTTCTTCTTTCTTGAGGATGCAAAATCTTTCCCTTTCAGGCAGGCTTAAAATGCAATGCCGATGGATCGCCCCAACATCCCCCTGAACGCACTGCGCTGCTTTGAGACCGCTGCTCGACAGGGCAGTTTCACCAATGCCGCCGTGGAGCTTTGCGGGACCCAAGCGGCTGTCAGCCATCAGATTTTGCGTTCGGAAGACCAGCTCGGCGCAAAGCTGTTTCACAGGACGTCCAAGGGGTAGCTGCTTACCCCGGAAGGCAAGGTACTGCTACCAGTTTTGACGACGAGTCTTGATCTCATCAACGGTGTGTTGGATCGGTTCACGGATGGTCGTTATCATGAGATGCTCAAAGTATGGGGGCAAAGCGTCTACAAATCTAGGGGCACCTCATTGGTCATGTAGCTTTGAGCCCGCTCAAGTGCATGAGGCTTCACAGCACCTGGAGGCGAGAATGGATTACCAAAGGAAAAAATCAGAAAGAAAATAAGTCCATTATAAGCGCCAAATATTCCCAGCAGAGTCAGGTTAATGCGCGTTGGCGGAAAAACAAAATACCCAAAGGCGATCAAAATCAAACCGGAGATCGCCACAAACCAGAATGGCAGGTTGTGGGACCCATACTTATTGCCATTCCGTTTGTATCGGAGATGTTCCAGCAGAATGACGTTGTCGATCAGGCTCTCGCGCAGGTTAGCTTGTGCGGCATTGCGCGTCTGCAATACAAGAACACTCGCGTACAGCTTTGTCGCTATGCTCTCGCCTTCAGGACCGACAGGCTCACCTAGTGTGAGTGCAGGCCATTCTTCATTCAGAACAACATCCAAATAGCGATGGACGGCATCGGTGATGTCACTTGTACCCTCCCCACCATGTAGACGGGCAGCTTTGTAAATGCTCTGCACTACTGATGCTTCATTCAATACTTCGGCCTCAAGGTTTTGAACTCCTGTGGCCAGTTGTGCAAAAACCAATGCGATTATCAGCCCGTGCAGCGCAGACAGGCGGAAGACGATTGATCCAGCCATATCCTCTGTAGAGGTATTGACGTCATTTTTGGCCAGCTTTCGTGCAAACCAGTAGGAGACGAACACAGCGACGAGAGTTGCGATGACGACTGCACACCCGAAAATGATTGTTTCAATCATCGCGAACCCACGACACAAAATCAGATGCAATCTTGAACCGTAAAGACTGCATCAAAATTGTTGCCCCACGTAAAAGTAGACAAAGGTTTCACCCATATCGTTGATGGAGCCATCAATCGAAAAGTCGAGAGCGAATTCTTTGGAAACCCGGTATCGCAAACCAAGACCACCGGCGTAGCGTGTTCCGCTATCTACGGACGTATTGTTCTTTTGAACTTCGCCGAGTCCGCCGTATGCGACATATCCGAACCGGTCGGAGATACGACCGCGATACTCGGCCTGAGCCGTAAGCATCGTGCTTCCGTAGAACTCAAACAGTGAAAAGCCCCGGAGCTCTGACCCCAACAGGCAGCTATCAAAGAATGGTGCGTGGTCTTCAATCCAACAGCCCGCCGCGCGTAGCGCAATGACCGACCGATCACCGGGTGACCAGAAATGGTCAAACCCAAGCGTGCCATGGCCATATTTCAACTGAAGCCCGCTGACTTCCTCCGAGTAGGTTACGGAGAAGTCCAGTTTGTTCCCGTTGGTTGGATAATAGCTGTCATCCCTGGTATCCCACCTGGCCAGCACGCCAACTGTAGCAATTGAATTATCTGCAAGGTCCTCGATTACAGGTGGTAGGGTTGAACCTCCAGCCCCTGCCAGCTTGCTTTCGAGATAACGGAAAGACACACCGGCAGACAGCGTCTCGGTGAACCCGTAACGGTATTCTCCTTGAAAGGCGACACCTTCTTGGTCGATCCGAACGGGTTGCCCGGCCAGGTAAAGATCATAATTTACATCGGCGGCGCCAAGGAACCCAAAAAAGTTGTGCCGGTTACTGTCAAAAGAGAGGCTTCCGCCCACTCCAAACCCATAACTGTCATCGGTGGTGCCAAACCCGCCGCCGCCCAGGAAGGACGTGTCTGAACCCTCGTCCATCTTGAGCAGATATCCGCCGCCCACGACCAGGCCCGTGCCGAAGGTTGGATCGTTGATCGGTATAGGGACAGCGAGGAATGATCCCGCACCAAATCCTGTTTCGGGTGCACTGGTATCCACCTTTTCATTTTTAGCGTCATCAGGCTCGGCATCCTGTGCCTGGGATTGCGCCGCAATGACGCTCAACAGGTTTGCGAGTACCAGGCATTGAAGAATATACCCACGGTACATCATTGTACTCCTAGAACGTCACGCGCAAACGGATACCAGCCGTCAGAACGTCGTCAAATGCTGTCGTTGCAGCAGGGTTTTTGACCCATTGGATTGAAGGGGTGATGACAAAGTTCTGAACCAGGGTGAACCGGTAAAAGGCTTCGGTTGTGATTTGATCGCGTAGTGCCGGATTCGACGGGTCACCCCAACTTACTCCGACGCCAATCACATCGCTGGCGACCCGATGCTCAGTGTCGATGGCTATTCCCAACCCAGCGGTCACGTCGGTTTTCATCAAAGATGCATTGCCGTCTGAGTGACCAGCAATAAAGAACGGAAACCACTTGTCCTTGTAGAGCCTGCTGGCGAGTAATGTGACACCTTTACTGGAGGGAACCCCCTTGGCCTCCAACGCATCCTGATGCCAGAATTGCAAGCGAACCACATCCCAGCGACGCCTGTCCGGCGTGGTCGGCCAGTACCGGAACTCAATCGATTGATAGAACTCTTTTTGTCCAATTGTATCGAAAGGGTTTCCTGCGGTTTTGGCATTTGCATCATGTATGCCGGCCACCACGCCAAAGTGCGGCGTAAACTCGTAAGCTATACCACCGCCGATCCCGCGTCCGGGAGATGGCTTGGTCAAACTGCTTTGCAACGCAAGATTCTGAAACCCGCGCAGGCTCGAAGACAAGGCATGGCCGTTGTACCAGGACAAGGCGCTGATCTTACCCAGCACGAACCGAAAACGTCCCTCTGCCAAAGACTGACGCCAGGCAAGTTCCGTTAAGGCAAAACCAAAATCGCTGAACCCTCCCGACGGGGTGATGCCTCCGTACTGCCCCGCAAGGCTTGTCGGTGGAATTGTTGTGCCAAGGGTGGTGCGTTCCTCCAAACGAAAGGTCAGTTTGCCAACGTTTTTGGTGCCTCGCCCCACCAAAGCCCAAGCCCCCTGGAGTTGCAATCGGGCGGCAGCGGCATTGTCTTCGCCCAGCGTCTTGTTCACCTCCTGACGCAGGGATTGATAGCTGAACCCGAGCTCCAACCCGTATTTGTCGTTGATCCGCTTCTTCCAATCGAACCAGGGCGAAAAAAACTTTTGGAGTCTCGGGAAGGTGAGAAGGCCATCAACCCGGTGGTTGTCGATCCAGAGATCCTCAGTAACGCTGTCGCCTGTTTCAAGGCTCGCCGGTTCTTTATATCCAGACAGCGTCTGACTCTGGTCTGTCGAACTTGATTGAGCGTTGGCACAGACGCTGCTCAGGAACAGCAATGCCGCGCCGTAGGTTACTTTACGAACCAACGCTTTTGAGCGGCAAACTGGTTCTGGCGTCATTTGGCCTCTGTTCCCGTGAGTGTGTAGTACTGGTGCAAGTCATCGCCAACCATCTGAACCGGCTTGTCAGTACTTCCTTCGATAATCAGGTCTGCGGAGGGTGTGCCCACGTGAAAACTCCAACCCTCCGCCGGCTTCAGTTGGTCTTGCAGGTTTGATGGGTCGCCGTCTTTTACCTCTGCGCCATAGGCGTTCAGAATGTACTTATTGCCGTCGGTGTCGACCAATTCGTACACCGGGCTTCCGGCCTTGAAGACCATCGTCTGGTCCTTTGCGCTGACATAGGGTTTGTAAGGATCGGCCCCTTTACCTGACCCGAGCGCCGAAAGCGGTAATGTGGCCGCGTATTTGGCGTCGATCCCACCAAAGGTTTTCGTTTGCCCCATACCAAGTGTTTGGTCATCCATGGCCCAGAAATGTGGCCCGTTGAGTTGGGCTTTGTTGGCACCGTGATCTGCAGCCAGCTTTGTGACATCGATAGCCTTAAACAAATCCTCCGGGCAACCGGCAGAGTCGCTGGTGTTGTAAATGTCTACATGGTCGTCGAATACCAGTAGAAACTCGCAATAGCGCATACCTCGAATATCGTTGAGTGTAATGCTGTCCATTTGCTGGTCTTGCGCACGCGCCATACCCGTGACCGCCAAAACGACTCCGAATAAGGAGGATATAGTTTTTGTCATTGTATTCATTTGTTTGTCCTGACTCTGTCGACGTGCGCGCCCCATGCTCGCACACAACAATGGTTTGACATAGCGCTCAATCACAAATGTCGCCGTCAGCGCAGTTGCGGACAGCCGCGCCGCGCCAGCCAGTCACACCGGGACCACGAGCGCCGACGCCCACACCATGAAACCCCGCGCCGACTCCTCCGCCTGGCCCGAAAGTGTCGATGAACAGCGCCACCGCGCCGCCGGTCGCAGGCACCGTGCCGCCCAGCAATTTATAGTGATAGACGAGGTCGCCGCCCTCCAGCGCCGGATCGGACAGGACTAGGACGGCCGCCTGGTTCTTTTCCTGACCTTCGTTGTAGACGGACAGGGTGGCGTTCGGCGGGTTGATCGCGAAACTGTCGTCACCGGTAGCCCAGTGTTTCACAAAGGTCTCAGTGTCCGCATGGCCGGCGATGCGAACCGGGCGGTCGCTGAAGTAGATCGTTTGATCAGAGACTCCGACCAGCCGCAGGGTCTCCGTGTCGGCCTGCATCGACTTCGCCCCTTGGACGAAAAGCAGGTGAACCTCCGGTTCCTCCGACGAGACGCTGGTGAGTGGCAAGATCGCGAGGGCAGCAGAAAGGAAGGCCGCAGGTATCGCCGTGTTCATGATCAATCGCTTCTCAGGCATCTTTTTTCTCCGAAAATCGGGGAGGCTCCGGCGTCGTGGGCACCGTCACGATCCCGCAAGTTCCTTGTTGCAGGCACGGGTGGCCTCGATCGCCGCCTTGGTGCCGGTCAGGTCGACAACGAACAGGCCCTCTTTCTCCGGAAAGGCGACGAGGACCTGACCGTTCGCGACCGCGTCCACGAATTCCGGGCTGTCGGTCAACGCGTAGCCGCCGGCATAATCGCCGCGGAGCTTGCTGCTCTTGATGCCATAGGATTTGCCAACGAACACCTTGCCGTCGACGATGACCTCGATTTCCTGGCTGTCCTTGATCTTGACGTCGGCGAGCGTGAACACGCCGACATAACCATACTGATGATCCTTGGTCAGGCCCATCTGGAACACGTTGCCGACGTCGTCGACCCGTTCGGCCAGGCAGGTCTTGGTGTCGCCGTCGGCGTAGACCGTCCACAGCTCCATTTCCTTGTAAACGGTAAAGGAATCCGCGCTCGACGGGATCGGGCTGTCGGTGTCGGCCAGAGTGGCGGTCGCGGATATGGCTGTCACGACGATGGCGGCGAGGAACATGTTGGGTTTCATGATGTCTCCTTGGGTGAAAGGGTCGGGTATTGGAAATCCGGACGGGTCATCCGCCGCGTTTCGGCATCGGCTGCAGGACTATGAAACCATTGTCCCACATGTAGTAGAACCGCCCGCCGAAGCCCGGCGACAGCAGCGTGTTGAAATTCATCGTTTCGAAGAAATCGGACTCCGCCAGCACGCGACCGGTCTTAGCGTCCAGCCAGATTGCCTGCTGCTTGTAGGTCGGGTTTGCGGTCTGCATCAGCATTTCCTGGGTGACCCCGGGTTCGGCCCGGGCGGTGCCAAGCACGCGCTTGTCGGCCGGACCGTACAGCGCCTGCAGGGCCGTGGTGGCGCCATCCATTGTCCAGGCCACGGTCATTTCGCCGGTGGCCTGATCCAGCGTGACAGCACCGATCTTCATCATGTTCTGGTCGGTCGAGAACACCATCGAATTGTCGACATCAACTGCCGCCTTGGGCGGCGCCCAACTCATCCCCGTCGGCAACTCGGTGCCAAAGGGATAGACACGGGTGATCCTAGTGGGGTCGCTCTGACTGACCGCCACGATCGAGGAGGCGGCTTTCGTTGTGGGGGCGCCGTTGACTTGCAGCACGATCCAGTCGCCGAGTATGCCCGGCGCGTCGCCCGTGGTCTGGCCCTCTTCGAGATAGTTTGGAACGATCCAGTTCTCGTCTTGCGACAGGCTTTTGGTCTCGGGGTCCCAGACGAATCGGTAGAGCTTTAGTATTGAAGGCGCATAGATCGTTATCTTGCCGTTGTGCATGGTAATCGTGTGCGGCACGAGCGTGTTTTCGGGAACGCTAACACTGTCGTAGATCTCGAACGTGTCCGAGTTGATGGCGTGAATCGTCGAACCCGGCGCGGCTTCCGCGCCACCAGGGCACTGGACCGCCGCCAGTGTGCCCTGAATGTTGCAGGGTGTGGGCCGGGTTTGGTTCTTCACGATCAAGGTGCCGTCCGGCGCAATGGTCAGGTGCTTGAAGTTGCTGCCTTCGGGCGGCGCATCGGCCGGAAGGTCGACATGTTTCAGGGTGCGCCCGGTATCGCCATCCAGCAGCACCAGATGATTGCCAAAGGCGATCGGGATATTGCCGTTGGGCAGGATGTTGAGGTTCGCCGCCCCGGTCCATTCGCCGGAGACGTTGGCGTTTTGCAGGACCGTGCGCCAGATTTCCTTGCCTGTGGTGGCATCGACCTTGGCGACGAACGGCCCTGGCGGCACCACGCCTTGTGCTGGCGGGTTGTTGCCGCCGGTCAGGTACAACTCTCCCGGATAGCGATTGTTCATGAACAGCACGCCCTGATACTCGCCATCGGCGCGATAGGCGTAAACGTCGTTGGGCCCGTCCCAGTCACCCAGGAACGTGGCACAGGGGTAAAGCTGGCTGCGCGTGGAATCGGCGACTTCGGCGCCATTCATCGATTTGAAATATCCCGGTGTGTCCAGCCCCTGGACACAGTTCCATTCGCGCTGAATTGTCGCCAGATCGCCCGGCATCGGACCGTTGGCGGCTGCCGGATTTCCCTCGGCCAGGGCCAGGTTCGCAATTGCGATCACATGCATGACCGCAAAGGTTAACGAAACAACGCGCATAGTATATCCTCTTTTCAAATCCATCAGGCTGGAATCCAATCGAATCAAGCCATTGGACCGGAGCTTAAACGCATAAAAGACAGATCATTTGACTTTACGCGCCAGCCTCTTACCCGCGCTAAAAATTAATTGTTCTGTTGACCGACTAGTTGTGAAGCCGTGCGACCCGTCATGCGCCGTACCGCACGGCTCAGCGCCGATTGTTCCGAATATCCCAGTCTTTCCGACAATTCGGCGAGGGAGACATTCTCAGAACCGAGATGCGAGATCATCAGCTCGTGCCGCACTCGGTCAAGCTGTGCGGAGAAGCTGGTCCCCTCGTTCGACAGTCGCCGTTGCAGGCTGCGGACACTTGTCCCGGCGGCCCGGGCCAGGCTGTTGATTGTGGGTTCTCCGCCGTGCAGCATCGCGGCAATCACGGGTCGCATGGATGCAGCAAGGCTGTTGTCGACGACAAGCGGGGCGATCTTTCTGGCAGAAGCCGTCATGGACCGGTCGCGTGCCACGGTGCGAAACGGGTTTTCGGCAATGGACGCGTCGATGCTAATCGTGATCTCGGGATGTGAAGCCTCGGACAGGCGTTCGCCAAAAGCCGGCTTGAGGTGGCAGAAACCATAGTCTGGATGCGGCACCATTTCGATGCCATGCAGAATTGGCGGCTGCAGTCCTGTAAAGCAACATAATTGCTGGATCAGTGAAGCAAACAAGACATGCACCGCGTGGAGGCTTTCACCGTCCAAACCCATCGCGTTCGCAAGCGTGACCTGAGTCTTCGTTGTGTTGGACTCTACCCGCAACGTTTCATGGCTTGAATGAAAAGGCAGCGCGAACGAAAGACGCTGCAACGCTTCCAACGGTGTTCTTGCACCGAGCGCGACACCGCCAATGAAACCGAGTTCGGTGAGGCTTGCCTGCGTTACGATCCGAACCCCGACATCCGGCCCGTGGTCGCGAGCGAGGTTCCGCAAGAGTTCGACCCCGTTCAGAACGGGAATGGGGTCAAATGGCGACAACGCAAACCAATATTCGAGATCGGCACCTTTCAGATATGCATCAGTATCATAGTGGTTGACTTCCATCCATCGTACCAGCGGCAAGACATTGCCAGCGCGGATCAGCGGTACGGTTTGGGTCATTTTGCCTTGCATCTGGTTTTGTTGAACTAAGCCTACTGTTCAAGAAATCAGACATCCATATGTCAGTGTCAACAAGCTAAACGCCATATTTCAATTATGTACCACGCATAGTTCCAACGTAATAGTACAGCAGTTTCGGCCCAAATTCCCAACTAGTGAAGCAGACATCTGATGGTCCTTTCGGACTAGACATTCGGGCATTGCCAACTTGTTTGCCTGTTGTGATCCGACTAGGTCTCACGCATGAAGATGCCATCCAAGATGCCTCGCCTGAAGGGCTTTCGTTTTCCGCGCGAGATCATTGCCTATGCGGTCTGGGCCTATCACCGGTTTGCGCTCAGCGCTGCCGATGTTGAAGATCTGCTCGCGGAACGCGGTGTGATGGTAAGTCGGGAAACGATCCGGCAATGGGTCAACCGCTTTGGCCGCCATTTCGCAAATTGCCTCAGGCGAGACCGGCCAGCCGCAGCAAACAAATGGCATTTGGACGAAGTGGTGATCCCGATCAACGGTAAAAAATGCTGGCTCTGGCGGGCGGTGGATGCGAACGGAGATACCCTTGATATCCTCGTCCAACCGCGGCGGAGTGCAAAGGCAGCCCGCCGCTTTCTGAAGCGGTTGATTTCACAATTTGGCGAACCACGTGTCGTGATTACGGATAAGTTGAGAAGCTATTTCAAGCCCATCCGTGATCTCGCGCCGGGCGCGGATCATCGAGCACACAAAGGGTTGAACAATCGGATCGAAGGATCACACAGAACAACCCGAAAGCGTGAAAAGCTCATGGGACGCTTCAAATCTCCACGGCAGGCGCAAAGGTTCCTTGCCGCTCACGACCAGATCAACACCATATTCCGACCTCGCCGCTATCGCCTCTCTTCCATTTCCTACCGCAACGCCCGATCGGACGCGCACGATCTCTGGAACGGCTATGCTCTCGAGTTGGTCGCCTAACCGCGCCGGCAAAGGCTCTTTGCAACCGCTGGCAAACAACTTGGCAATGCCCTTGCCGGTCATAATCATTGCCATGTCGACGACTGTCGGCTGGATGATCCTGGAAACCGCCGGTCTCAGCTTTCTAGGCCTTGGCAGCCAGCCGCCGCAAGCCGACCTGGGATCAATGCTGGGCGAGGCGCGGTCTGCCCTTATTTCACATCCGCATACGTCGGTGGTTCCGGGGATAATGATCTTTCTGATTGTTATGTCGATAAACCTGCTCGGCGATGGAGTGCGCGATGCACTCGACCCGCGCCTGCGGTCTGGGGCACTGTCCCGTCCACGCGCCATGACGTTGGTTGAGCGCAAGGGGGAAGTCCCGGCACCAACCGACAATCTACTCGCAATTCAGGATTTGCAGACCCAGTTTCACGTTGGCGACCGCGTTTATCGAGCTGTCGGTGGTGTCTCCTTATCCATCAAAGCGGGGGATTGCTTGGGTGTTATTGGTGAGAGTGGATCAGGGAAATCGGTCACAGCACTTAGCGTCATGGGATTGGTGGCCTCACCTCCGGGCGTGATCACCGGCGGCGCGGTGCGGTTTCAGGGCGAGGATCTGATTGGCGCTTCTTATGAGAGCCTGCGTCAGAAGCGCGGTGATCGCGTCGCATATATTTTTCAGGATCCACTATCTACTTTGCATCCGCTCTATCGCGTTGGGCGACAGTTGGCTGAGGCGATCCAGTCGCATCACGATATCCCAAAGGCCGAAGCGCGGGCCCGGGCCGTACAGCTTCTCAGGGATGTGCGCATACCGAACGCCGAGGCGCGGGTGGACAATTACCCGCACGAATTGTCGGGCGGAATGCGACAGCGCGTTGGCATTGCGATGGCGCTGGCAAATGAACCCGACGTGATTATTGCAGATGAACCGACGACCGCCCTTGACGTCACCGTACAGGCTCAAATCCTCTCTCTCCTTGACGATTTGCGGCGCGAGCGTGGGTTGGCGATCATCTTTATCACGCATGACTTTGGCGTAGTCGCACAGCTTTGCGATCGAATTGCTGTCATGTATGCCGGACAGATCGTTGAGGAGGGTCCGACGCCATCTGTATTGGAAGCGCCAGCCCACCCTTATACCAAGCGTCTGATCGCCTGCGTTCCGGAACTAGGTGGTGGACAACGCGCATTAGCGGCTATCCCCGGATTGCCCCCACTTGTCGACAACCTTCCGTCGGGCTGCGCCTTTGCCCCGCGTTGCGAAAAGGCGCAAGACACGTGCCGAACGGGCGAAGTGATGTTGAAAGGTGATGCCTCTCGCGCGGTTCGTTGCCACTATCCCGAGGAGGCGATCTGATGCCCGCGCTCAAAGTGGACAATCTGGCAAAGACCTTTGCGTTGAAAAAACCGCTATTCGGCGCTGCTCCGGCAGGGGTGCGCGCGGTGCGGCCGACGTCGTTTCAGGTTGAAACCGGTGAAACACTGGGTGTGGTCGGGGAATCTGGGTGTGGTAAGTCCACATTGGCGCGGATGCTGGTCGGGCTTCTGGACGCCAGCGAAGGGACAATCGAAATTGAAGGGAAAGCGCTCGACAACGCGGACCCCGCCAAATTCGGCAAACTGATACAATATGTGTTTCAGGACCCGAACAGCAGCCTCAACCCGCGGAAAACCATTCGGCAGGTTATGGAAGCGCCGCTTAGACGCCTTCACGGGATGCCAAAGTTCGAGCGTGAAGCACGAGTTTCCCAAATTTTCGCATCGGTCAATTTGCGAGAAGAGTTCCTCGAACGCTATCCTCATGAATTTTCGGGCGGGCAGGCGCAGAGGATTGGAATCGCACGGGCTTTGGCCGCCAACCCCCGGATCATAGTGCTGGACGAGCCCGTTTCAGCGCTGGACGTGTCGGTGCAGGCACAGGTTTTGAATCTGCTGGCTGACCTCAAAACAGAGTTTGGTCTGACCTACCTTTTCATAACACATGACCTTGCAGTGGTTGAGGCTGTCAGTGACCGGATCATGGTGCTGTATTTTGGTTCGGTGGTCGAGATCGGAGATGCCAGACGCATCTTTGCAAATCCTCGTCATCCCTATACAAAACTGCTGGCTGAAAGCGCGCCGGTTGTTGGCCGTCCACTCACCGCACCCGAGCAAAAGGGAACTGAGCTTCCGGACCCGTTGAATCCCCCACCGGGCTGCGCCTTTGCAGGACGCTGTCCACGTGCAACCGAATTGTGCCGGACACAAGAGCCAGAGCTTGAACCAATGGGAGAAGACCAACTTGCCGCCTGCCACCATCCGATCCAAGACTGAACCCAGGCTCAGCAGACCGGTCCAGGTCGCCGAGGCGATCAAGGACTGGGTGGTAGAGCAGGGATTGCAAGCCGGGGATAGACTGCCCGGTGAAGCAGAGCTGATCGAACGTTTCGGAATGGCCAAAGGCACGATCCGCGAAGCAATGCGAGTGCTGGAAGCGCAGGGCCTGATCAAGACCCGCACCGGACCAGGCGGTGGCAGTTTCGTGCACGAAGTCAGCCAACAGCGTGCCAAAGCATTGTTGGGGAATTATTTCTACTTCAAGGATCTCACGATTGGCGACATCTACCAGCTACGTTTGACTTTGGAGCCAGAGCTGGCAGCAACGCTTGCGGGGCAACTGCCCGAGGAAATCTTGTGCCAGCTTGAGGAAAACATCGCGGAATATTCCGAACCGGCAACCTCCGCCAATGAAGAGCGCGAACAACACGTTGCGTCGCTCCGGTTTCATGCCATTCTCGCGGAGCAGGCAAAAAATCCACTTCTTGGTTTCATCATTGATTTCATGGTTAATCTTTTGGCGGACCTGACGGTATACCGCCAGCTTTACTCGCCGCCAAATACCGAACTTTGGAAGCAGGGCCGTGACCATCAGCAGCGGCTTGTCGCTGCCTTGCGGGACGGTGATTCAGATCTGGCCCGGTCCATTATGGCCGGCCATATGGAGATTGCATGGACCCTAATGCGCCAGCAGGAAGCCGAAATGCAGCGCCGGTTTCTATCGGATTAAAGTGACCAGTTTCAACCACTGGAACGAATGCACCAACTGCTTGGCCGCTTATCCAGCGGCGCAACACTAATCACAAGCCCGATCATTATGCTTGTTATCATTGCACATGAAAGTGACACTTCTGAAATGCTCACAGGTGACGTTTTAACTTTGCGGGTACACGGTAAGGCGGTGTAAGCTAAATTATGTTAAATTTCGTATTTCCTGAGTTTCATGAAATCAGATTTGGCTTGGGCTCCGCATCACTTTTTGTGCTTTCTAAACTGTCCCGTTGGCGCTGATGTCAGACATACTGCATGACTTCACACTTTGGAAAATGAGCCTCCCGACCGGCTTTGGCTATTTTTTAGAGTGTAAGGTGATAGTACGATTCCTCGCACGGAAGTTGGTCCGAATGGAAGTCGGAGGGTTTCCTCCAAAGCGCGGATAAAAGTAAAGTTCGATTTGGCTAACGATGGCGCGTCCGATCGGCAACGCCGTCAAAGGTGATCGGAGTATTCCAGTCTTCAGTGGAACGGGTCATCTCTATTCCTTCGCCTGTCATTGTTGTCTCAGTGTGTTCTGTCCATTTGAAAATGCTGCCATTCTTCGGCGGCCAGAATTTCGACTCGCTACGCTGCTGTTTGTTCTAATTCTTGTGAAGCGCGATGTCCGTTTTGGCGAAATCATCGCCCTTGTAGGCAAGCCCGATGCGGTATGCCTTCGCGCAGGCGTAGGCGAAACAATCACCGAAATTCAGATCTGCTGGATGCCCAACCGCCTGGCCATACTCTGCCGCGGCGCGGATTGCGGCATCGCCAACGATGGTGCTAATTTGGATGTCACGCACTGAAAGCTCTCCCAACAATTGGCTCACTGTTGCGGCACTATCTGCCAGCAACTCCGGTCTTGGTTTTTTGTGCTTTCCAGACCGCGCCCGGGCGAAACAAATACTCGCTTCGTAACGGGCCAAAGGCGACGAGAACAACTGATCCGTCACCGCCTCGATGCGGCCCACAAGGTCCTCTTACCCCGGTTCTCGCAACAGGATGGCAACGATAGCAGACGCATCAATAAACACTACATGCCTTCATAAATTTCATCTGAATATTTTTTCATGTCGAAGCTCGGATCTGGCTCACCAATTGTGTCTGCGCGTTCTAATATGGGCTGCAATCTTTCGAAGAGTGTCATACGGCTTTTTACGGCGTCAAGCTGTGCTTGCAGCGCGTCACGAACCGCCTCAGTCTTGCTCTTGGCTCCTGTCGCTTTTTTCACCTTTTCGGCCAAAGCATCAACAGAATCGTCACGGATATAGAGCGGCATTTGCGTATCCCGCTGCTACTCAAATGAATATCTCGTTTGGGATATTCAAGTAAATCAAGAAGAATATTCACGCACCCGTGTTGACATTTCTTACAGGTTTCAACCTGCTAGGGTCAGGATCCATAAAATGGCTCTGGCCTCAACGGCGGCTTCTTTTAACAACATCAGACGTTTGGAAGAAATGCCCCTATGACCGGGTCGCGGACTCTGTAGACATTTGCCCACTCACGTTGGACTTTCGCTCCCGGTCAACAAGCTCACGTCTCGAAGCACTCGGCTAACCCGCTGCTTTTGCAGTTTGTAAAAAACCCAGTTCTTGATCTTCTTGCTTTCGACCAAGCCCGCCTCCTGAAGGATCCTCATGTGGTTCGTCACTGTCGGCTGTTTGAGGCCTATTTTATCAGTGATGAAACCAACACAGACGCCATCATCGACCAAATCGCCGTCCACCTGTGGCGGGAAGTGGCGTTCGGGCTCAGCCAGCCAATGAAGGATGCGCATGCGGTTCTCATGTGCTAGCGCGCTGAGGTTCTGCGCTATTGACTCAAAATCCCAATCTGAATAGTCACTCATCTATATAGATTCTCCACTATGTAGGCTCCTTATGTCATCAGTCAGTCAAGTCTTCAACTTCGTCCATTGCGACGTCTTTGCGACCAAACCCTATTCCGGCAACAGCCTTGCAGTGTTTACCGACAGCCAAGGGATGAGCGGTGAACAGATGTTGAGCATCACCCAAGAGCTTCGCCACTTCGAATCGATCTTTCTGCACGAATCGAGTGACCGGATTTCTGCTCGAGTTTTCGATTTGTTCGAGGAGCTGCCATTTGCCGGACACCCCATCATCGGTGCAGCTTGCACATTGCACAGGCAATCAGGTGCCGAATTCAAACGTATCTGGACTATTGAGCTCCAAGGAGGGCGAAGCGTCCAGGTTGCCACGGAACATCGCGATGGCTGCTACTTCGGCACACTTGATCAAGGGCGTCCAGAGATGCTGAACGTCGTGGATGCAACACCCGAGCTTGCCCGTGCCTTCAATTTGGATACTTTCCCCGACCTACCGATGGAGGTCATTTCCACGGGACTTAAGTATCTCGTTGTCCCCGTTGACGGCGGCCTTAGAAATGCGCGCATCACGGTGCCGGATTTGGAAGATATGCTGGAAAGCTTAGGCGCTGAGTTCGCTTATCTTTTCGACATCAACACGTTCGAGGGGAGGCATTGGAATAATGATGGGATTATGGAGGATGTGGCAACAGGGAGCGCTGCGGGCGTCGTCGGGGCCTATGCGCTGAAGCATGGGTCGCACCGCCAGGCGAAAGCTTCTCCCTTAAGCAGGGCCATTTTATGGGACGCCCCAGCGAGATCATCGTAACTCCCTACGGTGTGCCTGACGACATAGAGCGGGTCAGTGTGGCTGGTGAGGTTGCGTTTGTGGGGAAAGGCGAGGTCATCGCTCCATGATCCCGTTTTTTGGCCCCGAAGATATCCGGCCTCATCTGGATATCGAAAGTCTGATCCCAACGGCAGAGGCGGCATTCCGTGCCATTTCGGACGGGTCGGCTCAGGCCCCCGTCTATGTGCTGCACCCAAACGATCGCGCCGATATCCATGTGAAGTCTGCCACGCTGCCCAGCTGTCCGATCTTCACCGTGAAAATGGCAGGTTGGTCGCAAGCCCTTGTTGACCGGGGCGAACCAGCGTCCAGCGGTATGATCGCTGTTTTTGACAGCGAAACCTGCAAACCACTCGCGATCCTGCAAGACGATCACTTGATTTCGGACTATCGAACTGCTGCGGCAGGGGCTTTGGTAGCCAGATTGCTTGCTCCCGAAGCCGTGTGCTCCGCGTTGATTGTCGGCACAGGGGTGCAAGCACGTTTGCAAGCTGAAGCGCTATTGCTGGTGCGTCCGATCACGAAATTGAAAATCTGGGGCCGGTCGACTGCGAAGGTCTCGGCACTAGTTCAAGACCTTAAATTTGCATTTCCAAAAGTCGAAATTTCTGCAGTAGACAGCCTGCCCGCCGCCATCGCACAGGTCGAGGTCATCGTAGCAGCGACGGGCGCAAAGAACCCGATGATCCGTGCAGAATGGATCAAACCAGGGCAACTTATCATCTCTGTCGGCTCCGATGACACAACGAAATGCGAGATTGATCCGGCGATCCTGATCGATGCCGATGTCTATGTTGATGCGGTTGATTCAGCTATCAAATACGGTGCGCCAAGCCACGCGATCACCGAAGGTTTCATCAAAAAGACGAACCTTATCGAAATTGGTTTGTTGAACGGAACCATTGCCAAGTGCAATGCAAGTCCAACGGTGGCCTGTCTGTCAGGTCTGGGGATCCAAGACTTAACTGCAGTAAACGGATTCTGGAACAACCTGCAACATCCACGATAATATGCTGCCATTCACGCATAGTGCGGCATCCAGTAAAGTGGGCTCGCTGCTGTAGTCTGACCCTTTCAGTCAGATGACGGGCTCACCATGCTGAGCGGACATTGGTATGATGGATTCCATTCGCGTTGGCACTGTGAATCAAGGGCGACATGAGGATTATCCATGTCGCTTCTGTTCCGGCTCGACCACGAGCGCCTCAACCGCATCAAGCACTGATACCAGAAGCCGCGCGAAGTTCCGCGATCAGACGACCGCACGGTTCTCAGTGGTATCATCCATCTCACCCGCAATGGCCTGCGGTGACTGGATGCGCCGACTGAATATGAGCCACTCAAAACGCTATACAATTGATTTGTTAGATGGTCGCGCCTCGGCGCCTTTGCACGTATCTTCCATGAATTGGCAAAACCGGGGCTCGATGGCGAAACCATCACGATCGACAGCACCCATCTGAAAGCACACCGAACAGCGTCAAACCTTTCAAAAAGGAGACCCGGGTACGAGCTATTGGGCGAACCAAAGGCGGTCTAAACAGCAATTTGCACGTGGTCTGCGACGGTCGAGTACGACCTCTTACTGTCGTCCTCTCAATCGGGCAAATAAGTGACGTCAAGGGAGCGCTGGCTTTGCTCAGCAGCCTCCTACCTGCCAAGGCCTATTGGGAGACAAAGGATATGATACAGTCTGGTTTCGAGAGGAATTGGCTTGACGTGGTATCAATGCTTGCATTCCGGCACGTCGAGGAAGAAAAAACCCAGCCGCCCACGGCGCCACGCTCTAACGCGAATGACATCGTGTCGAGTACTTGATTGCCCGGTTGAAGGACTGGCGTCGTATCGCGACCCGTTGCGACCGATGTAGCGAACTGTTCCGGTCGGCAATTTGAATGTCCGCGACCGTCATCTTCTGGTTATGAATCCCGAGCCTAGCTCATGTTGACAAATGGCGCGGCCAGAGGCGGATTGATGTGATGTCTGTGAAACCGAAGTCGCTGCACTGGCTCGAAATAATAACTCTTAGGCAACGATACACCCCGAGACATCTGCCGTCGGACAGCTAGCCATTTTTTCCTACGTCCATATCAGAATATCGCCTGGAGATGTCCGCTACAAAATCTACGAGTGAAATCCCCAAACCATCACACAGGCTTTTCAGCGTTGCCAAGCTGGGTTGGTGCTTTCGGCTTTCCAGAAGCGAAATGTAGCGGATGCTTTTGCCGGCGCGATGAGCAAGTTCTTCCTGCGACAAACCAGCGTTCACGCGCGCGGCACGAAGTGCAGCGCTGAATGCGTTGAGAAGGAGCGCGGTCTCTGTTTCATCTGACATTCAGAGAAGAACACAAATCTTCTCACTTGCCACCATGAAGTATTCTATGAATAATGAAGTAAACTGTGAATTTTCGAAAGTCCTTCTGCATGCAAGTGATTTCGCTGGTGACCAGCAAAGGTGGTTCGGGTCGGACAAACGCGCTTCTGGTGATGGCGGCTGGTTTTGTGTTTCACGACAAACGTGTTTTGGTAATCGACACAAGCGCCAGTGCAAAAACCGGGGTCAAACCAAATCGCTCTTCTTTCTATAGAAGCTGGCAAGAAAGGATGGAAGGTGGATTAATTGATGCCGCGCAACTGAAACTGGCATCCTGCTGGACAGACATACGACTTGCGGAAATGTTGGCGGCGGCGGAACAAGACGGAGTCGACATCGTTTTACTTGATGCGAGACTGGCGAACCGGCGAATGCTTGAAAAAGTGTCAGGGCGATCCGACTTGATCATTGCATCTGCGGAAACAGAGCTTCGGGTTAGAAGATCCCTGGAAAAAGCTGCCGAGTATTGCACGCACCATCGACTCAGGACTGGACTGCTTGTTAATAGCCCAAATTTTACGCCGAACGTCACGGATGATCTCTCCACTGAGAGCCCAATGCCGGTTTCAGATTCGGATTTGTTCGCGTTGGACGTAATCGCACAACAGGTTAGCTTGGAGGAGTTCGCTTACACAGCTATCGCGTCGCCATTCTACTCAACGGTCGGGCGACTTGAAGATGTTCGACTCGACAATTTTTTCTGGGGTGCCCTGGCAAGGCCAATGAGAAATTGTCTAAAAAATCAATACGGCAAATCCCCATATGTCAGCCCGCAAGGAAATGCTTACAAAGTGTTTCAGCTAAAAGGACAGGTCTTGCAAAGCGGCGAGACCTGAAAGAGTGACTAGAGCTTGCACTGATCGCATTTGAGCTAGTCACAGCCTGCTGTCGGACAATTTTGTCAAATATTCACCAGAGAATACCATGGTTGCAAGTCCACGAAACTGATCAACCTGCTTTTTCGCATGGCTTCAATTATTCACGGATAGCCTCGTGTAAGCGAATCCGCAATCTGACCAAACTGCACGATTGCAATCAATTCAAACTCGATTGCTTAGACGGCCAGCGCAGGCCAGAAGGGGTGCCCTACCCTAAAGGCTGAATCCGTCATCGTCGCCGCGTTCCTGTACAAGCGAGTGTGTTTCTCGGGCGTGAACCTGAGAAAGTTCTTCGGATATTTCGATGATGCGAGAAGAAGCATGCTGATGCAGTTGAGTGACAACATCTCCAGCATGTCTGTGACTGTCAGTCATTCCTAGAGCTTTAAAGTGAGCGGATGCTGTCTCGATATCCTCGGCTTGCCAGCTTAGTGTTGTTCCCAGGCTAATGTTAGGATGATCGCCGAAGCGAGCGATAAACTTTTCACCATCCAGGCCATAACTTTCGGCGGTATTTTTGAGGTCGTTGCGGATTGCGGCCCATTTTCCGGCTTCCAGGTATTCCAGTGCATCCATTTGCTTGGTGCCCATGCCCATCATTGTTGAATAGCGGTTATCCTCGATTATGTAGTTTAAAAGCTCGGGATCGTTAGGCCGCATATTGGCTACCTCGCCTTTTAGTTCACCTATCCGAATATCCATTGAGACGCGCAAATGAGGGTTTTCTACCTCGCGCGCTAGCGCTTCCATCTTGTCGATGGACTGCATTATTGTAGCTGACTTTGACATCCAGCTGTCTGTCACGTCGTCACCTAAAGTGTCGCGCATATAGACTTCATAACGCTCCGTTGGCAGCGAGTAGTTGTCTGACGCCTGATAGGCTTTGTGATCGACAATATCCGCCATCGCTGAGAGCGTTCCGCTGCCCTGTTCAATGTGTTGATGATCATCGATATGCTGGATCACGCGGGCTTTCAGATCAGGGCTGATTGTTTCCTCGTCTTTGCCTTGCTCGATGTGTTGACGCAGCTCGCGCATTAACTCCGGAGACTTGTATTCAGGATCTCCCGGCTCACCATAATCATCGAAATGATGGGCTTGATCCAACAGATGCTCCATTCTTGATACCATAGGTTCTTGTCCTTCTATGAGCTTGATGGCGTACTCTTCGATCTTGTCTTTGATGGCGTTGGCGCGCTCATCAAAGACGTTCGACATTCTTGCGATGGATAAAAGCATCACATCGGCCGCCTTATCGCGGGCCGTGACTTCGACTTCCGGAGTGGTCTCTACGATGGACATTCCCTTTTGAACTTTCCACGTATCGGTCTCGACTTCCTGCCTTAATCCGCGCTCTAGGCGGGTGGTGGCGGTTAGCTCTATTCCGTATTCTGCTGCTGCCTCGACCTGGATGTTTCGCTGTACGTCGATGTTCATTTCGCTGCTCATTCCCATGGCAAGCCACTGACCGTTTTCGACACCTCTGTTGTTCACAACGATATGGACATGGGGGTTATCAGTGTCGTTGTGTAACACGGTCAGATAGTCCCATTTGTCTCCAAAATCACCACTGCCGAATAGTCGATCTGCGAACTCCAAACCGGCTTCATGAGCCGCGTCCGGATAGGTACCTTCGGGAAAAGAAACGATCATATGACGGGTGTAACCGTAGTTGGTTTTACCGTTGAAATCCTCGACCCATGTCTCGATCAAATCATTTATCTGATCTGCGTCGAGCGGGGTCACGCCGTTATCTCTGATGTCCAGTACACCGTCTGCCCTGACGGTCAGATAATTGATCTGGCGGCGCAGTTCTTGGGCGTTTTTGACGCCTCCTTTTCGGACATGTTTTACAACGGCTTCTGGCTTTCCGTACACAGCTCCGAGCCGTGCTTTTACGGACGAAGCTCGCGATACCATGAACTGCACACGTTTGGCGGTCTGCAACTGATGATTGATCTGCCTGGATCGATCGGCACCTTTCTGTGCGTCGTGAAACGCAAGTTCCAACAAGTCTGCAGCGGTCATATCGCGGGCGGCGACGTTCATTCTTCAGGTGTCCAATCATCGTCACGCAAGATCCTACGAATGGCGGATTCTGGCTCTCGGTTGCGGCGCGCTGCTACGATCATCGCCTTCAGATCTTGTCGCTGCTGGATGATCGCACGATGGAGATTTTCCACATCGTGCCGGTCGTCATCCGTCCAGATCACAGTGCCGCGCTTGGCTGATTTCGCAAGCTGATTAAGGTTCGTGTAACCGCCTTGAACTTGCCTCAAATGTTTCTGCCACAAATCCACCAAAGCAGGGTCAGGATCGAGATACCCGATCAATCGATACACAAGGCGTTGGATGACCTGGTTCCGGCTCTTGGCGCCGAGGGCCTTTACAGCTTTGTCCAATCTCGCCTTGGCATCGATTGGAATGCGGACTGAAAAGTTCTCGGTATCGGCGGATTTATTCATAGCTCTGATTTCGTTGAGAGAAATTTGTAACGCAACCACCTTATCCTGTCATAATCACCAAGAGTAAACCGATGCGATTTGGGAAATTCGTATTTTCCCACAATCGTGATCGGAGCAACTTTGCTCTTGGTGGCTATTTCCACGCCGGGAAAAGGGTTCCGTCCCTTTTCCAACCAACAGGCGTGGGTGCCGGAGGACTGGCGCAGGGCAATCACGCAAAGCGTGGGCTGCCCGGACAGCGCCTGTCACATTCCGGCACGTTAAATGCATTCTGCATTTTCCGCGCGCCGTGGCGCGCTCCGGTTCCCGTCACCTCGGCGGTGAGTGCCGGTTAGCTGGTATCAGCTCTTCCGATCAGGCTAATGGTCCTGCAAATCGGTTTAACCGCCGTTGGACAAGTCGTCGAGCTGACCCGCTGTGGCAGGACCCGTCGCGGCGTCTCGGTGAGCTTCTCCGAAGCAGAGGGTTTGCTTAGCTTCGCGTTAAGTGGCGCAAATGGGGATCGAGCGTGCAGCCTTTACGTTAGCTTTGATCGGAGCCTATGGATTGGTGCTGAGAATGGAAAGATTTATGGTCTACACGCCGTGCGAATACTGCACTACCAGGGGTTGTGAAGGCTGCAGATTTCTGTGGTTGTCGCCGCCAACGCAAGAGTTCTTCACCTGAGTGTCCTAGACATCGGATACGGTCTTCTGTCAGGCCTCATCGCGCGGCAGTTCAGAAGCCGCGGGCAGGCAATCGGATCAGTGATCCCAAGGATTCAAAACATTGACGCCAAAGATCTGAAATGGCTTCACGCCTCCGGTTGCGACGGAAAAGACCTGTGTCTTTGCAATCGCCGCGATCTGCGCGCCTGCCAACTTCACGTCATAGGCTTTCGCTTCGGCTTGCATGGTCGCAAGGGCCTCGGCAGCCGCACGGTCGAATGGCAAGATCCGATTGCCGCAGAGACGGCCAAGCGTAAAGTCGGACCCTTGCCAAAGCGCAGCTTTCCGCTTGCCGTCAGTCAGCAGTTCGATCCTATATCTAACATCAAAGATGCTGAGTGTCGTAGTGTGGAACTGCCCGCTATGCCGCGCATTCAACTACCCAATCACCGCTTGCGAAAGGCTTTCGTTCATCAGATCGGACAGAACACTTGTGTCCAAGACAATCACCCGAAGTCCGCCGACTCCGCTTGGTCATCACTACGCTCAATATTGGGCAGAAACACATTTAGGCTCTGCATGTATTCAACAATCACGTCGCCAACCCTTTCGGCTGGTCGAGACGCTTCATCGAGAAGTTGCCGCGCAGCTTCCTCTGTGCTGACGCCACGTTCTGCCGCGACAAACCGAACGCGGCTATAAACATCATCAGATAAGTTCCTGACTGTGAGATTTGCCATTTCGTCCTCCATGTTCAACTGTGATAGCGCATGCGCTACGTGATAGCACTGCATGCAGATAGAAATAATGCTATCAACCGTCTTTAACTGTCGCTTTTGTGCCGACTGTGACAGTTCAGATGTCGGGGACAGGGCGCGTTGCGCCCTGCCCTGGTGGTTTCAGAAGCATTCGGGAACCCAAGCATCGATGCGGGCTTTCTGTTCGGCGGTGATGCGCAAAACCTTTTGGTGCTCTGGCTCTTTGAACAACTTGTGCATCGCTTCGTTCTTCTCCCCCTTCTTAGACTTTCTGAATGCGCGGTAGTCGTCGGTATCCATGTGCAACTCCAGAAGGTCTTTGTACAGTTCATCTAACTGTACAGCTTTCAGCCGCTTGAAGCAGTTTTCAGCCGATGGCGTCCGGATAGACCGAATGTCTGCATCAACATCTTCGGCAATCCCTGCCACAATTTCGGGACGCTGGGTCGTGAACCGGCGCGCAAGAAACGCAGTGATTTCGCCGTTGCGGGTCTTTTTTGCCCGGATCGCGGAACGCCTTGAACGCTTCGACGCTGCCTTTCCCGACCACGTCCTGAAACTAATGATGGGCTTCCTCAACGGCCTCGTCATGCTCGTCGCTAAAGCTTGTATCAAGATTAAGTTGACCTACGATCTCAGGGGCGTTTCGCTCTGCCCCGCCACGCCGATCCCGAACAGGTGGTTGTTCAGCCCCGTCGGAAGAATACCTTTGGGAGGTAAATGCATGAAACTCAGATAAGCATTTTTGTTGTTTCATCACTGTAAAAGGACGTTCCGGTGTATTTGACACTGGCAGAAATGGCAGGGCATCTTTCGATCGCGGCGATCCATCCGGGTCAAACATCAGCGCGAAAGGAAATCAAGACAACTCTCTACAAACCTGGGATTACACGTGCTTCCCCAGAAGAAACACAGAACGTGTTTCGTGAATTGGCAAAAGAGGATGGTTCGTGAGGTTGACCAAATCGTCTCATTGACCGTTTGAGCCAAAGGCGCTCGGCGGGACTATGCAGGCACCTCACGGCGAACGCCGATCACGGGTAATGGAGGGATTTGGGATAATGACAAACAGCCATCTTTGGCCAAGGTATCTGGGTTTCTCCTGCAAGGTCTCGATGGCAAAAGCTATGATGTACCGTTACAGATGGAGGTCTTGATACTGCGAGAAACCCAATGAACCGTCTAGCATTCGCGTCCAGCGTTTCGCCTGAGATCGAGCAGGTCATCCAAACTAAGCTCACCGCTATGGAGGCGGATCATGATGTCCGAGTGCTGTTCGCCATTGAAAGCGGCAGCCGTGCATGGGGTTTCCCATCTCCCGATAGCGATTACGATGTACGCTTCATCTATGTACATCGGCCAGACTGGTATCTGAGCGTTGAGCCCGGTCGTGATGTTATCGAACTGCCGATCGAGGGCGATTGGGACATAAACGGTTGGGATATTCGTAAAGCGCTTGGTTTGTTGATCAAACCTAACCCTGTGATGTTGGAATGGTTATCCAGTCCTATCAGGTACAGATGGAATGATGCGGCATGTGAACGGCTGATTGCCTTTGCAGCCAAGACGACTTTTGGAGAATCCTGTCTGCACCACTATCGCAGCCTGGCACAAAAACAGTGGGACAAGCATGTTGGTGGGAGCCAGGAGGTGAGTTTCAAGGCGTATTTCTACATGCTGAGACCTGCCTTGGCGATCTCCTGGATCAGGCAAATACCCGATACGCCACCACCAATGAACCTGCATGATCTCATTAAAGATCAGGACCTGTCTCCCGACCTATTGGGGCATATTGACAGGCTTTTGGTGTCAAAAAGCAAAACCAAAGAAATGGGCCGTGGGCAGCGCATAGCGATCGTTGATGATTTCATACACGATCAAATAGCGTGGGCATCTGTGGTAAAAAAGAACGAACATCGCCATGATCTCAGGGCCGGGGGCGATAACTTGCTGCGGTACATCGTTAGGGAGTATGCAAAGGACTGAAATGCCATTGTCGCAGGTGAATGACAGCGGTTTGCGCACTCGACCATAGATCGCTACACATCAGACCCCTTCAGTTAAGTTTGTGTTTATGACGGCTGGCAAAATCAGCGAAGGAGTACACGCTCGGTCTACCCTTGGAAAACCGCATCCAGCACCATACACTGTGACTTAGTCTATCAAGTTCGTGGTCCTTCCAATGTGCTGTTGATGTTTCTTCTTCTCACACCGCCTGGTTCGACATGTTGTCGGGCGAGGGACAGGTGTGTTCAAAGAAGGGAAGCCAAATGGGCAATACAAGACGCGACTTTCTCCGCAAACAGAAAGTGAATGTCGAAGATCTGGGTGACATGGGAGAAATACTTCTCGAAAAGGCGGAGCAATCGCTGGTGCCGATCTTCAAAAACGGCGAAGCGGTGGCGATGGTCATCGAGATAGATAGTTTTGATCGTGACTGGGAATTCAAAGGCGAGCCAAAGGGGCATCAAAGTGAGGTGTTTGACGAAGAGCTGCTCAATGCCTTGAGGAAGGCACTGGACGAGTAGCCAATTCGAAGCCTGTACGCGTCACAAGGATTGAGGCGCGTACAGCCACATATTGGAACAGCTCAAGTTTTGCGAAGTTCTGGCAATCAAGATATCAAGTTTCTGATGTTGAGTGGGGTGCAGAACAACTTTTACCATCATCGTCACGGCGCGATCTGGCTCTTGAGATCAATACGACTGCTCAGAGTAATCATTTTCAAGGATACATCTCAACGGTAGCCTCGTAACATGAACAAAGCTGTTGTACTTCGTGGCTACCAATTCAGTGTCTACAACCGTATAGCGCGGGTGGTGTTGCACGAGAAAGGTGTTTCATACGAAACCGAGGAGATCGATCCTTTCGTGTGCAATGTTCCCGAGCACTACATGCTACGGCAACCATTTGGCCGAGTTCCAGTCCTGAGCCATGGTACGTTCGATGTATACGAGACGACGGCTATTAGTCGTTATGTTGATGCGGCTTTCGATGGCCCCAACCTCGTGCCCTCCAACGTCAAAAGCCTTACGCGATTGGCTCAGGTTGTTTCCATCGCAGACAGTTACGGCTACCACCCGATGGTTCGCCAGGTCTTCGCCCATCGAGTCTTTCATCCAGCGGTCGGTGATGAGAGCGACGAGGCAGAGATCGAAATTGGCTTGGAAGCATCAGGGCCCGTTCTGCAGGCACTCGATACTCTGGCTTCTGAAGCGAATATCCTAAACAGGCGGACATTCACGCTCGCTGATTGTCACCTTGCCCCGACGATCGCCTACTTTGTTCAAGCCCCGGAGGGCAAATCAGCGCTACGTGACTACCCTGCTTTATCCGATTGGTGGGCATGGGCATCACAACGGGCAAGTGTCACCAACTCTGATCCCGGCCTGCCAGTCAACCACGTTGCCTAAAATGATTATTCGCCCAGACCGATGTGTTGGATACTTTCTGGACTGATGGCTTATTCCAAGCCTCATAGTTCTAGAGTGAAGAGCCGCGAGTTACCTGAAACCTGAGCATCAAGTGTGTCAGGGCTTCTAATTATGTTGATAACAATGGCAGAATGCCTCAGCGATACTTCTCAAGCTCAGATACGAAGATGGACAGCACCGTTGGATAACTACCCTATCTTTTGGACGTTTCGTCGCTGCCCTTACGCGATAAGAGCCCGGCTCGCACTTGCGAGTTCACGAGAAACAGTCGAGTTGCGCGAAATTCTCTTGCGGGACAAACCAGAGGCCTTCTTACAAACATCTCCATCTGGCACGGTGCCCACGCTTCGACTTCCAGACAAAGTCATAGATGAAAGCTTGGAAATCATGGTTTGGGCGCTCGAACAAAATGACCCGCAGCGGCTTTTGGACATGCCCCCAGAAGGTTGGGACCTAATTTCGGCAAATGATGGTCCGTTCAAAACTGCACTAGATCACACAAAATACGCTACGCGTTATCCAGATCTAGACTTCAATGAGGAACGCAGGAAAGCGATGGGCTATTTGCTCGACCTCAACGAGCGGTTAGTTGGGCGCGCCTGGCTTTTTGGAGATAGAGCCACCCTAGCCGATCTAGCGATTCTGCCATTTGTTCGCCAATTTGCACATATAGACCGGGCGTGGTTTGATGCACAGAAGTGGCCAAGTTTGGTCGCTTGGTTGGATCAGTTCCTAAACAGTGAAGCTTTTTCGCTGGTGATGAGAAAGTATGCAACTTGGTCAGAAGACGATGCGCCGATTTGGTTTAACGGCTAAACGCAATAAGTCGTATCGGCCCTTAGCGGCTGCTGGAAAATACTTCCAAATTCCGCGTTTGCAGGTCGCGGACACAGCTGACTTTTACAGCCACAATTGCCGCAAATGCAGCGTCAGTTCGCCTGTGCATGGGTCAGTTCCTCTCCGACGTCATCCGAACATTTCACGAATTATTTCTTAGCCAACCAATATGCGATGCCCAAGGCGAGTGCCAATCCGGCATATGCTGCAATATGGGCTGCGTCCATCGTTTTGTAATCGAAGGTTATCACTTTCCGAGCGACGGCCATAAGCCCGGTGGCAAGAACCAGCCTTACATGTATGACGTTGGAAGTAAGGTAGAGCGCCGCGTTTGTATAGACTTCGATTGCGATCAGGACTGACAATACAGCTCCCAGTACTATGAGCAGGTCTTCCCCATCGATGAGCAACGTTGGTTTTTCAACAAGATGAATCCCAAAGGTGACGAATGCATCAAGTATCGTCCAACCAATGACCAATACCATCAGTATAGAAAGGCCGCGTGTCATCTGTCGGGCGACAACATTTGCTACTCGGATCACCGGGTCTTCGTGGTTGGGATCCAACTCTACGTGAAGGTCACGGTCGTCGTTGGCCATAATTCGTTCCCTTACTCAATTGGTGAAGAACCTCACACTTATCAGCAGAAATCAGGTTTTACACAATAACCGTGCTTGAGTGCAGCTATTGAATTGAATCGTCTCCAAGGCTCAAAGCACTGGATAGTGGATCGTTCGTAGTTCAAGTTTGCTGATCCGGATTTTGATTTCTACCTGCTCTTCAAGCGGCCTTCGGTGTTCTTGTACCTGTTCCACTGTCTGCGGCATCCCTAGGAAAAACAGCTTTGTGTCGATATCGCTGGATGTGTTCGAAGATTGCTTATCTCGTGGCCAAGCGCACGGTACTTGGGACCTTTTTCGCTGGCACGGTTGAGTCCGGTAACTAGCGGTCCCAGCATACACTGAACAATTCTTTACCATTACGTCCGGTAGATTATGCTTTCAGTGGTGTGCAGTATTGTTGGAACCCACGAGAGAGACCTGCGGTCCAAGCAGCTGAATCCGGTTTAACACCAACTTTCGCGCAGGCTTCGTGATGACGAGAAATGTAGGTTTCGCACATGCCGGCTGTACCGTCAGCGAATTCAATGCTTGCCCAGTCTCCGAACTGGTATTGTTCCGGGGAAACTGAATCTATAGGGCCGCATGCAACTAGTCCAATTGGCGCGTAAACCCCCCCCGCAAAGCGTTGTAAGTAATGTCAATGCCCACACTGATCCCGATTTTTTTCAAGCATGATATAACATCATCAGGTGATAGTCAGGTTAGTTCTAATGAAGCGGGAGCCCCCCACATGACTGCGTTCACAAATGCGATTTCGACATGCCTATCGAAGTACATAACCTTCAGCGGTCGCGCACGACGTCCGGAGTATTGGTGGTTCTTCCTATTTGTTGTGCTCGGTAGCGTCGCTTTCTCTGTTTTGGATGGTCTGTTCTTTGGCAGTGAAACAGAGAGTGGAATAGTCCGTCAGCCACTGTATAGCCTATTCTCGATAGCGGTATTTTTGCCTTTACTCGCAGCGGGTTGGCGGCGTTTGCATGATACCGGTCGTCCTGGCTGGTATTTGTTTCTACCATTGGCCGTATCATTGGTAATGACCTTTGGATTGATGCTTGGTATTTTTGCGTTTTCTGCAACCGGTACTGCGGGCAACGATCCTGAAGAGTTAGGGGCGGCTGTAGCTATCCTGGGACTAGGTGGGGTAGCGCTCGCAGTTGTCGTACAATTGATTTTGGCAGTTTTGATGATTTTTTGGTTGAGCCGTCCAACGCAGGAAGAAGAAAACCGCTATGGACCTATACCTTCAGATCCGTAAATTGGGCTCTGTGCGGACTTCGGATGTCTCAGCAGAATTGAGCCGAACCAATACCTTACTAGTCGACAAGGCGACGCATTGCGGACCTTGATCACGGTCGGACGATGCTGCTATCGCAACACGCGAAACAGCCGTTCGCTGCAGTTGCTCGAACTCAACGGTGACAGAGAGCCGGATCGCGGAGAGGCTTACTGAACACTCTGACCGGTTTGCAAAATTGCCGAAAACACGCGTTATGTGCTTTCTCTCTCAGTTCTGAGAAAACATTTACACTAGCGCGGATAAGGAGCGAGTTGAAAGAGTTTGTGGACCGGAGTTTTCACACAGCCTCCGGACAATCGTGGCGTAGAAGAGTCGATCGATCTCTTGGCGTTGGTTTTGTCAGTAGAAGACCCGAAGCATTCACTCGCGCAATTGTTTGACGATAGTCGGGTTAGTGCTTGCCTCCAACGCCCCAAGGCTCATTATCAGGTTCCCGATATCCAGCCGCTTCATAACTGTCATAGCTGCATACCCTCACAACAATGATTACGAAGAGCGCCATGAGGATTGCTCTGGCAGTTGGGGTTTGGAGCAAGTATTTCATTACTCTTTTTTAATATCGCATGATTGTAGCGCTGCTCAATTAGCTTTCCTCACGCAACGCCACTCTATACCTTCTCTGAGCGGACCTATCTACTCGTGGGTGCCGTGCGATGAAAATGGTGGGGTGTTATGAAATTGATTTTTCGAATAACTGGACGTGCCGCGCTGCTCATCGTTCTCGTCATAGCAATTTTTTGGTCTGTTTTAGCCTTTCCTGTTTTCTCCGGCCTTCGAACCCCGATCTTGGAAAAGATGCTTTCAGAACAAATCGGTCAGACCTTGTATATTAGGGGGGACGTGAGCATCATTTTGGGGGCGACAAGCCACGTTCGCGCGACCAAAGTGAAAATACCCAGCGAAACCATAGAAGATTTGGACTTGGCCGCCTTAGATGTCCTGGAGCTCGACCTGAACCTGCAAGCGTTGATTGCGGGACAGATTGAAATCGACAACCTGATCATTGATGGTCTGAATGTTCATCTAATGACAAACACGGACGGGAAGCAAAGCTGGGTTGCGAACAATCGGCCTGAGGTCAATGTAACGGCTTTTGGGTCGCAGAATGAAACCGGCGGCATTCTGGATTTCCTGAGCGACAAGACAGTGGCGGTCACATCAGTCGAACTGATCGTCGACAACGAAACAACCGGGTTCGAGTTCGATTTCAAATTAGCAGATCTGCGCTTGGATCAACTGGGCGTTGATGCAGGCGCAACTGTGGCAAGCCATGGAACTGTAAACGGGCAGAGCTTTCAGATCAAAGGTGACTATCCACGGGGACAAGCCTTCACGACAAACGCGCGTTTCGGAGCAATGAAGCTGGACTGCAACGGCCACCCGATCACTTCGCAGAATGGAGGCGGTTTCGAAGGCAAGTTGACGTTGGATACTGGCGAAATTGGCGACCTGCTTGAACTTCTCCGACTCGACCGAGATATCGAGGGTCAGGCAAACTTAGCTGCAGACATAAAAAGCCAGAACCCAAAGATGAAAATTACGGATATCAGTGCGGTTTTGAACCTTTCGAACGGTCAATTGCTTAAAGCGGAGGGCTCCATCGAAGATTTGCTCAGTTATGAAGACATTGATCTTGCAATTGACGGACGCTTCTATCCGCAAGGCGATCCACCTGAAACGGCCACGGATCTCAGCGATCTAAAGCTAATCGAGCTTTCAACCCATATTGTCGGTACAGAAAAAGCGCTGGACTTTCAGGATCTGACTCTCACCACAAATGCGTTTGACAATGAATTGAAACAGATCGGCCCTGTTCGCATTGGCCGCATGTTTCGCGCTGACAACGGTAAACTTATGCTGGAAAACATCGCATTGCAGGCGGGACCGCAGGATCAACCCTACTTTGTAGCCAAAGGCAATATCAAAGACCTGTTGCGCCTGAGAGAAATCGACTTCAGCGGTACTATGTCGATTCCGTCATCGTTGTTCTTCCAAGATCAGGCCGAGATAGACATCAAGTCGCTTGGCAGAGTCGAAGGCAGCTTTTCTGTGGATGACTTGCAAGGGTTCCTTAGTCTCAACCAATTCAATGCGCAAACAGTTGATACCGAGGTTTGGCAGCTGAAAACCCAGGCCAAACTCGAGAACATAAATGACTTTGAAGACCTGTCTTTCGAATTGAACCTGAACGTCAAAGACAGCGCCCGTTTCCTAGCGGCTACCGGCCAGCAAGCCGTCAATGGCGTACCGCTAAAGGTCAGCCTGTCCGCGAACGGAAAACAAGACGACTTCACAAGTATACTTGCGCTGACATCTGGGAAGTCGACGTTGAGTGCTAACTTGGACACATCCACAGCCGGCGCGCGTCCCACAACGCAAGGCGAGGTTTTCAGTCAGAGTATCGCGCTCCAAGATGTTAAAGCTGCTGTTGATGTGGCTTCACGCGTTGCAACAAGCATTCGCCAACCCGGAACCAAGGGTGCAAAACGCGACGGGTCGAAAGGGAAATTCACTGATCTTATTGAGGTAGAAGATTTTCTGCTCGATCAGGATGTCGATGTGTCGATTAACATCAAGAAAATTGAGGGCGAACAAGAAATAACCCGTTTGTCCAGCCATCTCAAGGCGAAGGACGGAATTGCCCAGCTCGGGCCCATCGATGTCGCTTATGATGGCGGTCACTTCTCTGCAACGGCAAAAATGAACATGGTCAAGAGCTCGGAATTGCTTTCATTTCAGGGCACAGTAAAGGATTGGAATCTGGCAACTCTGTTCAGTGAGTTTAATACCAAATATTCTGCAGTAGGGCGGCTTCATGGAAATTTTGAGCTTACCGGAAACAGGCGCTCTGTACGCGCCTATATGAACTCGATGAAAGGCTCTGCCTCAATCCTGATGTCAAATGGTGGCATTTCAACCAGTCTTCTTGAACTGTCCGGGCTTGGCATCTTCCCATGGTTGATTTCTGAAGAATTCAGAAAAGGTTACAGCAAAATCACCTGCCTCTCCGCTCCGATCAAAATCGATGCCGGTGACATTTCGTTCAATTCGTTTGTTGCGGAAACCAAAAAGGTACAGCTTGTCGCGCACGGCGATCTGGATTGGATAAAAAACACGATCTCAATTCAGGCTGAGGCTCGAAAGCTCGGCAGGCCTCTTTCGCGGAGCGCTTGGCCATTTGAAGTCGTAGGGACATTGACGCATCCTAAAATCAAGCTTCTTCATCACAACGTTTTTCAAAAACGCGCGGATGGAGCCGCAGAGTTCCCTAAAAATCGAAAAACCTGCGTTCCGGATATAAATCAGCTGAGATAATTGATTACTGCTTCCTTTTCGATTTAGCCCGGATACGAGCGGCCTTCCAAAACAGCGCTTGCTTTGTCAGAACGCTCTTTCGAGTTCACTTGTTCAGCACAGACTGAGAAGCCTCTATGTTCAAGAAAGTGAAGTTTCATTAGAGCGTGGACCGCCCAAACAATCCATACCTTTGGCGACATGATGCACTTCTACCGTAGTGTGAGACACATGATCGATGTGATCCAGCACTGCCTTGTATTCAGCGACGGATTTCGGTGTCTCAGATGCAATCGAAGCAATAACCGAATAGTGGCCCGGGCCGATTTGCCAGATATGCAGGTCGGTGATCTTATCACCGTCAGTTTCGACAGCTGTGCGAGCTTTGGCTTCGATATGCCCGCCTTCCGGCACGCGGTCTAACAGCACGCCGCCAGAGTCCTTGATCAGTCCCCAAGACCATCGCGAAATCACTATTGCCCCTAAAATGCCCATTACGGGGTCCGCCCAAAACCAGCCGTAAGCACGGCCAAGAAGGAGAGCAACAATGGCGAGCACCGATGTTAGTGCGTCCGCTAAGACATGCAGGTAGGCTGCCCGCAGGTTGTTGTCCTGCCCGTTTCCACGGTGACGCTCGTGATCATGATCGTGGCGGTGATGATGCCCGTGGCCATGATTTTGAAGGTGGTCATCGCGCAAAAGCCAAGCACTCAGTAGGTTCACAATCAGTCCGATCACCGCTACCATAATTGCTTGGTTAAAGCTGATCAGTACCGGCTCTATGAGGCGCTGAAAACTCTCCCACCCTATCAACAGCGCGATCAGTGCCAAGATCACAGCGCTTGCAAACCCAGCGAGATCACCCACCTTGCCAGTACCGAAAGTGAAAGCCCGATTGTTGGCATTCTTCCGTGCGTAACGGTATGCCAACACGGCGATGAGCATTGCGGCGGCATGTGTGGACATGTGCCATCCATCTGCAATCAAAGCCATCGAGCCGAACCAATGTCCCGCCGTTATCTCCACGACCATCATTGTTGCGGTAAGAGCAATGACCAACCAAACCCGTCGTTCGTTGCGCTCCTGGTTGGCACCAAGAAAGACGTGGTCGTGTTCAAGCGTCGAGGTTGCTTCTTGGCTCAATTCACTGCTTTCCTGCAAAGTCTCACTCGTCATTTGAGGTATGATTTCAAAATCTGGATCATCTCCTCGGCACCTTTTTCACGGGCGGTATCACCAGCGGCTTTCACAACATGGTTGCGGAGGTGCGCTTCAAATACCTCGTTGGTCAGACCCGTCATCGCTCCGCGAATGGAGGCAATCTGGCGAAGTACTTCGGCGCAATCGGCATCTGCTCCCAACGCACGCTCTACACCTTCGACTTGACCTTTAATCCGCCGAAGCCTGGCAATGAGTTTGGAATTGTCGCGGCTGAGGTGGCCCATGGATACTCTCCTAATATAGTATAGAGGGTTATATTATTTAAGTACGAAAATACAAGCCTGTTGGTCTTTCGATAAATTCTCGGTCAATCGAAGAAAGCAGCCGTTCATGAATACCGGAGCATCCGTCTAAAGGGCTTTTTGCGTACCTCGGAGCAGACGCAGCATGAGCCCCTGCCCCGTTTGCCACGAACTAGCTATCGACCCAAACCGGACATTAACCTGCTGATCGACATGCTGCAATGCACCCGTCAGACCGGCCATTCGCCGCAGGTGCAAAACCTTGCGCAGGCTAATCCACAGTTCGCAGGACAAAGCAGACACTCACGTGGAATGACGCTTTGAGACTGCGCGCCGTAGCCGCCTCGCGATGAAGCTTACTTGCATGAAACGACTTCAAACGTGCGGCTCGCCCTGTGACGGATCAACTCTCTGCGCTCGTTCTAGTTCGGAACAATCTTCACGCCGATTATATTTACTTCAGGCGTTTCTTCGGGGACCAAAGCGACCTTCAATTTCTTTCCGGTTGATCGATCGACGATCGATATCGCGCTTCCCTGTTCCGCAAAGTGCGTGTCCCCCCATGCCATCAAAGCAAGTAGGGGCAGACCAAAGCTCACGCCGATGTCTGTAAGCGCATATCCGTATCTGGTTCGAGAATTGCCTTCGCGGTACGGAATACGCTTGAGCATCTTGGCGTCGACCAGACGCTTGAGACGGTCCGTCAACACGGATCGCGGTATGCCGATGTCCGCGCGGAAGTCATCGTACCGTATCACACCATAAAACGCCTCACGCATAATCAGAATTGTCCACCGGTCCGACATAATGTCGGTCGCCAGAGCCGCCCCGCACTTGTCTATGGGGACGGGGGATTGCCGACGATACGTGCTATCTGGGTTTGACATCCGGTTTTAGCTCCTGTATTTGCCTCCTGAGTTCATAATAAGGTTTCAACTCATGTCCGCAATATCGTTGATACTTACCGCGAAGATCGTGGTGACAATTGTTCTGGTGTCGGGGCCATTCTTGCTGTCTCCGCGGCACCGGCTCGAGACCATGACTGGCGTCTCCGCCGCGTCCGCGACCCTTTTCCGGCTTTATGGAATGGCCACTACAGCCTTGCTCGTTGGCTACGGCGTGGGGCTTTGGCAAAGCATTAATGGCGAGTTTCCCTGGGCTGCAGTCCTGATGGGTATCGTGTCCAATGTGGGTGCTGCGGGAATTCTCGCCTTTGCTCCGGCCGCATCGTCACGGGCTTTTGCCACCATTCTTGGGACGATTGGTCTTCTTCTTATCTGGGCAGCACTGAGTCCGACGGCTGCCATTCAGCCGGTTCTCTCCGGATAGCGTAGACAGAGCTTCTATCGAGCAAACCGCGTCCAAGGCCAGATAGTTCAAGCCTGCGGTCACTGGCCGCCGTCCTCCCTTCTCCAGACCAAAGAAAGACCACACCTATGCGATCTATGGACACTCACATCAAACTCTCGGCCCTTTGGCTGTTCATCCTTCTCAACATCATCTTTCGCGATCTCCACCAGTTCGTGATGCCCGGGTTCCTCGAAACCATCATGACAGGCCAATTCAACGGCATGGCGATCACTCCGGAACTGATGTTGATCGGTGGCATCGTTGTCTCGGTGCCAATTTCCATGGTTCCGCTTTCACTTATGCTGGAGCGTCGCATCGCCCGACCTCTCACATTCGTCGCGGCGCTTGTCACGACACTCACAATGATACCGCCCGCGCCTATCGATCTCGATGACACCTATCACCTAGTTCTACAGCTCATCGCAATGACGGCCATCGTCGTCATCGCTTGGCGATGGAAGCCGGCACTGACCGCCGGCGCTGCGCACCGCACCTGACCCCAACCACGAATGCACAAACCCGTGACTGATGCAAACCCTCAACTCATGCATGAGAAAAACCAACCTGAGATATTCGGGCATCTCAAATCAACCAATGTACCTACTGTGTGGCCATGCACCTTAACCAGGCACGCAAGGCGGGTGTTGTGCAGGCCAAGCTGGACACGCTCATTGTCTGGCGAGAGGTGGACCATTTCTCGCCGGCCGAACAAGCGGTCCTCGCCTGGACCGAAGCGCTGACATACCTCGACGGGACAGGGATCTGTCGGACATCCGGCGGGATTTGTGAAAGCACTACTCCGATAAGGAGATCTCGGTCATCACAGCAGACATCAGCATGATCAATCTTTGGAACCCGGTTCAGAAGTCAAGCACTGACAGAGGCATGCCCGGCAACCGTTACCAAGTAGGAGAGACCCGGTATTCTGGGCCTCACTGTCAACCCGACTGGAATTGTGCCGTTCGTGACCTGGGCAGGCCGTAAATGGACGCTAATGGAGGCGATCTTGAAAAACGACATCACATTCGCAAGGCTCACTGAAGTTGAACCGGTCGAGATTGCAGATCACATGTCAGACCCTCGGGTCGCTGAGCACATGCCGCTTTTGACTTCTGCGTGGGATGTCACTGTCGCGGCCGGGTTTGTCGCCAAGAAGGAAGGATACTGGGCCAGGGACGGTCTTGGACATTGGGCTTTCCTGGTCGACGACACATATGTCGGATGGGGCGGTTTTCAGAAGGAAGGCGAGGAGTGGGACTTCGGGTTGGTCCTGAAACCCAGCGCGTTCGGTCTTGGACGGCGCATTGCAATGAAGGCACTTGATTTCGCGATGGCGGACGACCGTATTCCATTTGTGACCTTTCTGTTGCCGCCGTCCCGCAAAAAATTGGGAGCGCTCGGCAGACTGGGTGCAAAGCCGGTTGGCCAGATCGAGTACGATGGCGAGAAGTTCCTCAAATTCCGTCTTGAGACAGTATGACAGGATTGTCCGATCTGTAGCTTACCGACGGCTTCAGAATATGTCGTAGGTTCGGCCCATTGCGGAACTTGAACACGGCATGCCAATGCTGCTGGTGCAACCCGCATAGCCGACATTCGCTGCAAGTGCGCTAATATGACATGTCGAACGGATAAGACGCGGGACTTTCCTGCCGCTCGGTTTTCTGGATCCAGGGTCCGCATTATACGTTTCGCAACTGCGCCATAAAATAACAAGAGCGGACAGCTAACTGAATTCCAATGGCGGCTACTGGCAATCTTAGGGTATTGCCGTGACGGCTATGAAAATTGAATAATATCAACAACAATGATATCCTGACGGTATTTTAAAAACGAATTGTGAGGTCGCTTTGATTATGAAGTACTCTATTAGCATTCTAATTTTGTGCATGCTTTCGTCATGCTCAACTACACGAGTTACAACTGAGTTTGATGCGCTCAGTGACTTAGCCGAGAAGACGGAAAAAAGACTAGCACCACAACTCAAACCAGGGCTTGAAGCCGCAGCCGAGGCTGAACTTTCTGCTTCAGCGGCAGCTGGAGACGCATGGTTTCTGAGTGACGATTGCAGCTTTGTCGTTGTCGGAGATACGAGCGTACCGGCAACAAATTGTACTATTGAAAAAATTGTAATCGGCGATCGACCCCCAGAACAAAACGAAGCAACGTCAGCGAAACGAAAAATGGCAGCTTTAACTACATATGTATCAGCCCTTTCATTACTCATGGACGCTTCTTTGGAAGAAGAGGTGGTTTCGGCTTACTCATCTGCAATTGCAGCATTGTCAGATTTCGCAAGTGCTACAGAGTCAGCCAGCCTTTTGAGGTTTCTGAAAGAACGGGCCGATGCCAAAGATGCCGAAACGGCAGTTGTTAGCGAAGCCATTGCAACGCTCAGATATACGAAAATGCGATCAGTCGTCCTGAAATCTGACAGAGACGTAGCAACGGTCGCCAGAGAACTACAACTGCATCTGGTGAATTTGGGAATTGACAATGATTTTCGATCAAAATCCAGATCGCTGACGGAAAAAAACATAGCGGTGTTAGAATATGACGTCGATGCGCTAGGTGCAGAAGGGTACAAATCGGCCATCAAAGCACTGCAAGCCGAACACAGTGCCTTCATGAAATATTATCAAGGGACATCGATTTATGACGTCGGCATGATTGCTCATGTCCATTCTACACTTGCAGATGCGCTTCGTTCACCAGACTCTCCGGAAGAAGTAATTGATTATTTGGAAGCGCTTAAAACTTTGGTCGAAAAGGTGGAGGGATGAACCATGGCAGAAGACACCACTACTTCAATCGAGTACTTTCAGCAAATTCGAAACCGCCAGAATGAACTTTATCGCAAGAACACAGCTGCAATACACGCCGCAGCCAAGAAAGGGAACAAAGCAAAGGTTAAGGAACTGCGGGCTGAACGTGCTAAAATGGCCGAGAATGACCAGTTAATTTTTGATGCTGAACTCGCCTTTCAAGCCTCACAGCTAGAGCAATCCGAAGCAGAAAAACGTCTCGGGAAACACACCCGTGAGATAAACAAGTTTGTCAAAACCGTAAAAACGGTGGCCCAGATCCTAAAGTCGACTGCTCGGTTAGCTTCAATCCTAACGAGATTCATCAACGTACTGTCTTAGAAGCAGCGGGTTCGTACGGAAAGCTGTTCCCGGCAGTGTGCGCTGCTGGGAATGCCAATCGAGCGGAGCAATCAAATTCGCGAATAGTAGTCGAACAAATAAAACATCTTCAGATCTTCTCACTTGGCATGGATACTAATGAGGTCCTTAAATAGACCAACCTACCTGCGCCACCGCGTGTGACGTAGCAAAGTATAGATTAACACTCAGGCCAAATAGTTTGCTTAACGTACTATCCTACCGCCTACCGGACTCGACCCCATCTTGCCCGACAGAACCGTCTCGCTTGGTTAAGTCGGCCCACTCCTGCCGTTGACCGAAGTGCGCTGTCGCTGCAGTGCGGCAAGTCTTTACTGCCATTCGCTGCCAACCAATAAATTCAACGTCATACCAGCCGGGGCTGGGCGAGCCGCGCTGGTTAAACATTGGTTTATTGTGATGCCTATATCGTAACTTTGCCAAAAACGTTGTCGGCGCTTTGCCAAAGCACCGACAATTGCGCCGAAGAAGCAACTTTAGGTGTCTCGCTGATGCCCAAACAGCTCTGCCATCACGATGCCGAAAATACCGCCGAATGCCAGTTCCACGAAGAGATAGCGTTGATTAAGTTGGCTCACGGTTATCTCCTCGTTTGCTGAAAACTGTAAGGGCACCGCGAACAATGCACCCACCATCGCAAGAACGATTGCGAGGATCACCACCGCAAGTGGCCAACCAATCGGATCGTCCCTCGTTACAATCCCGCCATTGGCGAAAAACCACATCACAATGGACGAAACATAGGCGACGGTTAGTGGGAAAGAAATCTCCTCGATATTCACCGCATCGCTTGGCGGAGCGAAGACAAAAAGAAAATAGGCAGAGATACCCAAATGGGCGAACAGGATTAGCAACCCAATGTACATAGAAAAACGTTGTCTGTTAAGCATCTTATTGCCCTATTCTTTCAAGATATTCATCATAATAATCATAAACCTGCCGATACGTCCCGCTACGGTTGCGACGAAGGAAGAGTCCACTCTCCTCTAACTTCGCGACTGCAGCGGAAAAAGCTGTGACGACCTGCTCACCGAAGTCGTCCGTCTCGAATAGAAAAGCGAATCCGTCTTCGAGTTGCCCGAGGCTAGCGCTATCTGGCCCATTGTCGATGTAGTGCCGCTGCGCACAATCTACGAAACGTTTCAGAAAAACCTTGACCATCTGTTCGGCCTCGGGTCGTGTCTTTATGTCGGACCAAAATGTCTCATTTGCATTTAACTCCACCAGCATCGAATGTGATAGCTGCATGCAGGGCATAGGGTTTTTCTGCTTGATGAGGATCGTCTGAGTAGTCATCACCTCGTCCAGCACCGCGGCCCCCTGTTCGCTTATAATCTGGCGTTGTCGGCCTAGGGTGTATTGGGCCAGCGTCGTGCCATCGGGGGCGGCCAGACCACCGATCTTTAGTTCTGCTAGTAGCGAAAGAAACCGCAGGTAGAAGTCGCTGTAGACGTCAATGGACGCATCTGTTCCAGCAAGAATTTCATAGCGTTCATGGAGGTAACGCAGGATGAGCCCCACATCTTCCGCACCACCCCGCTGAAAGTAGCTGACATTGGCAGTAAACTTATCGAATATCCGTTTCCATTCGAGGTCTGAAGCAACGAAACCTGCGTCAATCAGTGCCCGTACAGCCTGCAGGCTGAAGAGCACGTTAGCTTCATCAAGAAAGTTCGAATCCGCCAAGTGGATTGGGTAGCTCGCCGCCAAGGCATCGAGGCCAATTGGTTGGGCCGCGATTGTCTCCACAATCAAGCGCCTGTCTGTCAGATCGTCTCCGGAGAAGACGGTCAGCGGGATGCGGCGCAGAATCTCGCCGGAGGTATCAGTAACTTCTCCCCAAAATAATCCGCGTGACACGTTTTCTGGAAAGCTAAGGTCGTCGAAGCGAAAAAAGAACTGTCTATAATTGTTTCGCTGGTCGTTCTTCAGTGTGGCGCCATCTGAAATCGGAATGAAATCATCAGAAGGTCGTTCCAAGGCATACTGCAGCCGAGCGTTTAGATCGCCAGAGGGGAGGCTGTTGCTAGGGATCGTGATGCGCAAGCCAAACGGCTCTGCGTAAGCGAACGGAACAAAACCGAGAATGAGCAACAAAGCGATAAGACAACGCATCTGTAATCCACTAGTTCTAAAGTAATGAAGCATCCTAACAGACAA
This sequence comes from Ruegeria sp. AWH4_226, assembly GCF_056159225.1. Taxonomy (NCBI): domain Bacteria; kingdom Pseudomonadati; phylum Pseudomonadota; class Alphaproteobacteria; order Rhodobacterales; family Roseobacteraceae; genus Ruegeria; species Ruegeria sp. AWH4_226. Next base: position 20,988 of record NZ_JBSWUU010000004.1, on the reverse strand, counting down.
AGCATGATTCGAGCGAGACCGGCACAACCATAGCGCTTACGTTTCTGCTTAGTCTGCGGGACAAGCTGATTTTCAAACAACCAATACGGCCCAAATGCGAAGAAAGCAGAGTGGTGATTCATGCACCGCTCGTACGCATCACAGAATCAGACGGACCAAGCTCCGGAGCCTTTAACAACCGCGATCAGTCCGGCCCAGACCGGACATTCCAATGTAGTCAAACACTGCGGTGCAGCTTCACTAGACCGGACTTTCGCCGCACTGCCGAAAAGCTGACCTACTCGAACTCACAGATCGCGGGACAAAACGGTCATCCAACTCGCGTAAATCCCATCCCACAGGCAGGTCAGTGTTTGACAATGTCGAAGCCATAACTGACTGACTGATCAGAACAGACAACGTAACCACGTCTTTTCAACTCATCAACTGACGTTTCGACATTGGTGCCTGCACCAGAGATCTCATTAGAAGTTCTGTCGATCAGCACCACCAAGTTTTTTGGCACAAACTTGTCTCTCCTGTCGAACACTAACTGGCCAGAAGAAACGACTATGCGATAACTCATACCAAGGGTATGTTCCCGCCTAACACCAAACCCAAGCAGACCGCATTTGAAGTCATATCATTAAATTCCGAGAAATTTCCTATGGATGAAAACTCAGTCGAACAACTATCATTTAAGCATCTGAACCCATTTCTTTCTTTACTACCACTCCAAATCAAAACTGATGTGACTAAAGAAGACTTCGAAGCACTACTTTCCAACAGTCTCAAAAAGATCGCGATCTATCGACCAGATTCTCCTGAGCCAAAAAAAGGTGCTTCAGAACAAGACTTCGACCTTGTGAAACTGGAAGACGTAAAAGGGTGGCATTTCATTGCAGCAACTTGGGCTTTGCGCAGTTTTCCCGGCTGGCTGGGCACGATACCAGAGGCCTGGATTGAATCCTCGCCCGAACAAGACGCGGAGACTACTGACGAGAAAATTGCTGAAGCAGAAGTGGCGATATTCGAAGAAGACCGTCGTCGTTGGCAACAAGTTGCGCAACACTTACTGCTAGTAGGACTACGTACACAATCCAACTGTAAGCACCAGTGTGTCATTCACAGCACCAATGATAGCGTGGCGAAAGCAGCTCGTGAGTTTCTGGTCACCGGTCATTTTGGCGTTCATTTGAACGAAAATCCGATCGCCGAACGCTACACTGACAGAGCTCTACAAGCGGCTTGTCTTGAAGGAACCGCGATGCAGGCATCATTGTCGGGCGTACATCGTCCAATCAATACCAAAGCAGACAGAAAATCGCTTCAGGGCCCTCGTCTTCAAGATGCAATTGATCCAATGGGTGATCAGGGGTATCGCCTCACGTCAGCAATTTTACTGCGCTCCTTGACCCCGGAAAATGTAGATGAAGAGCCAGATGAAGGCACCGTGGAAAGCAATACCGAACTAGAATCGATGTGCGATGAACCTCCTTTAGGGTTAAGCTTTACGGGCCTGTCACTGGCGCAACAAAAGGTCTGGTCACAACGGGGCAAGACCATTCAAGACTTTGCAAAAAGACTTTCCAGTTTGTTTGATCGAATTTCTTACTTCGAAGAAAAGAAGCATCATCCTCAAGACCTCGGCTTGAATCAACAGGGCTTCCGGCTCCTGACACACCCTGTATCGAGCAAGAATTTACTGAAGGCTCAAAGAGCTTTCGATGTATCGTTTAGACCTCTTACTCCGCTAATGCTGACAGGAGACAGTACTTCATCAGAAGACCACGAAGTAGCGAGGGCCCAAGAATTGGAATCTGAATGGTTCCACGGAGGCGAGCTTGAACACTTAGGTCTAAATGAGGACTCCGCTAAGTTTTCTTTCGTGGCGAGGCGTCATGGCAGAGAACTATTGAAACAAACGGTATTGCCAGTTCATCTGGATGAAGAAATCGAGCTCAGGGTTTGGAATACAGAATACCTAGCACCGCCGGATGACCCCGATGTAGCGCTTTTTGAGGAACTAGCTGATGTCAGCAAAGATGGCGCGCGAAGATTTGCAGTTTGGTATGACAGCGGTCATGTTTTAGCAGATGGCCAAGTATCCGAACTCAAGTACACTGATGTCCTTTTTCCTGAGTCCAATTGGATCTTTTTACCATTTTCTGATGGTGACAGAGAGTTTTCCGTCACTGCCGAGAAGCCCAAAAGATTAAAAGGTGAATCGGATCATGAGATGCTTTTGAAGGTCGGAAGCGACAATTCGATTTTTGATTATCTACTCGAAGCAAGCGACAGCTTGGTCAAACCAACCGGACCACTATGGGCGATATGTGATGATGGCGCAGGAGAAATTGCGGATTTCATATTCCTAGACTTGGAAGGTCGCAAGCTTTGGATAGTTCACGCCAAGGGAGCTAATTCTTATAGCCAAGAAAGAGAGATCAGCGTCTCTGCATACGAGCAGGTTGTTGGTCAAGCCCACAAAAACATTCGCTACTTAGCCCCTGGCATTCTGTCCAAGGAACTCGAGCAAAGGCAACCAAAACACATCTGGAAAGATGGACAACGAGTTTCCGACCAAGATCTTGAGGCGACTATAGGTACTATAACGAGTTCTCTAAACGATCGACCGCACATGATGGAGTCTTTCCTAGTCGTAGCCCAGCCACACGTGAGAGAACGCTATTGGAAAGAATGTAGACAAGGTGTCGCCAATGGGGACGACAATAAAAAAACAAGATCATTCAAGCTTTTGAGCGCGCTTTTGACTGAATTGCAAATGACTGCGCAGAAGGTGGGAGCAGAGTTTAGGGTGATTGGTCATGCAGACGCTCCAGACGCTTCTGACGGAACCGAAGCTTCGCATATTGTTTGAGCACATTTTTGACTGCCAACAATGTCTAGGTTATTTGCAGCATAGTTTTCTCTTGCGAGATAAAGCGATGAAAGCTTGTCATGCGGTTCAATTCGAAGTGTACTCAAAGACCGTACCATGTCGGCAGCATTTGGGTGTTGACCTATAGCGATTTTTTCCAAAGTTTCTCTTACTCTTTTCTCACCCACTCCACCGATGATTATTGCCACACCAGCTTCTTTTGCCGGTAATCCAAACGATCTAAGTTTGAGCGTCAAAGTAGTTTGTGTCTTCGGCCCGCACCATGGAAAGAGTACGACCTCGTTCCCGAACTCGTGCAGAGAGTTTTGGTCCAGTTCCAGTAATCTAGCCTCTTTCGCACCCGCGTTGAAAGAACTCCTAGCTTGAGCGCTTAATCCAATCTTTTTACTACATTTTCCAGTGGTATAAATCTCCTTCATTTGGCGGACTACGTCTTCACTTGGAGATAAGGTGGAACCCGCAAAGCGCGCCGGTCGTCCGCTCGAAGAAGGCGTTACAAAAATTGTCGGAGGCCGCATTACTATTTTGGAAACCTTTAGAAACCTGCCAGCAAAAATAATTGGATCACCAGACCTCAATTGGTGGCCAATAGGTATTGAACCCAACAATTCTGACCCTTGCCTGACCGAAAATTGCGTTACTGTAGGAAACGAAACTCCAAATCTTGGGTTACTTACGTAATCTTCCCCTGTTTGCGTCAGCTCCAAAGTATTGTTTTTCTCTTGAAGCAATGGAAACCTTGGGTCGGCCGTATTCTTCCGCTTTAGGTGCTCCATGGCATGTTCGTAAACATGCAGAAATTCATCTTTAAAAGGGCCGTTGTCTATGAGCGTTTCGACGACATTCTCCCAATGGACACCGTTTCGCGCCATCGAAAGTAATTGCTGATAAAAGGTCGAAAGATTGCACTTATGGGTGTCGGGTTCCTCAAACTCTTGCTTGAGGATTAACTCCAACTGCGCAACCGCTTGAAATACACCTAAATGTAGCTTGGTAAGAGGATGAGATTTTTTTTCATGGGGAAAGTCAGTAACAAATACCTTCAGCTCGGAGACTTTGCCATGCGAACGCCCAGAACGTCCTAAGCGTTGCCGTAGTGAAGAAACCGTCGGTCCGGCGTCAACTTGGCCGACTAGGTCAATTGTTCCAATGTCTATCCCTAGTTCGAGAGTGGGCGTCGAAACAACAACACCACTACTCTTTTCATCGCGAAGGAACGCTTCTGCCTCTCGCCGAATCTTGGGATCTAGAGAGCCATGGTGCGAAAAAACGTTCCCACTATGCTTCCCTGAATCCAAGTCAGCGGTTAAGCGGTCCACAATCGATCGCGAGTTTCCAAAAACAAGTGCCTTGGAGGTCGAGTCGCCTTTTTTGACAACCCGGTCAACAATATCCTTGCGGATTGCTGACGCAATCTTCTTGTATGCGCTTTCTCCATCTTTCCCAAGATCTGGCTCTAGAAATGAACTCAAGTGATAACTTGTGCGACTGATAGGCGTTTTGTCTCGCACGACCTGAACTCTTCCTTGATCTTCAGGACGCAAAAACTCCTTCGCATGAACTTCGCTTGAATCCGACAATGTGGCTGAGAGTGCAACTCGTTGAAATGGTCCAAGTTCGGCTTCGAGACGCGCAAGTTGCGCGATCAATTGAGTTCCTCTCGGTCCATGAAAAAACGAATGGAGCTCATCGACAACAACCCAACGCAAGTAAGGAAAAGTGTTCAGGTGCTGGCGTTTTCGAAGAATGCCTTCGAGCGTTTCTGGTGTAGTGATTAAAACCCCACCCTTTTGCCAAGCGTTCTTTGTGACGCCAAACTCTACATTTCCACTTCCTGATGAAGCTTCACCGTGTCGCTTCCATGCACCCATTCCTCTTTTCTCAAATATAGGGTGCAGTCTTTCCTTTTGCTGATCGATAAGCGCGCGTTGCGGACAAATGTAGATTGTTTGAATACCTTCTACCGAATGATCAGAAGATGAAACAATCGGTAAAAAAACGGCCTCTGTTTTACCTGTTGCCGTTGGTGCCGATACAATTACATCGTGCGACTCCCCGTCGATAATTGACTTGCTCCAAAGCTCTTTTTGGATGGGCCTTGGCTCCAACCATTTCTGCGACTCCGCAAAACCAATTATTTCTTCTTGGAAGGGCCAATCACCTGCGTTGAAAGGATTTTTTGACATTTGCTATCATCCTAGCAGCCAGCAATTATACGTTCTTATTTCGGGAAGCGTCAAACCTCACTACTGTCTAACGTTGCGCGACCTCATTTAACAAGATCCGAATGTCCAACACGCAAGCCTTCTGCCAATGCATAGAGGTGGTCGCGGAAATTCGGACCAGTCGTTAAGATAGATCGCATTGTGAAAGAAGTAATCCAGAATGTGACCTGCCCCCCACTGGTCCCTCGTTTATAAAGAGAGTCTGCGGGTTTGATTTTGGTAGTCGTCGGTTTCGGGCTTGGCAAGCGCGCCGGGCGCGGAGCCCTCAAATTGCTCAAGCGTCCGGCGCGCTTCGGCCGGTGTTTTGTTCCCGAGCGATGAGTGCGGCCTGACGGTGTTGTAATCGTAACGCCAGAGCGCCAGCTTCCGGCGGGCGTCGTCCAGGGTATCAAATATCTCCTCGTTCAGCAGTTCGTCGCGCAGGCTGCCGTTGAATGACTCGATAAAGGCGTTCTGCTGCGGCTTCCCTGGATCGATGTAATGCCACGGGATTGCGTTCTGATCGGTCCACCTCAGAATGGCCCGGCTCGTGAACTCTGTCCCGTTGTCGCTGACTATGCATCCGGGTTTACCGTAAATCCGCACCAGCGCATCCAGCTCACGCGCAACACGTGCGCCGGAGATGCTGGTGTCAGCAACCAGGCACAGGTTTTAGCGGCTGCAATCGTCTATCACCGCCAGGATGCGGAATTTCCGGGATGCCCCGAAGTTGTCAGCCATGAAGTCCAGAGACCAGCGCGCATTGGGATACGCAGCCTCCGGCATCGGGGAGCGCGTTCCACGGGACCGCTTGCGGCCGCGCCGCCGCTTCACTGACAGCCCTTCTTCCCGGTAGAGCCGATACAGTTTTTTGTGGTTCATTCTCATGCCCTTGCGCTCAAGCAACACGCCAATTCGGCGGTAGCCGAACCGGTGCCGCTTTCCGGCGATCTCCTGCATCTCTTTGCGGATCTCAGGGCAGTCCGGCGGGCGTTCGCACCGGACTGTCTTTGGGTCGACACCGACAAGCCGGCAGGCCCGGCGCTGCGAGATCCCGTGATCCCGCATCGCCCTGAGCGCTGCCTCTCGCCGCTTGGTCAGCGCCGTCAGTTCTTTCCCAGAAGATCCTTCAGAACCACATTGTCCAGCATCGTATCGGCCAGCAGCCGCTTCAACTTGGCGTTCTCGTCCTCCAGCGCCTTCAGCCTCGCGGCCTCCGACACCTCCATGCCGCCATACTTGGACTTCAGCTTGTAAAACGTTGCCGGGCTGAGCCCGTGCCTGCGGCACACCTCCGCCGTCGGCATGCCTGCCTCTTGCTCCTTGATCATCCCGATAATCTGCGCCTCGGTAAAACGGCTCTTCCGCATTCGTCTGCTCCTTCAGGGTTGGGCAGACTCTACATCATGGTGAGGGATTTCGCGGGGGGCAGGTCATGACTACTTCAAGTTGTCGGAACGGCAGATTGACAACTTTGATGAGGCGCAAGGAATGTCTACTGGAGACCCTGACACGTCAGAGCAAATACGCGCCTTCGCCAGAACGCTCCTACAGAGCCAATGAAATATCCGCCCACAGTATTTCACCGGCCCTTTAGGCGTATCAGCTGCCTCTCTTCGCAACACGCTAGAGGCTAAACAGTGTGGTAACCTAGTGTTTAGCTTAGTCCATCACCCAATCAATTCGGGAGCATATTCCCTAATGCGAGCCTCGCACAACGCACCAGCATGACGCGTCAAAACATCCATTTCGGCATCAGAGAGCCGCTTGAGATTGGTAGAGATACTTGAGGCGAATTCGGCGTCGCCAGCATTTTTCTCGCCTTCATGGCTATCGATCGAAAACCACATGGGAAGAGGTCCGCGGTTAGCGGCATGAGCAAGTTCCATGCGTTTGAACTGAAGCCCGCGAACTTGCTCCATTAAGATACCAATGGCCTTGAGTAGAACTTTCGTACCTAACTCCGTGGGAGCCTCGACGATTTGGAACGGTTTTCCCCCATCACTCACAAGCGCATAGTCTAGTTTGTTTCGCTCAACTCGCATCAAGGGATTAACGCCAAGATTGTCATACACACCGCCATCTGTCAGCGTGACATATTCTGTATGATCATTCGGAAATTCGTCTTCAGAGACGCGTAGTGGCGGAAACACCGGTGGGAAAGCAGATGAAGCAGCAACAGCCGTGCTAATCTTTTGCACAGATGCGGAGACCTGGCCCAGCTCATGCTCTCCCATCTCTTCTGGATCGCCGCCGCCAGCAACATAGAAGAACATATTGCCTGTTGAGAGGTTAGTTGAGTTAAAATAGATGCGTGGTCCGTTGGCTAAACGTGAAAGTGTTTGATTTCCGAATAAGTGCTTATCGTAAGAGGCTGCCAGTGCATTCAAGCGCGTGCTAAACGGATTTAATACCCCTTCTAAGAAAGATGACACTGCGATCGATCTTGTTTTGAGATAGTCCTCGAGCTTGTCAAGCACTGACGGATCGTTCCAGTTTGCGCACAAAAATGCTCCTGCAATACTGCCACCGCTTACGCAAGAGAACAGGTCCACCTTCTTCAGCAATCCAAACTCTTCGAGCTTCCGAAATGTCCCCAAGTGGAACGCAGCAGCGCGAAACCCACCACCAGATAACGCAAGACCAATTCGTTTTGTCTCGCCGTCAATTTCAATACCCATGATTTAAACTCCTGTTCTAAAACAATTTAGTTTAACATTAACCGCTGATTGCTGACCGTAGGCAGCAAGCTCCCTTTTTCGCAAACGCAAATCACGCCGTCTTTGAGAGCAAGCTATCTCGGGATCTAGTTCTTTTCGCAATTCAAACGTTCGCCCCGGCGCCACTTTGCGGGTTCAATAAACGTACCTTGCCAGATACCGCGCTTTGCACTCTTTGCTTCTTCTTGAACGGCCAGATATTCGGCCTTCAAGTCATCGTCCAGGTAAGCTTCATAAACGATCGCATGTCCCTGGCGGACCATTTCTAGATTCACGTTCAGTTGGTTCAAAAAAATCGTAGCCACCGGACGCCCGTAAGTTGAATCACCGGTAAATCGATACGTTGCTTCATCTGTCAGCAAGCCGGAAAGTACCCACTTTGAACGCTGCCCACACTTATAACATGCGCCATTTGCACGTTCGCAAAGTTGAGCTTTCTCGGGTGCATCGATGCCGTACATTCGAATTTCGATTAGTGGAGTATCACCATCATCTATTTCCTCAGCTTCAACATTATTTAGGAAGGCAACATATGGGTCCGCATATGCCATGGTAGACATGAAGATAGGCAAAGCCAAAGCAACTATTAACGACTTAAGCACGATGTTCACTCCTCTATCAGTTTTAGTCGTTCCGACAGGTTTCAAACGGCAACGGCGTCAGTAACCGTCTGTAAAATTTATAAAAATTCGTTATTCTAAAAAAAAGCAGTGAAAACTTCTCGGCTTTAAGGGTCGAATTCGACATCGACGAACTCAACCGCACTCTCCATTTCTTTTTGTCCTTTTCCAATAGATTCCATGTCTGTCCGGAGTGGTTGTGGTTTGTCCAACCACCCTTTTTCCCCTACTTCGCGCGGCGAAGGTTGCTTCGAATACGTCTTCATAACCGAGTAGTTGAAGATGCTGTCCTGCGGATTGAATCCTGAAGCCACATCTTCAAAGTCGGTCAGATACGATTTCGTGTTGCTAACCCGTTTGCCGATCTCAGCCAGCAACTCTGCGTCAGGGATGGTATCGTACTGTTTGCGCTTGGTTGATACCAAGCACTTCGCGGTGGGCGCTTCTCCCGGCTGTGGCAACGGGAGGATCGAATTCAAGATTTGATTTACTTCGTCATCCGGTCCGGCGTGTCTGTTCCATGGCGTCGAATTGTGACTTCCATGATGGCCCGCTTTCAAAAAATCGACGGGTTTTGACAAATGATCCTTACGAGTATGCCACATGACATTCCAACTGCCGTTCCTTTTACCTTCACGGTATTCGTCCTCCCACTCGGCATCGCCCACAAACAACAGTCGTTTGGATTTCCACTCAATCAATAGAACCGTGCTAACGTTATTCTGAATTTTTGTATCATCTACAGCGAACGCCAACCCGTTTGACAACAAGCGGGATTGCAAAATGCGGAAGTCTTCTGCGCTAATATTTGATGGGCCAACCTTACTCGGCGATTTTGCCTGCCCGCCGAAATGGCTGGCGCCCTCTTGAAGTCCTCGAAGTGCTTGATCCACTTCTTTTCCCAAATAGTAACCGTCAATATCCTGTTCCGGCGCGAGGACAAAAATTTCAGTATCTGGAAGTTCAATACCAAGATCTGAAGAAGTCATGCCCGCAAAAACATACTTGGGCTCAATGCCGTTCTTCGCTGGCAGATCCTTCGTTAAAGCGTTCGTAGCACTCCTATTGTTAATGCCATAGAGTGCAACCAAATCAGAAAACTCTGGGCTCAGTGCAGCGCCGGAGGTGGCTAATTCATTCATAGCCGTCGCTGCGAAGTCATGAAGGGCAATAGATCGCTGCGCCTGACTGTGCGTTTCGTCCATTGCGACTGTAATCCAGATGTTCCCGATTTCGATTTTCCTGAAGTATTTGGGGTCGAAACCTTTAATGTGATCTTCGTGCCTGTGAGTAACAACGATTGCGTCGAGCCGCTTTGTCCCATTTTGGGTTCCTGCAGGCAGTTCATGTTCCGCCATGTGGGCAATAGCGCGCTTCATTACACCCGTCGAAGCGCTCTCTTTTGATCCGCAATCAATCAACATATGGAAGCCGTCATTCCCATCGGGAATGCGTATATAAAAGCAATCACCGCATCCCACATTATAGCTTCTTATCAAGAGCTTACTTCCCATGCCCGACCTCCCTGGTAGTAATCGCCGTCTTTTCTCGCCAGGGTCATATGAGGCGAAAGTTGGAACCTTAACGTGTCTCCATCTTCTGTTACAACGACAGGCGGTATATGGGTGCCTAGCACACCCTTAGAGCCACCGAGCGTAGCGCCGACCTGCCCGGTTCTAATTCGGCGGGCAAGGGTTTGAAGAAATTCATCACGTCGTTTTTTCCCAGCGCTGATTTCTTCTTTCCACGCTGCGGTTCGGCCGCCTTGACTTCCGGGTTTTCGGACCCAAGATAGAACTGTTCCTTTTTCATCAAAAACAATCGTTCCACCGCATAACATAGTTGTTGTTTTTCCTTCATACTCGCCGAATTCCGCGCCCTTCAGAAAAACTGTCTCTCGCCACAAGTACTCCAATATTATTTGTCTGGGCAGGCGCCGCGCCTGGTGCGTCAGTTTCTGGGAGTCATAAAGGTCAGCAACGAATACATCTTGGTTGGCGGGAACCAATAGCGCCTCCCTGTTGTCATCAAGGAAGCGGTAGGCGCCAGCGCGGGAGCGCGAAATACTATCGACATCGTGAAAAACATCGAGGCGCAGTCGGTCGTACACATATCGCGGTTCTCGCACAGCTTCGGCATCGCTTTGACCCAAGATCTCGCGCTCTACAAAAACCTCAAGCATCATTTCAATGTAACCAAACGGGTCTGTTGGGTTGGCTAATTCCTCTGCCCGCAACACGGCCAAAGCGTAATCGCGAAATGTGGCATCAACGGGAGGAAGAATGTCCAATGGTTGAATAGCAACCCGCTGCATGCGCTGAATTGCATACCAGAACGCGTCCCCAGCAGAGTTTTTCTCGTTCTGTAAGTAGTGTTTCGAGAGTTTTAAAAGAATCTCATACATGGCTCCTGTCATCACTTCCGACAGTGCATGCGGGCCGTGTCCCTCGCGGTCCGACATTTTAAGCCCGTTGTCGGCAGTACGCAGGTATTCATTCCCGCTGACAGCCTTCCCAAATTCCGATGCTATCCAAGCCAACTGGTCAGCCTTAGAAAGATCGCCGCCAGTACTTGCAACCAGCTTTTTCCTGAAAGTGTTATTTCGCAGAATGAGCAGGATTGCCGTGAAATCACTTATGAATTCGTGAAAAGCGCCCGTTTCATCCAAGCAACTTTCCATGAAGTAAGGACGAACGCCGTCAAGAACGGCATGACCGAACTCATGGTTAATAATATCTGTCGAAAGGCACGTATAGACACGCTTACCGTCCTCATCATCGAAATAATAAAACTGCAAAGACTTACTATTTCGATCGTAGAACGCATTTTTTCCGTAGCCGGCATGAGGAACAACGATAAGTCGATTTCCTTCAAACCCATACGGAATGGGTCGACCGAGGCCTTGGCCTTGCTCGAAAAACGCCAACGCGCGTTGCAGCACCGCCCAAACATTTACTTGGTGAAATTGCAAACTCTTTGTGTTTTTATCGTCCAAAGCTTTGCCTTTTGGATCCAAAAACACCTCGTTCTTCGAGTCCCATCTTGCCATGGGCGCAAGTTTCCCTGTGTCTCCATTGTAGTCGACGATCGCAAAACGAGAATTCGTTGGTCCATCCGAAATACCGGGCTCCCAACGTACGAAAAGCTCTTTGTCAAAGCCGAACTTCGGATCTTCCTTCGCTACCAAAGGGTCTTGCAGGTAGACGACAAAGGGGATTTGCAATCCGACTTCTTGTTCCACCGAATTATTCAGGTACTGAGATGCAGAATATAGCCTCTCTCTCGTAGCTTTTGTCATTTTGCGCCGTGCGCCCATCGGCACGTCCCCTCATACCTTGGGGCCTACGTCTGGCTGCGCAAACAGCCAGACGTCAACCAAATCCGGTAAACCTTGATTAAAGAATGTCAAAGAAAAAGATACGCGTCAAACGTGCATCGAGCGTACTGCCTTCGCATGGGAAACCACATCTCGCGCAAGCTTCGACAAGGTGATAACACTTGTTTTGAGAAAAATCCTGAAATCCAAACGAACATCAGTTCATGAACTCCACACGCATTCAGTTTACAAAAACCGATTTCCTGCAGTTTCTGAATTGCCCAAAGTCGCTTTGGATCGCCAAAAACGAACCAGATTTATACCCAGATGGGGAGTTTTCTCACTACACGCGAAAGATCGCGGCCGAAGGCTACGAAGTCGAAGACTACGTTCGCAGATTGCTTAAAGCGAAACCTGATGCACAGTCTTATGCGTATCAATCAGAATTTTGGACTGAGCGAGGGCTGTATGCTAGGGCAGACGTCATACGCCGAAATGAAGACGGGACAATCAACATCTATGAGGTCAAATCCTCCACCAAGGTGAAGAAGAGTACACCGAACGATCAAATAATAGATGCAGCTTTTCAAAAGGTGGCTGCAGAAGAGACTGGTAGGTCGGTCGCCAAGGTTTTCATTGTGCATCTCAACGGGGATTATGTCCGCAATGGTAAAATCGAGCCAGAAAAGTTATTGGTTTTTGAAGACGTTACAGATGAAGTCGCGAAGACAGAGGACAGTGTTCGAGCCTCAATCGAAGAAGCGCTTGCGTTTCTGAAGCTCTCTGAAATCGATCAGAGCTCCTGCACGTGTTTGACTCACAATAAATCAAACCGCTGCGACACCTTTGAACACTTCAATCCTGGGATACCAAACCCATCCATTTACGATCTACCCAGGATCAGCAAATCAAAGCTAGTTAATTTCGTGGACGATAGGCGGTTTAGCTTAAGCGAAATCGCGTTGGACGAGGTTTCAAAGAAACAATCGCTGGTTCTCGAATCTGCTCATTTGGGTAAACCACTGATCGACCGTGACGCGATAGCTTGCTTTTTCTCTAATACTAGGTATCCGGTTTATTTCCTCGACTACGAAACCTTCAGTTCGGCCATCCCGCTTATTAACGGTGCCCGGCCGCAAGCACCAATTCCCTTTCAATACTCCTTACACGCTAAGCGAAGTCCGCAAGATGAAGAATACCTTAACTTCGAATATTTGGCAGAAGAAGCAGTCATGCCATTGGCCTTAGTTGAGCATATGCAAAAACATATTGGGCCGGAAGGGAGCGTCGTTTCTTGGCATGCATCCTATGAAAACACACAAAACAAGAATATGGCGGCGCTCTATCCTGAAAAAACGCAATTCCTAAAGAACTTGATCAAACGCACAGTTGATCTCGAGAATCTCTTCAAAGAAGCTTACGTGGATATCGCATTTGGCGGCTCGACCTCGATTAAAAAAGTCCTTCCAGTTCTTGTCCCTGAATTTACCTACGAAGGTATGAGTATTGCTAGCGGTACGGAAGCGATGGAAGCTTGGGCTAGACTGATCAACATGCCGAATGGGAGAGAGAAAGAGCAACTCCGCAAGGATATGCTGGAGTATTGCCAGCTTGACACCTTAGCAATGGTCAAAATTTTCGAAAAACTGCTCCGTTATACCGAGACAAATTAGCACTAAGCTACTATGCGTGAGGAGAAACACCCGTGGCCACAAGTTGTTTCAGCCTTGTGGCAGATTTTGGCAAGAACGGCGATTAGATCCGTTGAGCCAAAATCTGTATCGGACTCTAACAAAACACTTAGTAAAGTCGGCAATCGGATGTAGCTCGTCAGCTAAAGGTCCATGGGATCAAAGCGCTTCGAGTCGAGGATGCATCCATCATGCCTAATATGCCTGCCGCGAATACGAACGCCGCGACCTTGATAATAGTAGAGAAGGCTGCTGATTTGGTTCTTGGCAATTGAATGAACGTCAAGATATCGACAACTCCCGAGATCGCTATCTGAGTGTCGTCTGTGGGTGGCTCCTGCATTGCAAATGTTTTTTGGTGATTTCTGCGGTTATTTTCGTTAGTATCGCTGTCTGTCCGGCCTGTTAGCGTGGCAGCGTTATCGCCACTGGCCCTGAAAAGTTCCGCGAGCAAAGTTCCAATCGACTTATCGACCTAGGAGGCCCGCGGACACTCCCGGAGTGTCCTTGCTCGTGGTTGACTTAATTCCGCATCATCACTTCAACGTCTTGCATCTCGGAGACAGCCGGCGTGGTTACAGCGCTGGTTGCCGGTATTCCTGTTTCTTCGTGAGCATCGCCCAGATGGCTCGCGCCGCTTTGTTCGCCATGGCGATTGTCGCTAGTCGGAATGGCTTGTCGGCGATCAGCTTAGCGGTCCAGAGGTCAACCTTTTCGGATGAACGCTTTGCCATCACAGCGCGAGATGTCATGCTTACGACCAACAGCTTGTGAATGTAGCGATCACCTTGCTTGGTGATCTTGCCCAGACGCTCCTTGCCACCGGTGGATTTGTTGAGTGGGGTCAGTCCGAGCCATGCCGCCAGATCGCGCCTGGTCCGGAACTGTTTGGCATCGCCAATCGTTGCGACAATCGCTGAAGCCGTGACCAGGCCGATGCTAGGCAAACGCATCAATCTACGCACATCTGCATTCAGAATGGGATGTTGCTCGATCATCTTCGAATATGCGATGCCCATGCGGCTGTGGTGAAGACCTTGATTTTATGCTGTTGCCGGAGGTGGAACCTTGCTGGGTTTTCAAATCCAAGACCGATGAACCTCCGACCCTTCGGCCCTCAGTTTGGCGTAAGTCAGGATTTGGAGCTCATTTCTGGCTCCGATATGGCCATATTCTTTGGTGCCAGAGCAATGCCATAACGCTAGAGCGGTCCCCGGACGCCCACCAAATGTCTGCTTTTGTACTTGGGTTCTTCTTGTTGGGCACTTGCAGCGAAGGTCGGCTTCCCGCCGATTCTGTGGAAAAACAACGTGTTGCTGGTGCGGAAAGTTGCCGTCTGAACTGAGGGCGAGCGCCTTTGTGGTCAGACTTTTCGCGTTTGCTGCGATGCAGGAAAGATCTTTGCCAGTTTGCGGAGGTTTTGGGCGGTGGCGGCGAGGAGGAATTCGTCATTTGCGCCGCATGGTCCGCGTAATCGGAGACGGCCCAACCCGAGGATACGCTTGAGGTGGGCGAAGAGCATCTCGACCTTCTTTCGAAGCTTCATTGAGATGTCGTACTGGCGGGTCTTGGCGATATCGCGGGCGACTTGGCGAGCGTCTTCGTGTTCTTCGCGAGTGATCTTGCGCGCATCGGCATTAGGGCAGCATTTAGCTTTTGATGAACAGGCCTGGCAGGTGTGTTTCAAAGCTTGGTATTTTGCGACGCCTTTGCCCGTGGGGCCTCGTTTCGGGTCGGAGTAGTTCCTTCGGAATTGCTTGAGAGCCTCGCCCTCAGGGCAGATGTACTGGTTGTTTGCGGCATCCCATTCGAAGTCGGCGCGGGACCATGTGCCGTCTGTGCGCCCGGCCTTGTCGATCACCGGAATATGCGGTGCGATTTTTCGGTCAACCAGCCATCCGAGCATTGGACCTGACCCGTAAGCGGTGTCAGCGATCAGGCGCTCGGGATGCAAATCGAACTTGTCTTTCACACGCTTCAGCGTCGTTTTTGTTGAACCAACCTCTGCCTGACGGATGGAACGCGTCGCTTCCACATCAACGATGACGCCGTGATCGGTGTCGATCAGATAGTTATCGGAATAGCTAAAGAACGCTGGGCCTTTGCGAGCCGCCGTCCATTGGCTGGCCGGGTCAGAATGGGACGTGAACTTCGGTTTGACTGGCGTCGCGGCACCAAAAGCTGCCTCATCCAGTGTATCGAGATATTCCCGAACAGCGCGTGGCGCATCCGCACGATCAATTTCGGACACATCCCATTCCTCCTTCGCCGTTGAGTTCTGCTTGTTTGCGTCAGCCTCGATCAAGCTGGCATCCACCGCCATGCGCTGGCCACTCACGAGGCCTTCTGTGATACAACGGGCGACGGTTGTCTCGAACAGATGGCGGAGCAGTTCGCTCTCACGGAAACGCCCGTGCCGGTTCTTTGAGAAGGTCGAATGATCAGGAACCCGGTCGTTGAGATCGAGGCGACAGAACCAGCGATACGCCAGATTAAGATGTACCTCTTCACACAATCGCCGTTCTGAACGAATGCCAAAGCAGTAGCCCACCAACAGCATTCTGATCAGCAGTTCAGGATCGACTGAAGGACGGCCCGTGTGGCTGTAGAAATCTGCCAAATGTGCGCGTATGCTGCTCAGATCAACAAAGCGGTCAATCGACCGAAGCAGGTGACCTTGGGGAACATGGTCGTCCAACGAAAACTCATAAAACAATGCCGCCTGAGCTTCCTGTCTCGGTCCCATCATGGCTGATCCTCCCGCTCGTTGAGAGAATTGAATCAGCGACCGACGTCTCGATCAAGCAGGAGTTTTTCAACGAAATACGCCCGTTCGTGCCGTACTTCAGCCCCCCTACCCTTCCCGGTCCAACTTTAACCAATAGCGAGTGTACCGGCGTTCACCGGTTCGGCTCAGAGCGCCCTTCTCTACCAGATCCTGCAGATCCCGCGTCGCGGTGGCGCGGGACGTTCCCGTGATCGAGATATAGTTCTCAGCGCTCAATCCGCCTTTGAAACCGTCCGGTCCGGCCTTGAACAAACGGGCGACTACCTTGCTTTGGCGGGCGTTGAACTGATCACGATGTCGGTCGTAGAAATGCGTCTTGGAGATAAAGAACCCAACCCGGTCAAGCGTCACCTGCTGCGCTGTAAGGACGGTCTCGGCAAACCAGACAAGCCATGGTGTGACGTCTAGCGTCTTTTGATGACGTTCGAGCTGGTCGTAGTAAGCCTTCCGCTCTCGCTCGATCGTGAAAGCAAGGGCAATCAGGCTTGGCTGACCAATATTTTGCGCCAGGGACTTTTCCGCCAGCGCCCTGCCCAACCGACCATTGCCGTCTTCAAAGGGGTGAATGCTCTCAAAATACAGATGGCTCAATCCGGCCCGGATCAGTGCGCGCAATGGTTCGGGACCATCCGGTGCGGTCCGATTGAACCAGGTGACGAACTGGTCCATTTCAGCCGAAACCTGATGTGAAGGTGGCGCTTCGAAATGCACCGTTGGGCGGTCGAGGCGGCCTGAGACGATTTGCATAGCATCCTCATGGCTCCGGTATGATCCAATCGCTTCCAGGTGTCTATCATGGGACAGAAGCATGTCATGCCACCGAAACAGGGTGTCGTGTGACAGTGGTTCCGAATAGTTGGAATAAACGTCCACCATCATTTCAGAAACGCCCTGCTCGCGCGGTTTGGATGGATAGCTGTCGGGAGCCAGTCCAAGATGGCGGCGCAAGGAAGATTGCACGCTAAGCCGATCCAGCATTTCACCTTCGATCGCGCTGGTCTTCATCGCTTCTTCGCTTAACAGGTCGATCCGCAATTGATCTCGATCCGATGTGTTCACATGATGAACCGCTCCAAGAACTTCCCCTGAGGACAACAGGAACTGTTGCTCGTATGGTTCGAGTCTTGCGGCATCGTAACGAAATGTCGGCCAGTTAAGGTTCTGCCAGTTCCACATCGTGAGGTATAAGCTCCCCTTCTATAACTCACTATTTATCACTATATGATTTATAGAGGTCAATCCTATTGCTCACCTTTTTCAATCTTTCGATCCAACCATCGATTGGACGTGCAATCTGAAAACGGTGAATCTTGTCTTGTTTCCTGAAATTTACGTGGCATTGGAGGTCCGCGAGAGCATTGCCTTTGGGGACAGCTCTCCCTTTTGGATTTTAGCCAACAATGAAATCAGGTAAGCCCCTGGAGACTGTATGTTCTCAGCACGTTGAAAGATGTATCCGAGAACAATGAAACGAATAGCTGGGCCAAACGTTGATTTCATTGCATACCAGGTTTCGCCAAGCCGCAGGTATTCGGCGATATCATCCATAAGCCGATCACAGTGGTGCTGATTTTTTGCAAAGCGTAATTCTGAGCATAGCCGTGGAAAACTACGCTCCATTTGGTCTGGAGAAACCTGAATCTGAGAAAGTTTTTCTTTCTTAACTTCCGGATTCAAAGAGTCCTCTTTGTGCCCCTCAATTTCATTATCACTGTCCCTCAAATTTTCTGTATCTGCCTGTGTTATCTCAGAGATTTCCACAGAGATTTCTGCCAGCAGTTCGCTGAGGACATTCGCATCCGGTTTGCGACGCAGAGCATTGCGTACGGTGGTCATCAGATCAGAGATAGCGGTGTCATTTGCTACGAGTTCCCTAAGGCGAGCCAGAGCGGCGGAAACCTTGTCGCGGAGTACAGTGAACTCCAGAACGCGATCAGCATGCCTCTGGGCTTCCTGGATGAACTCAGCGTGCCGTTCAGACAAAGGCATTAAAGAGAGCCCAGTTGCGGTGACCACCCTGCCCTGTCGATCCCGTCGCGCCCATCGCTTGCCGTTTGCGCTCATGATGCGACGAATAAGTCCAAGCTCAACCAGCGTCGAGATATGACGTTCAACTGTCTGCACGCTGACATGCGTTCGTTTGGCGATCGCCGCGTTGGACGCGAAGCAGATGTGATGATCATCTTGGTCCGCAGCAATCTGATCACCGCCCAAAAAAGAAATCATCGCTCTCAGGACATTGAGAGTTGTGGATTTTAACCCAAGAGGTTCTCTGGCCTCTTCAACGGCGCGAAGAAGGTTCCACTTTTTGGGCGTACAACTCCCCTGCCCTGCCGTTCCCGACAAGGTTGCTCCATTTGGAGCCAATGCTGTTAGTGTTTTCATGAGATGTTGTCAGCAGACAAAGAAAACCTGTTCACCCAGAGGCGTTTTTTATTGTGTCGTGATTCTCAGGCTGTTAGGGTTTAGGTGTCTAATCTATAACCACTAGTTGGTTTTCAGCCCTCGGAGCCTCAGGTTTCGGGGGTTTCTTTTTGCTTTCTCCTTTTTGCTCGTTGCCTCATGTAGAGTTAACAGATGTTAACTCGCTTACTCCTCCGCGCTTTCTTTGAAGCGCTCGTAGGACTCTTGAATGATTTGTCCAAGGTTGACCGAAAGCCAACTTGTGTAGGCTTCATTATCCCCTGCCCTTTTGATTGTCATGTTCACCGCCGAATTGCTGGTCTTGATAACAACGTCGGGCGCTGGTCGGACTTCTTGGGCTTCTTTCTTGGGAGCCAAACTGCCCAGAAGCCCGTTTAACCGATCGTCTGAATTAGCTACGTTGAGCGTCTCCAAGAGCTTTTTAGCCTTGTCCGCTGTTATCACTCCTTTCCGCAACGCATCGGCGAGTGCTGTCCACTTGGGCCGCCCGGATTTCGGTGCCGGACCAATCATATCCCCGAGATCGTCCGGAATATCGTTTGTGACTCGCTCCAACTGTGACAGCGTGTTCTTGGAAATCGCCAGCGCTGTAATCGCTTCCGAGCGGTCATATCCCTGGTTTAAGATTTCGCGTGCGAACCGGGCTCTCTCGTAATAACTCAGGTCAACCCGTGAAGAGTTCTCAAGGCCTTTTGCCTGAAGCGCTTCCTTATCATCAAGTGTTCTTACCAGCGCGCGAACAGGCTGGTTTAGATACTGACAAGCTAAGATGCGACGACGACCGTAGATAACCTCGAAGTGACCGTCGACTTCTTCGGAAGGGCGTAACAGGACGGGAACTTGTTGGCCTCCTGCGTCCTTGATGCTTTCAGCAAGTTCCAGAACTGCTGAATCGACATTAACTTCGGCGTCAGAGTTAACAGGTGTTAACTCGATTCCAAGCCTATCTTTTGGGCCCCAAGGCAAAATGAGTGAGGTATCGATATCTTGGATGCCCCCGGCTCCAACACGGACCGATGCAATCGTACCGCGTGGAAGCGCCGCATTGGCGCGTTCCGTCTTTGTAGGTGGAATTGGCGGATTTCCGGCTGCTGCTGCAATCGCTGCAGCCATGCTAGTCTTGTTTTGTTTAAGTGCCATTTCAACGGCCCCACGCGGATTGAATCATGTTTGAAACTTCGTGCCCAACGGCATCCATGCTTGATCTGGCGCGGTCATAGGTCGACCGCGTCATTTCTGATCGAACGACTTCGTACATTGTCATTTTCAGCATCGCGGCATCAGCAATGGCAGTACTTCGTAGCGCAGTTGCACCGATCACTCGATCCTGAAACAACGCTCGCATCAGGCTGACAATTTGCTGAGACGGCGTATCTGAGGGGTCGTCCCGTGTTATGAGAAACCGGAAATTGTCATGGACTATCGGAATCCCGGAATTTTCAAACTCTTCAAGATACGCCGAAGTCATTTCAAGAAACTGCTGTGTGGAGGCTACGTCCAACATGCTCGGTGTTAGCGGCACAATTACAGACGTTGCCGCGAACAACCCCGCCAGCGTTAGGAAGCCCAAAGAAGGTGGGCTATCGACAATGATCACATCATAGTCTGCCTCTACCGTCTGGATTGCATTGGCGAGCCGATTATAAAAGGGGACACCTTTTCGAGCGTAGACAGCGGTTTCCGTTTCAAATTCTGACAGGATCAACTGGGCGGGGGAAAGATCCAAACCAGGGAAATATGTGGCACGGATACACTCGGACATTGGGACCGGATCCTCGTAGCGCAAAGCATCGTAGATTGAATTTCCCTCGAACTCGATCTCAGGCTGTATTCCGCAGAACCCAGTCAGGCTGCCTTGTGGGTCAAGGTCGATGGCCAGAACGCGATAACCTTGAAGCGCAAGATAGTGACACAGGTGAATAGCCGAGGTGGACTTTGCACTACCTCCCTTGAAATTCATGAGTTGAATGACTTGAAGCTGATCGCTGTCGCGGCGGCCAGGGAGGTATTTGCCGGGCTTTCTGGAGCTGCTTTCAAGAATCTGGCGCATCGTCTTGATTTCGGCTCCGGAGTAAAAGCGCCGGCCGTTTTTGATGACTTCTGGTTCTGGAAGAGAGCCCTCAGCATGGCCCTTTCGCAAGTATTGTCCGGTTGTGCCAAATAGGTCGGCCACCTCTGTCGCGCTGAAGAGGCGAAGGGTCTTTGACAACTCTGGAGAATACGCCTGAGTTAAGTGGGTCGTCAGTGCAACTTGTAGACGATCGGAAATTTCACGTGTAACGTGAGACTGCGTCGTCGCAGCAATGGGTGTGGTCTGTAGCATAGTTGCAGTTTTCCTGCTCAT
>NZ_JBSWUU010000003.1:0-515724 GCF_056159225.1 Ruegeria sp. AWH4_226 | reverse complement strand
CACGGTGGGCCGAGTTTCAGCCCGGTACATCGGTAAGACTAAAGAAGGCCGCTCCCTCGGGGCGGCCTTTTTCCTAGAGTTTCGGTGAAAAGAAGATCTTACGGTTTTCATCTTCATGAAGGTCAAAATAGGCCATCACGATGTCGGTGTCTTGGACGACTTCGGACTCGAAACTAAAGGGAAGGTGATCAAAATTAATTTCGGCGCAGACCGCAGAAAAATCCTTATCGTAGCAATCTTGCAAAGCTTTCAAATTCGACGACGGGAAACTGTTTTTAAATTCTTTGTTAAACTCAGGCTGAAAAAAACGGATCAAAGAAGCTTCGAACAGGGTAACTCTTTCTGCTTCCGATGTGTCGAAAAGCTTATCCAAGCTTGCTTCGATACGAGCCTCACCCGAGAATGAGTCATCTGCGTGAGGGTTGAACATGATTGCTTGTCTGTTTCCGGCTTGAATTCCAAGCATGAATACATACAAATTGTGGTCTTTCGGAATGCCGTGAATTGCGATTTTTTGAAGGGTCTCATGCTTCTTGAGGCGATCTATCGCGTTTCTTGAACCGTCTTTGCCGAAGGCTTGCCCCACATATTTGACTTTGAATACCATTTTGCCGCTTTGGTGCTTCAATGCCGTTTGAATTAGTTCGTTTGGCGGCCATGATTTATTGCCGTCAGAACCTAGGACAAACCAATCGTCGTGTGACTTTTTCAGTTGCGCCCCTTGGGGCATTTCTAAACTCACGGTTTCCTCTGCTCCGCTAACACGAAACGTAAGGACAAGGCTAACGTTGTCCTGTGTGGCGTCGACAAGTTCAATAACAGGAAGGAAACCAATCATATAGATATGGCACTTGCTTATTGCGAAGCTGAGTTGTTCCAAGGCTCTTTTGTCGTAAATACCTTTCGCCGGCAAAAATGCGAAATCATCGGCATACATCAAGAGGGCGCTTTCTACGTCAAATGCTTTACCTTTGGAAATGTTCATTTGGTTATCCTGCCTTTGGATGCGTATTGTGCTTGGAAGACAATATCCTCAAGGTTCTGCGTGTTCCACAGACATCACACCATTTCCCCCTTGCCAAACCTCACCAACCCCACTATCACGCGCGAGTTCTCGATAAGAACGTCAAGGCGGGGTGATTCCCGCCTTTTGGGTTCGATGAGGGTTGGCGATGCGCGTCTGTCCTCCTCTCAACTCCAACGCCTGATAAAAGGCTGTTAATATGCAAAGCCAAAACATCCGTATTCGGCTGAAGGCATTTGACTATCGCGTTCTGGATGCCAGCACGCAAGAGATCGTCAACACTGCCAAGCGGACCGGCGCGAACGTGCGCGGCCCGATCCCGCTGCCGAACAAGATTGAGAAGTTCACGGTTCTCCGTGGCCCTCACGTTGACAAGAAATCCCGCGACCAGTTCGAGATCCGTACGCACAAGCGTCTGCTCGACATCGTTGATCCGACCCCCCAGACCGTGGACGCGCTGATGAAGCTCGACCTGGCTGCTGGTGTGGATGTCGAGATCAAGCTGCAGTCGTAAGATCGGAGGGTATAGATTATGCGCTCTGGTATTATCGCTAAAAAAGTTGGCATGACCCGCCTGTTCATGGAAGACGGCAAGCAGATTCCTGTGACCGTTCTTCACCTGGACAACCTGCAGGTCGTTGCACAGCGCACCGCTGACAAAGACGGCTACACCGCCGTTCAGCTGGGCGCCGGTGCTGCCAAGGCAAAACGCACCTCGAAGGCCATGCGCGGTCACTATGCCGCTGCAAAGGTCGAGCCTAAGCGTAAGCTGGCCGAGTTCCGCGTCTCCGAAGATGGCCTGATTGATGTGGGCGCCGAGATTTCGGCAGAACACTTCCTGGAAGGTCAGAAGGTTGACGTTTCGGGCACCTCGATCGGTAAAGGCTTTGCTGGTGCGATGAAGCGCTGGAACTTCGGTGGTCTGCGCGCCTCGCACGGTGTGTCGATCAGCCACCGTTCGCACGGCTCAACGGGTCAGTGTCAGGACCCGGGCAAGGTGTTCAAAGGCAAGAAGATGGCCGGTCACATGGGTGCTGCCCGTGTTACCACCCAGAACCTGGAAGTCGTCAAAACCGACGCCGACCGGAACCTGGTCTTCATCAAAGGCGCCGTTCCCGGACCGAAATCGGGCTGGGTTACCGTCAAGGACGCCGTGAAGAAGAAAGCACCGGAAGGCCTGCCTTTCCCGGCTGCTGTGAAATCGGCTGCAACTGAAGCGACCGAAGCTCCTGCGGAAGAAGCTCCCGCGGAAGGTGGTGAAGCATGAAACTTGATGTAATCAAACTGGACGGCGGCAAAGCCGGCAACATCGAGCTGGATGCAGACCTGTTCGGCCTTGAGCCGCGCGCGGACATTCTGCACCGTGTGGTCCGTTGGCAGCGCAACAACGCGCAGGCCGGCACTCACAAGGTCAAGACCCGCTCGGAAACCAGCTACTCGACCAAGAAGATCTATCGCCAGAAGGGCACCGGTGGCGCACGCCATGGTGACCGCAACGCGCCGATCTTCCGCAAGGGTGGTATCTACAAGGGCCCGACCCCTCGTTCGCACGGCCACGACCTGCCGAAGAAGTTCCGCAAGCTTGGCCTGCGCCACGCTCTGTCGGCAAAAGCCAAGGCAGGTGAACTGGTTGTGATCGAGAACGCCGAAGCTGAAGGCAAGACCGCCGCTCTGGCCAAACAGGTTGCAAACCTGGGCTGGAAACGCGCTTTGGTCATCGACGGCGCGACCGTGAACGAAGGGTTCCTGAAAGCGTCCAAGAACATCGAAGGTCTGGATATCCTGCCGTCGATGGGCGCAAACGTCTATGACATCCTCAAGCGTGACACCCTGGTGCTCACCAAGGCGGCTGTCGAAGCACTGGAGGCTCGTCTAAAATGAGCGCGAAGGCAGAACACTACGACGTGATCCGCAAGCCGATCATCACCGAAAAGTCGACCATGGCGTCTGAGAACGGCGCGGTTGTCTTTGAAGTGGCGATCGACAGCAACAAGCCGCAGATCAAAGAGGCCGTTGAGGCACTGTTTGGTGTGAAGGTCAAAGCGGTGAACACCACCGTGACCAAAGGCAAGGTCAAGCGGTTCCGCGGCCAGTTGGGTCGTCGGAAAGACGTCAAGAAAGCATATGTGACCCTCGAAGAGGGCAACACTATCGACGTGAGCACCGGTCTCTGATCGCAGTCATCGTTGGAAGAAAGCAAAGCCCCCGCGAGAGCGGGGGTTTTTTGTTTCGAACTTGTTCTGAATGTGTAGGCTTAGATCGCGCACAAGACCGTTCGAAGGTTCGCTAAACGTCTGATTTTCTAGTTGATCAGTCTTACTATACGGCAATTCAGCGTAAATGACCTGTAAGCGTCACCTCAACCTTCGACCCTCAAGCTATGGTCACAGTCACTGTTGGCATTACATTTAATACAATGGATAAGTCAGAAACAAAGCCGCAAGGTCAGCCAGAATACAGGTCTCTGATGGGACGCTTGCTGCGTCTAATCAAGACCTCGGGGAACCATTCCATCAGTGCTGTCGACATTTCAGAGGTTGAAACTGCGCGAAGCCAGGTACTGGACAAGATGCGTGCGTTCAGCGCAGAACCCTATTTTCAGATTGCTGATGAAAAGCTGGGGCTATTGTCGGTTTTTGATGATCTGAAATATGATCGCGCGGATGTGGACATGATCTCTCCGGCGATGCGCAAGCATGTCATTGGTAAACTTGGCCCGCTGGGGTTTCGCCAGACCTCGGGCACGGTGTTAGAACAGTCGCAAGCCGATTTGCGCGTTCACATCCCCAAATTCCATGCCCTCGGCGCGTCGCCCTTTGATATCGCGCGCTACACCGAGAAACGCCGGCAGGATTACTGCTTGCTGACGCCCACACAGGTGGCTTGTCAGTACGTGGACCACTATGAACTGGACGAGGCCGTACAACGGACCGAGGCGCTGATTGCGAAGCACCCGATCAACCTGCTCAAACTGGCGGACTATCTGGAAGGCAAACCCAAACACCGCGCCTTTCGCGAGGTGCTGGGCCATATCAAACTCAAGCAGCGAGTTGCGGTGGAGTCCGAGCCGCTGTGCCGTAGGAGGTCTTTGGGCTGAAGCTTGACCTTCGGAAAGACGTCAAAAAAGCATATGTGACCCTGGAAGAGGGTAACACCATCGACGTGTCCACCGGTCTCTGATCGAACCCGTCTTTGGAGAGAGATAAAGGCCCCCGCGAAAGTGGGGTTTTTTTTAACGCGGATGTCACCATGTAATCAGGCGCACTTTGCAATCGGTGCCTTGAAAATGGGCGAAGTTTTGAAGACGCGTCATCAGCCAGAGCGTGTTCACGTTCAGGTCCCGTGGTGCGCCAAGAGTTTTTTCACCCAAATCTGATTGGAGTTGTTCAAACAACTTTGGTGTCCGGTCCCTGCGCACCAACCCGTGATCCTTATGCCAGATAAAGGTGAAAAGCGCTGGCCCGTCGTGGTCAGGCCAAACTGTACCATAGGTAGCGGTTTCAGTTGTGCGTATCGGAAAAATATCGCGCCCAATGATGGTGCCGTCGCTTTGCCTGAGTACGGCCATGGGAAAAAAATATGGGCGGCTGAAATCTGCATAAGCTTCGTAGCTGAGGTTGGCCCCGCTGGGTAGTTGCACGCAGGTGCCGAATTTCTTCGAATAGAGTGCAGCAAGCGCCAGTATGCTAAACGTCGCAAGCAATAGGATAGTTGCCAGTAGCAAAAGAGTTCCTCTAAGGAATACTCCCAACATCTAATAGCGGCTCATATACGGATCAATGTGGAAGTGGTCTGTCACCATAGGGGACCATTCGGGCGCTTTGTTCGGACAGCTTTGTGCGTGATTACTTAAGAAACAATAAATGTTGCCGGGAATTGTGTTTGGTTTGATCTAAAGCCGCGCCAGCGAGTGCCCGTGGGATGGCGCCGCCACGGGTGATAAGTGCGCTTTATGGTGCCAAATACATCCGAATTCCTGCCGAGGCGCAAACCTCCCCAAAGCGCCAGCCCGCCGGGACGGGCAGTCGCTGGCGCGGCGGCCTTCGGCCTTGTCCCGCGCTTGGGTGAGCAATTGCAGGGGTTCCAAGAAACCATATGTACCTCAAAACAGGTAACACTTAAGGCAACTCGACTAGATGCTGATCGAAGCGTATTGGGAGAATGATACACAAATACAGCCTGTAGTTGAATGAAGTAAGTGGTTGTTGAGTGCTGGTCCGTCAAGCTACGGAGGGGTTGCGCTTGATTTACGCGTGCCGCTATTGCTGCCTTGTCAATTTCTAGAGGTTAAGATGCAAAGCGTTGATTTAAGCCCGTTCTCTTACGGCATTTTGGCACTTACAAATCCGAGTGAGTGGCCAAACGAAGAAGAGTGCGATGAATTTTCCCATCTGGTTACTGGCAAGTCGGCTTATGTTTGGCCGCTTGTTTTCGCGGCGTATGCTTGGCATTTGGAGGGGCGTAAGGGCGTTGTGTTTCCTAAAGAAATTGAGCGAATCGACACCTACTTAGGCAGGTACTTCAGGAATTTTCTTGAAGAGAACCCTGTAGATTTCTCCAATGCAGGAAGCCAATATGTGCGCTCAAAACCCGGATCATTTCAAGCGATTAGGAAGGACTTTGGAACGCCAGCCAAAAATCTTCAGATTCCTGAAGCTGAAAGACGTCTGACTCTGGAACTCCGTTTGCTTGAGGAAAGGGGACTAATAGTTGACCCGTTCTCCGTGAGTCTTGCTGGTTTGACGATAGCGGTTCTCGGTGCGGTGCCATTTTCTTTTACAAAGAGAACTGGCTTGGGCGATGAAAAGTACCTCCAAATTAAGGCGATGCTGTGGGAGTTCGAAAGCTTAAGCGACGAAGAGAAAAGGGAAGTTCGGTTTCATTTTTTTATGGAGAAAGCTATTAAGCAGCTGAAAAAGCACCTTGCACTTCTCACCACAGATGATGGAGAGACCTAAGGGAGCACGCAGTTTGCTAATTCGCAAGTAAACAGTGTGTCGACTATAGACACCCACCCCCAACCCTGCTACACGCTCCCAATCTTGCGGCCTCGGAATCGTTCCGGGGCCTCTGATATTTGTAACCGGGGACCTTCGGGGCCCTATACCCTTGGCACCTACGGGGGCCTATCACATAGCGGGGAAACCCCTCGCACTTGCTAAACGGAAGACAGAAAGCATGGCACTCAAGTCGTACAAGCCGACGACGCCGGGCC
This sequence comes from Ruegeria sp. AWH4_226, assembly GCF_056159225.1. Classification (NCBI taxonomy): domain Bacteria; kingdom Pseudomonadati; phylum Pseudomonadota; class Alphaproteobacteria; order Rhodobacterales; family Roseobacteraceae; genus Ruegeria; species Ruegeria sp. AWH4_226. Next base: position 509,485 of record NZ_JBSWUU010000003.1, on the reverse strand, counting down.
AGCGCGGGCTGGTGCTGATCGACCGTTCGGAGCTTTGGAAAGGACGTCCGGTCAAGTCTCTCACTGAGGGTTTGACCAAATCGGGCGGCCGGAACAACACCGGACGGATCACTTCACGCCGCCGCGGCGGTGGCGCAAAGCGTCTCTACCGGATCGTTGACTTCAAACGGAACAAATTTGATGTGGCGGCAACCGTCGAGCGGATCGAATATGACCCGAACCGGACCGCATTCATCGCACTGGTAAAATACGAAGACGGCGAGCAGGCATATATCCTGGCTCCGCAGCGTCTGGCTGTTGGTGACAAAGTCGTGGCATCCGCCAAGGCCGACATCAAGCCGGGCAACGCAATGCCGTTCTCGGGCATGCCAATCGGTACCATCGTCCACAATATCGAGATGAAGCCTGGCAAAGGCGGTCAGATCGCACGTGCGGCCGGTACCTACGCTCAGTTCGTTGGTCGCGATGGCGGCTACGCTCAGATCCGTCTGAGCTCGGGCGAGCTGCGCATGGTCCGTCAGGAATGCATGGCCACCGTTGGTGCCGTGTCCAACCCCGACAACTCGAACCAGAACCTCGGTAAGGCCGGCCGTATGCGCCACAAAGGCGTTCGTCCGTCGGTTCGTGGTGTTGCAATGAACCCGATCGATCACCCGCACGGTGGTGGTGAAGGTCGTACCTCGGGTGGCCGTACGCCGGTTACTCCGTGGGGTAAGGACACCAAGGGTAAGCGTACCCGTAACAAGAACAAAGCGTCCCAGAAGCTGATCATCCGCTCGCGGCACGCCAAGAAGAAGGGACGTTAATCTATGTCTCGCTCTGTTTGGAAGGGTCCTTTCGTCGATGCTTACGTGCTGAAAAAAGCCGAAGCAGCGCGCGAGTCGGGCCGCAACGAAGTCATCAAAATCTGGTCGCGTCGTTCCACCATTCTGCCCCAGTTCGTGGGTCTGACCTTTGGTGTGTACAACGGCCAGAAGCATATCCCCGTCAACGTCTCGGAAGACATGATCGGTCAGAAGTTCGGTGAATACTCGCCGACCCGCACCTATTATGGCCACGCCGCAGACAAAAAAGCGAAGCGGAAGTAAGTCATGGGCAAGGAAAAGAACCCCCGCCGCGTGGCTGAAAACGAAGCAATGGCGAAAACGCGCATGCTTCGCACCAGCCCGCAGAAACTGAACCTGGTTGCGCAAATGATCCGCGGCAAGAAAGTTGAGAAGGCTCTGACCGACCTGACTTTCAGCAACAAGCGTGTCGCGCAGGACGTTAAGAAGTGCCTGCAGTCCGCAATCGCGAATGCCGAAAACAACCACAACCTGGACGTTGACGAGCTGATCGTCGCCGAAGCCTGGGTTGGCAAAAACCTGGTCATGAAGCGCGGTCGTCCGCGTGCCCGTGGCCGTTTCGGCAAGATCATGAAGCCGTTCTCGGAGATCACCATCAAGGTGCGTCAAGTTGAGGAGCAAGCCTAATGGGTCATAAAGTAAATCCGATCGGCATGCGCCTGCAGGTTAACCGCACCTGGGACAGCCGCTGGTACGCCGACACCAAGGACTACGGTGATCTTCTGCTGGAAGACCTCAAGATCCGTGAGTTCATCAACAAAGAGTGCAAGCAGGCCGGTGTTGCCCGTGTGATCATCGAACGTCCGCACAAGAAGTGCCGCGTCACGATCCACACAGCACGTCCCGGTGTCATCATCGGCAAGAAAGGTGCAGACATCGAAGTTCTGCGCAAAAAGCTTGCTCGTATGACCGACAGCGAACTGCACCTGAACATCGTCGAAGTGCGCAAGCCCGAGCTTGACGCGCAGCTGGTTGCCGAGTCCATCGCTCAGCAGCTGGAGCGCCGCGTCTCGTTCCGCCGCGCAATGAAGCGCTCGGTTCAGAACGCCATGCGCATGGGCGCCCTGGGTATCCGGGTGAACGTTGCTGGCCGTCTGGGCGGCGCCGAAATCGCACGGACCGAGTGGTACCGCGAAGGCCGCGTGCCTCTGCACACCCTGCGTGCCGACATCGATTACGCACATGCCGAAGCGATGACTCCTTACGGGATCATCGGGATCAAGGTCTGGATCTTCAAAGGTGAGATCATGGAGCACGATCCGCAGGCACGTGACCGTAAAGCACAGGAACTCCAGGACGGCCCTGCACCTCGTGGTGCTGGTGGCGGTCGTCGCTAAGGAGGGAAAGATATGCTTCAACCAAAGCGTACTAAATTCCGCAAGATGCACAAAGGCCGGATCAAGGGTCTCGCCAAGGGCGGCTCTGATCTGAACTTTGGCACCTACGGCCTGAAAGCTCTTGAGCCTGAGCGTGTGACTGCACGCCAGATCGAAGCTGCACGTCGTGCCATGACGCGTCACATGAAGCGTCAGGGCCGTGTTTGGATCCGCATCTTCCCCGACACTCCGGTCACGGCTAAGCCGATCGAAGTTCGTATGGGTAAAGGTAAAGGTTCGGTCGACCGTTGGGCATGCAAGGTCAAGCCTGGCCGCGTAATGTTCGAGATCGACGGCGTCAATGACGACATCGCCCGCGAGGCCCTGCGCCTGGCTGCGATGAAGCTGCCGATCAAGACCCGCGTTGTGGTCCGCGAAGACTGGTAAGCCTGTCTTTCGACTAAGTCAGAAAACCCCGCCGATCCGGTGGGGTTTTTTTGTTTTTTGGGTCGTTTGAGTTACGCTCCGTTCAAGTTCACGGTTTCACAATTGAGTTCAAACAAGGAGTTGCCAAATGGTTTCCAAATCAGAGGTTGAAGCGATTGATGATGGCTTCTTTGAAGCGTTGAGCGCGCTTTTCAAAGGCGATGTCGGACCGATGGAAGCGTTCTGGTCGCATGCGGATGACGTCGTGTATATGGGGCCGTCCGCCGATCTTTTTCACGTTGGATGGAAAGTGACCGATCAGGATTGGGTGGCGCAGGGGCAGGCGCATCTGGGCGGGTCGATCAAGGTTCTCAAAAGGCATGTTGTGGTAGGCGATAGCCTTGCAACCGTTCATCACGTCGCAGAAGCCTCGGGGCAGGGCGAAAGTGCCAGCGTCCGGCTACGCGGCACGAATGTCTATCGCAACGAAGGCGGGGCTTGGAAACTGATCGCGCATCACTCTGATCCTCTGCCTTATATTGATTTGTGATATCGGGAACTTCTTCGGAGTAGCGGCGAGCGCATCAGCTATCGCACCTTGATGCTAATTGCGTTAAGGGACGCCCATGCCACAGATTGAATCACTCTTCGTAACCCGTCTCTATCGCGCAGCTTTGTCCGAATTCGATCCGAAGATCGAAGCGGGAGAGTTGGAAAGCTCTTGCCTTGTCATCGCCGAGGATGACGAGGCCGGGCAGGAATGGTGTGAAGAGAACGGTTACCCCGGCTATACCAGCTATGCCTCGCTGACCGATCTACCCTGGCGGTTCCCGATCTTCTCCGATTTGGTCAAAGCGCTGGATCAACATGTAGCGGCTTTTGCCAAGGATCTGGAGTTCGATCTGGGCGAGGGCGCGCTGAAGCTGGAGGATATCTGGATCAATATCCTGCCTGAAGGGGGCATGCATTCCAGCCACCTGCATCCGCACAGCGTGATCTCGGGTACGACCTATGTGGCCATGCCTGACGGTGCCAGCGCGTTGAAGCTAGAGGACCCGCGTTCAGGCCGCATGATGGCCGCGCCGACGCGCCAAAAGGGCGGACGGCGGGATTTGCAGCCGTTCATCTATATGAAACCGCAGGTGGGCGATGTCCTACTATGGGAAAGCTGGCTGCGCCACGAGGTGCCGATGAACATGGCCGAGGACGAGCGGATCAGTGTCAGCTTTAACTACAAGTGGGAATAGCATTTCCGAGCGATCCAAAGATGCTTCAGAGATCGCTCGGAAAAAATGGTAATGGATTAGGCAGTTACATCGCCGTTACTTTTGCTAAACCGGCTCGAATCACAGATTCAATTGATACCGCAGTTTTTTTGTGACTGGCGCTTTGTTTTTTTCATTTGGTTTACGGTTTTGTTTTGGGATTGCTTGAGCGCAAGCATCTCCTTTTCTCGCGATTCCCCATAATACATTGCCTGCGCCCACAATTCGTAAAGTTCCCGGGACATGTTCTTCTGGGCGATACCCGCTAAGCAGAGGCACTGTTCGACGGACATACCGTTCAAACGGCTGTCAGCATTCGCCTTGTTGCAAACCTTGTCACCGGAAATTGCTTGGGCTTGCGCGGAACCTGCAATTAATGCCAGAGCAGTGGCTAAGAGTACATTTTTCATTACGTTACTCACTTTGAAATAACATTTGCGGTACCTAGCTACTTGTGCTGTTTTGGTCGTGCAAGCTATAAGTGAACACACAGAAAGCAACTCGCGTCCGGCCCAGGCTTCACGAACATTGTGCACCTGCCGAAACTTTCCCTTGCCACCTACCCCTCAAACCCTTATACGGCGGCATCCTGCGGTCTCCCGGCGTTGTCGGGCGATTCGTATGTCTATCATTCATCCACCAGGTCCAAGGTGACCCTGCAAGGGGGCCTTCTGGTGTTTTGAGCAAAGGAAAAAGGCGATGAACGCCCAAGAACTGCGTGACAAAACCCCGGACCAGCTCCGCGAGGAACTGGCCAACCTGAAGAAAGAAAGCTTTAACCTGCGCTTTCAACAGGCAACCGGTCAGCTGGAAAACACTGCTGGTATCAAAGCGGCCCGCCGCAATGCTGCCCGTGTCAAAACCATTCTGAACGAAAAGGCCGCTGCTGCGGCATCCGAGGAGTAATCAGATGCCCAAGCGTATCCTGCAAGGCACCGTGACCAGCGACGCCAATGAACAGACAGTAACCGTATCCGTCGAGCGCCGCTTTACGCATCCGGTTCTGAAGAAAACTATCCGTAAGTCCAAGAAATACCGGGCTCACGATGAAAAGAACGCCTTCAAGGTCGGTGACACAGTCCGCATCATCGAATGCGCACCGAAATCGAAGACGAAACGTTGGGAGGTTCTGGAGGCGTAAGCCACCAGGACTTTTCCATTTGTCGAAACCCTGGGGGACCTAAACAGAACAGCCCCCACAGGTCGGGAGAAACCACATGATCCAGATGCAGACCAATCTGGATGTTGCTGACAACTCCGGCGCACGCCGAGTTCAGTGCATCAAGGTCCTGGGTGGTTCCAAGCGTAAATACGCCTCCGTTGGCGACGTCATTGTCGTCTCGGTGAAGGAAGCCATCCCGCGCGGCCGCGTAAAGAAAGGGGACGTCCGTAAGGCCGTCGTCGTACGCACCGCCAAGGAAGTCCGTCGCGAAGACGGCACCGCGATCCGTTTCGATCGCAACGCTGCCGTCATTCTGAACAACAACAATGAGCCGATCGGTACCCGTATCTTTGGCCCCGTTGTTCGTGAACTGCGCGGCAAGAATTTCATGAAAATCATCTCGCTGGCTCCGGAGGTGCTGTAATCATGGCTGCTAAACTCCGCAAAGGCGACAAGGTCGTCGTGCTGGCCGGCAAGGACAAAGGCAAAGAGGGAACCATTTCCTCGGTCGATCCGAAAGCCGGTAAAGCTGTTGTCGAAGGCATCAACATTGCCATCCGTCACACCCGTCAGTCGCAAACCTCGCAAGGTGGTCGCCTGCCTCAGGCAAACCCGATCGAGCTGTCGAACCTGGCGCTGCTGGACAAAAACGGCAAAGCAACCCGCGTTGGCTTCCGCATGGAAGGTGACAAGAAAGTTCGCTTCGCCAAGACCACAGGGGACGTGATCGATGCTTGATAACGCAACCTACACCCCGCGTCTGAAAGCTCAGTACGCTGAAACCATCCGTGCCGCTCTGAAAGAAGAGTTCGGCTACAAGAACGACATGCAGCTGCCCAAGCTGGACAAAATCGTTCTGAACATCGGTTGTGGTGCCGAAGCCGTGAAAGATTCGAAGAAAGCGAAAGCTGCCGTCGAAGATCTGACTGCGATTGCTGGTCAACAGGCGGTTGCAACCAAGGCGAAGAAATCGATCGCGGGTTTCCGCGTCCGTGAAGATATGCCGCTGGGCGCGAAAGTGACCCTGCGCGGCGACCGGATGTATGAATTCCTGGATCGTCTGATCACCATCGCGCTGCCGCGCGTTCGTGACTTCCGCGGTGTGAAACCGTCTTTCGATGGTCAGGGCAACTTTGCCATGGGTATGAAAGAGCACATCGTGTTCCCGGAAATCGATTTCGACAAAGTCGACGAAGTCTGGGGCATGGACATCGTAATTGCCACCACAGCGAAAACCGACGCTGAAGCAAAGGCACTGTTGAAAGCATTCAACATGCCGTTCAACGCATAAGCGCCGGGAGGATTGAGACATGGCTAAAAAAGCAATGATCGAACGCGAGAAGAAGCGCGAACGCCTGGTGGCCAAATATGCCGCAAAGCGTGCCGAGCTGAAAGAAATCGCGAATGACGAGAGCCGCCCGATGGAAGAGCGTTTCAAGGCGCGTCTGAAACTGGCGAAACTGCCGCGCAACAGCTCGGCCACCCGTCTGCACAACCGTTGTCAGCTGACCGGTCGTCCCCACGCTTACTACCGTAAGCTGAAGGTCAGCCGTATCGCGCTGCGCGAGCTGGGTTCTGCCGGTCAGATCCCCGGCATGGTGAAATCGAGCTGGTAAGGGAGACATAGATATGAATGATCCTATCGGCGATATGCTCACCCGTATCCGCAACGCGCAAATGCGCGGCAAGTCCACCGTTTCCACTCCGGCATCCAAGCTGCGCGGTTGGGTTCTGGACGTGCTGGCGGACGAAGGCTACATCCGCGGCTATGAAAAGACGACCGGCGAAAACGGTCATCCGGCCATCGAAATCAGCCTGAAATACTACGAAGGCACCCCTGTTATTCGTGAGCTGAAGCGGGTCTCAAAACCCGGTCGTCGCGTTTACATGGGCGTCAATGACATCCCGCAGGTCCGTCAGGGTCTGGGTGTGTCGATTGTCAGCACTCCGAAAGGTGTGATGTCGGACCAGAACGCTCGCTCCAACAATGTTGGCGGCGAAGTGCTCTGCACCGTCTTCTAAGGAGGTCTGCAATGTCTCGTATTGGTAAAAAACCGGTCGAGCTGCCCAGCGGCGTTTCTGCCTCTGTGTCTGGCCAGACCATCGAAGTCAAAGGTCCGAAAGGTACCCGCAGCTTCACCGCGACCGACGACGTAACGCTGTCGGTTGAAGACAACGTGGTCAAAATCGACCCCCGTGGCATGTCCAAGCGGGCGCGCCAGCAGTGGGGCATGAGCCGCACCATGGTTGCCAATCTGATTGAAGGCGTGACCAACGGCTTCAAGAAAGAGCTGGAGATCCAGGGTGTTGGTTACCGGGCTCAGATGCAGGGCAACACCCTGAAGCTGAACCTGGGCTACAGCCACGATGTTGATTTCGTTGCTCCGGAAGGTGTCACCATCACCGCACCGAAGCAGACTGAAGTCGTTGTGGAAGGTATCGACCAGCAGCTGGTTGGCGAAGTTGCGGCCAAGATCCGCGACTGGCGCCGTCCCGAGCCGTACAAAGGCAAGGGTATCCGTTATAAGGGCGAGTTCATCTTCCGCAAGGAAGGCAAGAAGAAGTAAGGACGAACACAATGGCAAATAGCAAAAGAACCCTGTTTCTGAAGCGCCGCCTGCGCGTTCGGAACAAACTTCGCAAGGTCAACGCGGGTCGCCCGCGTCTGTCCGTGCATCGTTCGAACAAGAACATTTCTGTTCAGCTGATCGACGATGTGCGTGGCGTGACCCTGGCTTCGGCCTCGAGCCTGGAAAAAGATCTGGGCGTTGTTGGCAAGAACAACATCGAAGCGGCCACCAAAGTGGGCGCGGCCATCGCCGAGCGTGCAAAGAAGGCAGGCGTCGAAGAGGCCTATTTCGATCGTGGCGGCTTTTTGTTCCACGGCAAGGTGAAGGCTCTGGCCGACGCTGCGCGTGACGGTGGTCTGAAGATCTAAGACTAAGCGCATCCCGAAAAGTGGGAACCGGTTTTCGGATCAGGATGCGCGATATCAAAGATTGAGGGCGGGTTTCGATCCGCCCCGATGATCCGGGGGCCTCGGCAATGCCGAGGCTCACTTGGATTGAATAAAACGGCGCTGATGCGCCACATGAGAAAAGGGATGCCAAATGGCAGAACGTGAAAACCGTCGGGGCCGTGGCCGCGACCGTGAAGAAACACCGGAATTTGCAGATCGTCTGGTCGCAATCAACCGTGTGTCGAAAACCGTAAAAGGTGGTAAGCGCTTTGGCTTCGCCGCTCTGGTGGTTGTCGGTGATCAGAAAGGCCGCGTGGGCTTTGGCAAAGGTAAAGCGAAAGAAGTACCTGAGGCCATCCGCAAGGCAACTGAACAAGCCAAGCGTCAGATGATCCGCGTTCAACTGCGCGAAGGTCGGACCCTGCACCACGACATGACAGGCCGTCACGGCGCCGGTAAAGTGGTTATGCGCACCGCACCTGAAGGTACCGGTATCATCGCCGGTGGTCCGATGCGTGCCGTGTTCGAAATGCTGGGCGTCAAGGACGTTGTGTCCAAGTCGCTGGGCTCGCAGAACCCGTACAACATGATCCGCGCCACGATCAATGGCCTGCAAAAAGAGCAGAGCCCGCGTTCGGTTGCGGCACGTCGTGGTAAAAAAGTTGCCGACATCCTGCCCAAGCGGGACGAAGCGCCTGCCGCCGACGCGCCTGCTGAAGCTGAAGCGTAAGGAGAGCACGTCATGGCAAAAACAATCGTCGTCAAGCAGATCGGTTCTCCGATTCGCCGCCCCGCTGAACAGCGCGCGACCCTGATCGGTCTCGGCCTGAACAAGATGCACAAGACCCGTGAGCTGGAAGATACGCCTTCCGTTCGCGGCATGGTCAACAAGATCCCGCACCTGGTAGAGATCATCGAAGAGCGCGGCTAAGCGCCACTCCTTCGAAGCAAAAGAAACGCCTCCGATCCGTTCGGGGGCGTTTTTGTTTGCAGCACGCCGGTCACCGCGTTGATCAGGACCCGAGGACGCGACTTTTCAACCGGGTGCCCGAGATCAATTGAGGTGCATATCGGCGGATCAAAAAATACAAAGCCGGCCATTCCCTTGGCGCATAGCGGCTAGACCGAAACTTCAGTTGTTAGCGGTATCCGACATGCCTATCTGATCGCTGTCCCCATAACGGAACAGAAATAACCCGGAGAATTCGCTCCGGTCAGGAAAGGACTCTCTTATGGCATATACTGCAACATCTTTTGGTCGCGGTTTCAGCGTCACTGCCAGCCTCCGCAAATTCGTTGCACAGGTGAGGAAATCGTGTGCGTTGCGTGCTGAGTACAGCCGCACATACCTTGAGCTGCAAGGTCTGACAGATCGCGAGCTGAACGATATCGGCGTGCGTCGCTGCGACATAAAGGACATCGCACGCGATCACACCTTCTGTTCGTGAATTTGCGAACTTTGTCGTTTACCCAGAGACGCCAGTTGGCGTCTCTTTTTGTCTTGGCGCCAATCGCGCAACGGAAAAGGAATTTTTTGCAAGCGGGATTGTGACGTCACGCTGTATCAGGCAAATGCTATTGAGACAGCATAGACGCATCAATCCAACGGTAACATCTTTTATGGCGCGAGAGTATCAGATCGGAATGCTGTGGGTCGACGGTCCGCTGAGCTTTCTCGAGCAACTGTGTATCAAATCTTTCTTGGATGTTGGTCAAAGTGTGCGCCTTTACACTTACGGCAACGTAACGAACATTCCTGACGGTGTAGAACAAAGGGACGCGCGTGAAGTTCTGCCGGATTCCGAGTTCGTCACCCATAGCAGAACCGGCAGCCCCGCGCCGCATTCGGATAAATTTCGATACCGGATGTTGGCGCAGGAGCCTGATCTGATCTGGGCGGATACGGATGCTTATTGCCTGAAACCATTCACGACACCGGACGGTCATTACTATGGGTATCTCGAAGGTGAGGTGGCCAATGGCGTGCTTGCGCTGCCGCAAGATAGTGAAACGCTGGGTAAACTGATTGAATTTACCCGCGATCCCTACCGTATTCTTCCCTGGATGCCCCCGCGTCACCGCAAACCGCTGGAAGAAGCTGAGAGAAATGGAACCCCAGTGAACGTTCCCGAGGTGTTTTGGGGCGCGTGGGGGCCCAAGGCGCTTACTTGGGCGCTACGGCAGACGGGTGAGATCAAACACACGTTGCCTGAGCACGTTTTCTATCCTCTAAACTACACGCGTCGGCGCGCTCTGGCACGGCCGGGTGCCGGAGTTTACCGGTTCATGCACGAGGATACGGTCTCGATCCATCTGTACGGCCGACGAATGCGGGCCATCATGCACAACAGGTACGGCGGCAAGCCACACCCCGACAGCCTAATCGGTAAGTTGGTTGAAAAACATGGCATCGACCCGCTTGCAGCACCGGTCCAGCCGCATGACGGGGCGGAGGAGAGCGTGGACAGCGTCGAGGAGTGATATTGGTGTTGGCTGTGGGCTTGCCAAGCGGGAACAGTGGGCTTATACGCCTCCGGTGGACTTCGGTCCCACAGAATCAAAATCAAGAAACGCCGTGGTTGACCCATTACGCTTCGGGGTCATATCCGGCTTAGGAGAAGCGATATGAAACTGCATGAATTGCGCGACAATCCAGGCGCCTCACCGAAACGGACACGTGTTGGCCGTGGTCCCGGTTCGGGCAAAGGTAAGATGGGTGGCCGTGGTATCAAAGGCCAGAAATCCCGTTCGGGTGTCGCTATCAACGGCTATGAAGGCGGCCAGATGCCGCTGTATCAGCGTCTGCCCAAGCGTGGCTTCAACAAGCCAAACCGCAAGGCATTTGCCGTTATCAATCTGGGTTTGATCCAGAAATTCGTCGACGCCGGCAAGCTGGATGCCAAAGCTGCGATCACCGAAGATGTACTGGTTGCATCCGGACTGGTCCGTCGCAAGCTGGACGGTATCCGCGTTTTGGCCAAGGGTGAAATCAGTGCAAAACTGAACTTGGAAGTGACAGGTGCTTCGAAAGCTGCCGTTGCGGCGGTTGAGAAAGCGGGCGGTTCACTGACGGTCACAAAAGCCGCTGCGGCAGAGTAAGCGCTTGTGAGCGGGGCAAGACCCGCTTACATAGACGTCAGAGTTTTCCCAAACGCCGCCCGAGCCGGAAAACGGTTCCGGGCGGCGTTTACATAAGAGAGACCGATTAATGGTATCAGCAGCAGAACAAATGGCAGCCAATACAAGCTGGTCTGCCCTGGGAAAAGCCACCGATCTGCGCAACCGCATCCTGTTTACGCTGGGTTTGCTGATCGTCTATCGCCTGGGCACCTTTATTCCGGTGCCTGGGATTGACGGTCAGGCCCTGCGTGAGTTCATGGAGCAGGCGGGGCAGGGCATCGGCGGCATGGTTTCGATGTTCACCGGTGGGGCACTTGGGCGAATGGGTATATTTGCCCTTGGTATCATGCCCTACATTTCTGCCTCGATCATCGTGCAGCTGCTGACCTCGATGGTTCCCGCGCTCGAACAACTCAAGAAAGAGGGCGAGCAGGGCCGCAAGAAAATCAACCAATATACCCGTTTCGGTACCGTGGCATTGGCGACCGTGCAGTCTTACGGTCTGGCCGTTTCGTTGGAATCGGGTGATCTTGCGACAGATCCGGGCCTGTTTTTCCGAATGTCGACCATGATCACTCTGGTCGGTGGTACAATGTTCCTGATGTGGCTGGGTGAACAGATCACCGCGCGCGGCATCGGCAACGGCATCTCTCTGATCATCTTTGTGGGCATCATCGCCGAAGTTCCGGCTGCATTGGCGCAGTTCTTTGCCTCGGGTCGGTCCGGTGCAATCAGCCCCGCCGTGATCGTTGGCGTGATCGTGATGGTCATTGCCGTAATCACGTTCGTGGTGTTCATGGAAAGGGCTTTGCGAAAAATCCACATTCAGTATCCGCGCCGACAAGCCGGTATGAAAGTGTATGAGGGTGGTTCAAGCCATCTACCCGTCAAAGTGAATCCGGCAGGCGTGATCCCGGCGATTTTTGCAAGTTCACTGCTGCTGCTGCCGGTCACGATCTCAACCTTCTCGTCCGGTGCGACCAGTGGTCCGGTGATGTCGTGGCTGTTGGCGAACTTTGGCCCCGGTCAGCCGCTGTATCTGTTGTTCTTTGCAACAATGATCGTCTTCTTCGCCTATTTCTATACGTTCAACGTATCGTTCAAGCCGGACGATGTGGCAGACAACCTTAAAAAGCAAAATGGCTTTGTGCCGGGTATCCGCCCAGGCAAGAAGACCTCGGAATATCTGGAATACGTGGTGAACCGCGTGCTGGTGTTGGGCTCGGCCTATCTGGCAGCTGTTTGTCTGTTGCCTGAAATCCTTCGGAACCAGTTTGCGATCCCGTTCTATTTCGGCGGCACCTCGGTTCTGATTATCGTCTCTGTGACCATGGATACGATCCAACAGGTTCAGAGCCACCTTCTGGCGCATCAATACGAAGGGCTGATTGAAAAGTCCCAACTACGCGGCAAAGGTAAGAAACGCGGCAGGAAGGGACCCGCTCGTCGATGAATATCATTCTCCTTGGCCCCCCGGGGGCCGGTAAAGGGACGCAGGCGCGCCACCTCGTTGAAACTCGCGGCATGGTTCAGTTGAGCACTGGCGACATGTTGCGTGAGGCCAAGACGTCAGGCACCGAGATGGGCAAGAAGGTTGCGGCGATCATGGACGCGGGCAAGCTGGTTACCGATGAAATCGTGATCGGCCTGATCGAAGAGAAGCTGACCTCGGAAACCGGCGCTGGCTTTATCTTTGATGGCTTCCCGCGCACCTTGGCACAAGCTGACGCGCTGGCGGCGTTGCTGGCGAAATTGGGTCAGTCGCTGCATACCGTGATCGAGATGCGCGTTGATGATGAAGCGCTGGTTCGGCGTATCACGGCGCGCTCGACCTGTGGCGGATGTGGTGAAGTCTACAACGATATCACCAAGCCAATTCCGGCTGATGGTAAATGCACCAATTGCGGTAAGGAAAATGACTTCCAGCGTCGCGCAGACGACAACGAAGACAGCCTGCGTACACGCCTTATGGAATACTACAAAAAGACTTCGCCGTTGATTGGCTATTACTATGCTAAAGGCGACCTGCGTCCTGTGGATGGACTGGCCAGCATCGAAGAAGTTACCGCCTCGATCGAGGCGATTTTGGGCTGACTGCGTGTTGGGGCTTGACGGCCCCTTCAAAAGTACATATCGACCCACATCCCTATGGGAATCATGATTGCGTGCGGGATTCGTCCGGCGCGCTTTAACCACCTCGTACAAATGCTGGACCCTCTGGCCTCACTGCCACGGTCAAGTGTTGTGAAAAAAGGTTCTGGAGCTACGGAACCGCAACAAAAAGGAAAGTGACACGTGGCACGTATTGCCGGCGTAAACATCCCGACTGCCAAACGGGTACCTATCGCCCTCACATATATCACCGGTATCGGCAACACCTCGGCCAAAGCGATTTGCGAAGCCGTGGGCATTGAAGCGTCTCGTCGCGTCAATGAACTGTCGGATGCCGAAGTTCTGGCCATCCGCGAACATATCGATGCCAACTACACCGTTGAAGGTGACCTGCGTCGTGAAGTTCAGATGAACGTCAAGCGCCTGATGGACCTGGGCTGCTATCGCGGTCTGCGTCACCGCCGCAACCTGCCGGTTCGCGGTCAGCGTACCCACACCAACGCACGTACCCGCAAAGGCCCCGCAAAGGCCATTGCCGGTAAGAAGAAATAAGGGAGGGTCTGACTGATGGCACGTGACAAGACACGCATTAAGCGTAAAGAGCGTAAGAACATCGCATCGGGCGTTGCCCATGTGAACTCGACCTTCAACAACACCAAGATCCTGATCTCGGATGTGCAGGGCAACGCGATCTCGTGGTCGTCCGCTGGCACCATGGGTTTCAAGGGATCGCGGAAGTCGACGCCCTACGCCGCTCAGATGGCTGCAGAAGACGCAGGCAAGAAGGCGCAGGAACATGGCGTCAAGACGCTCGAAGTCGAAGTTCAGGGCCCCGGTTCGGGTCGTGAATCAGCACTGCGCGCGCTGGCTGCCGTAGGCTTCAACATCACGTCGATCCGCGACGTGACGCCGATGGCGCACAACGGCTGCCGTCCGCCTAAGCGCCGCCGTGTGTAAGGAATTTTGAATTGAGCTGGGGCCCGCGTTTTTGCACGGCCCCAGCACGTCATTTTAAACCTCGGGCGTCTGCACCTTGTTGGTCATGGGGCGCGGACAGGAATGGAGGGATTACATGATCCACAAGAATTGGGCAGAATTGATCAAGCCGACCCAGCTGGAAGGCAAGCCGGGCAACGATCCTGCGCGCCAGGCAACCTTGGTTGCCGAACCGCTGGAGCGTGGCTTCGGTCTGACTCTGGGCAACGCGCTGCGCCGTGTTCTGATGAGCTCGCTGCAGGGTGCGGCTATTACCAGCGTTCAGATCGATAATGTATTGCACGAGTTCTCGTCGGTCGCGGGCGTTCGTGAAGACGTCACCGACATCATCCTGAACCTCAAGCAGGTTGCGCTGCGCATGGAAGTCGAAGGCCCCAAGCGCCTGTCGATCAATGCGAAGGGTCCTGCGGTTGTCACGGCGGGCGACATCAGCGAAAGCGCCGGTATCGAGGTTCTGAACCGCGATCACGTCATCTGCCACCTGGACGATGGCGCGGATCTGTTCATGGAACTGACCGTCAATACTGGCAAGGGATATGTCTCGGCCGAGAAGAACAAGCCCGAAGATGCGCCCATCGGCCTGATCCCGATCGACGCGATCTATTCGCCGGTCAAAAAGGTTGCTTATGACGTTCAGCCGACCCGTGAAGGTCAGGTTCTGGACTATGACAAGCTGACCTTGAAGATCGATACCGATGGTTCGATCACGCCTGAGGACGCGCTGGCGTTTGCCGCTCGTATCCTGCAGGACCAGCTGTCCATCTTTGTCAACTTCGACGAGCCAGAGTCGGCTGGTCGCCAGGACGAAGACGATGGTCTGGAATTCAACCCGCTGCTGCTGAAGAAAGTGGACGAGCTGGAACTGTCGGTCCGTTCGGCAAACTGCCTGAAGAACGACAACATCGTTTACATCGGCGACCTGATCCAGAAAACCGAAGCCGAAATGCTGCGCACTCCGAACTTCGGCCGCAAGTCGCTGAACGAGATCAAAGAAGTGCTGTCTGGCATGGGTCTGCACCTTGGCATGGATGTCGAGGATTGGCCGCCGGACAACATCGAAGATCTGGCAAAGAAATTCGAAGACGCGTTCTAAGCGCGTCTTCCCCAATGCCCGGCCCGAATTGGGACTATCCGGGGACTGTATGGGCACTTCCGCCCCAAGGAGAGCCGGTGACACGCATCGCCGGCCAGACAAAGCAAAACGCGAAAGAAGGAACTAGAAAATGCGTCACGCACGTGGTTACCGCCGCCTGAACCGTACTCATGAGCACCGTAAGGCTCTGTTTGCAAACATGGCCGGCTCGCTCATCGAACATGAGCAAATCAAAACAACTCTGCCCAAGGCAAAAGAACTGCGCCCGATCATCGAAAAGCTGGTCACCCTTGGCAAGCGCGGCGACCTGCACGCCCGCCGTCAGGCCGCAGCACAGCTGAAAGAAGACAAAGACGTCGCAAAGCTGTTCGAAGTTCTGGGTCCCCGCTACGCCGAGCGTCAGGGTGGTTACGTCCGCATCATGAAAGCTGGCTTCCGCTACGGCGACATGGCTCCGATGGCGATCATCGAATTTGTAGATCGCGACGTCGACGCCAAAGGCGCGGCTGATAAAGCCCGCGTTGCCGCCGAAGAGGCCGCAGACGAAGAATAAGAAAGCCCAAGCTTTCCAAATCAGGCCCCGCAATCCCAACGCGGGGCTTTTTCTTTTCCAAGGACAAGGATGCACAATTGATCGCTGCATCCCATCGTGCGCGACTGTGTTGTGGACCAGCGTCTTCTTTCAAATGAGACATCGACCGGACCCCTGACACCACCAAACGTGATAGTTTGATGGCGCTGCAAAAAAAACACATGCGGCCAGCATTGCCGCTGTGTCGAACCCCCTCCCTATGCTTGCATTACGTTTCGCGGACGCGCATATCCATCACAACTCTGTAGTTTGAGGTCACTATGTTCCGCGCGACACTTATCGCTTTCTTGTTTGCCTGCGCTTCCATGGCGTCTGCTGACACCCGCGTTCCGCAATCGCAGGCCGAAATCAGCATAGGATTTGCGCCGGTGGTCAAACAGGCGTCGCCGGCGGTCGTCAACATCTATGCCAAGATTGTCCGACGAGGCCGGGCCAACCCCTTCTTCTCGGACCCGTTTTTTGAAGATTTCTTTGGCGGGGGTTTTGGCGAGCCGCGCCCGCGGGTTCAAAACTCTCTTGGATCGGGTGTGATCCTGTCGGCAGATGGCTACGTGGTGTCCAATTACCACGTGGTAGGATCAGCCACCGAGATTCGCGTGGTGACAACAGATCGCAGAGAGTATTCGGCGCAAGTGGTGCTGGGAGATAAGGAAAGCGATATCGCCATTCTTCGGTTGGACGGGGCCAAGGATCTGCCATTCCTGGATTTACGCGACTCGGACCATGTCGAAGTCGGTGAATTGGCGCTGGCCATTGGCAACCCGTTTGGGGTTGGGCAGACTGTATCGTCCGGTATAGTCTCCGGACTTGCCCGCACAGGTGCTGCCACGGGGAATGCGCGTGGCTACTTCATTCAGACTGATGCGGCCATCAATCCGGGAAACTCCGGCGGGGCCTTGATCGACGTGAACGGCGACCTGATTGGAATCAACACCGCTATCCTGACCCGGTCCGGTGGCTCTAATGGGATCGGTTTTGCCATTCCGGCGAACCTGGTGGCAGAGTTTCTGCGACAAGCGCAGCAGGGCAATGACAGTTTCATCAGCCCGTGGGCTGGTATGGCCGGGCAGCACATGAGCGCCGATATCGCGGAATCATTAGGTCTGGTTATGCCGCAGGGCGTGGTGATTTCCGACCTTCATCCGCTTAGTCCTTTGGCTGATGCGGGTCTGCGGGTGGGCGACGTGGTGACCCATGTAGACGGGGATGAGGTGAACTCGCCCGCCGAGATGAAGTTTCGCATGTCCGTGGCGGGGGTTGGTGGCACCTCAGTCGTGACCCGGCTGCGCGGTGATGAACAAGCCGATGTTGAAGTTGCCTTGATCAAAGCACCCGAGTCTCCACCAGCTGAGGAAACCGCGCTGGATGATCGGACAGTGATGCCGGGCCTGACGGTCGCGCGCATCAATCCGGCGGTGATTGCCCAGATGGGTCTGCTTTTGTCGCAGACCGGCGTGGTTGTGGTGGATGCTGACCGCTATGGCGGTCGGTCGGGCCTGCGTGTGGGTGATGTGATCAACGGCATCAACGGCGTAAAAGTTGAAAATCCCCGCGATGTGGTGGATGCGCTGACCAACCCCGGTCGTCGGTTGGTCTTTGATATTCTGCGCGGGGGCCGTCCCATTTCCCTGCGGTTCCGGCTTTAGAACCTTGGGTGATCTGTTCGATACCGGGGCGACCGAGCCTACATCTTCTGCCCATCGCCCGCTAGCCGATCGGTTGCGACCACAGTCGCTGTCCGAGGTGATTGGGCAAGAGCAGGTATTGGGTCCAGACGCGCCGCTGGGGGTGATGCTGGCTTCGGGCAGTTTGTCCAGCCTGTTGTTCTGGGGGCCACCGGGCGTGGGTAAAACCACAATCGCACGGCTGCTGGCGCAGGAAACCGATCTGCACTTCGTCCAGATCAGCGCCATTTTCACGGGTGTACCCGATCTGAAGAAAGTGTTCGAGGCGGCCAGGATCCGGCGGCAGAACGGGCAGGGGACGCTATTGTTCGTGGACGAAATCCACCGCTTTAACAAAGCTCAGCAGGATGGGTTCTTGCCGCATATGGAGGATGGCACGATCCTACTGGTTGGGGCAACGACGGAAAACCCGTCTTTTGAGCTGAACGCCGCGTTGCTCAGCAGGGCGCAGGTTCTGGTGCTGGAACGGCTTAGTCTTGCCGATCTGGAACGCCTGACGCAGCGGGCAGAGAAGGAACTCGATCACGCCTTGCCGTTGACTGGCCCCGCGCGCGAGGCGCTGCAGGAAATGGCGGATGGCGACGGGCGGGCGCTCTTGAACCTGATTGAACAGATCGCGGCGTGGAAGGTCGATGCGCCCCTCGACCCGGACGCTCTGTCGACACGATTGATGCGCAGGGCGGCGAAATACGACAAATCAGGCGATGAGCATTACAACCTTATCTCAGCCCTTCACAAATCAGTACGGGGCTCTGATCCGGATGCCGCCCTGTACTGGTTTGCAAGAATGCTGACGGGGGGCGAGGACCCTAGGTATCTGGCGCGCCGTATCACCCGGATGGCGATTGAGGATATTGGTCTGGCCGATCCGCAAGCACAGGCGATCTGCCTGCAGTCCTGGCAAACCTATGAGCGGCTTGGCAGCCCTGAGGGTGAGCTGGCGCTGGCGCAGGCGCTGGTCTATCTGGCGCTCGCCCCGAAATCGAACGGGGCCTATGTGGGCTACAAGGCAGCGATGCGGCTGGCTAAACAGTCGGGCAGCGAGCCGCCGCCAAAGCATATCCTGAATGCGCCGACCTCGTTGATGAAGGATCAGGGATATGGCGCGGGCTATGCGTATGATCACGACGCCGAAGATGGGTTTTCGGGTCAGAACTATTTCCCGGACGGGATGGAGCGGCCCGAGCTCTACCAACCGGTCGAACGCGGATTTGAGCGTGAGTTGAAAAAACGACTGGACTACTTTGCCAAGCTGCGCGCGCAGCGTAACACCTAAGTTCCGCCGCGTAAGGGGCGACAGGTGAGGCAAAACGCGTTTCCTTTGGGGCCTGAGACCCGAGGGAGGAACCGCATGACTGTCTCAATCGAAAAAACCGAAGATGTCTGGACCATCATCCATGACCGTCCGCAAGCCCGCAACGCTGTAGACACGGAACACGCCAAAGCACTGGTCGCCGCATTTCTGGAGTTTGAACATAGCCCGGCCAAGGTTGCCGTATTCTGGGGCAAGGGTGGTAATTTTTGTGCCGGTTGGGATTTGAAACTGGCGGCCACTCTTGCAGACAGAGAGCTGGGCGAGGCCTATTTTGAACAACATGCCTTCCCGATTGGGTCTGCGCCCTCGACGCTTGGCCCCATGGGGCCGTCTCGTTTGGAGTTGTCCAAACCGGTGATCGGGGCAATTGAAGGTGCCGCTGTGGCGGGCGGTATGGAGCTTGCCCTGTGGTGCGATATCCGAGTGATGGCGGAAACGGCGTATCTGGGCGTTTATTGCCGCCGCTGGGGGATTACACTGATGGATGGCGGCACGGTTCGCTTGCCGCGGCTTGTCGGACAGGGCAAAGCGCTTGAGATCGCCCTGACCGGACGCAAGGTCGAAGCAGAGGAATGCTATCGCATCGGTCTGGCGGAAAAGGTTGTACCGCATGGTGAGGCTCGGGCAAGTGCCGAGTCTATGGCCCGTGAAATTGCCCGTTTCCCGCAAGCGGCTGTACGGGCCGATCGCCGGTCGATCATCGAGACACGCGGTATGCCGGTACGGGATGCGCTCAAGGTTGAATGGGCCAATGGTCTTGAGGCGATCCGCCGCGAAGGCACGGCCGGGGCGGGTCGTTTCCGCGACGGGGCCGGTCGGCACGGGGATTTCACGAACATCTGACCGCCTTGACTCTTGGCCCTTTGCGCGCCACAGACGCGCATGTTTTCTAGGGTACCTACAGACTGGTTGGTCGCGCGGATGGTCCGTGCGGCGCAGGAGATATCGGCATGAGCGGCGTACAGATAATCACCGTGGAAAAAGGTGACGGCGACCAGCGGGTTGACCGCTGGCTGCGTCGTCTGTTCCCCCATGTCAGTCAGGGTCGCATCGAAAAGATGTGCCGCAAGGGCGAGTTGCGTGTTGAAGGTAGTCGCGTCAAGGCCTCGACCCGGCTTGAGGCTGGGCAGGTCGTTCGCGTGCCGCCATTGCCTGACGCCGATCACACGCCTGCCGAGGTCAAAAAGGCTGTGTCAGAGGCCGACGCCAAAATGATCCAGTCCTGCGTGATCTACCGCGATGATCATGTGTTGGCGCTGAATAAACCGCATGGTCTTCCGGTGCAGGGCGGAAGTGGTCAGACGCGCCATGTGGACAGCCTGTCCGAGGCTCTGCGCTTTGGATATGATGAGAACCCCCGCCTCGTGCATCGATTGGACAAGGACACCTCGGGCGTTCTGCTGATGGCGCGTACGCGCGATGCCGCCAAGGGGTTAACCGCAGCTTTCCGTCACCGCGACACGCGCAAGATCTACTGGGCGCTGGTGGCAGGGGTGCCGACGCCATACCTAGGTGAGATCAAGACCGGGTTGGTCAAGGCCTCGGGTCACGGCAAGCAGGGTGAGGGCGAAAAGATGATCGCCGTGCATCTGAACGAAATCAACGACACGCCGGGCGCGAAACGGGCGCATACACTCTATGCAACATTGTATCGGGTGGCAGGGCGCGCCTCGTGGGTGGCGATGGAGCCGATCACGGGCCGCACACATCAGTTGCGGGCGCATATGGCTGCGATCAGACATCCGATCATCGGTGATGGGAAATACGGTGGATCGGGGCAAGAGAATCTGGGCGATGGCTGGGGCGCGCAACTTGGCGGGATTATCAGCAAAAAGCTGCACCTGCACGCCCGGCAAGCGTCGTTCCAGCATCCAGTAACCCGCAAGACCATCACCGTCACGGCACCACTGCCAGACCATATGAAACAAAGCTGGGACACCTTCGGATGGACTGAGGATCTGGCGGCTGGCGATCCGTTTGAGGACCTGCAATGAGCGCACCTTTGCGTTTGGTGCTGTTCGATGTCGACGGCACGTTGGTCGACAGCCAGGGCAGCATCGTGGCGGCGATGACTACCAGTTTCGATGCCCTGTCGCTGCCCGTCCCTGAGCGAGAGGCGATCTTATCCATCGTGGGGCTGTCCTTGCCCAATGCCATGGCGCGTCTGGTGCCCGAGTGTACCGATGCTGATCAGCGGCTGCTTGTTGAGGGCTATAAACAGGCCTATCACGCAAATCGGCTTGAACAGGGCGCCGCCAGTTCACCGCTCTACCCCGGTGCGCGCGATACCATTGAGGCTTTGCATGCCGTCCCCGAAATTCTGTTGGGCGTGGCAACCGGAAAGTCCCAGCGCGGTCTGGATGCTTTGATTGAGGCACATGGGTTAGAGCGCTATTTCGTGACCCGACAGGTCGCGGACCATCATCCATCCAAGCCGCATCCTTCGATGATCGACACGGCGCGCGGTGAAACAGGGGTGGGTGTAGCCAACACGGTGATGGTCGGAGACACCCGGTTCGATATGGACATGGCGCGCGCGGCGGGAGTCCCGAGCGTCGGCGTGACCTGGGGCTACCACCATCGATCAGCGCTGGACGGGGCAACTTGTGTGATTGAAACCTTTGACCAGCTGCCAAGGGTGCTGGACGCAATCTGGACCTGAAGACATGAGCGACTGGAAGCCGAAACGATTTTGGACCGAGTGTGCGGTGATCGGAGCTGAAGGAGGCTACACCGTCGAACTGGACGGCCGCCGTGTCAAAACCCCGGCCAAGGCTGCCTTGATCCTGCCAACGCGTTCCATGGCCGAAGAGGTCGCCGCGGAATGGGACGCTCAGCAAGATGTGATTGACCCGACAGCGATGCCGTTCACACGGTCGGCGAATGCCGCGATTGACAAGGTGCGGCAGCAACACGCCGAAGTTGCGGACATGCTTGCAGACTATGGCGATTCGGATTTGCTGTGCTACCGCGCGACGCACCCGCAAGAGTTGCAAGAGCGTCAGGCCGAACAGTGGGACCCGGCCCTTGACTGGGCAGCTGACATGCTTTCGGCACGGTTACGGCCCGTGATTGGTGTGCTTCATCAGCCGCAATCGGAAACGGCGCTGACCCCGCTAAGGCAACGTGTTCATGAACTTAACGATTTCCAGCTGGCTGCCTTTCACGATCTTGTAAGCCTGTCTGGATCGCTGATCCTTGGGTTCGCTGCGGCCCAAAACTGGCGTACCGCGGAAGAAATCTGGCAAATTTCCCGGCTCGACGAGCTTTGGCAGATTGAACAATGGGGCCATGATGATGAGGCGCACGCTGTTTCAGAAACAAAAAGGACTGCGTTTTTGCACGCCAAAAAGTTCTTTGACCTCTCGGTTTGATCCCACAAAGCTCAATTTTCCAACGTCTGACGAGTCATCTTTGAGATGACTCATCGTTTTCCCTGATCCGGCCCTTGACGTTTGTTTATGATTACGCCCAAACTCATGCCCACTAAAGGGGAGACACCTTTGGGGAAACCTTTCTAGCGCCAAAGGTGCTGGACAGAACCGTCCCTAGACTGGGACGGCAAATCAGGAAGAGGTAAAAATGAAAAAATCCGTAATCTTGGGCGTGGCAACCATCGCCGGCTTGGCTGCCGGCGCAGCTGCGGCAGGGACCGCCGACGATGTCAAAGCACGCGGCAAGTTGAACTGCGGCGTTGCAACCGGTGTACCCGGCTTTGCCAGCCCTGATGCCAACGGCGAGTGGCAGGGCTTTGACGTGGCAGTCTGCCGCGCAGTCGCAGCCGCCGTTCTGGACGATCCGATGGCTGTTGAATTCATTCCAACCACCGGTAAAACACGCTTTACCGCGCTGGCTTCGGGTGAGATCGACATGCTGGCCCGTAACACCACCTGGACTTTCAGCCGTGACGTCGATCTGAAATTCGAATTCGTCGGCATCAACTACTATGATGGTCAGGGTTTCATGGTTCCCAAGGCTCTGGGCGTAAGCTCGGCCAAGGAATTGGATGGTGCGACCGTCTGCATCCAGACCGGTACCACGACCGAGCTCAACCTGGCGGATTTCTTCCGCATCAACAACATGAGCTACGAGCCGGTTCCGATCGAAACCAACGCCGAAGCGCAACAGCAGTATCTGGCTGGTGCTTGTGACGTTTACACGACTGACGCATCCGGCCTTGCCGCCACGCGTGCAACGTTTGAAAACTCGGGCGATCACGTAATCCTGCCTGAAATCATCTCGAAAGAGCCGCTGGGCCCGCTGGTCCGTCACGGCGACAACGAGTGGGGCGATGTGGTTCGTTGGACGTTGAACGCACTGATCGCAGCGGAAGAACTGGGCGTGACCTCGGCGAATATCGACGAGATGGCAGCCGGTACCGACAATCCCGAAGTAAACCGCCTGCTGGGTACCGAAGGCACCCTGGGTGAGATGCTGGGGCTGGACGCAACATGGGCGCAGCGCGCGATCAAATCCGGTGGTAACTATGGCGAGGTGTTTGCCAAGAACATCGGTGAGGAAACTCCGATCGGTCTGGCACGCGGCCTGAACGCACAGTGGACTGACGGTGGTCTGCTGTACGCACCGCCGTTCCGCTAAAATCCACGGAAAAGGGCGCCGGGCAACCTGCGCCCTTTTTCAAATCATAATGCTACGGGTGTCGCAAGAGCGGGGAAAACCTCGCCGGACATAACGCACCCGAAATGCACGGGGATTCCACAGTATGTCAACCATGACAGACCCGCCGAAAGCCGATTTTCGGTTGTCGATGCTTATAAACGATACCCGCTATCGGTCTCTTACCTTTCAAGTGATCGCGGCAATCGTTATTGCGCTTTCTATCTGGTATCTTGGGAACAACCTGATCCAGAACCTTCGGGCCGCCGGGCTCAACATCTCTTACGAATTCCTTGGCGATCCAGCCGGGTACGACATCAACCAGCGATTGGTTGAATATGACAGCCAGTCCTCGCATGCACGCGCTGCTATCGTTGGCTTGCTGAACACGCTTTTGGTGGCGTTTCTTGCTTGTATCACGGCCACGATTTTCGGCGTTATCGCTGGTGTTCTGCGCCTGTCCAAAAACTGGCTCGTATCCAAATTGATGGCGATCTATGTCGAGATTTTCCGGAACATCCCGGTGTTGATCTGGATCCTCATCATCTTCTTCATCATGACCGCCGTTTTGCCCAGCCCGCGCGCCTTTCGGGGCGAGGATCCGGCGTCCAGCATGGTGCTGGATTTGTTCGCGTTCACCAACCGTGGCGTGTATATCCCCCGTCCGGAGTTCTCTAGCGGACTGTTCGGCGCAACCTTCCTGAACTGGCTTTTGGTTTTGGTGGTTTTGGGTGGTTCGTGGTTTGCGTCCAGAGAGATCGAGAAGCGCGCGACGAAAACACAGGAACTAACAGGTGTACGGCCAAAAACGACGCTTGTTAAACTTGCGGTTTGGCTAGCCCCGTTTGGCATCCTGATGTTTCTGATGGGCCTGACTTGGAATGTTCCTGAATTGAAAGGCTTCAACTTCAGCGGCGGCATCAAGGTCGGTGGCCCGCTGATTGCTCTGTGGTTTGCCTTGTCGATCTATACAGGTGCTTTCATCGCCGAGAACGTTCGGGCCGGTATTCAGGCGATCAGCAAGGGACAGACTGAAGCTGCGGCTGCGCTGGGCTTGCGCCAGGGACGCATCATGAACCTGGTGATCCTACCCCAGGCCTTGCGGGTTATCATCCCACCGCTGATTTCGCAGTATCTGAACATCACCAAGAACTCGTCGCTGGCGATTGCCGTTGGATATGCGGATATCACCGCAACATTGGGCGGTATCACACTGAACCAGACGGGCCGCGCGATCGAATGCGTTTTGTTGTTGATGTTGTTCTATCTTACGGCGTCGCTGCTGATTTCGATGGGTATGAACATCTACAATGCCTCCGTTAAGTTGAAGGAGCGCTGAGCCATGAGTGATCAAACAACCAACCCAATCGCTTTCGTGGCCGAGGGTACCATCCCACCAGCGCCACCGCCTGCAAATGAAACGGGCATCGTCAAGTGGTTGCGCGAGAATCTGTTCTCGGGCGTTACCAATACTGTTCTGACGGTTTTGTCTCTGCTGCTGATCTACGTGCTTGTAAAAAACACGATGCCATGGATTTTCAACGGTGTGTGGCAAGCAAACTCTCTGTCCGAATGCCGCGAGATTCTCGCCGGTAAGACCGGTGCGTGTTTTGCGGTTCTGACCGAGCGGTGGCCGCAACTGATCTATGGATTCAAATACCCCGAGGAGGCCTATTGGCGGCCAAATCTGGCTTTTGTGCTGATGTTGGTGGCTTTTGCGCCGGTGCTTTTCTTTGATCTGCCGCGCAAGATGCTGTTGTTCACGGCAGTCTATCCCTTCCTGGCCTTTTGGTTGATTTGGGGTGGCACCATCCTTGTACCGCTGGTCGCACTGATCGGCTGTGTTGGGGCCTCGTTGGTTTTCCGGAAACTGGGCAGCAACAGCTTTGCCGCCGGGTTTTTTGGGGCCATCGTGACTGCGCTGGTCATCTGGAACGTCGGCGGAGCCCTGATACCGGAAGGCGCGTCAGACAACGCTTGGCTCACGGCGGTTCCCAGCCGCGATCTTGGCGGTTTCATGCTGAACATGATGCTGGGTGTGACCTGTGTATCTTTGTCGGTGCCGCTTGGGATCGCTCTTGCTTTGGGCCGCCAATCGAACATGCCGCTGATCAAGTGGGTCTGCGTCATCTTCATCGAGTTTATCCGTGGCGTGCCTCTGATCACGCTGCTGTTCGTGGCCTCGGTAATGCTGGCGTATTTCTTCCCGCCTGACAGCACGGTCGACCTGTTCCTGCGGGTTGTGATCATGATCACCATGTTCTCGGCCGCCTATATCGCCGAGGTGATCCGTGGTGGTCTGGCAGCCCTTCCGCGTGGGCAGTACGAGGCAGCAGACAGTCTGGGCCTTGATTACCCGCAGGCGATGCAACTGATCATCCTACCGCAGGCGTTGAAGATTTCGATCCCCGGTATCGTGAACGTGGCCGTGGGCCTGTTCAAGGACACCACGCTGGTTTCGGTTATCTCGATGTTTGACCTTGTGGGCATGATCCGCGGGCCGATTCTGGCATCGACCCAATGGAATGGCGTCTATTGGGAGCTTCTCGGCTTTGCTGCGCTTCTGTTCTTCGTCGTCTGTTACGGCATCTCTCAATATTCTCAGTGGCTTGAGCGTCGCCTTGCCACAGATCATCGTTAAGGAGTTCAACACATGTCTGAACTTGCAATTGACCGCGAAATCGACCGCTCCAAAATGCAGGTGAGCGACGAGGTCGCCATCGAAATCAACGGTATGAACAAGTGGTACGGGTCTTTCCACGTTCTGCGTGATATCAATCTGACCGTGAATCAAGGCGAGCGGATTGTTATTGCCGGGCCGTCGGGTTCGGGCAAATCCACCCTGATCCGCTGCTTAAACGCGCTGGAGGAACACCAGCAGGGTAGGATCGTTGTAGATGGGACCGAGTTGTCGAATGACCTGAAAAACATCGACAAAATCCGGTCCGAGGTTGGCATGGTGTTCCAACACTTCAACCTGTTCCCACACCTGACCATTCTGGAGAACTGCACGCTGGCCCCTATCTGGGTGCGTAAGACGCCCAAGAAAGAGGCGGAAGAGCGCGCGATGCATTTCCTGGAAAAGGTAAAAATCCCTGAACAGGCCGACAAGTATCCCGGCCAGCTTTCGGGCGGTCAGCAGCAGCGTGTGGCGATTGCCCGCTCGCTCTGCATGATGCCGCGGATCATGTTGTTCGATGAACCCACATCGGCGCTTGACCCAGAGATGATCAAAGAGGTGCTCGACACCATGATCGAACTGGCCGAGGAAGGCATGACAATGCTCTGCGTGACGCATGAGATGGGTTTTGCCCGTCAGGTGGCCAACCGCGTGATCTTCATGGACGCGGGTCAGATCGTGGAGCAGAATGAACCGGAAGAGTTCTTCAACAACCCGCAAAGCGAACGGACCAAGCTGTTCCTGAGCCAGATTTTGGGCCACTAATCCCGATAAAACCAGAAAAGAAGGCGGGGTTTTGCCCCGCCTTTTTTCATTCCAAAAGTTCGCGTGGAATGACAAATCCCTGCACCGCGCCGCTTTTCCAGCGCACCTTGGCCCAGTCGGTCGTATCGAACCGGATCACGGTCGTTGCGCAGGTCGGGTAATCAAGAAACCGGGGATGATCAGGTTTTTGCCGGACGATACGGTTGGCAAAAGTTCCGATACCCGGATTGTGACCCAGCAAAAGCACGGTTTTGCCTGTGGCACCGGACAGATCGCGCAATATGTCTTCTGAATCAGCGTGATAGAGCGTGCGGTGAAAGCTGACCGATTCCGACCGCAGATTCATCAGATCCCATGTTTCACGGGTGCGGGCCGAGGTTGAACTCAACACCTCGTCAGGCAACCAGTTGTTAGCACGCAGCCATGCGGCAATCGCCGGGGCCGACTTGCGCCCGCGCTTGTTCAGTGGGCGGTCATGATCATCCAACGACAGATCACCCCAGCTGGATTTTGCGTGGCGGGTCAGGATTAGCATACGGGTCATGACGGGTGGAAAGCCCTCATGTGATGGGCGGATTGTTCGGGATCGCGCCCCGCACCTTCGCTGAGCGGGCAGGACAGCCGCGCAAGGCAACCCCCGGTCATGCAGGTCTGGCCTTTGGCTGTGTTCAGGTGGCCGTGGCAAGCGTCGACGTCATAAAAACTGTGGTTGTTCAATGCGCCCACCGGACAGGCTTGGGCGCATGGAGCGTCGCAGGTTGTACACGGAGAAACACCGGTCACCTGCGGAATTGAAAACTCTTCGGCAAAATGCAGCGCGCCACGGAAGGAAATCATCATACCTACCGTGTCGTGCACCAGTGCGCCTACGGGGCTACTAAAAGTACGCCCAGATTTCAGCGCCCAATCGATAAACGGGGCGTAGGGTGGGCCGCCGAACGGAAAATACGCCTCGGCCCCGAGATCACGCGCCAATTCACCGATGACTCGCCACGACCACCTGTCTACAGGGTGTTCGCTCAGCCACTCCGGTGCGGATTTCAGCTGTGGCCAAAACGCCCGCCCTGCACCCAGCAAGATCAAGGTCCCGCCTTCCAGTTGCTTTGCACCCGTCAGCCGCGGATGCAGCGCCCCCATGACGATCAGGTCGACGGTCTGTATCGCCTGGTCCACATGGTCGTAGGCAATGGAAGAGGAGGTCGGGTTTGGTCCGGTCATGTCTCCTCCGCTGCGCTGATCAGTCTGGCCGGATCAGTGAACCGGCACCGTGTTCGGTAAACAACTCTAACAGTACGGCGTTTGGTGCGCGCCCGTCCAGAATGACCACAGCGCGAACGCCGCTGTGCAGCGCGTCCAGCGCCGTTTCCGTCTTTGGGATCATGCCACCTGCGATCGTGCCATCCATTGTCATTTCACGGATCTGACCGGCCTTCAGCTCGGTCACGACCTCGCCACCTGCGTTCTTCACGCCCGAGACGTCCGTTAGCAAAAGCAGCCGGTCTGCCTTGAGCGCGGACGCGATGGCACCAGCAGCAGTATCGCCGTTGATGTTGAAAGTCTCGCCATTCTCGCCCGCACCCAGGGGGGCGATTACTGGAATCACATCATGCGCGAACAGATCTTGCAGAATCTTTGGGTTCATCTCAGATGGTGCGCCGACAAACCCCAGGGAGGGGTCCGCCTGATCGCAGGTGATCAGGTTTGCGTCCTTGCCCGACAGGCCGACAGCCGTGCCACCCTGTCTATTGATTGCCTGAACGATGCGTTTGTTGACAAGGCCGGACAGGACCATCTCAACCACTTCGACAGTGGCCCTGTCTGTGACGCGTTTGCCGTTCACGAATTCGGACTGGATATTCAACTGGCTCAGCATCGCGTTGATCATCGGTCCGCCGCCATGCACGATCACCGGGTTTACGCCCACCTGACGCATCAGAACCACGTCACGAGCAAAGCTTTCCATCGCCTCGTCGCTGCCCATGGCGTGACCGCCCAGCTTGATGACGACAATCGCCCCATCATAGCGTTGGAGATACGGTAATGCGCTGTTTAACGTGGCGGCGGTGGCGATCCAGTCCCGGTTCATTTCTCTTGTCTTCATGGCTGTGGTCCCTCTGGTTTCCCGTGTTAGGGCCTTTGCCGGTTGGTGCCAAGTCCGGATAGCGGAAACAGCATCAGAGAATGGGCCGCACCGTTTAGCGCAGCCCAGATTGATTTAGCTTACCGCACGTTTCAAGGCCGGAATGTTGCTGACCAGCAGCAGGTCAATCACCAGTAGCGCCAGCAAGGTCAGACCAACCAGCGGGAAGGCCATCGCCGTGAACAGGCCGATCATGACAGCCCCTTTCCACAGCGGCAGCTCTGCTGGCATCGGCGGTGCTGCCAGACGCCCTGACCGCTGCGGCCGACGCTTGACCCACATTACAACGCCAGACACACAGACAAAAATGACCGAGAGGCAAAACACCAGGTTCAGGATAAAGTTCCACGTGCCCATCAGACCCATGTGAAGCGGAATGCCAAGCGCCATGGATTTGCCCATCAGCGAGTAATCCGCGTACCGAACATCCGCCAGAATCCTGCCGGTGTACCGGTCCACATGAACGGTGCGATCATTCGCTGGATCTGTAGAATCGCTGCTCATGCTGTCGCGGTTCAGTGTCCAGACACCGTCTTCGCCCCTTGGATAAGCCACGCGAAAGCGACCGGTCATCCCCAGTTCGGCTCCCAACGCAACAAGGGCATCGATATCCACCAGAGCACCTTGTGGCACACCGTTGGTACCGGCCTTTGACCCCGACGCCGGCATTGGCGTCTGCTCCAGCGCCCATGGGACGTCATTTTGGTGCCCGTGGTTCATGCTGGCATGGGTTTCGTCCGAAAGGGGCACGTTATCCCACTTTTCGGCTGGGAAGCTGCTCCAGGGCTGTACGAACATTCCGCCCCAAACTCCGGCCCACGACATGCCCGAGATTAGAAAGACGACCAGCAGTCCCGACATCCAGAATGCGGTGACAGAATGCAAAGATTTCCACAAGGCCCGTCCTCGCGCGCGCAAGTTAGGCACAAAAGCCGCCAGAGCGTTCCCGCGCGGCCACCACATGTACCAGCCCGTAAAAACCAGCAGCAGGCTAAGCCCGGCAGCGATCTCGATTATGCGGTCGCCGGTTGTGCCGATCATAAGGGTCGAGTGGATGTTTTCTGCAAGATCGTACCACCCTGCGCGGCGATCCCAGACTTGCAGTACCTCTCCGGCATAGGGGTCGACGGCCACCAAGCGCTGACCCTCTTCGGTTTTTATGCGAAACACAGTTGCCAGATCGGCCGCTTTCGGGCCGATCCATTCTACAACCGATCCCGGAACTGAGGTCAGCGCGATATCGGCCTGTTGTGACACAGGCAGGGCGGAGCCTTGTGCCGCAACAGCAATTTTCTCACCGTCACGGCCGTCGAATTGGGTGATGAACATCATCATCAACCCGGTACATGCCAGAGTGATTAAAAACGGGATGACAAATATCCCCGCGTAGAAATGCCACCGCCAGGCGGCGAAGTAGAATTTTTGCGCTGCAGTGTTTTGCGCCGGGGTGTCCCCCACGGTTTGGCTGTCCAGTGCCATTGTGATCTCCGGATTCGAAAAGTTATCGCGCGCAGAGTCTGCGCGCACGCGTAAATCTTTCAGCGAATCAAGAGGAAAACGGCGGTGCCCGTGCATCATAGAGGGGATAAAATCCGGCATTCCGATGGGTAAAGTCCCGATGAACCCAAAGAGGTTGAATCAAAGCTGTCAGCAAAACAACATCCCCAACCAAGGGCAGGGAAACATCGGTGGTGAGACCGGAAAAGGGGCACATGACACGCTGGTCCATCTCATCATGGATGGGGCCGCTTGGACCCAGATCGACCCATTGTTCAACCGGGCCATCGCCGGTGCACAAAACCAACAGCACCTTGCCGTCACCGCCCGTCGTCGGCATCCAGCCTTGGGGGATGACGCTGGTCAGTAAGACTGCCAGCGTTGTCACCAAGGTGAAAAGGCGAACCGGCAGGGTCATTCCAAATATGCGATGATCGAACGAAGGATCGGTATTCCGTCACCTTTTTCAGATGAGGTCAGCACGATTTCCGGAAACGCGGCGGGGTGCTTCGACAGCGCACCGCGCACCTGGTCCAGCACTTTTTCGCGGTCCTTGGCCTTGACCTTGTCGGCCTTGGTCATCACGCATTGGAAAGTAACGGCGCTGGTATCCAGCAGTTTCATAATTTCGGCGTCGACTGGTTTAACCCCGTGGCGCGAGTCAATCAGGACAAAGGCCCGTCGCAGCGTCTGACGACCGCTCAGATACTGTTTCAGCAGCCGCTGCCATTTCTCCACCACCTTCACCGGCGCGTTGGCATACCCATAGCCGGGCAGGTCAACCAGATAAAGCTCGGGGCCTTGGGTGAAAAAGTTGATCTCCTGCGTGCGGCCCGGTGTGTTCGAGGCACGCGCCAACCCTTTGGTGCCCGTCAGTGCATTGATCAGGCTGGATTTACCCACGTTTGACCGGCCCGCAAAACACACCTCTAACCTGTCGGGCGCAGGCAGGCCGTCCATTGCAACCACGCCTTTTATGAACTCGGACGGACCCGCAAACAGTTTTCGTCCACGCTCCAACGCAATGTCGTCGGGTTCAGATGCCAGCGGGAAGGGTAGGGTGCTCATATAATCTGTACCTTGTCCCCAACCGATATCTCACCGCCTTGGACTACTTCGGCATAAACACCAAAATCCTGATGACCCCACGTTTCAAGCGCACCAAGGGTGTCGGCATCGCGTTGGCCGGTATCCGGGTTGGCTGTTGTTGCCAGGCAGCGGGTGATGCGTTCGCGCACTCGGAATAGTGCCTTTCCGATCTGAACGTCGCGTCCCAACCAGTCGAACTCTTCCCATAGAGGTATTCCGTCAATCCAGATATTGCCGCGCCAGCGGTGGATCGAAAGGTCCTGCCCCAGCTTTTGTCCAACCGCCCGATGAGACGCCATATTGCACAGGCTGATCGAAGGGAAATCGCTGTCGGTCATCCCGCGCCCCGGCACCCGGACAATCCGGGCCGAGGCTGCTCGGTCTGCCGGCATCAAAGGTTTGACCCACTCCAGAAAAACGTGTGGCTGACTGTCAGGGGCAAATGTCAAGTCGGGACGATACGGGTGAGACAGTGTGACTACATCCCCATCCGCGCTTGCCGAGATCGCCATTAACTGCGGTGCTTTCGCGCACCGACTGAAATTGGCACACGCGGCCCAGTCTGAGCCGTCCGCCTTGGATGCCTCATGCGCGACGGCCCAAACGCGATCTCCGGGCATTGTTTGCCCGGAGATCATGTTCACGGTTTGAACGGCTTCGCGACCATGGCTTTTAATCGGGTGCCGCCAAATTTGGGTAACCTGACCCGTCATTTATCATCCGCTTTTGACGACCGCTTGAAGCCGGACTTGATGTTCCCAAAGACGTCCGGTTTATAGCCTTGGCTGCGCATGATCAGGTATTGCTGGGTAAAGGTGATCGTGTTGTTCGCGATCCAGTACACCACAAGTCCGCTGGCAAAACTACCTAGCATGAACATGAAAACCCATGGCATCCACGCAAAGATCATTGCCTGCGTCGCGTCGGTTGGTGCCGGGTTCAGCTTTTGCTGTAACCACATCGAAATGCCCAGCAACAGCGGCAGAATACCAATGAAGATCAGCGCCATCAGGCTTTCAGGTTGCGGACCGGCCCAGGGCAGCAATCCAAAGAAATTCATAATCGAGGTCGGATCGGGTGCGCTGAGGTCCTGGAATGGCCCGAACCAAGGCGCCTGACGCAGTTCGATCGTTACAAAGATCACCTTGTACAGTGAGAAGAAGATCGGAATTTGCAGAAGGATCGGCAGACAGCCTGCAGCCGGGTTCACCTTTTCCTTCTTGTAGAGCTCCATCATGCCCTGCTGCATCTTCTGACGGTCGTCGCCAGCGGCCTCTTTCAGGGCCTCCATCTGCGGTTGGAGCTCTTTCATCTTCGCCATCGAGACGTAGGATTTGAACGCCAGCGGGAACAGGATCGCCTTGATGATCAGTGTCAGGCCGATGATGGACCAGCCCATATTGCCGATCAGAACATTGATGTTGTGCAGCAGCCAAAAGATCGGCTTGGTCAGGAAGAAGAACCAACCCCAGTCGATGCTGTCGATGAACTTGTACACACCTTGTGCCTGATATTCGCGGATGGTCTGCCATTCCTTCGCACCGGCGAATAGCTGCGTGGTCACCTCTTCCGTGGCGCCCGGGGCGACGGTCAGGGTCGGCAGAACGGTTTCGGTCTGGTAGATCTTGCGGCGCGGGTCAAACTTTGCGGCGGCCTTGAATGCAGTCCCCGGCTCGGGGATCAGCGTGGTCATCCAGTAGTGGTCGGTGAACCCGATCCAGCCATTCTCTTCGATCTGGAACACTTCGGCGTGGGCGCGCTCATTCGGGTCGATTTCGAAGTCGCGTACGTCGTCATAGTCGATCTCGGTCAACGTGCCATCCGCCATACCGATCACCCCTTCATGCAGAATGAAGAAGTTTTTCAGACCGGGCAGATCCCCATCTTCACCGATGCCATGACGGGCGAGGATGCCGTAAGGTGCCATGCCAACTTCGGTCGCCGAGTTGTTTTCGACCGATTGAGTGACCGTGAACATGTAATCCTCATCCACCGAGATCATACGGCGGAAGGTCAATCCTTTTTCGTTTTCCCATCTCAGGGTGATTGGTGTGTCGACGCTCAGCGCTTCACCCTCTTCCACGGTCCACAGCGTGTTCGGGCCGGGTACATCCGCGCCGGCAACGCCAGCACCCGGAGCCCAACCGTAGAGGGCGTAATAGGCCGATTCCGAACCTACCGGATACAGCAGCTCCACAATGGGGGCGCCATCGTCGATGGAGACCTTATAGTCTTTCAGAAACAGCTCATCTATCCGGCCGCCCGACAGCGACAGGCTGCCCTTCAGACGGGGGGTATCGATGTCAATGCGTACGGCCTGCTCTTCGGGTAGCGTTTCCTCGGCGGTGGTCGTCACCTCACCAACGGTGCCAGTGCCCGCGGCGCTGGGAGTCTGAACCTCATTGCCCTCAACAGTGGCTATCTCAGTCTCGTTGGGTGCAGGCGTTGGTTCCGGAGGAGGAAACAGCACGAACCAAACAAGGATCACGAGAAAGCTGAGCGCGGTTGCAAGGATAAGATTCTTGTTCTGATCGTCCATCGGGGACAGCCACCTTAAGCAGTGAAACACACTCGGTGGGTTCAACAGAGTGCAGGCCCAAAGGTCAAGCGAATTCGCCCGACATTTCGTCACGGTTTGCGTTTCTATGCTGTAAATTGGCGATTACGGGCCGGTCTTTCGCTCAATTTTTGGCATTGCGGTGATCTTACTTTGATATTCCGCAATCCAACCAAGTGTGTTCTCGAATGGCATAGGTTTGCCAATACCGAAGCCCTGAACATGGTCGCAGCCCAATTGCGCCATCAAGGCATGCTCACCACGGGTCTCGACCCCTTCGGCCAGCGTTTCTACGTTCAACCGCTCAGCCATCGTCAGAATTGCGCTTACAAGTTGCTGCTGACTGGCGTCGCGATCGGCTTTTGCAACAAAGGATCGGTCGATTTTGATGCGTTTGACGTCAAAGCGCTTGATCGACGCGATCGACGCATGCCCTGTGCCAAAGTCATCCAGATCAATGCAGCAGCCAAGCTTGGCCATACCAGTCACGTTTCGCGTGATTACATCGTCTGGCCTGCGGGAAAACACGGTTTCAAGTATCTCAACGGCCAGTCGATCCGGCGTCAGGTCATTCTGGTCCAATTCCCATTTCAGAAGATCAATCAACGCGGGATCGCGCAATTCGTCTGACGAAAAGTTCACCCCAATTCGCGGTATTGAGACCCCGGCACGGTCCCAGTCACGCATGGCGGTAAACGCATGATGTCGCATCGTCTGGCCGAGTTTTCCCATCAGTTCGGCCTGTTCGGCAAAGGGCAGGAAGACCCGCGGACCCAAAATCCCTTTTTGCGGATGCTCCCAGCGAGCCAGTGCCTCAAACCCGGTCACGTGTCCGGTATCGGTTGAGACCTGAGGTTGAAACCAGGGACGGATTTCACCATTGTCCAGCGCCGCCTCAAACTCTCTGCGCAGATTGGCCCGCAGGCGTGATCTGCGCTGCGTTTCGCTTGAAAATGCCCGAATGGTCGAAGGCCCGTTGCGTTGCGCCTCGCTCAATGCGGCTGAGGTGGCGTCGATCCATTCCTCGTACTGGCCCGCGGCCACGCTGGACGCAAGGCAAAATCCGATCGAGCAAGAGGTGTAAACACCTGTAC
The DNA here is from genome assembly GCF_056159225.1 of Ruegeria sp. AWH4_226. NCBI lineage: Bacteria > Pseudomonadati > Pseudomonadota > Alphaproteobacteria > Rhodobacterales > Roseobacteraceae > Ruegeria > Ruegeria sp. AWH4_226. The sequence goes on along the minus strand of NZ_JBSWUU010000003.1, from coordinate 474,160 downwards.
CGTTCAGCGCAAAGGGCTCTTCCACAACAGCCTGAATGCGCCCCGCCATTTGGATGCAAGCTTCGAGGTCCAAATTGTGAGAGGGGTGCAAGCCAATTGCAATCTTGTTGGATTCCAGCCGTGTTGCAAGGTCCTGGGTGCGGATCACGGTAAGAATACGGTTACTGAATTGATCTGCCAAATGATTTGCTGCTGAATTTCCGTGATGGTCCAGAAAACCTTGGTAGTCATCCAGCGCAATAAGAATGCAAGCGGACTCTGATCCGTTGGACAGGGCAGATTTGAAAAACGCTTCCAACTCTGTGGCAAAACTATCTATGGCCATCAGCCCACCCGGCAGGCGAGGAAGGTTGTTTCGCTTGCCGGACCGAGCGTCAAACGCAGCCGCGCCAATGCAAATCAACGGCAGGCCAAGCGCAACGACTACCAGCGCCCGTTCGCCACCCAACCAGAACGCAGCCAGGCTTATGGCAGGCAAGAACGCCAGCGCGGCTGGATTGCTGAGTATGGACGCAAGCGCATCGATACGGCGTTTGGGTTTGATATGTTTCCACATCGGTTTTCGGGCCTTTGCGTTGGGCATCTCACGTCTTTTGCCACCGTAGAAAACCAATCTGAGAGAGACGTTAACGCAGCTGAGGTATTTCGTCTGAATTTTCGTCTTTTTTGCTGGGGTTAAGTCCCAGGTTGGCAAAGTCGAACAGTTTCGGATCCAGCAGGTGCGAGGGCCGTGCGTTGGTGAGTGCCCGGAACATCACCTGCCGCCGACCTGGGCTGTTCTTTTCCCACTGATCCAGTATTTGTTTAACCTGCTGGCGTTGCAATCCGTCCTGGCTGCCGCAAAGATCGCAAGGGATGATCGGATAATTCATCGAGGTGGCGAATTTCTCGCAATCGGCCTCGGCTACATGGGCCAGTGGGCGGAACACGAAAAGATCGCCTTCTTCGTTTACCAGCTTTGGCGGCATCGTTGCCAGACGCCCGCCATGGAACAGGTTCATGAAAAAGGTCTCGAGGATGTCATCCCGATGGTGACCAAGTACCACGGCCGAGCACCCCTCTTCACGTGCGACACGGTACAGATTGCCGCGGCGCAGACGCGAGCACAGCGCGCAATAGGTGCGGCCCTGCGGAACCTTGTCAACGACCACGGAATAGGTGTCCTGATATTCGATCCGGTGCGGCACATTCATGCGCTCCAGAAACTCTGGCAGGACGGTTGCCGGAAATCCGGGCTGGCCCTGGTCCAGGTTGCAGGCAAGCAGGTCGACAGGCAGCAGCCCGCGCCACTTCAGTTCGTAGAGGACCGCAAGCAGGGTATAGCTGTCTTTGCCACCGGACAGGCAGACCAGCCAGCGGGGTGGTTTGCCATCTTTTTCGTGGGCGGACGGATCCACCATGCCGTAATGCTCGATGGCTTCGCGGGTCTGGCGTATGATGCGTTTGCGCAGCTTCTTGAACTCGGTGGTCGAGGGCGCGCCAGCAAAAAGCGGGTGGATATCATCAGCGTCGTCAAACATGCGCAGCCCCTACAGCAGTTGGTGCGACCGGGCAAGTGCGGCGTCAGCCCAACCGCCTTAGCAGAGCGTCCGTGTCCAGCCCGGCCACCGATCCGGGAATGCGCCCACTCTCGCCTGCAAGGCGGGTGGCGATGAAACCATCTGTGACCGCGTTAGCGCCGTTTTGCAAAAGTTGTGAGGCGGTCAGCAACAAAGCAGTGCGTTCAGCGAACCAGCGCGCCTCGGCCTCAGCCGGAAGGGCAGGCCAGCGCTCACGATGCGCCCTTAGCGCGGCGTCATATGCGCGATCTGCGCCCTTTGCGGCATCCAGCTCGGCCCCCAGCACTTCCGCGGCCAAAGGCTCGCGCGAGAGGGTTCGAAGGATATCAAGGCAGATCACGTTGCCTGACCCTTCCCATATTCCGTTCAGCGGCGCCTCTCGGTAGAGAAGAGGTAAAGGCGTGTCCTCGACATACCCCATGCCGCCCAACACCTCCAAAGCTTCTGCTACAACCACAGGGCAGCGTTTTGTGTTCAGGAACTTAGCCAGCGCAACACCGATCCGGGCGAAAGCTCGGTCTTCGGCGGTATGGCCATCGAAAGACCGCGCCACGCGCATCCCCAGCGTCAGGGCACCTTCCCAATCCAGCACCAAGTCAGCCAGAACCGCACGCATAAGGGGCTGGTCCAGCAACCGGCGTTGGAAAACGGTCCGATGCGTCACCCAGTGATGCGCCTCGGACAGAGCGGCGCGCATCAGGCCAGCCGGGGCCATTGCCGTGTCAAGCCGCGTGTGATGCACCATTTCCAGGATGGTACGGACCCCTGCGCCTTCATCGCCCAACCGATAGGCCAGTGCATCGTGATATTCGATTTCCGCCGATGCGTTGGACTTGTTGCCCAGCTTGTCTTTCAGGCGCATCAGGTGGATTGCGTTGCGCGCGCCTTCTAGCCACCGGGGGACGAGGAAACAGGTCAATCCCTCTGGGGCCTGCGCCAGTGTCAGGAAGCCGTCCGACATCGGGGCCGAACAGAACCACTTATGCCCGCGCAACCTCCAGTGATCGCCATCCCGCAGGGCAAGCGTTGTATTCGCCCGCACGTCCGAGCCACCCTGTTTTTCGGTCATTGCCATGCCCAGCGTAGCACTGGTCTTTTGGCCGATGGGTTTTGTCGCGGGGTCATACCGGGGCGACGTCAGCTTTGGGCGCCAAACCGACGCTACGTCATCATAGGCGGCGATTGTGGGGATCGCGGCGTAGGTCATGGTTAGCGGACAACAATGGCCGGGTTCGATCTGGCTGGCCATATAGACCATGGCCGCGTGGGTTGCATGGCCGCCCGGCTCTCCGTCCCACGGCAGGGTGGCGTAGCCGGCGGATCGGGACAGGCGCATCAGGTGGTGATAGGCGGGGTGAAACCGCACCTCATCTAATCGCCGACCACCGGGATCGAACTGTTTCAGCTCTGGCGGATGAAGGTTGGCTTCGCGGCCAAGCTCTCGCACCTCAGCTTGACCAATAGTTTGTGCGTAAGAAATCAGCGGGTCGGTGCGTCCCCCGGCCAATCCAACATTCGTTTGCAGCACCGGGTCTGTGGCCCACAGGTCCTGATCCCCGCGTGCAGGTGGTTGGTTCAGAACGTCATGGGTGGGCAGAGAGTGGCGCGCGTCAGATGTCATCAGGACCTCAGGCAGTTCGGGTCCAAGTGTTCAGCGGTGGATGCCGCCGGTCAAGCCTGACCAGGGGTCACGCAGGATCGTCTTTGCGGTCTGGAACCGGATCGTATCCATCACCGCCCCAAGGATGGCAGCGCCCGATCCGCCGGGCGGCCAGCCACGCGCCTTTTATGGCGCCGTGTTTCTCTAACGCTTCGAGTGCATAGGCTGAGCATGTGGGCTGATACCGGCAATTGAAGCCGACCCAAGGGCTGAACACCAACCGATACGCCCGCACCGGCAGGGCAAAAATACGCGCAAGCAGAGTCATGTTCCGGCCCCGTGGATTTTACGCAGGGCATATCGCAAATCTGCAAGCATCAGGTCGAACGAACGTACGGCAGTTACCTCGGCCCGGCCAATCAGTACGTAATCCCAACCGTCCTGCCCATTGACGGGCAGAACAGCCCGCGCGGCCTCGCGCAGCCTGCGCTTGGCGCGGTTACGCGCAACAGCATTTCCAACTTTTTTGGAACAGGTAAAGCCAACGCGAATTCCGCTGGCCTCATCGGGCGCACGTTTGCGGGCCTGTACCATCATCGAGGATGTGCCCTGTCTGTTCGCGCGCGCAGCTTTCAGGAAATCGGATCGTTTCCTGAGCACAGTCAAGGGATGAGGCGCACAAACGGACGCCGCCGGGGGCATATCCCCGGGCTGGTTCTTACCATCCACAGGGGCCTCCGGCGGCGTCATGTTCATAACCTGATCGGTGAGCGGTTTACGCGCTCAGCGATTTACGACCGCGGGCGCGGCGTGCATTCAGGATCTTGCGGCCGGCCTTGGTGGCCATGCGCGCGCGGAAACCGTGGCGGCGTTTGCGAACCAGGTTCGAAGGCTGATAGGTGCGTTTCATCGCTCCGTCTCCAATCTATACGGTCGGGTGCGGCGCGGATTCGCCTGCCCGTGGTGTTCGAAGCCCGTCCTCTACTGGGTGGCGGGGGTTAAGTCAAACCCCTAGGTGGGAGTTTTGGCGCCTTTTGCAACAATTCTGTCACCGCATCCCGCAAAAGGTTTCAAAACGTAGGGTCTAAGGCCCAAAACCCTCACTTTCAGCGACCTAAACATCAAGGCGGCGTGAAGTCCCTGTTGCTTGGACCCCGGACGTCGCATGTTGTGTTTTAATGAAACGCAGAAAACCGGACAGTTCCATGAGCGATATTACACAAGTCCGCCGCAACGGGCTTGCGCGACACATTCCATTGCTGGTGATTCTCACCGTTGCCACGGTGGGCTTTTTCACGCTGGGCGACTACCTCACCTTTGAGACGCTGCGCGATAACCGCGAGGCGCTGTTGGTGTGGCGTGATACGCATTTTTGGTTGCTGGCCGCTGGTTTCGTCTCTGTCTACATCCTGATTGTCGCCTTTTCACTGCCAGGCGCGGCCGTGGCCTCGATGACCGGCGGGTTCCTGTTTGGCTTGTTTTCAGGGACCGTCTTCAACGTTTTCGCCGCCACGATAGGTGCGTCTGCGATCTTTTTGGCGGCGCGGTGGGGCTTGGGTGAATCGCTGACGGCACGGTTGGAATCCTCGGAGGGGACGGTCAAGAAACTCAAGGACGGCCTGCGCGAGAACGAAATTCCGGTTCTGTTTCTGTTGCGCCTTGTTCCCGTTGTGCCATTTTTCGTGGCCAACCTAGTGCCGGCGCTGGTTGGCGTGAAGTTTCGCAATTTTCTGATCACCACGGCGCTGGGCATTATTCCTGGTGGCATCGTCTACACCTGGATCGGTGTGGGGTTGGGTGGCGTGTTCGACCGGGGTGAAACACCGGATGTCTCGCTGTTGTGGGAGCCGTTTGTAATTGGCCCCATTCTGGGTCTGTGCGCGTTGGCCGCGTTACCGATTGTCATCAAAGCTTTGCGCGGCAAGAAGGACGTCTGATTTCATGAAAGACCTGAAAACGGATATCCTCGTGATCGGGGCTGGGTCGGGCGGTTTGTCCGTGGCCGCAGGTGCCAGCCAGATGGGCGCGAAGGTCGTCCTGCTGGAAGGTCACAAGATGGGCGGTGATTGCCTGAACTTCGGCTGTGTGCCGTCCAAGGCATTGATCGCCAGTGGCAAAGCGGCCCATGGTCAGGCGAACGCCTCTGTGTTTGGGGTAGCGGATGTTGTCCCGCAGGTGGATTATGCGGCCGCTAAAGATCACGTTCATGACGTGATCGCCCAGATTGAGCCGATGGACAGCCAGGAGCGGTTTGAGGGGTTCAGTGTCACGGTGATCCGTGAATATGGCAGCTTTGTCTCTCGAACACAGGTACAGGCTGGTGATCAACTGATTACGGCACGCAGGATTGTCATTGCCACGGGCTCCTCGCCTTTGGTGCCGCCGATTCCGGGGCTGGAGCAGGTTCCATACTTCACCAATGAGACGATCTTTGATCTGCGCGAAAGGCCTGAGCACCTTTTGATTATCGGTGGTGGTCCAATCGGCATGGAAATGGCACAGGCGCATATCCGTCTTGGATGTGACGTGACCGTGATTGAAGGCCAGCAAGCGCTGGGCAAAGACGACCCCGAGGCGGCCGCTGTTGTGCTGGATACTCTTCGTGCCGAGGGCGTGGCCATTCATGAAAATGCGACGGTCGCACAGGTCCGCGACAACAAGGGCGTCATTGAAGTTGTAACCGAGAACGGAGAAGTATTCTCGGGCTCACATCTGTTGCTGGCGGCCGGGCGCAAGGCCAACATCGACCGTTTGAATCTTGAGGTCGCAGGGATCGAACCAACCCGCACCGGAATAAAGGTTGATGCGTCGCTGCGCACTACGAACCCGAAAGTCTATGCTATCGGAGATGTCGCGGGTGGCATGCAATTCACCCATGTAGCGGGCTATCACGCCGGGGTCATCATCCGCTCGGCCCTGTTTGGTTTGCCGTCAAAGGTCAAAACGGAGCACATTCCATGGGCCACCTATACCGATCCGGAACTGGCGCAGGTCGGACTGACCGAAGCACAGGCACGTGATAAACATGGTGACAAGGTCGAGATTGCGCGCTTTGACTATCACCACAACGACCGTGCGATCTCGGAGCGGAAGACTAAAGGTTTCATCAAGGTCATGGTCGTAAAGGGCCGCCCGGTGGGTGCCACGATTGTTGGCCATCAGGCCGGAGAGTTGATCAACTTGTGGTCGTTGGCTTTGGCAAATAACCTCAAAATGGGGCAGATCGCCGCAATGGTTTCGCCCTATCCGACGATCGGAGAGCTTAACAAACGCGTCGCGGGAGCCTATTTCACGCCAAGGCTGTTTGAGAATCAGACAGTTAAACGAGTGGTCGGGTTCATCCAACGCTGGATGCCCTGATCGGAAAGGGAGCGCAATTTGAACTCGCTGTCGGGCCGATTTCTGATCCTGACCACGGTCTTCGTAATGTTGGCCGAAGTCCTGATTTTTGTACCCTCGATTGCGCGGTTCCGCGAAGATTTCCTGCTTAATCGGCTTGAGCGCGCTCAGATCGCTTCATTGGCCCTGCTGGCCGACGACATGCTGGCACAAGACCTTGAGGCCGAGCTTTTGGCCAATGCCGGTGTCTACAATGTGGTGTTGCGGCGCGACGAGGTGCGTCAGCTAATGCTGTCCTCACCCATTCCCGAGCCCATCGCCCATACCTACGACCTGCGCGACGCCGGGCCGTGGATTCTGATCAAGGATGCTCTGTCGCGCTTGTTCACCCCGGAAAACGAAGTCATTCGGGTTATTGGGGAACCGGTGAAGGGCGCAGGTCTGTTGATCGAAGTCACCATAGACAGCATGCCGCTACGTGCCGCGATGACCGACTATGGGCTACGCATTCTAGGCCTATCCTTCGTTATCTCGATTATCACTGCGTTTTTCCTGTTTCTTGCCGTTCGGGTCGTTCTGGTGAAGCCGATTAAAAGCGTTGTGGGCTACATGCAGCGGTATGCGGGCGCACCAGAGGACGCGCGCGGTATCATCTCGCCCAATTCAAAGGTGACCGAACTGCGTGAGGCTGAAGAGGCGCTTCAGAAACTTCAGACAGAACTGACCCAAGCCCTGAAACAGCGTGAACGTCTGGCGCAATTGGGCGGTGCGGTCGCCAAGGTCAGCCATGACCTCCGCAACATCCTGACCTCGGCGCAGTTGTTCACTGACCGGATCGAAACCAGCGACGACCCCTTGGTGCGGCGAATGGCACCGAAACTGGTGAACTCGATCACGCGGGCTGTGTCCCTGTGCGAAAGTACGCTGGCCTTTGGCCGCGCTGAAGAACCCGCACCCACCTTGACCATGGTACCCTTGCGTGATGTCGCCGCAGACGTGGTGTCCAGCGAGAAGCTTGCCATCGGCGATGCCTGCGTCGAGATTGTCAACGACGTGCCAAAGGACCTTGTGGCGCGCGCGGACCCAGAGCAGATTTTCCGCGTCATGATGAATTTGGTGAGAAACGCCTTGCAAGCGCTGGCTGCGTCCGGAAAACCCGGAAAAATTACGATTACCGGCTATGCGGGTGAAAATGACTGGTGCATCGAAATCAAGGATAACGGCCCCGGCTTGCCACCCAAAGCGCGTGAAAACCTGTTCACACCGTTTCAGGGCGGGGTGCGCAAAGGGGGGTCGGGCCTTGGTCTTGCAATCTCGCAAGAGTTGGTGCGCGGACATGGCGGTGACCTTGTTTTGAAAGAGACGGGTCCAGAGGGCACCACGTTCGAATTTAGGCTGCCGCGAGGCGACGTGACTTTTTAGACCTTTTTTGAAGAATCGGCTTGCACGTCCCAAGAGCTAGGTCTAAACACCGCTTCACCAACGCGGACCGATAGCTCAGCTGGATAGAGTACTTGACTACGAATCAAGGGGTCGGGGGTTCGAATCCTCCTCGGTCCGCCACTGGTTTCCTGTTGAACGTCACACGAACCTGACCCAACCGTCACAGTTGGACCAGAAACGTGATGAACGTTCGACATCAGAAGACCCCTCAATTCAAATATTCTTCTGGAAATAGAATGGTACCCAGAGCTGCAGATCAGTTGCTGGCAGTGGAGTTTGGTGCAGCTCTTTAGGTTGGCCACTAGCCATCACTCGGCCCAAACCTGCCATTCACCTGCTGATCGACATTCTGCAGTGCGGCCCGTCAGACCGGCCATTCGCTGCAATCGCAAAGACACGGCGTTCGGGAGTTCACGGTAAGCGGCCTTTGCAGTCATTCGATTTCCAGCCTTCGCTGACGCAGCATCCGTTCGCACATGCGGCGTCGCCACCGCTGCAGTGCCGCGCATGTCACCAAACCAGTCATTGAAAACGCCGATCAGCCCCAGATCCGAAACCGTGCTTTCGCCGCGGTCAGCTTCAACATGAATGACGCAGGACAAAACCATCTTTTTGGTCAACGTCCGCTTGCTATCATTGCGATAGCTTTGAAATGCCAGGCTGAACTGGACGTTCCAGGTAAGTCGAAAGCGCCACATAGCTCTTGGTCGAAACGACTTCCGGCAGCGCATAGCGCCGGAACTGTGTTACCATCACTGAATCACAATTTCCGGCCCCATCAGTATGGTCGGCAAATAGGTCGAAATGACAGGCATGTAAGTCACCAATATCAAAAAGACGAAGAGCACGGCCAGGAACGGAAAAGACGCCTTCACAACAGACATCATCGGCATCTTTGCGACACCTGATGTCACAAAGAGGTTCAGACCTACCGGTGGTGTGATCATCCCGATTTCCATATTGACCACGATGATAATCCCCAAGTGTATTGGATCGACACCCAGGCTTAGAGCAATCGGGAATATCAGCGGCGCGACGATAATGATTAGCCCTGACGGCTCCATGAACTGACCGCCGATTAGAAGTATGATATTGACGATGATCAAGAACGTGATCGGGCCCAGACCGAACGATAGCATCGCATCCACAATTTGCTGCGGGATCTGCTCGTCAGTCAGTACGTGCTTCAGAATCAAGGCATTTGCGATGATGAATAACAGCAGTACAGAGAGCTTGGCTGCCTCCACCAGAGTTTTGATCGTATCTTGGTGAAAAAACGCAGTGACGATGGCACTTGGTCTCCTGAGTAGGCTGACTTTGCCCGAACCATCCTTATCGGCAAGAGGTCCTATGTCTTTGTAGATGAAAGTAGCGACAAAAAAAGCGTAGACGGCAGCTACAGAGGCAGCCTCAGTGGGTGTGAAGATTGCACCCGTAACACCCGGAATGCCATATATTCCAACCATGATCACCACAATCAAAGACAGACCCCAGCCAGCCTCTTTGAAGCTGGTCGAGATTTCTCCCCATCCTTTCCACTCGCCTTTCGGGAGGTTCTTGACCCGCGCAATTACGTAGATGGTGAACATCAGCATCAACCCGGCGAGGAGACCAGGAATTACCCCTGCAAGGAACATTCGACCGACCGAGACATCTGTGGCGCTTGCGTAGACAACCATGACGATCGAAGGTGGGATCAAGATACCCAGAGTGCCGGATATTGCGATAACGCCCGCCGCGAAGTCTTTTGTATACCCTACTTGGCGCATGGCCACGATGACGATTGAACCGATGGCGACAACGGTTGCGGGTGATGAACCAGAAAGCGCGGCAAACAACATACAGGCAAACACACCCGCGATCGCCAGACCGCCTGAAAAGTGACCAACGCAAGCGATGGCAAACCGGACGATCCTTGTAGCAGCGCCCCCACTGGATATAAAACTGGATGCAACGATGAAAAATGGGATCGCCATAATCGTATAGTGGCCAGCCATCGCTTGATATAGTGACTGTGCCACAGAAGCGAGCGTGGTGTCCGAGAACGCCAGCAGAAAGATGATGGAACTGAGCCCGAGCGCAACAGCTATTGGTACACCAAGCATCAAAAAGACGACGATTAAAACGAACAGAAGAATTGCGAGCATGGCTTAGCCTTCGTTGATTTTTTGTGAGGCAGTCGCAGCTGCTTCTTCGGCTTCATGACTTGCAATCAGCGTAGGTTGGGTGCCGACGTAAATTCGGAAGCTGATCTGCACGATCCGGAACAGCATCATCAGCATGGCAAACGGGAGTATCGCGTATGGTATGACGCGCGGCAGATTTTCGTATTCCTCACCCTGATTGATAAGGTCTTCGAGAAACCGCAAGAAGCCAGGCATGGGGATTTGTTCTGTTGTATAGAAGGCTCGATCGCGTGTATCGACAAAGAGACCTTCACTGAAATTGAAATCGCTGCGCAACGTGGAAAGGCCTGCAAATGGCGCCCAGTAGTCCCAGGCACCTTTCAAAAGAAGTAACGCATAAATGACGCAGATGAAACAGCTTACCAGCGCAAACCGCCGCTTGGCTTTATCTCCAAACAGATTGATGAAGGCATCGACACCGAGGTGAGAGGCCTTTTTAAAACCGTACGGTATGCCAAAAAGCACGAGCCATGCGAACAAGACTAGGACGAATTCCAGCCCCCAGATAATGGAACTGTTGAAAACGTATCTGAGAATGACATTGAGGAATGTCACCAATGTCATCAGTCCGAGCAGCAGCGCGATGACCAACTCCTCAACGTGATCGAACATTCCGGCAACGGAGCGTTGAAGTGGAATTTTATTAGACGTGTTCATGAAAAGAGCTCACAAGTAAGAATCGACACCGGGATTGAGGGAGACCCTTCGCTCCCCCAATCGTCGGCGCTGCGGCGGTCAGTTTTGGGAGGAAACTGCCAAAGCGGCGTCGATGTTCATTTGGCCGATGTCTTCAGCGAATTGGTCCCATACAGGCTTCATTGCATCGACCCATGCTTCACGCTGTTCTGACGTGAGTTGACGAATGGTGCCGCCTGCCTCCAGTATCGCCTGACGCGCGTGTTCATTGATCTCAGTCGATTTGGAGTTGCGTTCCTCAGTGACCTCCTGCAGGATTTTCAGGAATTGGTCCCGTGTCGCGGGCTCCAGACTTTCGAGCCAATCCACACTTGTCACGACAAGGTAATCGAGAAGACCATGATTGGTCTCAGTAATCCCGTCCTGAACCTCAAAGAACTTCTGGCCATAGATGTTTGACCACGTGTTTTCCTGACCATCCACAACACCGGTCTGCAACGCACCATAGGCTTCCGAAAAGGCCATCGGCTGAGGGCTTGCGCCAATCACTTCGGCTTTTGCAATCAGAACAGCCGAAGGCTGCACACGGAATTTCAAACCGTCAGCGTCGGACGGCAGCAGTAGCGGCACATTTGCTGACATGTGCATCATTCCGTTGTGCCAATACGCCAAACCAGCAATGCCGCGGCGTTCCATTGAGGACATCATCGCTTGCCCTGTTTCAGATGCTTGAAAAGCATCGACAGCATCGATGTTCGGAAACAAGAAAGGTAGATCGAAGATTCTGAACTGTTTTGTGAACACCTCGAATTTTGATAGAGAAGGTGCAGCAAGCTGTACATCGTTGCGCAAGAGCGCTTCCAGAACCTGATCGTCATTATAAAGTGTCGACTGTGGATAAACCTCCAGACAGGCGGTTCCATCCATCTCCGCATTAACGCGATCTTGCAGAAGACTGGCAGCGATACCCTTTGGGTGACGATCTGTGTTCGTCACATGACTGAACTTGATGACCTCTTCGCCCGGATCGCAATCTGCAAATGCTGGAATGGCGAAACCCATAGCGAGAGCAGCTGCGGTTAAAGTTATCTTTAATTTAGACATTTTTCTTCCTTCCTGTTGTCGTGGTAAGGGTTTGTGAGAAACCACTAGATTAAGCCTGCTTGCTTGCCAGCGGCCTCAAATGCAGCGAGCCCATCATCGAGTTGTGCGACAGTCAGGCTGGCGTTTATCTGCGTGCGCACCCGCGCTTTGGCCTTGGGCACCACGGGGAATGAAAAGGCGGTTGCGAGAACACCGGCATCGAACAAGCCGTTTTGGAGTTTTGTGGCTACAGACGCATCTCCGGTCATAACGGGGACAATGGGATGTGTGCTTTGCGGGATATTGAAGCCCGCGTCGGTAAGCCCGCGTCGCCAATAATTGGTATTTTCTCTCAGTTTTTGACGAAGATCATCGGCTCTGGCGACGCGTCTGAGTGCAGCCAAGCTAGCACTCACGATGGCTGGCGGAAGACTGTTGGAAAACAGATAAGGCCGCGCCCTTTGGCGTAAGATATCTATCACCACTTGCGGCCCTGCGATGTAGCCTCCCAGACCACCACCTAATGCCTTGCCGAGCGTGCCCGTCAGAATATCAACTTTCTGAATCTCGGCAAAACACCAAGGCGTGCCTTTGCCGCCCTCACCAATGAATCCGGTTGCATGGCAGTCATCCACCATAACGAGAGCGTTGAATTCTTCCGCGAGCGCACAGATCTCCGGAAGATGTGCATATGTGCCGTCCATGGAAAAGACGCCGTCTGTAGCGATCATAAGAAATCGAGCGCCGTCATGGCGGGCCTGTTGGAGTTGCGATCTGAGCGCATCCATGTCGTTATTGGCGTAACGGTATCGCCTGGCTTTGCACAGTCGAATGCCGTCGATGATCGATGCGTGGTTCAGGCTATCTGAGACAACGCCGTCTTGCTCTCCAAGAAGCGGTTCAAACAGAGCTCCGTTCGCGTCAAAGCAAGCGGCAAACAGGATTGCATCGTCCTTTTTTAGAAACGACGCAATCTCGGTCTCTAGCATTCTATGGATGTCCTGCGTGCCGCATATGAAGCGTACGCTTGCAAGGCCGTAGCCGTAGTTGTCCATTCCAGATTTGGCGGCAGCGACAAGTTCAGCATCGTTGGCAAGACCTAGATAGTTATTTGCACACAGATTGATCAAGCTTGTGTCCTTACCATCAACGTGAATGCTCTCAGCCTGGCTGGAAACGAGTACCCTCTCGGACTTGAGAAGCCCGTCGTTTGAAAGCTCTTCGAGCTGCTGGCTCAAATGTGCGAAAATCGTAGCACTCAAGACCTCAGCCCTTCTTTGCCGCTCGAGAAGCCTCGCGATCAGCTTTGCTCCGGTCGGCAAGCATGATGCCGCCTTTGCCCCAGGATTCCCCGGGAATTTCGTTAATCACGATGTAGGTAGCGTCCGGATTTATCGTCAGGACATCGTCCAGCATCTTCGTCGTCTCAGCCACCATGTCCTCCTTGTCGAGGATCAGGTTCGTACCTGCTGTTACATCAATGCTCATTCGGACCGCGCAGCCTTTCATATCGACAACGCGCTTTCTGCCAACTGCCCAAAGATCGGGATCTTCTAAGCTGATCTGAACGGTGACGCGCTCCGCCTTCTTAAGCATCACATCGGTCATCAAAACCGTGATACGCTCGATCAACTGATCGGTTTGTTTTGCTGTCAGCTCCGGCCTGGAGACTCGTAGGCTTATGAACGGCATTGTGTGTTTCCTTTCGGTTTCTGGAAAGGCTGACACAGTTATAAAGATAAGAAAAGTTTGCTTTTTTTATCAAACAGTTTTAAAACTCTAAACTATGAGTACAAATCTGAACATGGACTGCCTTCGGTCTTTTGTAGCTGTTGTGAAGCTTGGAGGCATCAAGAGGGCTGCTGATGAGGTAGGGCGAACGTCCCCTGCCGTCAGCTTGCAAATGGACAAGTTGGAAGAACAGGTCGGAGTTGCTTTGTTCAAAAAGGTGGGACGCAGCAAAGTCCTTACAACAGCCGGAAGTGAGTTCTTCGAGCATGCAAAAGCGATCCTAAAGCAGAATGATGCGGCCATCCATTATTCCAAACAGAACAGTTTGTCGGGGCGGGTCAGACTTGGAATCATTCAGGACTTGGCAGAGGACTATTTCCCACAGGCTTTAAGTGCCTTCGCGGAGCAGTTTCAAAATATCCGTATTGAAGTGCTGGTTGAGCGCAGCCATGTCCTATTGGACTTGCTCGAGCGTGACAAACTGGACATCGTTATTGCCTATCGAAGAGCGACCAGCAGTCAATCGAAGCATTTGAAGTCCTATGATATGATCTGGCTGGGAAAGCCAGGCGGCAGGCTCAAAAAAGAAGAACCGATCCCGTTGGTCCTTGTCGAAGGAAAGTGCCTGTTTAGAAAAGCTGCATTAAAGGCCCTGACCGATGCCGGTCTTGTGTATGATGTCAAACTAACCAGTCCAAGCTTGGCCTGCGTCGCAGCGGCGGCTGAAGCTGGCATGGGATTTGCCGTGCGCACCGCTGATCTCCTGAATCGCAAAAGAGAAAGCCTGATCAGCTATGTTGATTTGCCGGAGCTGCCAGGTATTGACCTCCACATATACAGTCATCCGAACAGGTCAGATGAAGCTGTGAAGAAGCTGGAAGAGTATTGGATGCGACAATTTTCAGAAGATCGGGTAGCCCGGTTTGCTTTCGGTGCCTAAAGCGATTGATCCTCTTTCTGGTGATTGAGCGTCGGCCTTGTTGCGTGGCACCGGTATAGTCGGTCTTGTGTTTATCTCAGATAGCTGTCTGTGCAAGTAGGCGCACAAATCTGTCCCCACCAATATCGTTTGTTGGTGGTTTCGTTGCAAACTTTCGGCTATTGACGCTTTCGGAATTAACGAGTGAATGACTTGTCGGTCGTATCAAGTCGAAAGCCAGCTCATGATTTCCTTCAAAGGTGCACAGTATCCGAAAGATGTGATCCTATTCGCGATATTCTTCTACGTTCGATACGGCGTTTCCTACCGCGATCTGGAGGAGATCATGGCAGAGCGAGGCGTTTCCGTCGATCACACCACGCTGAACCGCTGGGTAACACGATACTCTTGCGCAATCGCTGAAGCGGCGAGTCGTCGAAAGAGGCCAATGCAACCGCTCCTGGCGAATGGACGAGACCTATATCAAGGTAAAAGGCGCTTGGGTGTACCTCTATCGAGCGGTCGACAAACACGGCAAAACTCTCGATTTCATGCTTTCACATCGTCGGAACAAGCCTGCCGCCACAAAATTCTTTGCCCGGACACTGAAGGTTAACGGCCTTCCAAGAAAGATTGTCATCGACAAAAGCGGAGCTAATACGGCTGGCATCAAGGCCATCAACAAGATGTTGAAAGGCTTTGGCTGCCCGATCCCGATTGAGATGGTGAGGCGGAAATACCTCAACAATATCGTGGAACAGGACCATCGTTTCATCAAGAGACGCATCCGGCCAATGCTAGGGTTCAAGGCGTTCGCTACAGCGGCGGCAACCCTCGACGGAATCGAAGTGGCGCACATGATCCGTAAAGGTCAAATCACGCCAGGACTCTGTCCGTTTCGCCTGTTCGCGGAACTTGCCTCTTAAACCAGCTGCTACAGCACGTTCTCTTATTCCAACGGAAACTTTGCAACAGAACCGGCGCGCTCGCCTCGCTGCGACGTCGGCTATCCAACGCAATGGGTGGCGATGGATTGATGTCTCAAGGCCTTTCTCAAAGCGACCGTCTTTTTCGGAGGGCAAATCAATGCGCCTGGTTCCTTGGGAATTCATGGTCAGTTAGTCGTGAGCGGCTGTTTTGAATGCTGCGGTGAGCGCGTCTATCGCTCGAAGGCTGTATTCATCGCTCACACGCGAATGAAGGACAATGGGCAGGCGAGGCAACTCGGGAAGGTTTAGTCTTTGGCCGACGTCTATAGCGCCCAATGGTAACATACGTTTTGCCAAGGCTCCGACTCCAAGGCCCGCTATGACTGCAGCAGATACCGCAGCAATACCGCCCCCGATAAAGGTTTCCTTCCAAGCCAAGCCTGCTTCGTCTAGCAATTGACCGGCCACGTGGCGAACACTGCAAGGTTCCGGCATCGTCGCAAGCGGTAGCGGTTCTCCAACCCGTGGCGACCAGTCCGTTGCAGCAAACCATGCGTACTTCTCGTGAGCAATTATCTTCCCGTCCTCTCTACTTGAGTCATGGCGCAAGAGGACGGCGTCGAGCTCGCGGCGATCATAACTTTTGAGCAAATCTCCTGATGTTGCGATCTGAATTTCGATCACGAGCTTAGGGTCTTGCCTGTGCATTCTAGCGACCAGTTCAGGCAAATCGGGACCGGCGACGTGATCGCTGATACCCAATGATAAATGACGCCGCTTGCCGTCGAACACCGTGAATGCGCGTTCCTGTGCTTCTAGCAAGGATTGCGCATGCACTAGAAACGCGTGGCCTTTTGCGGAAAGCTGAACGTGTCGCGGGGTCCGTTCAACCAGCTTGCAGCCCACCCGTTCTTCAAGTCGTTTTAGCTTCAGGCTGACTGCGGATTGTGTCGTTCTCGTTGCTTCGGCGGCGCGCGTAAAGCTTCCATATTCTGCGATCCGCACGAATGTCTGAACAGCATCGAGGTCGAGGGGGCGATTTAACATTTCAATCCTCAATTTCTAAGATCATTTTACATTCGTTATTGTAATGTTTAGTTCAGCATCATGTAAAGCCCTGTAGTTCGTAGGGCAATCTTCTCGTAGGAGCTCGAATTTGATCCCTGCTGTATCAGAACGCGTTGCCGCTAGGTTGAGAGACACCTCCCTTCTTCAGCCTGCAGGACACATTGCGGGAAAATGGGTAAGCGAGGCTTTTGCTTCTTTGTTCGATGTTCGAAACCCCTCTTCGGCTGAACAGATTGCCTTTTTGCCGGAAATGGGCCGTGCGGAAACCGAACAAGCAATTGATGCGGCATATGGTGCCCAGCCTGATTGGCGTGCACATACCGGCAAAGAGCGAGCCGAGTTCCTGCGCAGAATGCATGATTTGATTGTTTTGAATGCGGAGGACTTGGCAACCATCGTCACTTTGGAATCTGGCAAGCCCATTTCGCAAGCGCGCGGGGAAGTAGCCTATGCAGCTTCGTACTTTGCTTGGTTCGCAGAGCAAGCCAAAAGAATTGAAGGGGAAGTCATACCGGGCCACCGGCGTGACGCTCGGATTTTGGTTGTACGGGAGCCGGTTGGCGTCGCAGGTCTGATAACTCCTTGGAACTTTCCGATCGCGATGATTGCAAGGAAGCTTGCACCGGCCTTGGCAGCAGGCTGTACAGCCGTACTAAAACCATCCGAACTTACACCTTTGTCGGCGATAGCCCTTGTCTCATTGACCACGCGAGCCAAGCTACCCGACGGTGCAGTCAACCTCATTGTAGGTACCGATAGTGCAGCGATCGGTGAAGCAATGTGCGCGAGCGAAAAGATGAGAAAGATTTCTTTCACAGGATCGACGGCTGTAGGACGAACCCTTATGCGTCAAAGTGCGGACCGTGTCCTCCGACTTAGCCTGGAGCTGGGGGGGAATGCCCCGTTCATTGTGTTCGATGACGCCGACTTAGACCGCGCGGTCGAGGGCTTAATTGCAGCAAAATTTCGAAACTCCGGCCAGACCTGTGTTTCTGCTAATCGAGTATTTGTTCAAAGTTCAATCTATAAAACTTTTGCCAAGAAACTCGCGAAAGCGGTTGGCGATTTGCGTGTAGGTGATGGTTTCGGAGAGAACGTCAGTATTGGTCCGCTCATCAATGCGCGCACGGTTGCGAAGGTTGAGGAGCACATCCATGATGCCCTTTCCAAAGGGGCCAGCATAATGGCCGGCGGCACCACGTCTGAGATGGGGCCGCTATTCTATCAGCCCACTGTGTTAGCCGATGTTCCAACCTCTTCACAATTGATGTTGGAAGAAACCTTTGGACCCGTTGCGCCCCTGATATCTTTCAACGATGAGGCCGAAGTTGTCGATTGGGCGAACGATACGGAGTACGGCCTTGCAGCCTACTTTTTTACCGCTGACTTGTCGCGTGTCTGGAGGCTCGCTGAGGTTTTGGAGTGCGGGATGGTCGGAGTGAATACGGGCGCCATTTCAGATGAAACGGTACCCTTCGGTGGCATCAAACAGTCCGGGCTTGGACGCGAAGGCGGTCGCACCGGATTAGATGACTACCTCGAGTTAAAATACATCTGCGTAGGAGGAATCCAAGGGTAACGACGACGCGAGTTTCTGCGACTTACCTGAGGGCCTCTGTGCCAACCAAACAACCACCTCCTTCCAGTTCCGCTTCAAGAAACGAGAGTACGTGATGGAAAATTCAAAGTCATTTGTCGTCGTCACCGGGGGCGCCAAGGGCATAGGTCGGGACGTCTCTTGTGCACTGGCCGAGGCGGGGCATGACATCGTGCTCGCAGCGCGGGACAAGGTCGCTTTGCGTCACGTGGCTTGCGAAATAGAGCGATTGGGGCGACGCGCGGTGCCGGTGGAAACGGACGTGACAAGTGCGTCCCAAGTCGAACGGATGATTTTATACGCGATCGAAACACTCGGACCGAACATCCACGGACTCGTAAATGTTGCCGGCGTACCCGGGCCGATCGAAACGCCAGTGCAGGACGTGGATCCACTCGCTTTTCAGGCCGTCATGGAGATAAACGTTACGGGTGTGTTCCTCCCTATCAAGTATGTGACGCCTTTTTTGATCGCTCGCGGTCAGGGAAAAATCATCAACATAGGTAGCAATTCCGGAACAGCCGGATACCCCAACCGAGTTGGTTACGCCGCCAGCAAGTGGGCGGTGCGCGGGTTGACCAAGACGGTTGCGATCGAGCTGGGTGCTCACAACATAAATGTGAATTGCGTAAATCCAGGGATCGTAGATGGCCCCCGAATGGCACTTCTCTGTCGTGAACGCGCGGCAGAACGAGGAATTCCGGAAGAGATGATCCGCAACGAATATCTTCAAGCTCAATCCCTAAAGCGCGTCACGTCGAGCCTCGATGTTGCAAATGCTGTCGTGTTCCTGGCAAGCGAAGCGGCCCGCAATATTACGGGCCAAGACATCGACGTCGACGGCGGATGGGGAATCTAGGAAACGCACATCCATTTCAAGTATTGATCACAGATATATTCATTCATCAGCTATCTAAATGTATCTGTGCTTGGTAGTCCTAAGAAATGAGCAAACAGAGAAAATACCCCAGTTTTATGAAACGCCGCGAAACACAACGCAAACAGGGGGTGTTCGCTCCGACAAGAAACACTGGAGGGCGCAACGGTGAATGATCGCTTGGACACATTTGATGTTCTGCTTGAAGCCGAGAATCTTACGAAAGAGTTCAAAGGTTTTTTCGCCGTTAAGGGTGTGAACCTAAAGGTCAAGCGTGGCTCGATCCATGCATTGATTGGACCAAACGGTGCCGGAAAGACGACCTGTTTCAACTTGCTGACCAAGTTTCTAGCACCCAGCCTTGGGCGGATTCTCTATGAGGGACGAGACATAACTTCAGGATCACCAGCGGATATCGCCAGGGAAGGTATTATTCGGTCCTTTCAGATTTCGGCGATCTTTCCGCAAATGACTGCGCTTGAGAACATCAAGATCGCGCTTCAAAGGGAACGCGGCGCCAGCTTCGATTTCTGGACTTCGAAGAAGGCGCTTTCGAAGTATGACTCCCGTGCATTGGATTTGCTGGACGAAGTTGGGCTGGCGCAATTCAGCAATTCAAAAGCTACAGAGCTTCCTTACGGACGCAAGCGCGCATTAGAGATCGCAACTACTCTGGCTTTGAATCCCAAGCTAATGCTTCTGGATGAGCCTATGGCTGGTATGGGCCAGGAAGATGTCGAGCGGACGGCAGATCTAATACTCCGGATTTCGAGCAACAGAACAATTTTGATGGTCGAACATAACCTCTCGGTTATCGCTGCGCTATCAGATCGTATTTCGGTGCTTGCCCGCGGCGAGTTGATTGCAGAGGGCGACTACTCGACCGTATCGAGCGATCCGCGCGTCATCGAGGCCTACATAGGAGCCGAAGATGCATAAATCCCAAGCACAACCTGGCTATTCTACACTGCTCAGCGTGACTGATCTCAATGGTTGGTATGGTGAGAGTCATGTCCTGCATGGAGTCAATTTCTATGTCCAAGACGGTGAAGTTGTCACTCTCCTCGGCCGCAACGGCGCAGGCAAGTCGACAACATTGAAAAGCATAATGGGTCTCCTCGAACACCGTTCGGGTTCAGTTCTCTATCGGCAATCCGAATTGATCGGACGGCCATCTCGCGAGATTGCAAGACTGGGAATTGCTTACTGCCCTGAAGAGCGTGGAATTTTTTCCAATCTTAACGTCGAGGAGAACTTGCTGCTTCCTCCTGAGATCCAACCAGGCGGAATGCGAGTTTCTGAAATATTCGCCGCCTTTCCTAATCTTTTGGAGCGTCGGTTCAGTCAGGGAACGAAACTATCAGGTGGCGAACAACAGATGTTGGCAATCGGTCGAATACTGCGGACTGGTTCAAAATTTCTATTGCTTGATGAGCCTACTGAAGGTTTGGCCCCGGTTATTGTTAACCAAATTGGGGAAACCATAACCAAGCTTAAGAAAAAGGGCTTCACGATCCTTCTTGTCGAGCAAAATTTCCGCTTCGCATCTCAGATCGCGGATAGGCACTACGTCATGGAAGAAGGCAGAATAGTTGACTGCTTCCAGCGCGATGAAGTCGAGCCAAACGCCAAAAAAATCAAAGCGTATTTGGGTGTTTGATAGTAATCCAACGGGAGAAGAAAAATGAAATACACTGTAACCACAGCACTTTCTTTAGCCGCGTTTTTAACGGCGATGACGGCAAACGCTGAACCGATCTCCATCACAATCGGAGTATTGAATGATCGTTCCGGCACCTACTCCGACCTTTCCGGCGTAGGATCTGACATTGCAGCACGGATGGCAGTCGAAGACTTTGCGGCAGACCAGCATGAACTCAATGTGAGCATTGTTTCCGCAGATCATCAAAACAAGCCAGATGTGGCATCAAATATTGCGCGCGAGTGGTATGATACCCAGGGCGTGGACGTCATCGTCGATGTGCCGACATCCTCGGTCGCCTTGGCGTTAAACAACATCACCCGAGAAAAGAACAAGGTCCTTCTTGTATCGGGTGCTGCGACTTCTGATCTAACAGGAACAGCGTGTTCCCCGAACTCGGTGCATTGGACGTACGATACGTGGTCACTTGCTAACGGCACTGGGCAGGCTTTGGTCGGTACAGGTGGCGATAGCTGGTTCTTCCTTACAGCAGATTACGCGTTCGGTCATGCGTTGGAGCGCGATACTGCTGCGGTTGTCGAAGAGTCCGGCGGGCAAGTACTTGGATCGGTCCGTCACCCGTTTCCGGGGCAGGATTTTTCTTCGTTCCTTCTGCAAGCGCAAAGTTCTGGTTCAAAAGTCATCGGCCTGGCCAACGCAGGTGCGGATACGACTAATGCCATCAAACAGGCGAACGAATTCGGAATAACACAAAGCGGACAAACCTTGGCAGGCCTATTGATCTTTCTGACCGATGTTCATGCACTGGGATTGGAAACGGCGCAGGGTTTAGTACTAACCGAAGCCTTTTACTGGGACCTGAATGAGGAAACGCGGACCTGGTCCGAACGTTTCGCAGAACGCCACGGCGGTAACATGCCGACGATGGTCCACGCAGGCGTGTATGCATCGGTCTTGCATTACTTGAAGGCCGTAGATGCCGCTGGATCAAAAGAGTCTGACAAGGTGATGAACCAGATCAAGGCCATTCCCACACAAGACCCGTTGTTCGGTGAAGGAACCGTTCGCGCTGACGGACGACATATTCATGATATGCACCTTTTCCAGGTCAAATCCCCGACTGAATCTGAGGAGCCTTGGGACTACTACAACGTTCTGGCTACTATTCCAGCAGAAACAGCATTTCGACCTTTGGCGGAAGGCGGCTGCACCTTGGTTCAATAACGCCATGCGAAGCCTCCAGCACTACGCTGCCGGGGGCAACCATCTTCGGAAAAACGGAAAATCAAATGCTGGACATACTCGGGGTACCACCTCAAGCGCTTTTCGCGCAGCTGTTGCTCGGACTTATCAACGGGTCGTTCTATGCTGTACTCAGCCTGGGATTGGCTGTGATCTTTGGGCTGCTTAACATAATTAACTTCACTCATGGCGCGCAATACATGCTTGGCGCATTCGTGGCATGGTTCCTGCTATCTTACCTGGGTATCGGTTATTGGGGGGCATTGGTGCTCAGCCCGATTATAGTCGGCGCTACAGGTTTGCTGTTTGAGAGGCTTTTGATTTCTCGGCTGTACCATCTTGATCACCTCTACGGTCTGCTACTGACCTTCGGCCTGGCACTTATCATACAGGGCGTATTGAGGAATGAATACGGCATATCAGGCCTGTCGTATTCAATCCCCAACCAATTAGGTGGCGGAACGAACCTTGGTTTCATGTATCTGCCGAACTATCGAGCCTGGGTCGTTTTAGCATCCGCAATGGTATGCCTGGTGACATGGTTCGTTATAGAGAGAACGAAAATCGGAGCTTACTTACGTGCAGCAACCGAGAACCCGGCATTAGTTGGCGCGTTCGGTATCAACGTGCCGCTAATGATCACATTAACATACGGGTTCGGAGTCAGTCTCGCGGGATTTGCCGGAATTCTCGCTGCGCCAATCTATTCGGTTAATCCAAACATGGGCGCGGACTTGATTATCGTCGTCTTCGCCGTGGTGGTCATAGGCGGAATGGGGTCGATTTTGGGGTCAATTTTAACCGGCTTCGGCCTCGGTCTGGTCGAAGGTGCAACCAAGCTGTTTTATCCTGAGGCGTCTTCGGTCGTTATCTTCGTCATCATGGCCCTCGTCCTCCTACTCAAACCTCAAGGCTTATTCGGGAGAATGACATGACCGTCAGCGGTACACCGAAGCAATCCGAAGACCACGCAGCACGTGTTAGCGACAACAAGCGGTTGAAAGTAGCCTTGGCGATAGCGATAATCGTTTTTGCGCTCATTTTGGCGCCATACGTCCTCTATCCAGTTTTCGTGATGAAGCTCTTGTGCTTCGCGCTTTTCGCATGTGCATTTAACCTTTTACTCGGTTTCGGTGGGCTCCTGTCCTTCGGCCATGCGGCTTTTTTTGGTGGTGCTAGCTACATCTCGGCTCATGCAGCAAAGGTTTGGGGATTCACACCTGAATTGGCAATTTTAGTTGGTGCGCTTTCGTCCATGTGCCTTGGTGCTGCAATCGGAGCGCTGGCGATACGACGCCAAGGCATCTACTTTGCAATGGTGACGCTGGCATTTTCACAAATGGTTTTCTTTTTCGCCTTACAGGCACCGTTCACAGGCGGAGAAGACGGCATTCAGGCGGTTCCACGCGGAGACTTATTTGGCTTTTTAAGTCTTCAGTCTGATATGACATTATACTGGGTTGTTCTGACGATAGCACTCTCAGGTGTGATCTTCTTGTACCGCGTGGTGAACTCGCCGTTTGGCGAAGTCCTTAAAGCGATACGTGAAAACGAAGATAGGGCAATCTCCATGGGATACCGAGTGTCGCAATATAAACTACTCGCTTTTGTCATATCAGCGACGGTAGCGGGAGTAGCTGGAGCCACAAAGGCAATCGTCTTTCAACTAGCGTCTCTCACAGATGTTCATTGGTCGATGTCCGGTGAAGTTGTGCTGATGACCCTGATTGGAGGCGTTGGGACAATCGCCGGGCCGATTGTTGGATCAGCGATCGTTGTGACAATGCAGAACTACCTTGCCGGTTTCGGGGCCTGGGTGACAATCATTCAAGGACTGGTTTTCGTTGTTACAGTGCTTCTGTTTCGAGAAGGAATTGTTGGCGTAATCCAGAAATATCTAAGGAAGCGTCTGTAAGCAAGCAATTCGCGTCTCGGGCAGCTATTCGAAATCTCGATCTCTGAAATAGAAATCGTCTGCCTTAAAAACCTCTAATGCCCTGCTATAATTATGAAAATCAAGAAAGGACACATTATGCCATTGCTCCACATCAACATGAAAACTGGGAAGCCCGACGCATACAAGAAGGCGATATTTGATGGCCTATCCCAAGCAATGCATGAAACGTTCAGTGTTCCTGCGGACGATCAATTTATGACCATCACGGAACACGACGATGCAAATTTTCGGTACAGTCCGAGCTATCTTGGTGTCCAGCGAACTCAGGATGTCGTCTACATCCAAATCAGCGCGATGAATACAAGATCGCAGGATCAGAAGAGAGCGCTCTACCGTCGCATTGTGGAATTGCTTGGAGAAAGGCCGGGGATTCGAAAGGAAGACGTTTTTGTGAACATTCTCGAAGGTGAAAAGGAGAATTGGTCACTAGGAAATGGCGACGCCCAGTACGCCTAGTTCTGTTTGAACAATACCTTGCATCGATCGGTTCGCCTGAGCGCGTGGCGGTCCGATCTCGTACTGCTCTTCATCAGTAGTATTGAGATGCGCGCAGAAGAATTCCTTACGAGGGGATAAGACATGAAGCGCTACTACAAATCTATGTTGTCCCACCTTCTATCGAATCCGGCACCCCAACTGACCCCTGAGCAAGCTCAGCGTATGTTGGTTGAACACTGGAACGTGGCAGGTTCCGTGGTTGAGATAGCTTGCGAACGAGATCAAAATTTCCGTGTTGTAACGGATACTGGTGATGGGTTCATTCTCAAGATTTCCAATTCGTTTGAAAAACCGGGGAATACTGAATTTCAAAGCGCTGCATTGGAACATGTGGCCCGTGTTGATGCAAGTCTTCCAATACCCCGTGTTGTGTCTGCCCGTGACGGCAACGCAATTCAGAGGCTGAAGCTACCATCTGGCGAGACCTGCATGGTCAGGCTTTTGACCTGGCTAAAAGGGGAGACGATTAGCAAGCTTGGGCAAGAGACATGGATCGAGTCTGAAATTGGTTTGCTTGCCGCGCGGCTTGGATTGGCATTGGAGACATTCGATCATCCCGAAGCCGAACATCAGATGCTTTGGGATATCAAAAACCTGTCACAGCTTCATGACCTTGCAGACGCAATTGAAGATCCTGAAATCGCGCAAATTGTTCTGCACGAGCTTGATCACTTCGAGGTGGGTGTTTCGCCCAGGCTCGCTCACCTGAGACGTCAAGTGATACATAATGATCTGAATCACCATAATATTTTAGCAAACACCAATACGAAAAACCGGATCACAGGAGTCCTGGACTTTGGTGACATGGTAAAGACGTACCTAATTATTGATGTGGCTGTGGCCGCGTCTTATCTTGCACATTCGAGCGATCCTGTCCGCTCGATCGGGCGTCTTGTAAGTTCCTATCATTCCGTCAGACCTCTTGAATGGTCAGAGGTTAAAGTTTTGCGCGATCTGATCGTGGCCCGATTGGTTGCCGCAATCATCATCAGTAGCTGGCGCGCCGTACGTTATCCCGAGAATGCCGCGTATATCCTACGCAACGCAGCGAATGTGAAGGATGCTATTCGGACCTTTGGTCAGCTGCCACGGGCGCAAGTGACTCAGGCGCTGATGGCGGCCTGCGAAATGGAGAATTGAATGACCCCCGACAAAAGCATGGTGAATGCGTTTCAACGCGGCGTTACCGAACTGGATTCTGCTCTGGCACAGTTGATCGATCGGCGCGAGTCTTCGCTCGGACCGGCCTACCGGTTATTCTACGACAATCCCTTGCATCTGGTAAAAGGAGAGGGAGCGTTTCTCTTTGATGACAACGGGAACGCTTACCTAGATGCCTATAACAATGTAACATCGATCGGCCATTGCCATCCAAAGGTGGTCAAAGCGATTACGAACCAGGCTGCCACCTTGGCGACACATACCCGCTATTTACATGACGGAATTATTAACTATTCCGAGCGGCTCTTGCGAACCCTCCCTGAGGAAATCGGGCATCTTATGTTCACCTGCACAGGTTCAGAGGCAAACGATCTTGCTGTCCGCATTGCACAGGCATCTACAGGCGGTGTCGGCATCGTGGTCACGGAAACCGCGTATCACGGATTGACTCATTCCGTAGCACAGTTTTCTCCGTCGTTGGGTCTTCATGTCGATCTTGGCTCACATGTGCGCACCGTACCCGCCCCGAATGCCTACAGATATGGGGAAAAGATGGCCGAAAAATTTGCGGCGTCGGTTGCGGAGGCCTTCGCAGATCTCAAGCGCCATGGCATCAAACCGGCACTATTTATTTGCGACGGAATTTTTGCAAGTGATGGAGTATTTGATGGCCCTCAGGGATTTTTGAAACAGGCTGTCGATGCTACTCATTCTGCAGGAGCTCTTTTTGTCGCCGACGAGGTTCAGTCAGGATTTTGTCGTACGGGCGCTACATTTTGGGGTTTCCAGCGACATGGTGTTCTTCCTGATCTTGTGAGCATGGGAAAACCAATGGGCAACGGCTATCCAGTAGCCGGTCTTGCGATCCGCCCCGAGTTGATCCAGGAATTTGGAAAGAAGGCCAGATACTTCAATACTTTTGGCGGCAACCCGGTTGCAATTGCTGCGGCCACGGCTGTGCTCGATGTCATTGAGGAAGATCGTCTGGGCGACAACGCGCAGACTATCGGGCAGTACCTTCAGGCTGGTCTACGAGAGTTATCAAGGGACTATGAATTCATTGGAGACGTCCGTGGGGCAGGCCTGTTTATCGGCGTTGAAATTGTCTCCAACCGAGACGGAATGACTCCCGACAGCAAGACAACAGCGGCCATTGTGAACGGCCTTCGGCACGAGCGCGTTTTGATCTCTGCCTGTTCAAAGGAAGCCAACGTACTGAAGATTCGGCCTCCTCTCATTTTTGATCGCAGCAATGCTGACCAATTTTTGTCTGCTTGTCGTAAGGTTTTTGGTATGATGAATATACAATAAAAGGTGTTGTTACAGTAACTGTTGTTCGATTTCCCATGTTCGCATTCGGACGTAGGTGACATCAATGAAGTCATCTTCGATCAATCAGAAGCGCCACAGGTTTCCATCTCAGATCGTCGTACGCGCGGTATGGCTGTAGGTTCGTTTCAATCTGAGATTGCGGTAGGTGTTCTATTGCAAACTTTGAAGATTGACGCTCGAGAATGCAGAGAGTGAATAGCCGCTGGTGTTCATCAGCCGAAAGACTACGCATGATTTCCTTCAAGGGCGCGCAATACCCGAAAGATGTGATCCTATTCGCAGTGTTCTTTTACGTTCGATATGGTGTTTCATACCGTGACATGGAGGAAATTATGGGTGAGCGTGGTGCTTCGGTGGACCACACAACATTGAACCGCTAGGTAACAAGATATTCCGGCGCAATTGCTGAGGCCGCGCGTCGTCACAAAAGATCCTTCAACCGTTCTTGGAGAATGGACGAGACTTACATCAAGGTGAAAGGATGTGTCGCAAACTTTTGGAATGGCCAAACCAGCGACTTATCGGACACACTCATCCTGCGATCTCGGCAAATAGCCGAAAGCCAGATGTCGTAGTGCTGGGGAATTGCTGCTTTCGGATCATGTTGGCGACCTCAATGCCGTCCAAAGTAGCCGACGCGGATCTGAACGATTTGAACCCGCACATGTGCCGCACGCGACGCTTGATAAACCGATGATCCTGCTCGATCAGGTTATTCAAATACTTTGACCTGACTGTTTGAATTTTGGTGGGGCAACCAAACCGATTAAGGATTTTGTTCACCTCTCGAATGCCCGCTGCGTTGGCTCCACTTTTGTCGATGACGATCTTGCTCCGGATTCCATTTAAAGACAGCGCTTTGGCAAAGAACCTGGCTGCTGCTGGGCGTTTCCTCCGCTCAGACAGCATGAAATCAAGGGTATTTCCTGCCTTGTCGACGGCCCTGTAAAGGTACATCCAATTGCCGCGAACACGAACATATGTCTCGTCCATGCGCCAGGAGCTCAGCGTTGGGCGTTTCTTCGATTGCGCTCTTGCTGCGATCATCGGTGAATACTTCACAACCCACCTGTTGAGAGTGGCATGGTCCACCTGAAGGCCGCGTTCTGCCAGGATTTCTTCTAAGTCCCGATACGACACCGTGTATCGCAGATAGAAGTACACAGCGTACAAAACTGCATCCTTGGGGAAATGACAGCCCTTCAATGAGATCATGTTCAAACAACCTGTTCGAAAACTATTCGACGAACACAAACCTCAGATCACGCATGCTCGTCAACTAGACCCCAGAGTTTGCGACACATCCGCTTTATCCGATTGGTGGGCATGGGCATCACAACGGGCAAGTGTCAACAACTCTGATCCCGGCCTGCCAGTCAACCACGTTGCCTAAAATGATTATTCGCCCAGACCGATGTGTTGGGTACTTTCTGGGCTGATGGCTTATTCCAAGCCTCGTAGTTCTAGAGTGAAGAGCCGCGAGTTACCTGAAACCCGAACATCAAGTGTGTCAGGGCTTCGAATTGTGTTGATAACAATGGCAGAATGCCTCAGCGATGGTTCTCAAGCTCAGATACGAAGATGGACAGCACCGTTGGATACCTAGGCGCCTATCTTGAAGCTGCATTGACGATTTCCGAAGCCGTAGAAATCTAAACACGCAGGCCGGCTTCGCCATCGGCCCATAAGAGACCTTGGTTGCCCACCACCGATGCTGCGGTCGCAGCCCGCATTGCCGCCATTCGCTGCGGGTGCAGAGTCGAGAGCATGACGACTTCTAAGCGGACCACTGGTCTAAGCTGCACCGCACATGCTCAGAACGAATTCAACGCGCTGTTGCACTGATACTCTTGGCAGCTCCGTTCTCAAGTAGCCAAGCGTATCGAGTGCGAGCACAATGCGGCGATGCTCCTGAAGTGCTTCACTGAAGTCGTGCCTGCGCTCAGCGTCCTGCGTAAAAAGATCCTTCCATGGAGGGGCTACGAAAACGTGCTTTGCATATTGCCGCGATGTTCCAAGTGTTTCTGATAGGTCGGGTCCACCAGAACTCGTTAAGGCAACCGCAGCATCAACTAAGCCGCGATCAAAGAAGACCCAACCTTCTGACTCACGCGCTGCGTGCAAGTCGGTCCTTGCAACCTCAACGGCTCGCAAGGCGAATGCGTGCATGTTCACCCACGGCAAAGCGTGACCCGCGCGGGCCAGCTCATCCGCAACGATCCGTCGACCAGGCTCTGGCACCGTAGTGTGCCCACGTTTGCCGAGCGCCTGAAGCAAAGTCGACTTTCCCCCACCAGAACAGCCTGTCAGCAAAATCAGCTTTTGTCCCATCACTGTGTCCCAAGACCAATTCTGTGTCGCGTTACCGCTCATTCTGAGGAAGGCCGTCTGCGATCTCGTAGTAGTCCCCTTTTTCGGACACAAAGATATGCATCGCGAGAGACGTATGCGTTGCTCCATCGAACATGCCCATAGCCACAGCCGTCCAGTCATGTTGGATCGGATCCCAGAACAGTGTTGATCCACAGATGCTGCAGAAGCCCCGTCGCACCTTTTCAGATGATTGGTACCAGCGCACTGCATCCTCGCCTTCAACCCGAAGTGACGTCCGGGGAATGTCGATGGAGGCCTCAAAATGACCGGAATGCTTGCGACATTGCTGGCAGTGGCACGCCGTGGGGCGAGGCAGATCACCTTCGACGACAATCCTTACTGCGCCGCACACTCAGCGCTTGAACGAGAGCTTTCGCCTCGGCTGTCTTTGGGGTTCGATCCAGACATTGCCTCCGACACGAACGCTCCGATTCCGGATCAGGGCACCGGATTCCTGTCGGATGAAATTCCCTACCTTCCCGGTCCGCTGCCCGAGGAAGAACCAATACTGCCAGAGGAGGACGAGAGGGAGTGGCTCTTCAGTGACGAGCTGGACGGCGACGGCGATCAGAGCGGATCAGACGAGTCCGAGGAGAAAGACGATGAATAAACACGCCAAGAAGTTTCAGTTTGACAAAATCATTCGCAAAACAGTGCAAAGCTTGAGGCAGCTCTACATCCCGCTATCAGAATACGACAAGCTAGATGCGCGTTTTGGCAGCATTCTTGAACAGCGACGCGCCGATGAGGCCGATGGTGTCGCATTCCAAGCTCGAAGCATCATGCTGGTGGGGCCGTCCGGGAGCGGAAAAACTACTGCCGTTCGGTATCTCAAGCATAAATACAGGCACGCGCTGGCGACGGACCCGGAGAAGGAATTCTGCGAGTTTGTTGACCTTCAGGTGCCAAGCCCGGCAACTATGAAGTTCGTTGGTGCAGCTACGCTTCGGGCGCTGGGATACCCCTACGCTGGCAACAAGCAAGGTCCGGCGATCTGGGATCAGGTCAAAGTGCAACTCAAATTGCGGCGGACGCTCTTTCTTGGTTTCGACGAGGCGCAAGATTTGGCCCGTTACCAAACCGAAAAAGAGCGCCAGTCAGTGGTCAACACCCTGAAGTCCCTGATGGAGAACTCCGTCTGGCCGGTAGGACTGCTGCTGTCCGGGATGCCGGATCTCAAGAAAATCGTAAACCAGGATGCGCAGCTCGCTCGGCGGGTTGATCCAATAGAATTCAAACGATTGCACGCGGTGCGCGATGTCGAGCATGTCATCAAGATCGTTCAAAGATACGCTGATCGGGCGCAGATCGATGTAGATGCTTCGGTTAGGAACGAAGCCTTTGCCATGCGTTTGATTCATGCGGCGGACTATCAGTTTGGGCTTTTGGCCGAGATTGTTGTCCTCGCGGTTTCGAATGCGCTGTTTACAGAAGGGTTCGAAGCAAAACTGAGCATTCGGCATTTTGCTGAGGTCTACAGCGAACGGAATGGAGCTGAAGCCTGGATGAATGTCTTCATCGCCGAGGACTACGGGCGCATCAATCCAAGAAAGCTCCTGGACGACGGAGACGGGCCTGAAGATGGAGAAGACGCATGAAGCCCCTGCTGAGCCCAATTCTCCCCTTCACAGAAGGGGAGACCCCGTCAAGTTATGTAGCTCGTTTGGCCCGGCTTTACAGGAGCACGCCACGTGATTTCTGCTCGGATCTGGTAACCAGAGAGGCCCTGCAGCCCGGGCAGTCTGCAGGCAACGGATCGTAACAAGTATTTAAGGAGCGTAGGCCGCTGTCAGTTTTTTCTAAAGGCCAACTACAAGCAACTGTTAAACTACGAGGTGAAGAGACATGATTGATGGTCGAAATGATCTTTTTGAACGGCTCAATCCAATTTGGGAGGCCGTGGTTAAGTTGGGCGAGAACGCCCCCGAACTCAGTAAGAAGACCTATCTCAATGAGATGAGGGGTGAAGTGGACAAAGCACGGACCGCTTCATTTGGGACTGAAAATAGTCCGGATCGGTGTGACGAAAAAGTAGCGGAGGATCCTGAGGCTCAGTTCAAGATGATTGCAGTTGCCTATGCCACCGGAGACATGGATGAGGTCGATCAGGTGATAAGCTATCTTGCTTTTATACGTCGTATGAAAAAACAGGGCATTTATGAATTGGGGCACTGGAGTGATGAGGACTCAGATGGGTGACGATACAACCAGAGATCGCTTCACATAACACCCATTCGGAGACGTTCTCACTTTGTTACGACGCTGACATTCATGCGTTGATTGTGAAAACCTGCCATTTGAGACGTGGTTCGAAGACGACCGCAGTGCGGACTTTTCTGCCATTCGGGGCGGTCTTATCAAAGTCGGCTTTCGATACGCCGGGTGTAGTCGCTGACAATCTCTTCCCAAAGAGGTGGCCAAAACATCACCCAGTGGCCATTAAGTTGGCCTGGGACAAACACAACATGGACCTCGCTTTGGGCTCCCATTTCCTCCATTGCGGCGATGTTCGACTGGGAATGCTCTAAGCTGTAAAATGTGTCGTTCTCACCATAAATCGACAAAACCGGGCCGTCGAAGTTTCCAACACGCCGAAAGAGTGTAGGATTGATTTCGGGGTCACCAAAGCCCTCTCCCATCCATCCTCCAACGAAATTGATGACACCTGCGGTGTTCTCCGGATCGTTTCCGGCCTGCATGAGAGCGACAACGCCCCCGCGAGAGTAACCTGTTAGAAGGATCGGTCCTGAACTCACATCAGATCGTTGCCGCAAAGCCCTCAGAGCGGCGTTTGCATCGATTAAGGCGCGCTCAGCGCCTGCCATCGATAACCGTGTTTCCGGCGAGTATCCTTATGACCGATCTGCGGCCATAGTCTTAAGCAGATCAAGCACACCCAGGATACCGTTCAGGGGGGTGCGCATTTCGTGGCTCATCACTGTCATGAATTGTGATTTGGCCTTGTCCGTCTTCTCGGCTCGGTCGCGGGCATCAATCAGCTTCTGCTCGTTGATCTTACGCTCGCTGATGTCACGGATGTAGGCAATGAACTTGGTGTCATCACCATCATGAGTAGTTGTAACGTTTAATTCGACCGGGAACTCTTCGCCACTTTTGCGCAAAGCGGCAAGCTCGATACGGCCGGCATCAACGACACGTGGCGCGCCCGTTTCTAGGTAACGCTTCATGCCATTGTGGTGCGCATCGCGCATACGCTGTGGGATGAAGGTGTCCTCCATCGTCAACCCAACAATTTCGTCTCGGGTCCAACCAAAAACACGCTCGGCCGAAGCGTTGAATTCGATAATACGTCCGGAGCTATCTGAAGTTACAATCGCATCTAGTGATGCAGCGACGGTCGATGCAAGTTGCTTTGACGATGCAGATAGAGCCGCGTCCCTGCGAACGGAGCGCTGCAAAAGTCGATCCATGAAGAGTAACAGGAGTGCCATAAGGATCAGTAAAGCGACTGCAATTCCCCCGGTTCGAGACAATTGGCCGGCCAATTCAGCGCGACGGGCTTCGGAACGCTCGGCAACTATCCGGACACCCAGCAATGCGAGCTCTCGAACAACAGGGCGAACGTCACGAACCAAGCGTTTCAGCTCAAGTAGATCAGTTTTGTCCAGTGGCTCGGACGAATCCAAAATTGCAACGGCATCGTCCCCAAAGACCTCGATTTGCTCAATCAATTCTGCCGCTTCGCTAATGTCACCATAGATTTCGCGAGCCCGCCCAGAATTGACAACGTTCAAACGACTTAAGGCAATATCTGCACGCAACTGTAATTGGTCAGAGAAGCCTGTCTGTGCAGCAATTTGCTCGGTTAGAACGGCGTCGAGGTTCGCAAACTCGATATCAAGCTGCGAAATGCTCCACTGTATGTTGTCTTCATCAGCACTCGACAAGTCGCGTACCTGTGTTAACAGGTTCGAGACCATTGTTGCGAACAAGATGATCAACAGGCAGATGCCTGCCAATACCAAGAGACGGTATCGGTTCAACTCTGGCTTCAATTGCAACCTCCTGCTTGAGGTCACCGTAAGCACACTCAGCTTGCTAATCTACGACTTTCAAATGCTTAAGCTGCCATACGCTGAACGTGTAGATCGTTTCAGCCCGGTATTTGGGATCCTGATCGTATGGGAAAACAACCCAATACGGCCCCTTATCCCTAACAGACATCGTCTCGCCATCCATGCGAGTGGCGATGATCGGAGCGTCGTTTTCAAGTTCAGCCAGTGGCATCGTGACCTTGTAATCGTTTAAGGCCACTATCTCGATACTGGTGCCGTCTGTGTTCAATTCGGTAAGCAGGGCTTTTAGCGGCACACCCGAGAACGTAACTTTATCATCTGTCCAGATCGTTGAGGTGCTGAATGTCACCTGGTCCATTGCGTCAAGATCTTGAAGGCTGAATTCGACGGTTGCGGAGTTAGAGCCTGATGTTGTTACTGCCAACGTCATCTCTGCCCGAGCTGTGGCCGGAGTGACTAAACTCAGCAATAGCATGAACAGCACGACGTAAATTCGCGAGTAGTGTTTTTGTGCCATTGAATAGACTCCGGGTCAGGTAAACTAGGTTATAACTATTGATCCCCCACGGTCATCAGAGCATTGGCATAGGCAACTATACCAAAGTATAGTTCCGTCATGATTTGGCCTGATTTTTTGGTTGTGAATGCGTTCAGCGTAAGGACACTGTGGACATGCCTAATATCCTCTTAGCTGACGACCATGATCTGGTCCGCGACACAATCGCGGCCTATCTGGAAACCGTAGACGACTTCAAAGTTCAAACCGCTGCCAATTTGGAAGAAGCGTTGGAATTGATGCGCGGTCTGGATTCCATCGATCTGCTGATCCTCGACTATCACATGCCGGGAATGGACGGTTTGAATGGCCTCAGTCGCGCTCGTCAGGCCTTTCCTGCGACTAAGGTTGCACTGATGTCAGGTGTCGCCAACCGGGAGGTTGCCAACAAGGCAATGGAGAACGGTGCAAACGGGTTTATTCCCAAGTCGTTGAAAGCCGTGTCGCTGGTCAACG
This sequence comes from Ruegeria sp. AWH4_226, assembly GCF_056159225.1. Taxonomy (NCBI): domain Bacteria; kingdom Pseudomonadati; phylum Pseudomonadota; class Alphaproteobacteria; order Rhodobacterales; family Roseobacteraceae; genus Ruegeria; species Ruegeria sp. AWH4_226. The sequence goes on along the minus strand of NZ_JBSWUU010000003.1, from coordinate 439,918 downwards.
CCATCAAGTTTGTACTGTCAGGCGAACGGTATTTTCCCTTTGATTTCGGACAGGCAGATGAGCCAGTGGTGTCATCTGGCGTTTTTGCCACCCTGTCCGGCCGGGAGATGCAGACGCTGGAACAGCTCTGCATCGGCCTCTCCAACAAGGAAATTGCCCGAAACCTAGGAATCCAAGAGGTTACGGTAAAGCTGCATGTAAAAAACGTGCTGGCAAAATTGGGCGTTTCCAATCGAACGCAAGCCGCGCTACTGGCGAAAGAGAAGCAGTTGTTCTAAACGGCAGAACAAACGCCACAACAGGTTCTATCTTTTCTGTTTCAAACTCGCATTTGGTTGCTTGGCGAATTTCTCATTCCACTAAAAGTGCCCTGTGTTGCGCGCGGAGTCTAAATAGACTTCGAGCTTTGTCCTGCCGACCAATAAAAGGAGAGCAACGACGGTTGAAAAGGACACTCGGGTTTTATGGCAGATCTTTGAGTCGCAAATGGTAAGGGTTACGCGAAAGAAACAACCAAGAATTAGCAAATTCAATAGCTTAGATTTTGCCTAATGGCAAAACTATGTGTCGCCCGACATTCCTGTTGAACGTCACACGAACCTGACCCAACCGTCACAGTTGGACTAGAAACGGGGTGAACGTTCGACATTAGAAGGCACCCCCGATGTTGGACATCAGTTGAATTTGACCTTTGCGTCTCAAACTGACCCAAATCTCCCATTTTAATTCTCCCGCTAAGAGTTTCGTTTGATCTGGCTTCCCTTTTGGGAAATCAGGGCTGATTTGCAGATCAGACAGCGAAGCTGCCTGTTTCTGCTGATCTGCCACGTGGCGAACGCGGGAGCGGGCGAGGCAATGCTATTCGACAGGGGTGGTGCGGCCCGCAGGCTCAGCCGAGGACACGGTGTTGTCTAATAGGGTTGCCCGAGGGGGAGGGCAGCGCCCTCACCCTGATGGCCAGAGGCGTTTGGCTTGTCTAAATCCCGCTGGCCCCAAAAATAAGCACGGCAGTGCAGCCCGCGCCGGTACTTATTGCGCCAGAACGCGTTGTTATTCTAATGAATCGGGCTGGTTCCAGTCGTTCGCTGCAAGCGCAAAAAGAACAAACCGAAACAACAGAAGCGGCCGTTAGGGTCGGCCGACTACGCCCAAATCCGAACCGGATGTTCGCTGCACTGCTGTTGATCGTCTCACATGCGGAAAAAGCTACCATTCGCCCGAATGATGCGAATGACTGCTTTACATTCAAGGCACTTAGGTATCTTCGGCAGAGCGCAACTTGAGCCACGCCACAACGTTGGCCACCGACTCATGGTTTTTAGTGGCTCGCGACATGAGGACATAGAAGTCATTTCTGCCCACGTCCCAGGCTGCGCCAACCTCGACCAAGCGTCCGGCTTCAATGTCATGAGCTACGAGAAACCGGCTTACCAAGGCCACGCCTTGTCCAGCGATGGCTGCGTCGACCGCAAGTGACGTTTGGCTCAAGCGGAGGTCACGGGGAGACTGGTCCTCGACGCCTAATTGCGCAAGATAGCTGGGCCATAGATCATGGGTGTCATGGATCTTCGGCAGTTTAGTGAGGGTTTCTGGATCAAGAAGATTACCGTCTTTGGCCGCGAATTTTGGCGCGGCTACCGCGATGAGCGATTGCTTGAACAAAAGCGTTACGTCCAGTGAAGCGCCGAAGGGTGGCGACCCTTGGCGCACTGCAAGTTCTATCCCGTCGCTATGAAAGCTCGAGACTTTCTCAGTGGCCATGATCCGCAAATCAATATTCGGGTGTGCTGCCGAAAAATCCGGCAGGTTGGGGATCAACCATTTTGCAGCGAAAGTCGGGGTGACGCTGATAAGGACTTTGTTCGGCTCTGGCTTCAATTCGGCCGTTGCGGATCGAAGGTCTGCGAACACGTCAGCGATCCGTTTGTGAAAGCTGCGTCCGACCGATGTAAACCGCAGGCCCTTCGGCACCCGTTCAAACAAGGCCACATCAAGATGCGCTTCGAGCTGACGCACGTGTTGTGCCACGGCCCCTTGCGTGACGCCCAATTCATCAGCGGCGGCTCGGAAACTAAGGCGACGGCCTGCTGCATCGAAAGCACGCAAACTATTGAGCGGGGGAAGGTCAGTCATTTTGCAATAGTATTTCTACTGTTATGTAACATCAATTCTCAATCGAACTTTCTCATTGAGCGAGCCATATAAAGTCTAATCATGAAAGGGCACTAGTTATGTCAGTAGAAAAAGTAGCTCTGATCACAGCGGGCGGCAGCGGCATGGGAGCGGATGCAGCCCGCAAATTGGCGGAAGATGGGTTCAAGGTTGGCATCCTGTCCTCGTCCGGCAAGGGTGAGGCGCTCGGCGGCGAACTCGGCGGCTTTGGCGTGACCGGCTCTAACCTAGACGGAGAAGCGCTGAACGCTTTGCTCGAAGGCGCGAAGGATCGTTGGGGCCGTATTGACGTCTTGGTGAACTCTGCTGGCCACGGACCGAAGGGTCCGGTTCTCGAAATCAGCGACGACGAATGGCATAAAGGGATGGAAGTCTACCTGATGAACGTGATCCGCCCGACAAGGCTTGTCACACCTACAATGCAGGCGCAGGGCGGCGGAGCAATCATCAATATCTCAACCTTCGCGGCATTCGAACCCGACCCTCTTTTCCCAACGTCGGGGGTATTCCGGGCCGGTCTTGCTGCATTCACGAAGCTCTACTCGGACAAATATGCGTCAGAGAACATTCGCATGAACAACGTCCTTCCGGGCTTCATCGACAGCCTGCCCGAAACCGAAGACCGCAAAGCGCGTATTCCCATGGGGCGTTACGGGTTGGCGTCGGAAGTGTCTTCTCTTATTTCGTGGCTCGCCTCGGAAGGTGGTGGCTACATGACGGGACAAAACCTGCGTATCGACGGAGGCTTGACCCGTGCAGTCTGATGCCTTGGTCCTTGGATCGCCGCGCGAGCGCCTTGTCTTCGCGGTCAAGTGGGGCGCATCCGCCGTTCAGATCATGGGATACACTGCAACGGGGTTTGGCTGGGCACCATGGAACCTATACATGTTTCTTGTCGGTGTCGTTGGTTGGTTCGCCGTTGGCGCACTATGGAATGACAAGGCGCTTATGCTTGTCCACCTTGTCGCGCTGGGCGCAATGATTGCTGGTATGGTTGGCGGCAGATGAGCAAAAGCAGCCATTCGAGCATTGTGTAGTATTCTGCGAAATTGGGCTCGAAACGGTCATATGGTGGTGCGGCATCGATCAAAGCCAGGCCTGACGGGCCAACGGTGAGGAGTGGCCTTTCCTGCCGTTAAACGCGACATGTGAATGCTGTAGTGCAGCTGATCGAACCTGCCATTCGCTGCCTGTGCGAGAGAGTAGATTGCTCGTACTCGCGCTTGACGGCCGTGCAAGTCATAAACTCAAATTGGTCAACGACCGATCTGGGCCATTGTGTCTTGCACCGCATAATATCGTTGAGCATTGGGAGGATGCGTCCCGAGAAACCGATCACCAGGATCAGGAACTCGTGCGAAGTAGAGCGCACCTTTGAGTGGATCATATCCCGCTTTGTAGGCTATAATCGTGCCTAGCCGATCAGCTTCCAGCTCGAAGTCTTTCGAATAGCTGCGACCACCGACAAAGGCTCCAAGGTCTTGTGCTGCGGCAATGTCATTCGGTCCAGTCCCGGCAATTGTTGCCAGACCCGCCAAAATAACTGCACCTGCGGCTGCGTTTTGAGCACGGCGCGCCAAATGGCCTTGAATATGGTGCGCGGCTTCATGCGCCATAACAAATGCAAGTTCATCGGCATTGTTCACATCACGTGTCAGCGCTTGGGTCATTGTGATAACGGGGCGTCCAGACTTGCTCAAACTCTGATACGCGTTTGAGGGTGCTTTTTTGTTTGGATCAATCCGGATCAAAAAGTCACAATTCACTCCCCGAGTTTGGCGGCGACATTCTCTTTCTGCGACGGGTTCAATTCGAGAGGCGACCTGCTGAAATCTCACTTGTGCCTGCTGTGAACTAACTTGTGCACTCGCGCGACCCGGATTTGGGATGGGTGCCGATGGCGGAGTCGCCGGTGACACGCATCCCGCCAGCAACAAAATAGCCAATACCAAGACAACCCGCTTCATTGACATACGTTACTACCCTTTTTGAGAGCCGGAATAGAGTTCGTAGTTGTCGATACATCGACACCCAGGTCCGAACCTTAGGGCCTGTCCAAATTGTTATTCAATAACAGAGGGGGTTGAGTACGATGACACCACGCTTCAGATACCGCCAAAATGGTAAGAACCGCAAATGACATTGGGCCGAACGCCCAACCGGTCCACGATCCCACCACTAACGATCTGAACCGCATTGAACGCCGCATCAAAGGCCGCTATTTCGGCTGGACGACGGCTTCAAATCTGTATTCGGCTTCCTAGTCCATGTTGGAACAAGTGGTTTGAGGCGAACCTCTTCTTTCGGCTCTTCGCCCGAATGCTTCGGCGCAAAAGAAGCTGTTGCTCCCGACATCGGAGCAAGCGCAGCATTTAGGCGGCAGATCCGTGTTGTTCAGATGAGGACGGCCCAAAGCCGCCATTTGCACCAGTCGCATCGAAGGTCTTATTCTTTAGCCCGGAGCGCACATCGCCCGGTCAGACTTTAGCAAGCCTGTGATTCCACGTGGCCGCATAACTCGAAAGAGCCTCGCTCATCCGTGAGTCAGTGACTGGAACTACGGGTATTTGGTTTTGTGGAAAATCACCCGGCGCCACGAGAAGGGCTGCTCCTTGGCTCGTTCCCGTTGCACTATTCATGGGCACCACGAACGAATGCGATGCCGCTCCAAGCATCGTCAGATACGCCACATTTCGAGCGAACGGTCCTTCAACAATTACTGGGCCGTCGTGACCAATGAGCTCAAGACAATAGGACGTGACCAAGGCAAGATAAAAGCCGACGGCGGCGCTTCGTTTCCCTGTCCCCAACGACGGCTCGTCCCCCACCCACCTTGCACGAGTCCCGGCAAACGGGCCTGTCTCGGACACGACAGCAGGCAAAAGCATGCTGCCGCTTCCCAGCACCTCTAACATGTCAGACTCCACAGCCTGAACAGCTGATCCTCCGAGAGCAATATCGTGTTCCCGTCCCCCCATGAAGCGGGCGGAAGGCACGGCATCACCAAATGCGTTCACGTTGACCAGTGTGTCGAATGACGGGTCCAAGGTCACCGATCGCCCCCCCACTGCCATAGCAATCACCCAAGTGCCGGTCGAGACCACGCTGAAAGGGGACTCTTGAGCGACGAGATGCGAGAGAAGAGAGGCGTTCGAGTCGTGAATGCCGCAATAGACAGGTGTTTCCACAGGCAGACCTGTATGTTGCGCGACCTCCGCAGTAACACTGCCCAGAATATCACCGGGTTTGCGCGGTGGCGCGATCTTGTCCGCGATACCCAGTTTGGCCGGCAAAGATGAAAACTGGCCTTTGTAGGGATTCCATAGGTCCGTATGGCAGCCCAGCGACGTGAAATCAGTAGCGAAGACGCCGGTTAGTCTGTGCGCCCAGAACTGAGGATAGGTCACGACGTGAGAGACGCGCTCCTTTAGCAGTGGATCGCGTGCAAACTGCCAATGAAGCTGCGCCCCCAGATTCAAACCCATTTTCAAACGGGGCGACCCTGTTTCTGAAAAAGGCGGCCTGATCGTGTCATAAGCCTTCGCGCATTCGTCCGGACCTGTGTGCTCGTAGTCGAGAATTGGCGCCGCAAGCGATCCATCCGCAGCGATCAAAGCGCCCGCTGCGCCGTGTGTCGTGATCGTGATGGCTTCGATCCCGTACTCCGCATGGAAGGACGCGAGCCTATCCAAGAGGAATTGCCAATGGCCTTCGACGTCGAAGTGAGGATACGGCGCGCCCGGCAGGACGGTATTTGGCCTGGTGACGACGGCAACTTCGGACAGGTCTGAACGCCGCACGAGCGCCAGTTTGGCATTTGTCTTGCCGATATCGATAACCGCGACGTGTCCGCTGGTCATGACATGTGAAAGACGTTTGTGAGCGGAACAGTGACCGGCTCATTGTTATCATGTGTTTCCATGATATCGGCCATGTGCGCCCACCACTTCTTCATGATGTCTTGGGACGGAAGATCATCCATTCCGTGATCGTCTGTGCGCCAGAGAACGCCAAAAAGGATATTCGTCGCTTCGTCGAGATGGATGGAATAGTCCGAGACCCCCACCTCTTTCAGAAGGGTCACAAGCTCTGGCCATATCTCGTCGTGGCGCGTCTTGTACTCGGCCTTCATCCCGGGATTAAGGTGCATCTTGAACGCATATTTCTCCATCACGCTCTCCACTTTTCCCAAAGGCGCGGCAATGCAATGACCCCGATCAGGAGGAGTCCGATCACAATAGACATCACGATGCCTGGTACGTTGAGCAGGCCAAGGCCGAAGGTGACCAGCCCCATTACGAAAGCCGCGATCACGACACCTGGGATCGATCCGGATCCGCCAAGGATGCTGACCCCACCCAGTACCACCATCGTCACGATCTCTAGTTCCCAACCGAACGCAATGGATGGGCGGGTCGAAGCCAGTCGCGAGGTCAGACAGATGGCAGCAACACCGGACATGAGCCCGGTCAACAGGAACAGGATGAATTTCACACGGGCGACGCGAATGCCCGAGAACTCTGCGCCGATCGCGTTGTTTCCTATGGCATAAACCGCCCGACCGAAGTTCGTTTTGTGAAGAATGACAAAGTATATGAGGGCGATGATGGCGAAGAGTACGAACTCAAACGAGATCACCCAGAACACGTAGCCCTGTCCGAAGAACGAGAAATCCGACGGGTAACCTCGATAGGCCTGATCACCGAGAGCGATGTAGCTGATGCCGCGAAAGAGGCTCATCGTGCCAATGGTCACCACGATGGATGGCAGTCCCATCTTTGTGACAAGAAAGCCGTTGAAAGCCCCGCAGATCAACCCGACACCGAGACCGATCAGTACCAGCCCCGGCGTGCCCACGCCAACCTGCACCGCGGCGCCCATGGCCGTCGACGCCAGCGCGATTATCGAGGCCACGGAAAGGTCGATCTCGCCGGCAATGATCAAAAGCGCCATCGCGAAAGCGATCATCGCCTTTTCCGTGAAGTTGAACGTCATATCGCTTAGGTTCCAAGCGTTCAGGAAATAGGGCGATGTGAAGCTGTTCACGATGAAAATCGCGATGGCGACAGCCAGCAGCAGAGTCTCCCAGCTCTTCAGACGCCGTTCCAGCGGCGATTGCAGACGATCCGGAATAAAGCGGGTGGTGTCGGTCATGTCGCATGCTCCGCGCGCTTGAGGATGATCCGGCCCTTCTCACGGTTCGCCTGTGCATTCAGGGCGACTGCGATGATGATCGCGCCTCCGGAAATTGCGAGTTGCCAGAAAGGAGAGATGTTTACGACCGGCAACGCGTTGCTGATGATGCCGAGGAACAACGCACCGAGCATTGCTCCGACAACCGTGCCGATACCTCCCATGATGGCGACTCCGCCGATAACACAGGCTGCAACGACGCTGAGCTCGAACCCTCCGGCGAGATCGACAAAGGCGACCGCGAAGCGAGACACCCAGAGATATCCGGTCAAACCCGCAAGCGCGCCCGAAATGGTGAAAGCCCAGAACTGGGTACGACCGACATCTATCCCGGCGTAAGTCGCCGCGTGCGGGTTGCCCCCGGCGGCATAGAACGCCCGGCCAAGGGTGGTTCGGGACATTACGATGGAGAAGAAAATGACTGCTGCGATGGCGATCCAGCTCATCAGCGGCAGACCAAGAAGTTCTGCCCGGGGGAAAGCCTTGAACGGATCGCTGAACTCGTGCGCGTTGATCCACTTGCCATCGGACAAGAGAAAGATCGTGCCACGAAAGATTGTCATCGTCCCGAGGGTGACAACGATCGGGGGGATCGCCAGCTTCCAGACAAGGACACCATTCACCATTCCAAGCAGTGCACCGAAGGCAACCGCGACGAAGATGATTATCGGCACAGGCAGCCCCGGCATGGCGACGTTGATCATTGAAACGACCATCCCCGTCAGGGCGAGGTTTGCCGCGACGCTCAGGTCGATACAGCGCGTCAGGATCACGATCATCTGGCCGATGGCCAACAGGATCAGCGGCGCGGTATCGTTGAAAACATTGGCCAGGTTCGATGGCGTAATGAACGCGGGGAAGCGCGTGGCGATGATCGCGAGAAGAAGGGCGATTGCGCCGGTCAGCAGCACTTCGCGGGACATGAGGATTTGCTTCGGCATGGTTCGCACCTTTAGATTCCGGCCGCGTGCCGCACGAGTGTTTCCGGGGCCATGTCGTCGCCCGAAAGTTCCGCGGCAATCCGGCCCTCGCGCATGACGATGACGCGATCAGACATGCCTAGAACCTCGGGGATTTCAGAGCTGACCATGATGACCGCCAACCCTTGAGCGGCCAGTTCCGCCATGAACTCGTGCACCGCGGCCTTGGACCCGATGTCGATGCCCTTGGTTGGTTCATCAAGGATGATGACCTTTGGCTGGGTGGCGAGCCACTTTGCGATCACAACCTTCTGTTGGTTGCCGCCGGACAGATTGCCCACGTCGGTGTCCAGCGAGGCTGCACGCAGGTCGAGCCGTTCAGTGTATTCCCGCGCAAGCTTGAATTCCTCAGCCAGCTTCAGAAAACCATTCTTGGAAGTACGGCCAAGCGATGGGAGCGTGACGTTCTGAAAAATCGGAAGCGCTGTAATGGCGCCCTGTCGGCCCCGATCTTCTGGCACATAGACAATGCCCTTACCAACCGCGTCGGCAGGGGAGCGAATGATTTCTCGCTCGCCGTCGATGGTCACTTCACCGGCCGAGGGACGGGTTATGCCAAAGAGCGATTGCATGAACTCTGAACGCCCCGCGCCCACAAGACCGTAAAAGCCCAAAATCTCTCCACGGCGCAGACTGAAACTGATGTCCGCGAACTCGGTGGGGTGTTCATAGCCTTCGACCAGGAGAATCTCGTCACCGGTATTGTGCTCCCGGTCGGGAAAAATCTGGCTGACATCCCGGCCCACCATCATCTTGACGAGCTCGGCCTCGGTCACATCGGCGATCGCGCCGTTCCCGACGAGCGCACCGTCCCGGAAAACCGTGTAATCGTCGGCGATACGGAATATTTCATCGAACTTGTGGCTGATAAAGAGAATGGCTTTGCCCTGAGATTTCAGTTCCTCGACCAGCTCATAAAGCTCTTCGATTTCTTTCTGGCTAAGCGCGGCGGTCGGCTCGTCCATGATCACCACACGTGCGTCGATCGATAGCGCACGGGCAATTGCCACGAGGTGCTTGTTCGCGATGCCAAGGTCTTTGAGTTTCGTTCTGGGATCGATGTTGGCGCCGATGCCCTCAAGAATTTCGCGGGCCCTGTCCATCATCACAGAGGTATCGATTAAGCCGAAGCGCCCTCGTGGTGCGTGGCCGAGAAACACGTTCTCTGCCACCGACAATTCGTCGAAGAGGACCGTTTCCTGATGGATTGCGGTGACACCCGCGTCGCCAGCGTCCTGTGCCGTCGGAAACCGAATGGGCGATCCATCGATTTCGATTTGGCCGCCGTTCGGCTGATAGATGCCGGTCAGGATCTTGACGACGGTGGACTTTCCGGCGCCATTCTCTCCAACCAATGCCGTGACCTTGCCCGGGAAGAGTTCTAGCGAAACCTCAGACAATGCGGTGACGCCCGGAAACGTCTTTGTCACTCCGTTCAGCGCAAGTGCCGGCATATCGTTTTCAGCGCTGGCGGGCTCGGACTTTTTCTCTGCTTCCATCAACATCAGGGTCAGCTGCCATTTCGGAGGAATGTCGGCGCAGCGGTCATGCTGCGCCGATCAACTTCGACGATCAGAAAATGTCTTTGAACTGATCGATATTGGACGCGTCGTAGGTGAACGGATCCGACATCGCGGCGGCGTTCGTGTCATCGAGCGTGACAGAACCCATACGACCCGTCGGGATTTCCGCGCCCGGTTCAGCCGTCGCGGCACCCGCGGCAAGAGCGTGCGCGATCATCGTTGCCGAATAGCCAAGGTCGATCGGGTTCCAGATGGCGAAGCTCTCCGTCGCACCAGACTCGACGCAGCCAGCCATCTCGGACGGCAAGCCAAGTCCGGTGACGTTGATCTCTCCGATCTTGCCAGCGTCAGATACGGCCTGGCACGACGCAAGAATGCCGACCGTGGTTGGCGCGATGATAGCTTTGAGATCCGGATAGGATGCCATAAGGCCCTGTGCTTCACGGTAGGACTTGTCGGACAGGTCATCGCCGTAAACCGTGGCGACCAGCTCGATCCCCTCGTAGTTCGGGAGCACCTCTTCCGCGGCTGCAATCCAGGCGTTCTGGTTTGTCGCGGTTGCAGATGCCGACAGGATAGCCACCTGGCCACCATCGGGCATGTGGTCGGCGGCAAGCTTGATGATTGTGTTTCCGATCAGCGGGGTCGAAGACGGGTTCAGGTGCATCATCCGACCTTCTTCGTTGACGCCCGAGTCCCACGAGATAACCGTGATGCCGCGCTGCATAGCCCGCTGGAGCGCGGGCGAGACAGCATCTGGGTCATTGGCGGAAATCGCGATGGCGTCGACACCTTGGGCGATCAGCGAGTTGATGACCTCAATCTGGCCTTCAGCGGTGGTGTCGGTCGGCCCGGTATAGATGATCTCGACGTTGCCAAGCTCAGCCGCCGCTTCCTCAGCGCCTTCCGCAGCTGCTTCAAAAAAGCCAATACCCAGTGCCTTAACCACGAGCGCGATACGCATATCGTCTTGTGCGTGCACAGCACTTCCGGCCAGCATTGCGGCTGCTATCGCGGTGCCGCCAAACAGTCTTCTGGTAATGCTCATGGATAATCCTCCCCGTCGAGCGATAGTGAATGGTTCGCTTAAGTCGAACCGGTTTCGGCCGCGGCATTCCCTTCCGCCACGATCAGTTTGATTTCAGCGGCTTCCAGCATCGCAGCAGTGCGATCCGAGATCCCCGCATCGGTGATGACAGTGTCAATTCGATCCAGCGGACAGAGCACGAGGCTGGAGCGAGCGTCGAACTTGCTGCTGTCGACCAGAACGATCAGCTCGTCCGCTTGCCCCATCAATTTTTCCTCAGCCTGGATGAGCAACGGATCGCCCTCCATCAGACCCAGTGGGCCAATGCCCTGAGCACCCATGAACATGCGACGCGCATAGAAGTTGCGCGTGACGTCATTTTCAAACGGGGAAAGAATGATGTTTTGCTCGCGGTAAATCGCACCACCTGGCAGCATGACCGTGTTCTTCGAGTGCTTGAGCAGGTGCTCGGCAATCGGAAACGAGTTGGTGAAGACCTGCATCCGCCTGTTGGCCAGCGGGTGCACCATCTGGAAGGTCGTGGTGCCCCCGTTGATGATGATCGGGTCGCCATCTTTGCAAAGTTCGACCGCAGCTTGTGCGATCGCCTGCTTTTCGTCTATTCGTATTGTTTCATTCACTGCAAACGTCCGCCCCGCGAGGCCGACGAATTGTGGCGGTGCAATCGCTTCGGCACCCCCGCGAACACGGCGCAGCTTTTTCTGTATGTGAAGCGTGGAAATGTCGCGACGAATGGTGGCCTCGGACGCGCCGGTTAGCCCGCAAAGATCGACAACGCTGGCGAATGGGCGATCCTGAACCGCCGACAAGATTACAGTATGACGCTCAGTTTCGTGCAATTTTCGCCTCCCTTGGTACTCCACGATGTCCAGATTCGCATCATCTGTCAATCAATTTCAATCACTTTCAGTCATTCTGCAATGCAGCATGATTGAAATTGATCGTTAATGATTGACAAAACAACGCATCTCGCTCACCCTCATCGACAACGCACATCCGAATTTTGGACGCAGCCGGGAGGGCCAGATGTTGAAGACCTTAGAGAAACAACCACTTGAGAACCTCTGGGACAACTGTGCAGCAGCAACGATGAGCGAGTCGGAAAAGCTTCTCTATCGCTCCAATCTCTTGGGCTCGGACAAGCGCATCACCAACTACGGCGGCGGCAACACGTCGGCCAAGGTGATGGAGCAGGACCCGTTGTCTGGTGAGGATGTCGAAGTCCTCTGGGTCAAAGGCTCGGGCGGTGACATTGGTTCCATCAAGATGGACGGGTTCGCGACGCTTTACATGGATAAGCTGGTCGCGTTGAAAGGTCTCTACCGCGGCGTCGAGTTCGAAGACGAGATGGTCGGATACCTCCCGCACTGCACGTTCAGGCTCAACCCGCGCGCGGCCTCGATCGATACACCGCTCCACGCTTATGTCCCGCAGAAGCACGTCGACCACCTGCACCCGGATGCGATCATCGCCATCGCCGCTTCGAAGAACTCAAAAGAACTGACGCAAGAGATATTCGGCGACGAGATCGGCTGGCTACCATGGAAAAAACCGGGCTATGAACTCGGGCTCTGGCTGGAAGACTTTTGCAAGAAGAACCCAGATGCCAAGGGCGTGGTGCTTGAATCGCATGGCCTTTTCACTTGGGCGGATGACGCCAAGGAGTGTTACGAGCTATCTCTCGCGATCATTCAGAAAGCGACGGACTGGTTCGAGGCCAAAACGGCTGATGTCGCGGCTTTCGGCGGAGCGGTTCACAACAGCCTTGCGCCAGCTGACCGCCGGGCCGTAGCCGCGCGCCTGATGCCCGCGATCCGCGGAATGGTTTCAGGCAAACAGCACATGGTTGGCCATTTCGATGACAGCGAAACCGTCCTCGAATTCGTGAATGCCAAGAATATGCGACCGCATGCTGCGCTCGGCACGTCGTGCCCCGACCACTTCCTTCGGACGAAAATTCGTCCGCTGGTCGTGGACTTTGACCCGGCAGAGAACAATGTGGACGCCGTTCTTGAAGGCCTGCCATCTCAGGTCGCCGCCTATCGAGACGACTACGCCGCCTACTACGAACGCTGCAAGCACGACGACAGCCCGGCGATCCGAGATCCGAATGCGGTCGTCTACCTGGTTCCCGGCGTCGGCATGATCACGTTTGCCAAAGACAAGGCCACTGCGCGCATTTCGGGGGAGTTTTATGTCAATGCCATCAACGTGATGCGCGGCGCGTCATCTGTCAGTGAATACGTTGGCCTGCCCGAACAGGAAGCCTTCGATATCGAGTACTGGCTGCTTGAAGAAGCCAAGCTACAGCGTATGCCCACGCCGAAATCGCTCGCCGGACGCATTGCGCTCGTCACTGGCGGAGCCGGCGGCATTGGTGCGGCTACTGCGGAACGCTACCTGTCCGAGGGGGCCTGTGTCGTCCTGGCCGATATCGACGCGGACGCCCTCGGGTCCGTCGAAGAGAACCTGAAATCCCGCTACTCCGATGATGTCGTTCGTAGCGTCCGGATGGATGTCACTGATGAGAACGCCGTTTTCGCGGCCTTCGCCGAGACAGCCGTCGAGTTTGGCGGCATCGATATCCTCGTCTCGAACGCTGGTATCGCTTCGTCTGCCCCGGTTGAAGATACTTCGCTCGCGCTTTGGAACAAGAACATGGAAATCCTGTCCACGGGCTATTTCCTTGTCAGTCGCGAGGCGTTCAAGGTTCTGCGGACTCAGGGTATTGGCGGCTCGATCGTCTTCATCGCTTCGAAGAACGGGCTCGCAGCCAGCCCGAATGCGTCAGCCTATTGCACCGCTAAGGCTTCCGAAATCCATCTGGCGCGCTGTCTTGCGCTTGAAGGCGCTGAGGCCGGCATCCGTGTCAACGTCGTCAACCCTGACGCCGTCCTTCGTGGGTCGCGCATCTGGGAGGGTGAGTGGCTCGACCAACGCGCGTCGACCTACGGCACCGACAAGGGTGGTCTGGAAGAGATGTATCGCCAGCGTTCGATGCTAAAGCGTTCGGTCCTGCCTGAGGACATCGCCGAGGCGGCCTATTTCTTTGCATCGGACAAGTCCGCGAAATCAACTGGCAATATCGTCAATGTCGACGCCGGCAACGTTCAGGCCTTTACGCGCTAGGAGAAGAATCTTATGACCTACGAAAGCGCAAAGGCAGTTTTTGCCGATTGGGGCACCGATACTGAAGCAGCGCTTGACCGGCTTGCTACGATCCCGATCTCGATGCATTGCTGGCAAGGTGACGACGTGGTGGGGTTCGAAACCCGTAGCGGCACCTCTGGAGGTGGTATTCAGGCGACAGGCAACCACCCGGGCCGCGCCCGAACACCGGATGAACTCCGAGCTGACCTCGAATTTGCTTACGGTCAAATCCCCGGCACACACAGGCTTAACCTGCACTCCATTTACCTCGACACGGACGAAACGCCCGACCGCGACGAAATCGAATACCACCACTTCGCCTCTTGGGTCGATTGGGCCAAGGATCAGGGCATTGGTCTCGATTTCAATCCGACTTTCTTCGCGCATGAGAAAGCCGACGACAATCTCACCTTAAGCCACCCTGACAAAGGCATCCGCGACTTCTGGGTCGAGCATGGCCGTCGCACGCGCAACATCGCGGCAAAGATGGGGGAGGAGCTTGGCTCTTCGGCTGTTAACAACATCTGGGTACCAGACGGCTACAAAGACATCCCTGTGGACCGTATGGCAGCGCGTGCGCGCCTCGAGGCATCGCTCGACGCCATGTGCGATGAGAAACAAGAGCCCGCAAAGATGGTCGACGCGGTCGAAAGCAAGCTCTTCGGGATCGGGGTCGAGGCCTGTACGGTCGGCAGCCACGAATTCTACATGGGTTATGCGATCCGCAAAGGCACGCTTCTCTGCCTCGACATGGGGCATTTCCATCCCACCGAGAACATCGCGGACAAACTCAGTGCGGTCGCCCTCTCGCTTGATGAAATCCTCCTTCACGTCTCGCGCCCCATGCGTTGGGACAGCGATCATGTGATCCTGCTGAATGATGACATTCAAGCAATGGCGAACGAACTCGTGTTCGCCGACCTGCTTGACCGGACACGCATCGGGCTCGACTTTTTCGACGCAACGATCAGTCGAACGGCTGCTTGGGTGATCGGGACACGGAATATGCAGAAAGCTTTGCTGCGTTCCCTGCTCATGCCGCAGGCTGAGCTCAAAGACGCGGAAGCAACGCTGAATTTTACAAAGCGTCTCATTTTTACCGAAGAGCTCAAAGACCTGCCTTATGGAATAGTCTGGCAGGAGTTCTGCGAAAGGCACGACGCGCCTTACGGCCTGGCCCTTTCAGGCTCGTTGGAGACCTATCAGGCGAGCGTGAGCGGACGCGGATAAGTTATGTCTGTGCCCAAAGGCAGCTTCGTCTGCCATGCGGACCTCCAATACGACCGAAATCGAGCGACCATAGCGAATGGCGGCTATGCGGGCTGCCACTGCAGCATCCGGACGATGCGCTGAGCGTCCGGTGTGGGCCGTCCGCGTTTCTCCATACGGGGTGAAATGCCGTCATTCGCAGCAACACCGAAAGCAACTGGCCCGATCTCTGGTAACGGTCGTTTTGCGGGAACTGGAACTTCCGTTGCTCGACGCCTATGTCCGTGTCGCGGGGCGAACCGGACTGATGCACCCGGAGCATAGGTTATCGTTTAGTTGCCGGGCCGACAGCCACCTCGTCGCTGTGGCGCAGCTCAATTTTCCCAAAAGCTGTCGTTCGATTTGCACCGAATGAGCCGAGTCTTAACCAGTCGTTCGCCACGCAGGTTTTCGATGTCTCACATGCGGGACGAGCCCGCCCCTTGATTTGGAGGAATAACCGACTGGTTTTTTTGAATGACAGCGGCCATCCAAGGCAATGCGGCTTTCCCGCCGCCTCATCCCAAAACTGTCACTCAGGTATACCTGCCTGCTTGAGGCTGGTGACGACCTTGGCACGAAACGCATCGTTTCGGACCGGCAAGGAACGATCATAACCCGAGGCGCGCGCTTCCGGGTAAATAGCAAGTAGTTTGCCGGCGGCAACTCTGGCATCCTCCGAGCGCCCCAGCATTATGTACGCAGTGATCAGTGCAATATATGTCGAATCCCAGTTCGCGTTCAGAGCAATCGATCGTAGCGCCAAGTCGAGGGCTTTCTCAGCCCGTTCCATAGACAGATGCCCAAAGGCTGCCACAAGCAAGTGACTGAAGAAACTGGGGTCTTTAGGGCCAAGCATCATTGCACGGTCGAGCAGTCGCAGACCAGCTTCGTTGTCATCACCAAAAACCAGCGCACAGCCGGCCATCGCGTTCACGAAACCTGACCCAGGATTCATGTCCACCGCACGTCGGACAGCGTCAAGGCCAGCAAGGTAGTCCACGCGCAACATGGTTAGTGCGAACCCGCCCAGAACCACAGTCTGTGCGTCATCACTGCCTGCAGCGAGTGCCCGCCGTGCCAACTCTACGGCCAGTTTCGTGTCGTCGGCACCGTAACTCTCCCATGGGCGGGTAATGCGCTGCACGAGACCCCAAGCAGCATGCGCCAGCGCCGGCGCATATTCGGGGTCAAGATCGATCGCTCGCATCAGGAAATCGAGCGCTTCGAGGTTGCTTTGCGGATGAACGAGGTAAAGATGAGGCAGTGCTTGTAGCAAAAGATCATAGGCGCCCATGTTATCTGGGTGTTTGCCGCGAGCGCGTTCGATTTCCGCCTTGCGAACCGTGGGTTCGATGACGGCAACGACGCTTTCCGTGATTTTGTCCTGCAAGTCAAAAACGTCATCAAGTCGGCCATCGAACTTGTCCGCCCATAGGTGACTGCCAGTCTCGCTGTTAATCAGCTGCCCCGTAATGCGCACGCGGTCACCCGCGCGGCGCACACTGCCTTCAAGAACGTAGCGCACCCCAAGCTCGCGCCCGACCTGCTTTATGTCGACAGCGCGCCCCTTGTAAACGAAACTGGAATTGCGCGCGATTACGAAGAGTTGTTCGAATTTGGACAATGCCGTGATAATGTCCTCGGCCATGCCGTCAACAAAGTACTCTTGGTCCGCATCGCCGGACATATTGGTGAAGGGCAGAACCGCAATGGACGGCTTGTCCTGCGGCTTGGGCGGGGTCAATGTGTCAGTCTGGGGACCAAGCAGCTTGCTCGCGCTTCCCACGTTCAAAGCATAGACCTTCAGAGGTTCGGCAATATTCTTAAGTCTCTGGTCGCCCATATCAGTAACGGACAGGTCGAGCCGAGAGCGGACCTGCCTATAGGCATCTTCTGAGATGCAGATCGCCCCAGCATCCGCGATCCCCTCGAGTCGGGCTGCGATGTTGACGCCTTCGCCCATAAGGTCGCCGTCACCTTCTTCGACCACGTCACCGAGGTGAATCCCGATGCGAAACTCGATCCGCCGGTCTAAAGGCACACCTGCGTTGCGTTCAGCCATGATCTCCTGGATTTCGATAGCGCAGCGCACCGCCTGAACGACGCTGCGGAATTCCACAAGTGCGCCGTCGCCGGTTCGTTTGACCACGCGTCCACTATGCACCGAAATTGTCGGGTCAATAGCATCGCTTCGCAGAGTGCGTAATCTTGCCAACATGGCATCTTCGTCAGCGCCAGTGAGGCGACTGAAGCCGACAATGTCGGCAACCATTATGGCTGCTAGCTTCCTGTTCTCAGTCATGTGCATGCTGCGTATCGATGATGCAGAGTACTGTCCAATGCAAATGCTGCACAAGAGCCGACCTCGCCGGTCAGCTAGTTCCCCTTAATGTGCTCCCAGAATTCCGCTCGATCATTAGTTTTGGGATAAGGCTCATCAGGAACTGGACGATCGAGAAAACTGCACAGTGGATCCCAACCATCTTTCGCTTGAAATAACAGCAACTGCTCTGCTGGGATTGCGGCTTTGACTGCGTCTACATGCGCTTTAAACGCCGCTTCCAGCTCGGCGACATCGAGGCCAGGAGGTATGCCGTTTTGTATCAGAAGCTCGGTGACCATTCGCAGCCAGTCGCGCTGTTCTTCCGGGGCTTTGCTGATGTCGGACAGAGCCAAATATATGGTGTGCGAGAAGCTATCGGCCCAACTCTTGGGACTGCGATAACCGAGAACGAATTTCGCGTCTGGATAGGCTATGTGCAGCTCACGATAGAAACGGGCGGTTGGCCAGTCGACGGCGCTTTGATAACCACGATAAATCGCATCCCAATCAGGTTGTCCTGCAACAGCCGCTTGCCACAACGGTAACTGCACAGGCATGTGCGTCAGAACTTCAACCATGTGGTGACACGGCCCAAGCCCCAGCCGCTCCAGTGCGAGTTTCAGAGACATAGTGCCTGTGCGTCCGATTCCGGCGCCCACAACTTTCAAGGACATGGCAGGTTCCCCGCAGATTGCCCGCAACACTGCAGCTGCGCTAGATGTTAAATCAGCCTGAGGCAAAACCACCAACGGTTCAACTTTAAAAAAGGCAAACCTGTCCTTTGCGTAGAACTATGGCGGTTCTAGCAATAGTTTCAAAGATAAGCGTCCACGGCCATCTGTTACGACGTGCAAGGTGGGCTCTTTGCCGACCTTCTCTGCGTAGCGCACCAATGATCGGTCCGGCGTTAACGTACTATTTCGCCCCCAGCCGTAAGCGACCCAGCTGTGTGCCCGGTCATCACAATGACTGCCAGTCTGATCCTTTGCGCTAGCGGCTTCTGGGTATCTCCGCAATACTTCATGCGTCGCAGTCGGAGCCAACGACCAAGCTGCCGATAAAGTCAACAATATCGCATTCGGTTTCCCGAACCAATGGACCACCAAAGCCGAAGGAATCAGCGTTCCAAACTTGATTTCCTAAACCGCAACAGCGTGGCGCGCCTTTTGTGTTTGCAGATAGTCGTCAAGGGTCGATGCGATCACACGGATGAGCGGCAAGCCCAGAGATGTCACAATCGCTTTGGCACCGAAACGTTTTATCAACCCGTCTTTTGCGAACGCTGAGAGAGCAATCTGTGCATCAGCGAAGGTGTCGAGCGATGCGCCATGCCTGCCTGCAATTTCCGCTAGGTCAACCTTTCCGTTGCACATCAGATCTTCGATAGCTTCGGCACGCAACAGGTCGTCCTTAGTCAACTCCACCCCCCGTTGCTGTGGGCAATTGCCCGGCCTTTACCTCACGCGCCCAAGCCCCCGTTTCGGTGATATTCTGGACATAGGCGCCTGGTGTGCAACCGATGGACGTGGTGCCGACGCCAAGCATCGCCCCCGCCTGATCCGTCGTGTAACCCTGAAAATTCCGCCGCATAGTCCCGTTCCGCGCCGCTACCGCGAGCGGATCGGCCTCGCGGGCAAAGTGATCAAGTCCAATCGCGACATAGCCCGCGTCTTTCAAGGCCGCGCTAGCCTTTTCCGACTGCTCGTGGCGCGCGGGTACATCAGGCAAAGCGGCCTCATCAATCAGACGCTGTTTCTTGGCCATCCACGGCACATGGGCGTAGACAAACAGGGCAATCCGGTCTGGCGTGATTTCATTACACAGGCGGATCGTATTCATCAATGTGTCAGTAGACTGATGCGGCAGCCCGTAGATCAGATCAAAGTTGATCCCAGCTACCCCTGCCTAGCGGAGCACCTCGACCGCATGGGCCACCATGGCAGGCGGCTGAATACGGTTGATCGCTTTTTTGCACGCCCGGGTCAAATTCCTGCACACCAAAGCTGGCACGGTTAAAGCCGAGTTCTCCAATCGTCGTGATCATCTCATCTGACAGGCTGCGCGGTCGCCTTCGATGGCGAGTTCCGCATCCGGCTGAATCGTGAAATGCCGTGCGACCGCGCTCATCAGGCCGTCGAGGTCTTGCAGCAGCAGCGCCGTCGGTGTTCCCCCGCCACAATGCAAATGGGAGATCGTCATGCGCCCAGGCAAGTGCGCCTCCATCAGCGCGATTTCCTGCTTCAACGTCTTGGCATATTGCACAGTCGGGGTATCCCGCGAGGCCATCTTCATGTTGCAGCCGCAATACCAGCATAACTGGCGGCAGAACGGCACGTTGCGCGCGCGGTAGGGGCAAGGATGTCTCGGTCTTTCTTGGTATCGTTCTACTGCGCCGTAGCGCTGGATGATTTGATTTCGGCCAAACGCGCCGCTGTTGTGTTCCGACGCAGCACAAAGCGGCAAGGCAATTCCGGGTTCTGTGCATGACATGTTGCCTCATGGCAGGTCACATCCGGGGCCACCAAAGTCTGATAGAGCCGTTCAAAAACCGCCGAATGCCAGTGACACAGACAAACATCAGACCGTTCACCCGCAATCAGGGGATTGTCAGTCACCTCGAATGTCATCGGGTCCAAGACAGTAAACGCGCCCGACCCCGCGAACGTCCAGGCATGACGCGCGATGGCCTTAGCCAGTGTCCGGGCGGCAAAAGCGGGGGGGCTGGCTTTGAGCACAATTTGCACGAGCCGGGGAATCCGGTTGGCCAGAATGTAATCTGCCGTGGCCATCCCCGCATGAGCCGCAAGCGCCGGGGCCAATTCCGGCTCTTCCAACCGCAGTTGTCGGTGAAGCCGCGCCGCCATGGCTTCTGGGATCATGTCGCTCCCATCAGGAATATCAAAAATGCCTGCTCGCGCCAAAATCTGATCGCGCCGCTCACGCCCGCCCAGACGTTCCAGCACAGGCAGCAGTTGAAGCACCGCGTTGGGGCCGATCAGCCCCGTTCTGGTCCGGACTTCCTTAGACGTCCTCCATTTGCTGATCACCACCACCGCAGGCTTTTACCTCAGCACCGTTGGGCATTTTGAAGTCGCGCTTGCGTTCAATCGTCTGTGCCTTCACGGCGGCGCGACGTTCCTTCGCTCGGGCGGCTTTGTCCGCGCTGGCCTCCCAGTCTTCCATTTGCGCCTCGGCGATGGTGCGGCTTTCATCAAAGTGGAAATTCAATTTGTTTTTCGATTGTGGGCCGGTGTAGCCGACCTTGCCCAAGTCGTAGAAGGTCCGGCCCACCCCGGCCTTGAGAAAGGCATAGAGGCACCCCAGCAGGTACCGCCGCCGGAACCCGGTGCCCCTCCATGGATAGTGGAACAATGCCTTTTTCATATAAAAGCGGCGGTAGTTTTTCATGACCCCGTCCAGCAGTTCGCCGCGTTCCATCTTGGCGGGCTTCAGGATGGGGGTGACGAAGTTGTAGCGGCTAAAGTCGAAAACCTCGACCTGATCCTTAAGCTCCTGAAACAGCGGCGTGAAAGGCCAAGGCGTATACATGGACCAATTGGCCAGATCGGGCTGCCAATCCCATGCCATTTTGTAAGTCTCTTCCAGCGTCTCGGGTGTTTCGTTGTCCAGTCCCACTATGAACTGCGCTTCGATCAGGATGTCAGCCTCGCGCAGCAGACGGATCGCCTCTTTGTTTTCTTCAACCTTGGTTTCCTTGTTGAAAATATCCAGCTTCATCTGGGCGGCGGCCTCAGTGCCAAGGGACACATGGACCAGACCCGCCTCGCGGTAGAATTTCAGCAAGTCGCGGTCGCGGTAGATGTCAGTGACGCGAGTGTTGATGCCCCATTTGACCTTTTTTGGAAGGCCCCGGTCGATCAATTCCTGGCAGAAGGCCACGAATTTCTTCTTGTTGATGGTCGGCTCCTCGTCTGCGAGGATAAAGAAACCGACGCCATGATTTTCGACTAAGTCTTCGATTTCATCTACGACGTCCTTGGGGTCGCGCACACGGTAGTCGCGCCAGAATTTCCATTGGCTGCAGAAAGAGCAGGTAAATGGGCAGCCGCGCGCCAGATTGGGGATCGCAACGCGCGTCCCAAGGGGGATGTAGGTGTATTTCGACCATTCCAAAACTGTCCAGTCCGGTACTATCTTGGACAGATCCTTAACCGTCGACGCGGCCTGCGTCGCGACGATCTGGTCGCCTTCGATGAACGCAAGGCCATTGATCTTGTGGCGATCCGCCGGAAAGCGGCCATCTTCGATGGCCAACATCAGTTCCGTGCAGATCTCCTCTCCCTCACCGCGGACGATGACATCGATCCAAGGGGCTTCGGACAGGACCTGTTTATACATGAACGTCGCATGAACGCCCCCCATCACCCGAACTGCATCGGGGACGATGTCATGTGCAATCTTGAGGACCTCTTCAGCACGGTAGATTGATGGTGTAATGGCGGTGACGCCAACGACATCAGGCTTTAGGGCCTCCATCTTTTCTGCAAGGTCAGCATCAGAGAGGTCATCGGTCATTGCATCAACAAAGTGGACATCGTGGAAACCGCTTTGCCGCAGGTGGCCGGACAGATAGGCAACCCAAGCAGGTGGCCATGTTCCAGCGATTTCGGCTCCGCCTGATCTGTAGTTCGGGTGAACAAATAGAATCCGCATGTGGCCTCACAAGAAGTGTCAATTTTTTGTTACACATTTTATGTCTATTGTAATTGACATAAATCAAGGACGGGCAATTTATTTGTTGCAGTGCCGGTCGAGCCTATTCGGTTGGCCAACTTTTCCGGGTCCTGGAAGCGCGTACCAGCGCAAAGGTATATGACTGTCCAAGTGTTCAATTTCAGACTTCAAAAATGAAGCGCCAATGCTGGCTTTGCGCAGAAATCGGTGGATTTGGGTACAGGAGTATTGCCGCATGGCGATTCTATGACAACTTTCTTCTTCGGGCACACAGCAATTAGCCAGCCGCATCCGCAGCGAACATCGTGCGTCGTGCGCTCACAGCATGGAACAGCGACGACCGAGTTGGGCTCGAACCTGTCATTCGCTACAATTCGCTCGAACGACGGCCGAGCGGACAGAGCGGACATACCCTTTTTCCCCGCTGAATGGTCGCTAAAGCTAATTGAAGAAAAGTTCCAATTCAGCCGTCAACTGTTGTGTTGTGCACGGGTTCATCCTATGCACACATCAGCTGAAATGGAGATTTCATGTCCTGGTAAGGAAGGGAGGCAGCGCGCCTCCCGTAGCACATTCAACATCTGAAGCAATGCCGTCACTCTATAGCTGACGGCAGTGTTGATGTGCGCATTCATTCCCTACCACCAGCGCCCGATTCTTACTTGGGCCAAAGACATGAAAGTGAACACCCCATGACAAGGGACTACTCAGACTTCCTTCCAAATCGCGCGCGCGACGCCGGATTACACGCCAATCTCAGCCCTATTCAGGCACTGGGATGGCAACCCTTTTTCGCCCAACAGATCAGTGTGGAAGACTTGGCTTTGACACCTCCCGTTCGCGTTGTCGAAGTGCATCGCAATGGGCTGCACGTTGTCGGTGACAGCATCGATACGATACTTCCACCTAGAGCCGATGTAACTGTCGGGGACTGGCTGATGCTGGACCCCTCGCGCCCCCGATCCAGCAGGGTTCTCGAGCGTATAAGCCTCATCAAACGGCGCGCACCCGGAACCAACCGGCAGGAACAACTGATCGCGGCGAACATTGATACGACCTTTATCGTCACGTCCTGCAATCAGGACTTCAAAATGGCCCGGCTGGAACGCTATGCCGCCTTGGCGTTGGAAGCACGGATCACGCCCGTCATCGTTGTCACAAAGACCGACCTCGTGACGAACCCGCAAAGCTACATCGACGCGGCCCGCGCGGTATCGGACATAATCGACGTGGTCGCGCTTGATGCCCGCGGAGACGCGCCCCGGACAGAGCTGGCGGCCTGGTGCAAACCCGGCAGGACAGTGGCATTCCTCGGTTCGTCCGGCGTTGGGAAATCGACATTGGCCAATGCGTTGCTCGAGAGCCAATCCATTGAGACCCAGACTATTCGCGAGGACGACGCAAAGGGTCGGCATACGACGACGCGGCGCGAGCTTCATGCGATGCCCAATGGCTGTCTGATCCTGGACACTCCAGGCATGCGGGAATTGCAGCTTACCGATGCAGCAGACGGGATTAATGATCTCTTTGTCGATATTCAGGAGTTGGCCGCGCGATGTCGATTCAACGACTGCCAGCACGAGACCGAGCCGGGATGCGCTGTTCTGAAGGCTATTGATGACGGCGTTCTCGATGCCGTTCGACTTGGCAGATGGCGCAAGCTCATGGTCGAAGACGCGTTCAATTCCGCGAGCCTTGCGGAACGCAGGTCGCGCGACAAAGCGTTCGGGAAGATGGTTCGCGGCGTTAAAAAGCTCAAAGATGTCAGGAGGTAAGACGATGTCACAGCCGAAAGCAGGTCAAGTCGTATGGCACGATCTCTTTACATCGGACAGGGCGTGTTCGATGGCATTTTATGAACAGGTTGCAAACTGGACATATCAGGTCGAGCGGGCAACGGATTTTACCTGGGGTGGCGGTGAGAAGGATTTCATCCTTGCCCTTTCCGGTGACGAAGCTGGCGCCGGGTTGGCCGAGACACCTCCGGAGCAAGAAAATGGCTGGATCGCATACATCGAAGTCCCCGATGTAGACGAGGCGGTCAAGCGCGTCGGCACGCTCGGCGGCAGTGTCGTTCGGGAGCCATTCGAGGTGCCGGGCGTCGGGCGCAATGCACTCGTCCGCGATCCACTCGGCGCTCTATTGGGGATTTCGCTGTCACGGCACAGCTTCCCTGTGCCGCGTCGGCAGTTCGGCCCTGAAGTGTATGTTGGCAACGGGGATGACTTCCCGCAGGCATTCTATGCCGAACTCTTCGAATGGCAGGCCTCGCCCGGTCGACACAAAGATTGCGTCGCTCTTTTCGGACCTCGGGGAGATCTTGTTGCAATCCAAGATACCGCGTCTTGGTCAACCGGTTCAAACGCGGCTTGGGTCCCGTGCATCAAGGTTTCTTCAGTCTCCGATGCCCGCCGTGTGGCGGAGACCGAAGGGGCGCGTCCGGCTTCTGTGGATGTGAATGAAACTGTTCAATCCCATGACCCAATCCTGTGTGATCCAGACGGCGCGCCGTTTGCTCTCGGAGTCGAGCAGACAACCACTTTCTAGTTGCTCGCCTTTTTGCGAGAAACTGCAGATGTAAGTCCAAAGCAACGAATGTTGCAGAGCGTATCAATCCCTGCACTACAAGTCCGATAGAAAAGGACCGGTGCCGACACAGGGTCTGTGCGGTCGAAACCAATAGCAAACAGGGCGCTGGATGCTTCAAGACGGTTGTTGTTCTGAATGCCCTCGGCTCTGCACGCGCGCGCTGGTTTTGGCAGATGTGGCTTGAATCGACACCCACCAAATAGCAGCGGCGCCCAGAAGGAACACACCGAAGCCTGCAAAGAAAAAGCAAACAAAAAGCATTGGGGACATGGACATACTGATACTCCTTAACGTACGCTTCGAACATCAAAAAAATAAGCCGGTCTTAGTAGATGAGATTGATACATATCAACTCAGATGCCGGCGCCATTTCGATTTGCCAATAGTAGTGGTGCCACATCTAACCAATCCAAGTCTGCAATGGTCTAGCCACGATGGTTATTGTGTCGGCAGTTTCATCGTTTGCACCAATTCCGCTACTCATGTTTTCAACCTTAAAACCATGTGCCTGCAACTCGGCCTGTATGCTCTCCGGAGAAAAGTACTGTAACCAATTGTAGATGCGCCAGATCTTACCCTCTTCCACGATCGTGAATAAATCGAGCGACACGGCATCGGTCGGATAGCACCATGTGCTCTGGAAAACAAAACAATCATTCGCAGTCCAGAAGCCATTCGCTTGACTGCGCGAGAGCACGGTGCCTTCAGAAACCTCTTCAAAGGCCATTGTTGAGCACACATCAAAAACAAACGCGCCATTCGGCAAAAGGGCATTCCGGACCTTGCTCAACAAAATGCTTCTTTGAAATGGTGAAAGAGGGCAAAAATCGCAATAGATCAATGTTATCAGATCTTGCCCGGAAGGCAGTTCGTCAATGAGATAGTTCGCTCGTCGAAACGACAGCGAACCGCGATCTGAAGTGGCGTTTTTGATCGCATATGCTATGGAATTTGCCGAAAAATCGAGCCCTTCTACAAACGCTCCACTTTGCGCGTATCGTTCCGCATAAAGGCCGGGACCGCAGCCCAAATCACAGACCTTTTTACCGTCCAGACCAATCCGATCATCCAGCCAGGCGACGGTTTGATCGACAACAGGAAGCGTACGGGACGCCAGCGGTGTATTCTGGTCTAAATGCGTTTTGAGCATTTGCTGCGCCAGATGTGGTTCAGTCCATAGAGTTTCCGCCGTGTAGGCGGAAAACAATTCTGGCTTTTGATAGATTTCGGACAGTTCTTCAAATAGGAGTTTCATCTCTCGTTCACTTTGCTGGGAACATGCCCTGAATGCCTCATTGACCAGTTCACTAACCTCCGGCTGGCGCGACTGTCTTGAACAAATCGGTCAACTCAAGAGCGCGCCGTCTCGTGCCAGACTAGCAAGTTGTCGTGGCGTGTGGCCCATGAAGCGCTTCACCTCTCGGGTCATGTGAGCCTGATCAGCAAATCCACAGTTCACAGCCACATCGGCAAATACGGCTCCATCTTTGGACAACATGTCAACGGCTTGCCGAAGGCGCACGATCTGCGCATATTGCTTCGGAGATAGGCCCACACTGTGGGTGAACCGACGACTGAGTGTGCGCACCGGCGTGCCCAACGCTTTCGCTAGGTTGCCTAAGCGCGCCTCTCCGGGGTTTTCACCAATAAATGTGAGCGTCTCTGCAACGTCTGAGGATATGACGCCAATAGACTGCTTAGCTAGGCTCAGGTTGAGAAAGTCCAACAGGCATTTGACATTCTGGTATTCAACCTGAAGGTCGCGCAGTCCAGGCACACGGCTTAGCGCAGACTGCCCTTCAAACAATCCTCCCATCATTGAACGCAGAGACTTGGTGAAAAATGCTCCGCCGGAACCAGGCTTAAACCTAATCCCAACATAGCCTTGATGCGCACGCGAAAAGACGGAATGCGTAATCATAAAAGGTGGTGCAATGATCGGTACAACATTTCTGATCAATCCTGTGGAACCAACATCAAAGCTTAGAATTAAGTCGGCGCGCCCGTCCGGCACGATGCAATGACAGCTGGTTTTGGAGCCGAAAAACGTCCAAACCGCGTCGACTGCTTTGCTCTCCTGAAGGTCGCTTTCGATTTCGTGGAAACCATGGTACAAGTCCAACGTCCATTCTCCTTTTCGCGAATTGTTCTTGGACCACTTGGATCGTGCCTACAACCCAGTGCAGTCAGTATTGGCGACTGGTCAGGCAACAAGGTCTCAAGGCAGACATCCCAATTGCAGAAGGGATTCCATCATCCAAACACGGTCTGTTTGCGAGGAAATTGATATAGCCGACACTTGTTCAAAGTTCAGCACCTGACAATATGGGCTCGTTGTCGACCTCGGGTGCACTGCGGTATTCGCAAGGTCTATGTGCTTGCCGCGGTCGCACACGGTGGAACCGGCCCTTTGCCCTAGAGGCGCCAATGGCCGTAACGCGGACAAAGCCGTTTTGACGCGCCGAAGCAAACTTGGTCTGAAATGATTGACCTTCAAACGGATGCATGCCCCCGCAATCGGATCACCAGCGGCATCATAAGCAGAACCAGTGCGGCCGCGAAAAGGAACGGTGCACCAGGGAAGTAAAAACCTGTTGCATCAACGGATTTCTGAAACAATCCGGTCATCACCAAGGGAGATAAAACTGCAGCAACGGATGACAGCGAAGCAATAACGCCCTGCACGACGCCCTGCCGATCTTCATTTACTTGGTTCGATGCCATCGCTGTCATCAACGCTGGTACAAGGTCAGATAACGCCGCAAGAACAAGGAAGATGATCAGGGCCACAATCGAACTGGTGAAGCCAAAGCCGATCATCCCGATCAGCGCCGAAATCATGCCTAACATCAGCGTGCGGAAATCTCCGATCCACCTGATAAAAATAGGCATTAACCCCCCTTGGACCAAAGCTAGCAGCACGCCGTAGGCCGCAAGCGACAGTCCGATATAGAGTGTCGGCCAGTCGAATACTTCGCGCGTCCAGAATGCCCAAAGCGTTGGGTAGACCATATTGGCAAACTCAAAGATAAAAATACAAAGGAGGGGCACAGCTAGGCCTGGTAAGCGGAAAGCATCGAAAATCGACTTGAATGGGTTGAGGTCGCGTTTTCCAAATGCGCGGCGTTTGTCCGGCGTCAGGCTTTCTGGTAGCACGAAGAAACCAAACAAGGCGTTGCTTGCCGATAGAACCGCCGCAATCCAAAACGGTGCCGCGATGCTGATTTCTGCAGCGATGCCACCCACAGCTGGTCCTAGTACAAAGCCGATCCCAAACGCCGCGCCGATAAGGCCAAAATTCGCCGCCTTTTCCTGAGGAGAAGATATGTCGGCAATGTAAGCCGTCGCAGTGATATAGGTCGCCCCTGCAAGGCCTGCGAGGGTCCGCCCGAGAAGAAGAAGCCAAAAACTGTCCGCCATAGCCATGATCACATAATCCAGTGCCAGCATGACAAGCGCGGTGATCAATATTGGCCTGCGGCCAACTGCATCTGAAATGCTGCCGACAATTGGGCCACACAGGAACAACGCTCCTGCGTAGGCAGCCATCAGCAAACCACCCCAGAGCGCACCTTGCCCAGTATCACCCGCGCCAACCCGGTTCATCAAGTCAGGCATAATCGGGAACACTATACCGATGCCGATGGCGTCGATCAGCAGTGTTAGTAGAATGAAGACAATAGCACGGTTTTTGAACATACCGCCCTATCGAACGGGAACACAGGCAAAGCAAGCTAAAACAGTTTTCTATGTTAGATGTAGATCCCACCAAAAAACTGCAAAGGAGTGAGCCGCTGCTTTGGGTTCAGTGCGGTCATCCAATGATATTTCGTGAGCGTCTTCTATGCGCTCGAAGCTGACACCCGACAGACTTGACTGAACAGCGACCGGCCTATTTTAGAGAAAAAGGGAATTTGGAATGAACAGATGGATTTATTTTGGGTTCGCGTTGCTGGTTTCAGCGTGCAGCCCACCGCCCCAAGCTCCATTGGTCACTGACGCGAACGGTCAGACTGCCATCCAAATCAATACAAGCGGGCTGACATGCTACGAGTCGACTTGTCTGGAGATCACAAGGGGCAGCGTTCGCGCGATCGGGCACAAGAGAGCCCGGATCCCAAGAGGTATCGATGTCAGCAGCGGAACCGTCACCCCAGACGAGTTCAAGCGGATGCGCCAATCGGCGATGCTGGCGGGCGGACCCGGTTCTGGCAATCGGTAAACGGAAGAGAGGTCGCGATATGTTCAACGATGACGTCCAGGCACGATGCCCGGAATGTGGATCGCCGGATACGGTGATTACGGGTGAGAAAGCTGCCTGCAAGGCATGTGGGCACGAGGAGCTTTTTCTGCTCAATGGGGCGGTGCGCGACGGAGCGCATGAGGTTGTGGCCAACGCGCAGAAAATGGCGCGAGCGAGAGACGTTCTGCAGCGATGGGATTTTGCAGGGTAAATGGGTGGCTGAGGAGGCTCAAAACCCAAAAAAGTGAAAATGCGCTGTGCGGGCCTCTCAGAAACAAAACGAGGACCGCGCTTGTCACAAGAAAAATTCGTACCCCTTTGAATGGGTGAAGAATGAGTCAGGACGGATTCTAGAGGCGTTATTCTGCTGCGACTTGCGCGGTAGGGCTCACGCGCTTCATTTTGCGCGCGCTGCTCTGTATTCCTCGTCTGAGACATGCTCCATCCAATCCGCAGTCTTGCCCTCGACAGACGTCTGCACAGCCAAATGGGTCATCGCACAGTCTGGCGACGCGCCGTGCCAGTGCCGCTCTCCCGGCGCGAACCACACCGTATCGCCAGGCCGCAACACCTGCACTGGCTGCCCCTCAGACGCAGCCAGGCCCAGGCCCGACAAAACATGCAGCGTTTGACCGGCAGGGTGCGTGTGCCAAGCTGTCCGTGCGCCGGGCTCAAAAGTCACTGTAAGAATCTTGACCGGCGAGGGGTCATTTCCTGTCACAACGGGATCAAAGCGGACCGTACCGGTGAAATACTCATTGCCGGGAAATTGAGAAGGCCGGTCCCCGGCGCGGTGAATTTCCATGATGTGCTCCCTCGTTGCGTTGCACCTGGGGACTTAGCAGATTTCCGATTTCAACCCCAGAGGCGCGCCGGGTCGACGCGGTCACCTGAGCGCCACCGTCGGATGTCCACAAAGCGACTGGAGCCAGTCATTGATTTGAACAGGAACTACGTCCGAGGCGCGAAATTCGAACCGCCCCTTCGCTGCAACCACAACCGACTAACGAGGAGCGGGACAATGCAGCCGCTAGCACCTCGGCGGGCAGCTGCTGCAAACTTCGCATTTTGGTCTTTCGGCTTGCTCGGGCAATGACTGTATTGCAAGCTTTGCCGACGTCGTGATGCGACTGGTACATCTCAAAGATCGAGGAAGCACGATCTTGGGGAAACTGTCGCCAGTGGCCCTCAGAATTTCCGTATGAAGTCAGATATCAGTCCGCAGGCGTGTACCAGATCGGAGAAGTGTACGCGCGCTCGGTGGTAATCATCGGCACCTCTTCAGGCATCTCAATTCCAAAGCGAACCGCCTCATAGGCCGTCCAGCGCGGCGTCGGTATCTCAATGACCCGCGCGTAATAGAAGGCCGATTGCGTTGGGTCGAAATCGGGATCTTCCCAGACGCCGATGAGTTCCGAGGCACCGATTGTGTTGGTCCAGGTCGCGTTTGCGACATCGACGGTGTTACCGACATCAGGCAGCTTGCCGTCCTCGTCCAGCACACGGTCGCCGGACCAGACCACATTGTAGACCTTCTCCTGCGTTTCGCCCTCGGCGTCGATCCAGCCTTTGACGATCTGGATGCGGTCGAGATTGCCGGACAGGAAGTCCTTTAGCGCGACTACGAGGAAGCTCGGCGCCTTGCCTTCGGGCGCGGTTGAGAGGTTGCCACCCATTGGGACGCCTTTAGCGTATCCCTCGTCGCCCGGTGTGCGGCTTGCGGCATCTTCCTCGGTAAAAGCAAATCCACCAAAGAATCGAACCATCATGCGCGAACCGGTCGTGGCGTAGGTTTCCTTGCGCATCATCGCGTCAAAGATCGCCGCGCGGGTGTTTTCCTGCGCCCAGACCGCGGCTAGGCCGCCGGCGGCCTGTTTCCAGCCATAGATCGTCAGATCCGGGTCCGGCGCCTCGATTACGACATGTTCCCAGCGATTTGGCTCTGGTTCTACGCCCGAATGCTTGCCGAAGAAATTGTCCTCCTGTGCAGTGGCCATGCCGGTGTGGGAATCTGTCGAGCCAACCATACCGAACTTGAACGGATTTATGCCGAGAGTCTTTTCGATCGCAAGGCCGCGTTTCAGGGCTTCGCGAGCATATTCTCCGGCGAGCATTTCTGGTTCCTTCACCTCGGTTCCGTTGAGATTAGCGGCATCCCAGCTGTCGAAATCGGCGAATTCGTCGTCGGGGCTGAGGAACGGGTGTGCCTCACCGTCGCCTTTGATCTGGGTGGCCTCGTAGAGCGGCTCGAAACGGGCACGTGCCTGCGCGATCTCTTTGGTCAGCGGCGAGCCGTCGTAGGCAGCCATCGAGAACATCCGGCCATTTGAAAGGTTGCCGTTATGCGGGATCGCGAGCACTTCGCCCCCGGTTCGCGCCTCGTAGTCGGCCAGGTATCTCCAGAGATCCTCGGGGTTCTTGCTGTCATATTGAGAGAAGGGACGGGTCTGGTTCGCTCGGATCGCGCCGTCGCGGAACAGCACGTTGCGGTGTAGGTTGTTGGCGCCCTCGGTTGTGTATTCATAGCCGATGATCGCCGAGAATACGCCCGGCTCGTTGTAGCGGTCCGCCAGCGCAGTGTAGTCTTCCCAAGCGTGCCGGATCGCCTTGGGGTTGTCGATCGGCGGTTCGTCGTCAGACAGAGACGCGACAATCTCCATCGCGGTATCGAAGGCTTGCTGGGCATCACCTGAGGTCAGCGCCTCGTACCAGGCCTTGCCTTGATCTGTCGACAGCACCTCGGCATCGCCAGCAAGAAGCTGCGGCATCAGCCCGTACATTTCAGCGTGGTCGGAGACCACGAGCCAGTCCAGCGGGCGGGACAGCTTTGCCCGCAACCCGTGGGTAGTCGTGACTTCCTCTCCACGCGCGAAACGATAGGCATCTTCCTGCGAGAGGCGGGTCATGGTGCCGGCATCCACCGAGACCATCGTGTGCAGGTGCGAGTCGCCCCAAAGCGGCCGCTGTGGGAAATGCCGGCCCGCATAAGGCGAGAATGCGTCTGGTGCGAGAACGGCCTCCGTGTCCGCCTGCTCCGTGGTGTATTCCTGCGCGGCCCCCGGACCACCGGAAATCAGACTGGCAATTACGACCGAGGCAGCAAGCGGCGTAAGCGTTCGGGCAGGTATGATGACCAAATGGGTCAGGATACGCTTTCTCATGACTTTCCTCCCAAAAGCAGAAAAAGGTGATGGCAGCAGATTACCTTGCGGCAAGTCGATGTGGCAACGATCATCGCCCGAGATAACTGACGTAAACACAGCTAATCGGCACACGCGGTCCTCCGCGTCATTTCGAAGGATGTCCGCAACGTCAGCAGGCCACGTGTTCGTCCAGGCCGTGGCATTGGTCACGGTGGGCTCGCTGTCGTCGTTGGCTGTGGTTTGCCGATGACCGTTCTGCGGACAAAAGGACCACTTGGCTCGCAGATTTGAATGACTTCTTTTCGACCTGTGCAGCCAAATTGGCCAATACGAATTTGTGTGGGTTTTCTTTGCGTTGTTAGAGCTCAACCCGAGGAGCCCCAAAAGCGAATTTGACTCGCTTTGCCGCTGCTCTGCTGCGAATGTGATGGGACTAAGTTTGATCCGAAAATCCCATTCTGAAAAAAGGAGTAGACACCGTGTGGTCCTTTGCCCGAGTGAAGCATGTCGTTTTGAACGCAATCACTGTTTCATGCCTATTTGTATCTTCTGGATACGCCTGCACAGGCATCACCCTCACAGGCGCGGACGGTACTACAGTTTTCGCGCGTACTCTCGAATGGGGAACCTTCGATCTTACCCCTGAAATACTTGTTATTCCTCGAGGGACTGACATGAAGGCCTCCGCGATGCCTGATGGCGCGCCAGGCCATCAGTGGACCACGACCTATGGGGTCGCGGGCATCACCGCACTCGGAAAGCCACTGTTCGGTGATGTGATGAACGAAGAAGGCCTGGTTGTAGGCACATTCTATCTACCGGGTTTCACCGAGTATCAGACTTATGAACCGGGATTTGCTTCAATCTCTATGAGTTCGTCTGACTTTGCGGGTTTTATCGCGACGCAGTATAGCACTGTTGCTGATGTACGGTCCGCTCTTGATGGGATACGCGTTGTGCCAATTGTGGAACCAGCAATTGGTATTCCACCGCCACTCCATTTCATGGTGTCAGATCCGAGCGGCGAAGCGATCGTTATTCAGTATATCTCAGGTAAGCCGACGATTTTTGAAGCCCCTTTGGGGGTAATCACCAATGCTCCGAATTATGACTGGCACGTCACCAATCTGAACAATTACTTAAACCTGTCGGCTGTGGCTCTCCCACCAGTGGAGGCAGCGGGTCAAAACTTTGCACCGCTTGGTGCTGGCAGTGGCATGCTGGGTCTGCCCGGAGACTTCACGCCCCCGTCCCGATTTGTCCGAGCCGTTGCCTTCAGTCAGACCGCTCGGGACACCGAGGGTGGGTTTGATACGGTGCGCGAAGCATTTCGAATTCTCGACAACTTCAACGTTCCGATAACTGCCGCTGAAGGCGATGCCGCTACAGACGGAACTGACGACCTGATTTACAGCGCAACACAATGGACAGCAGCCAGTGATCTAACAAACAAACGGATATATTATCACACGCAATGGAACCGGAATGTACGTATGGTCGATGTCGGCGCCATTGATTTCTCAATCACAGATCTCGCGGTGACCAGGATACCGTTGGATAGCTCCCGCGACCCGTCCGTCGAGGCGATTGATCTCACAGGCAGTTGAGAATTTCAGTCTGACTGTCCTAGGCTCAGGACTCACAGCCAGTAAATGAAGAAAGCGGCGACACGCTATGGCCGAGAGGAACACCTTTGGAGATCGGTCACAGCGTGTCGCCGCTTTCTTTATCTACTAGGTGATGAATCCTGACCCTAGATATAAAATGTGCGTAAAACGCCGAGATCGAAACGCTCAAACTTGATCGAATGCAATCTAAATATCTTTTTTGGTTCTCGTTACAGCACGCCAGTCCTCGATTGGTGGCCTGTCTAGCAAACGTTGGGCGTTGGCCATCATTGCGACTGAGGCGGGATCCCCGTTTCGGGCCTGATCTGCGGCCTCGAATGCTGCAACGGCCTTTTCGAACTGCCCCGCCCGGTAATGTGCAAGTCCCTGTTCATACAGCTCAATCCAAGCAACGGATCCATCAAACCCATCCTGCATCGCGATCAGTTCATAGACAATCAGTTCTTCGGTGCGTCCGAACACGGCAAGCGTGTCCAGTTCACGGACCACAATCGAGCCGGCGGCCTGACGTCTCGTCTCCTCTCCGATCAGGATAAGCGTACCAAAGTCTTTATTTGCACTTTCTAACCGGCTGGCAACGTTCACGACATCACCAATCGCGGTATAATTCAGACGCTGTTCTGAGCCGATATTTCCGACCAGAGCCTCACCGCTGTTGAGCCCGATCCTGACGCGCAGGGTGTTGCCGGCCTCATCTTTAATTTCGGACGCATCCACGGCAGCGACAAGGTCCAACGCTGCGCGGCAGGCATTTTCAGCGTGGTTGGTATCTTTGCGCGGTGCGCCCCAAAACGCCATAACTGCATCGCCAATGAACTTATCGATCGTTCCGCTGTTTTGAGTAATGGCCAAAGAGGCCGCACTGAAAAAGGGCTCCATGAGTTGGACAATCTTGGGACCAAGTTTTTCGGACAGACCAGTGAACCCCGTAACATCACAAAACAAAACGGAAATTTGTTTAATTTCTCCGCCTGGTTGTATCTTGATGCCCTCAGCAACCAGCATACGCACGAGATCCGTGGGCACGTACTTTCGGAACGCAGACAAACCTGCCGCCATACTGGCGGTCGCCGCAGAAAGATTGGCCAGCTCAGACAGGTTGGAGGGTCTGCGCGCAATCCGTTCGACGTCAAAGCGTTCAATTTTGCCTAGATCTTCAGCGATGCGAGCCAACGGATTTGCCACAACTCTGCGGATCAGCCAGATCGCCAGCCCAGTTGCAAAAACCACCACAACGATCAACACGTAAATCAGGTCAATCAGCGTTTCATCGATGCCCGAAAGAAAGGCCGCTTCGGGTATGACTGTTGCAACGCGCCAACCGTAAAACCCAAGGGGCGTCAACGCCACCGCATAAGGCACACCGTCGATGACGATACGTTTCGTCAAATTGCCCGAGGTATTCGTTTGGGGGTCGGCCAACAGCTTTTCGCCCGATATCATGGCGGCTTCGAAAAGCTTGCCCTCACCCATGCGCGCCGGAGTAATCTCATCCGCTTCAGCGTCGGGTACTGCAATGACCTTGCCATCAGAGTTCAGAATAAATGCCGCGCCAAACTCGCCTGGTGCAAGTGTGGCAAGAAAGCGGGACAAACGGTCCGTTTCGATCGCAACGGCCAGAATCCCTTGCCGCGTTCGGTTGACATCTATTGGCCCGGCGAAGGCGTAAATGGTTTTGTCACTATCCGGAAGATCGCTCGCTTCGATCCACCCGGCGGAGTTGAGGCCCATGAAGTTTTCAAACCAGGCATGTTCGCGCGGATCATAGGATGTTTCGGTAAAGGTCCTTTCTTCGAACTGGATGTCACCGGGAATGAAGATGTAGCGGTCTTTCCGTAACATTCCGTCCCGAATACCCTCGTCGATTTCAATCATCTCAAGCCCGCCGTCACCCAGGCGATGTGACGCGAAAAAATTTCCATCGGGCCAGCCGAAAAAAATCCATGAGATATTTGGCTGCGCCTGCAATTGTGACAGAAAGACAAACTCTCGCTTGTCGGCCTGTCGTGTCGCTATAACGTTCTGTACGAAGATAGTGCGCACGGCTGCCCAGGCGGCTTCGGCCGACCTGAGGGTCAGGCCCACTTCAATGCGCACAGTATTTGCAATCTGGCCGTTGATTTCAGCCGCCAGCATACGGCTATTGTCGCGCGCTGTTGTCCACCACAGGAAATGAACGATAAACGTCGATACCCCGATGGACACAGCCACCAGGATTGACACAGCGATGCCCACGCTTAACCGCAACTAAGTCTCCGACAAAAACCTCTTATGCGTTAGTATTGAGTTGAGACTGCGGGGAGGGCAAAATATTCTTAGGCCTAACGTCGATATCTCACGCAACTGTTAGATGCAGGCCAAGAATTTCGTCGAAGCAGACACCATAACAGTATCTGCGGCCCTTTCCGGACCTTCATCTCATAATCTCCATCCTGCGGCGCAGCCCGTCGAACCTGCCATTCGCTGCGAGCGCAAAACCAGCGACTGCCTGATCATGATCTGAAAAGGTCAATTCACGCCCGGGATCTGCCCGTTTCAGAAAATCGTGAAATTGACCGTCTAAACCGTTAGCTCAAAGAAATTTCCAAGGTCGGAAGTGAACTTCGCGACGGAAACCTTCTCAGCTCATTATCTAAAGCGATTTTGTGGTGTGAAACCTGTCAACTCCGGTTCGCGGGGTGAGTTCACCCACAACTCCCGGCCAGGGTGAATGCCAGCGCCCTTGACGGCGGAAACCGCCGATTGGCGCATGCGGTATAGCAGCCGCGTATCGGCCAGTCCGCAATTCGGGTGAACACCTCCATTCGCAGCTACTTCCGCCTCCCATTTGGTTTTTCGTGCGGACACGACCTGAGGATCGTCAAGGACCGGTGCGTTCAACTCATTGACGTTCAGATCCGCAACAATTTCGTCGCCGTCCTCGATCAGTGCGATCGGTCCACCAAGCGCAGCCTCTGGCCCGACATGGCCGATAACCAACCCAACCGAGCCACCAGAGAACCTGGCATCCGTCATCAGACCCACGGTGATCCCGCGTTCGCGGCAGATCGTCGTGATGCGGGAAGTCGGGTCGAGCATCTCGGGCATTCCCGGCGCTCCGGCCGGACCCTCATATCGAACGATGATCATATCGCCGTCATCAAATCCCATTGGATTGGTATCAAGCATGTCCAGCAGGCCGGCTTCACCTTCAAAGACGCGGGCCTTGCCGCTGAACACGTTGTTTTTCAAACCACCTTCGACACCCGCCAGCTTCAGGATAGCACTGAATTCGGGTGACAGATTGCCACCGAGCAGGCGTAGACCGCCTGTTTCCTTGAAGGGGGTCGAAACAGGATAAATAACGTCTCCATCTGGCGCACGGGTTTCGAGCCGTTCGATCTGCGCCGCCAGCGTTTCACCAGTGCAGGTCGGAACGTCGCCATTGACCATTCCTGCGTCCATCAACTCTTTGACAATCACCTGCACGCCGCCGACGCGGTCGATATCGACCATCGAGTACCGTCCATAGGGGCGCGCATCAGTCAGGACAGGCACGATTTTCTGGGACCATTCGTTGAACTCTTCCGGTGTGACGATATCGCGCCAAAAGTTCCCGAAACCTGCTGCGCGGCCAATTTCCGGTGCGTGCAGAACCACATTTGTTGATCCTCCGATTGCCATGGCAACGATCAAAGCATTGCGCAGCGAGTCCCGTCCAACAATGTCGCGGGGACGCGTCTGGTTTTCGATCATCTTGGCAAGGTAGCCGACGAGCTGAGCGGGAAACTCCTCCATACGTCGAGGGTCGTCAGAAGGTGGCGCAACCATGTGTAACGGCTGCATACCAGCAACACCGATGAAGGTCTGCATTGTGTTGTAGGTGAATATCCCACCACACGAACCATAGCCCGGGCAGGCAAGACACGCGATGCGCTGGCGGTATTCGGCGTCTTCATTGCCGGCAACCTGATAGGCCGAGATGATGTCGATCCGCTCATTCGAATCCGGATCACGCGCCGGATGGATCGACCCGTCAGACATCATGATGGCAGGCTGATTGTGTTCCAGCAGCGCTGCGAGCGTACCGACCGGAGGTTTGTCGCAGGCTACAACAGCAATCGTTCCACCCAGACCTGATGCGGACAGATGCTCGCAGAACCCGTCATTGGTGACTTCGCGGCCGATCAGTGAATACCGCATCTCTTTCGTCCCGTTGCGGATCCCGTCCGATGTGGCAACAGAGTATTCGGGCTGAATAAGACGCATGGCAATCTTGCCGGGTTCCTTGCCGATCTGTTCACGCAGCGTTGCATGGATGGCTTCAACCTTGGGCTGGACGCCAAGATAGCACTGACTGTCCCCTTTGGTGCCGACGACGCCGATGGATGGCGCATGAATAAGGTCTAAGTCGGTGCCAAGTTCGCGGGCAATTCCATAGGCCTGTGAGTTGCGCCCTGGATGTTCGTCTAGCAGTACGGGATTCTTTGACATGTCGTTTTTCCAAATTGTCTGTCTGCCATCCTTGCGTGCGCGACTTAGGGCAGGCGTGGCGGAGGATTGATAGGTTGGGGTTTCCTGGTCTGGTCTTCAGAAGGATAGAAGCGAAGTCTGCTTTTGATGTCAAAAGAATGCGGCATAAACCGGCCGTCACACGAGATTTGGATTTGTACGGCTGTCACACAGGCTATGGGTAGGTAACTAAGAGAAATAGTTTGCGCCGAGGTCCTTCAAAGAATAGTTCTCCCGCAGTCGTTCGAAGCCGCGTTCACGCAACTGGCGAACCCGTTCCTTTGAAATGCCATACCGTTTGCCAAGAACTTCCTGCGTCGCAGGCGGGTCGCGCAATTGAGTCGCGATAACAATGTCGCGCTTGGGTACTGGTAGGTCCGACAATGGGTCGACAAATTTGCGGCGTAGGCTTTCAGTTTCCAACTTCTGCAAAGACGTCAGATCTTTAAGACCTTTCAGATCAACCAATTTAGCAATCCGTTAGTCACCAGAAACACCTAGTTCTAGACCCGTCAATTTGATTGTCTTCATCTCGGCGACCTGGTTCAAGCCCCCGAGATGCAGGGGGGTTCATAACGAGCAGTCTATTCTGGCTCACCGACGAACAGATGGCGCGCCTTCAGCCTTACCTTCCAAAGAGTCTAAGCAAGCCGAGAGTTGATGATCGTCGCGTGCTGAGTAGGATTATTTACATCAACCGCAACGGGTTATAATGGTCCTATGCGCCGCGTGAATATGGGCCGTCAAAGACGTTTTAAAATCGCTGGAAACGATGGAGCGATATGGGTGTATTCGCTCGGATCATGTTCGGACGCCTGAAGGATTGGCGGCGCGTCGCCTCCCGATACGACGGATGCCCAAAGTCTTCCTGTCGGCCATCGCTCTGGCGGCCGCCGTGCTGTTCTGGTTGTGAATCAATGAAGTTAGAGCCGAAGCACGTCAATTTCTCAGGAGTTGGTGAGATTGCTTCGTTTTCTAAAACACCGAAGCTACTTTCAGCTGGATTGTTATGTCCCGGGCAAAGCTATTTCGAGAATGCTGGATATAAAGATTCCGGCACAGCAGTATATCCGGCCATAGGATGCAGAGGGTATTGCCAAGTCGTCAGACGTGGATTGGATTAAACGTGAGACCGCGCAATCAGGCCGATATTTCGGCAGCAAGACCGTCCCACAGCCTGAACGCGTCTACTCTGGCATGGCGGTAGGAGAGAGTGGGAAGGCGATAGCGGCGGGGACGAAAGATCGTATTGATTTGGTCGTGGGCGCCGAGGAATCGTTGCACGTGGCGCGGTGACTTGAACCGACCCGTCATCTTTCCCCGCTTTTGCGTCGGCCGGAGCGACCCCTCGATCCGGTTGTTGAGCCCCTTGTGCGCCCGA
Source organism: Ruegeria sp. AWH4_226 (assembly GCF_056159225.1). NCBI lineage: Bacteria > Pseudomonadati > Pseudomonadota > Alphaproteobacteria > Rhodobacterales > Roseobacteraceae > Ruegeria > Ruegeria sp. AWH4_226. The sequence goes on along the minus strand of NZ_JBSWUU010000003.1, from coordinate 400,108 downwards.
TCGTCGCCCGGCGCGTTGGCCTTGATCGGTTTGGTATAGCTTCGCCGCTTGTCCGTGATCTCCACACGCGGTTCATCGTAGACCGCAACCAGTCGGCCAAAGAAACGCTTTGCAGCCTTTGCATTGCGGTGAGGCTGGATCAAAATGTCGAGTACATTTCCATTCCCATCGATTGCATTCCACAGCCAATTTTTTACGCCGTTGATCGGGACGCCTACTTCGTCCATAAGCCATTTATCGTGCGGCCGGGGCCGGACGCATCGGATGCAAACCGCAAGCTGAGACTCGAAACGGTTCAACTAGAGATGGACCGCTTCACGACTGACGATGACGCCACGCTCCGCCAGGAGCTCTTCGACATACGCCGTGCTGAGAGCAAATCGATGATATGCCCACACCGCATAGGCCATTAATCGCGAGGAAAACGGAAGCCCTTCATTCGCGGCAGTGAGGTCTTTTTGGTCATGGTACCGCGCTGTCCGAAAGGGAAAGCGCGTTCAACTTGGCAATGCCACAATGTGTACAAACTAGATTTTTCGATTGTATGCTTAAAGGACCGGACAGACGCGACATACGGTCAGCAATCGGAGAGAAACCTTGTCGAGTATGACGATCACGCTTCCTTTGATACTGGCGGCAGTTATTCCCGCCTTTTTGGATCGATGCTCTGGGTCCGATACCAGCGTGGCCTTGGGCGTTCTGGCACGAGATCGAGTAGCATTGACCGCAACTGCCAGCGAAATAGTTGTGAATTTACCTGTTGCTGAAGGGACTGTTGTCAAAGCGGGCGATACGCTGGTTCAACTCGATCCCACCTTGCAGAGCGCAAAACTTAGTCTGGCACAGGCCGAGCTTGAAAAAGCGCAGGCCACGCTTTTGAAGTTGCAAGTTGGACCACGTAAGGAAGAGATTGCGATCGCCGAGGCCAAGGTTTCAGGCGCTGTCGCACGTCTAGCCGATGCTGAGGCCACTTACATCCGGAACGTCAGATTGGTAGAAAACTCGGTCGTGACTGAGGCGCAGGTGGCAAATGATTTGGCTCTGAGAGATTCGGCAAGGGCCGAAGTAGCGAGCGCTCGGGAATCCTTGAAGGAACTTCAAAATGGAACCCGTCCCGAAGACTTGGCGGTCGCAGAAGCCAATGTGCGAGCAGCTGAAGCACTGGTTGAAGCCGAGCAGACCGTTCTGGATAACCTGACGGTTGTAGCAACCCGCGACGGCGTTCTTGATTCCTTACCCTGGAACCTTGGCGAGCGGGTCGTGTCTGGCAGCCCGGTTGCTGTGATGGTTACGGGCGAGACCCCTTACGCGCGCGTCTATTTGCCCGAGCCCCATCGTGTGAACCTAAAACCGGGTGACACGCTAGAAGTACATGTGGATGGCCTCGATACGCCACTGGATGGCATCGTCAGGTGGATCAGCGACGACGCGTCTTTCACTCCATATTATGGTTTGAACAAGGACGACAGAACCCGGCTTGTCTATCTGGCCGAAATTGACCTGCCTGCCGCGTCACCTGACTTGCCTGCCGGCGTTCCAGTGCAAGTCCCTATTCCATGAGTGATGTTGTTGTCTCGACGCACGGGCTGACCCGGCGGTTCGGAGAAAACACGGCTGTAAATGTTCTGGACCTCGAAATCCGAAAGGGCCAGATATACGGGTTTCTAGGTCCCAACGGTTGCGGCAAGACGACCACCATGCGTATGCTGACCGGCTTGCTGACACCAAGCAGCGGAAAGATTTCGGTTCTGGGGCGGTCTATGCCCGAGGCGGCTGAACCGCTGAAAAACGAGATCGGGTATATGACCCAGATATTCTCGTATTACCGAGACCTGACGGTACTGGAAAATCTAAGGTTTGCTGCAGAAATCTACGGAATTCCCACAAAAACAGCCATGACTCGGATCGACGAGCTGTTGCACACATACGATCTGATCACCAACGTCAACCAGCTCAGCGGTAGTATGAGTGGCGGCCAGCGGCAAAAGCTGGCCCTTGCGGCAACTGTCATGCACAAACCGAAACTGCTGTTTCTGGACGAACCGACATCTGCCGTTGACCCAGAGACCCGCCGCACGTTCTGGGAACAATTGTTTGATCTTGTCGACCAAGGTGCGACCATGATCGTATCCACTCATTTCATGGATGAGGCCGAACGCTGCCACCGGCTGGCAATTTTGCAGCATGGTGTAAAAAAGGCGGACGGCTCGCCGCGTCAATTGATGGAAGACTTACAAGCCAATGTGGTGGAGGTGGAAGGGCCAGAACTGCGAAAAGTCAAACATGAGCTGGATAACCAACTCAAGGTGCTTTCGACCGCGCAGGTCGGCTCTAGGCTGCGCGTGCTCGTAGACAAGTCCGAGCCTCAGCCTGTGGACATGTTGCGAACCCGGCTTGACGCGTTTGCTGGCCTGTCGCTAACGCCGCAACGCCCGAATTTGGAGGACGTTTTTGTCAGTGCAACGCGAGGCCCGGAACAATGATCTCTCTGCGCCGCGTCGCTGCCGTGTTGAAGAAAGAACTGCTACAGTTGCGGCGGGACAGAATGACTTTTGCAATGGTCATTATGATCCCGCTCATTCAGCTTTTGCTTTTTGGCTATGCGATCAACACCAATCTGCGTAACGTGCCTGTTGCATTGGTGGATCAGTCCAGAAGTGAGCTTTCCCGCACGTTAGCTCAGATTGTTCAGGCCACGCAGGTTGTAACAATCACTGAAGAACTGACTACGCCGCAGCAGGCCGAGCGCGCGATTACCGAGTCCCGAGTGCGTGCCGCGTTGATTATCCCGACCGATGTAAGCCAGCGGCTTGCTCGCAGCCCTGCCGTTGGGCTGGGACTGCCTAATGCAACCGATCAAACAAGCAGCCGACCTGTTGCACATTGGATCGTTGACGGTTCTGACACGATGGTTGCAAGTGCAATCAAATCCCTTCGGATGATGCCGCTGACAGAGTTACTGAAACAGCCACCCAACCGGCAGGTGCCGACGTTTGAAGTCACCCTCTATTTCAACCCGGAACAGCGATCTGCAGTGAACATTGTGCCGGGTCTTGTCGGTGTCATCCTTACCATGACTATGATCCTGTTTACCTCGGCCGCCATCGTGCGTGAGCGAGAGCGAGGCAATATGGAGATGCTGATTAACACTCCGATCAAGTCAATTGAACTGATGGTTGGCAAGATCATCCCTTACATCTTTTTAGGTTTGATACAGGTCACTATTATCCTTGGTCTCGGGCACATCTTGTTTGATGTTCCGATAAATGGTGGTTTGGGCGTTCTGCTTGTGGTGACGTTATTGTTCATTATTGCCAGCCTTTCTCTGGGGTTGGTCATTTCCACACTCGCTCAAAACCAACTTCAGTCGATGCAGATGACTATCTTTGTTCTTTTGCCGTCAATCCTGTTGTCGGGTTTTATGTTTCCCTTTGACGGAATGCCAAAGCCGGTTCAGGTCATCGCCCAAGTCCTGCCGGCAACTCACTTTATGGACATGATCCGCGGGGTCGTCTTACGCGACGCGTCGCTGTATGAATTGCGATGGGGACTCCTTTGGATGCTAGGATTCGCGGTCTTTGGGTTGGTTGCTGCCACTTTGAGGTTCAAAAAAAGGTTGGGATAATAGCGAACCAAGTGTTTGCATTGGCCTGGAACACCGGTTCCTGAAAGCGAGGTCTTCTGATTTGTTCTAGCGGCAAAATCTGAATTACCATCCATCGAGGTCGTTGATGTGGAGCAAGGCTTTCGTTGGCGTTGGACTGAACACGGTCATATGAGACTTTCTTCAGATGGTTGTTTAGAAACGCAAAGCCGTCATTCAGGGCGAGATCATCAAAAACCGTGAATGGGTTCTTTCCATGGGACCGGGAAATCAATGTATACGCGCGGCCGATGGATTGGAGCTGCGGGAATCTAGTGCGAAGAAGACCTGTTAGCGGCATATTCGGCTAGAACTGCTCTGCTGCCAGATTTCCAAATCTCGATTAACCAACGGGCAAAGGCTTCGACAAACTGTGTGCCATGGCCAAATTCGCCACAATATAAGTTCTGCTCAAGCCAAAGTCCTGGATCAGTTTTGGCTGCCAGCGCCGTTTTTCTTAGATCCTCCCAAGCAGGATCATTGGGGGTTATTTCTGAGCCGTCCTCGCGAATCCCAGCACACATTCTGCACCACAGAGCTTCCGCTAAAGCTAGTCCGTCTATTGGCGAGCCTGAAGCTATTGCGTCGCGCACCGAGGGCAGCACGAACCCAGGGTGTCGCGCCGACCCGTCGAACGCGACCCGGCGCGTTGTGTCATGAATTGCAGTATTTGCAAATCGCCGTTCAACCAGCCCGAGGTACTCTTGTGGGGTCGTTCCCGGAACAGCTTTGACATGAGGCAGAATTTCTTCGCTTTGTACCTTTTTAAAAAACGTCAGTATGTCGGGGTCTTGCATGCAGGCAGAAATCGTCGGGACATTCAGAATCTCCCCGACATTCGCAAGCAACTGGTGGCCTCCGTTCAATATGCGCAGTTTCATCGCCTCATATCGGTGAACATCGCGGGTCAATGTGACCCCAACCTGTTCAAGAGGCGGTCGCCCGGCGCAGAAGTTATCCTCGATGACCCATTGGCGAAAATTCTCGTGTGAGACCGGAGCGCGGTCATCAATACCAAGCGCATGGCATTGCGAAATCACCTGATCAGACGTCGCTGGAACGATGCAATCCACCATCGAATTGGGAAATGCGCCGTTCCGCTCGATCCATTCGGCTAGATCAGGGTCCGACAGGCGTGCCAACCCAACGATACAGTTTTTCAGGATAGTGCCGTTGCCCTGAAGGTTATCACAGCTCAGCGCGGCGAAGGGTTTCAAGCCGTTTGCACGGCGTATCCCGAGCGCTGCAACAATTGCGCCAAAAGCCGTGCGTGGGTGTTTTGGGTTTGCCGCATCGTGGCGAATATCCTCGTGATCCGTGTCGAATGCGCCTGTATTAGCATCCAGAAAATAACCACCCTCGGTTACAGTCAGGGACACGATTCGGATAGACGGATCAGCCATCCGGCGGATGAGTGATGCGTTACCTGCCTCAATCGGCAGATAGTCGATCATAGGGCCGATGACCTCTGCGGATACTCCTTTTGGATCCAGCTCAATCAGAGTGGTCAGGCAATCCTGCGCCAGCAGCCTCTGGCGCATCTCGGCGTCATAGCTGCGCACTCCGGCTCCGATGATGGCCCAATCGTGGGCTTGGCCCTGCTGCAAAAGCTGATGAATATACCAAGCCTGATGGGCGCGGTGGAAATTTCCAAGGCCGATGTGAACAATACCCGGCGTCAGCTCTGAGCGCTGATAGGAAGGTGTGCTGACAGTCGATGGCAGGTCTGCTAGCTTGTCTCGCCGCAGCTGGATCGGAGGGGTTGCATGTGCCACAGGGTTCATCAGCTCATCCAATTTCCGCCATCGACATTGTAGGTTTGTGCAACGATGTACTCGGCCTCATCCGAGGCAAGAAACACCGCCATCCCGGTCAGGTCTTCAGCGCGCCCCATTCGGCCATATGGAACGGCAGCGGCCACTTCCCGTTTCTTCTGCCCGAGGGGTTTGCCTTCGTGTTTTGCAAAGAACGCATCGACGCCATCCCAGTGTTCCCCATCCACCACACCCGGCGCTATCGCGTTCACATTTATCCCGTGCGAGATCAGGTTCAGGCCCGCAGACTGGGTCAAGGAAATGATCGCAGCCTTGCTGGCGCAATACACGGCGACCAGAGGCTCACCACGCCGCCCAGCTTGCGACGCCATGTTGATGATCCGGCCTTTGGTTCCATGCGAGATCATATGGCGTGCGACTGCCTGCATGGTGAACAGGGCACCGGCAACGTTGATGTCAAAGACGCGATGGTAGTCGGAGCGCTCAATCTCGACAATCGGGGCGGCGGTGAAGATCGCGGCGTTGTTGATCAATATGTCGATCGGGCCAAAATGGGAGGCGGTTGTTGCGACAGCCTCGTCGATACTCTGCTGGTTTGTCACGTCCATTTCGACGGCCATCGCGGACGCGCCGATCTCGGCTGCGGCCTGTTGGGCGCGTTCGATGTCGATATCCGCGATGGCAACACGTGCGCCTTCCGCGACATAAGATTTGGCGAAGGCCAGCCCGATGCCGCGCGCGGCTCCGGTGATCAGAGCAATTTTGCCATTTAGACGAGTCATTCGATCCGCAGTCCTCTTTCGTCGAAGCAGTGGATGACGTCTGCCCGTGGCGTCAGGTGAATACGATCCCCGTGGCGGAAACCAACCTCGCCGTCGGCGCGGACTGTGATCGTATCGGCCAGTCCGGTGTCGTGGACGTGGAAGAAGGTGTCGGATCCCAAGTGCTCCGAAACGCTTACGACGCCGGACCATTCGCCTTCGGTGTCGGAAACAGCAATGTGTTCCGGGCGGATGCCAATAGTCTGAGCGCCATGCTTTGCGGCCTCTTCGCCCTCAATGAAGTTCATCTTGGGGGAACCGATGAAGCCGGCGACGAACAGGTTGCGCGGTGTTCGATACAGCTCCAGCGGGCTGCCGACTTGTTCGATCACTCCCGCCTGAAGGACGACGATCTTGTCGGCCATCGTCATAGCTTCGACCTGATCGTGGGTCACGTAGATCATCGTGGTGGCGAGGCGTTCGTGCAATTCGCTGATCTCTAATCGCATGCCAACGCGCAGTGCTGCGTCGAGGTTCGACAGAGGTTCGTCGAACAGAAACGCCGCTGGTTCGCGCACGATAGCGCGCCCGATGGCGACCCGCTGGCGTTGGCCGCCAGACAGCTGGCCTGGGCGGCGGTCCAGATAGTCGGTAAGGTTCAGGACGCTGGCGGCACCTTCGACGCGCTTGTCGATCTCTGCCTGATCCAACTTCGCCATACGCAGGGGAAAGGCGATGTTCTTGCGTACCGTCATGTGCGGGTAGAGCGCATAGGACTGGAACACCATCGCCAGCCCTCGTTTCGCGGGCGGGACATCGGTGGCGTCCGCGCCGTCAATGTCGATGGAGCCCGAGGTGATGTCCTCCAACCCCGCGATCAGACGCAGCAAGGTGGACTTACCGCAGCCAGAGGGGCCGACGAAAACGGTAAACTCGCCATCTTCGATAGTAAGATCTAGCGGGGGAATAACCTCGACATCGCCGAAGCTCTTGGTCACGGACTTGAGTTGAATACGTCCCATGCGAAGTCTTCCTTATTTCACAGCGCCGAAGGTCAGGCCGCGGACTAGTTGTTTCTGGCTGAACCAGCCAAGGATCAGGATCGGTGCAATCGCCATGGTCGAGGCCGCGCTGAGCTTGGCAAAGAACAGGCCTTCCGGGCTGGAATAACTGGCGATAAAGGCGGTCAGAGGGGCCGCGTCGACAGCGGTGAGGTTGAGGGTCCAGAACGCCTCGTTCCACGCGAGGATGAAGTTCAGCAGTACGGTCGAGGCGATGCCAGGGATGGCCATGGGGGTCAGGACGTAGAGGATTTCGTCTTTCAACGTCGCCCCGTCCATTCGCGCGGCTTCCAGAATCTCACCGGGAATTTCGCGGAAATAGGTGTAGAGCATCCAGACGATGATCGGCAGGTTGATCAGCATCAGGACGACGACAAGCCCTCCGCGTGTATCCAGTAGGCCCAGACGGATGAACAGCAGGTAGATCGGATACAGCACTCCAACCGCAGGCAGCATCTTGGTCGACAGCATCCACAGCAGGATGTCCTTGGTGCGCTTGGACGGCACGAAAGCCATGGCCCATGCGGCGGGAACGGCGATGATCACACCCAGAATGGTTGAACCACCCGCGATGATGACCGAGTTCCAAAGGAACCGCATGTAGTCCGAGCGTTCCTGCACGATGGCATAATTCTCAAGCGTCCAGTTGAAGTTAAGGAACAGCGGTGGGCTGGCGATCGCCTGTGCCTCGGTCTTGAAACTGGTCAGGATGGTCCAGAGGATCGGGAAAAAGATCAGCAAACCAACGGCCCAGGCGAGGGCGGTATTCAGCGATTTGCGGCGGGTTGTGACAGCGCGGGCCATGGTCTTACCTCCTCACGCGTCCAGGTTCTTGCCGACGATGCGCATCAGGAAGATCGCAACGATGTTGGCTAAGATGATTGCGTAGACACCTCCGGCTGATCCAAGGCCAACATTTTGGCTTTCCAGTACACGCTGGAAGATCAGGTAGGTGAGGGTGCGGGTGCCGAATGCGCCGCCGGTGGTCACGAAAATCTCGGCGAAGATCGACAACAGAAAGATCGTCTGGATCAGGATCACGATGGTAATCGCGCGGCTCAGGTGCGGCAGAATGATGTGGTAAAAGCGCTTCAGGACCGGTGCGCCATCCATCTCAGCCGCTTCCAATTGCTCACTGTCCAGCGATTGGATCGCGGTCAGCAGTATTAACGTTGCGAATGGCAGCCACTGCCAAGATACGATCATGATGATCGAGGTCATCGAGGCCTCGGACAGCCATGAGATCGGCTCAGCCCCGAAGAAGCGCCACAGATGGGCCAGCAGGCCGTTGACCGGGTCCATGAACATGTTCTTCCAAACCAGAGCAGACACGGTGGGCATGACGAAGAACGGAGCGATCACGAGGATACGGACAACCCCTTGCCCCCACATCGGCTGGTCCAACAGCATCGCCAGGAGTATGCCCAGGATGACGGTGATGACCAGAACCCCTCCGACGATCACAAGTGTTGCTTGAACCGCGGGCCAGAAAGAGCTGGACGACACGAACCGAACGTAGTTGTCGAACCCAACCCAGCCCAGATCACCGCCACGCAGAGGCAGATATTTCTTGAAGGAAAAATACAGCGTCATCGTCAGTGGCACGAGCATCCAGCCAAGCAGCAGGACCACTGCGGGTGCCATCATCAGGCGCGCGACGGATCGGGAATGTTGAGTAGCCATGACGCAAACCCTCTCTGTTCAGGCGTAGCCTAGCCTGCGAGAAAAATGTGGGTTGTGGAAGAGGTGAGCGGGGGGCAGTTTTCTGCCCGCCCGCGTGGGAGGATGCCTTAGTAGCCTGCGGCTTCCATTTCCTCAGTGGTGAAGGCTTGTGCTTTGGCCAGCGCCTCATCCACCGTTTGTTGTCCGGCATAGACTGCCGAGAATTCCTGGCTCACCTGAGTGGCAATGCCAGCAAATTCGGGGATCGCGACAAACTGGATACCGGTATAGGGCGTCGGTTGTGCGCAGCAGTTCTGCGGATCGGCCAGAAGGATGGATTCCAGCGTCATCTTCGCGAATGGAATATCCTTGTAGTTGTCGTTCTCGTAGAGCGAGGTTCGCGCGCCCGGCGGAACATTGGCCCAGCCTTCGTTCTCAGCCACCAGTTCTATGTAGTCTTTCGAAGTGGCCCATTCGACGAATTGCTTGGCTGCATCCTCTTGTTGTGTACCCGCAGGAATCGCCAGCGCCCAAGCCCAAAGCCAGTTTGCGCGCTTGTCCACGCCTTCCGAATTCGGAGCCAGAGCAAAGCCGACCTTGTCGGCCACGGTCGAGTCATCCGGGTTGGTCACGAAAGATGCCGCAACGGTGGCGTCGATCCACATGCCGCATTTGCCTTGCTGGAACAGAGACAGGTTCTCATTGAACCCGTTGGTCGCATAGCCTGCAGGGCCGGATTCATTCATCATGTCCACAAAGAAGGTCAGCGCCTCTTTCCACTCGGGCTGATCGAACTGGGGCTTCCAGTTTTCATCAAACCAGCGCGCCCCGAAGGAGTTTCCGGTCACAGTGATAAAGGCGCCGCCTTCACCCCAACCAGCCTTGCCGCGCAGGCAGATACCGTTGATGTCATTGTCCCGGTCTGTCATCGCCGCTGCCGCTTCGCGAATGAACTGCCATGTGGGGGCTTCGGGCATTTCCAGACCAGCCTGTTCCATCAGGTCGGTGCGGTACATGATCATCGAGCTTTCGCCATAGAATGGCGCAGCATAAAGCGTGCCTTCGTGGCTCAGACCGCCAGCCATCGCAGGCAGAAGATCGTCAACATCATATTCGGCTGACATCCCGTCCAGCGGCACCAGCCAACCATTTGCGCCCCAAATCGGAGTCTCGTACATACCAATGGTCATGATGTCGAATTGGCCACCTTTGGTGGTGATGTCAGTCGTCACGCGCTGGCGCAGTACGTTTTCTTCCAGCGTTACCCACTCGACGTCGATGCCGGTCGCTTCGGTGAATTTGTCGGTGTAGCCCTGCATTCGGATCATGTCGCCGTTGTTTACGGTGGCGATCGTGATGGATTGCGCATGGGCCGCGGCCGTTGCGACGAACGTCAGTGCAGTCGCCGCACGAAGTGCGTGTTTCAAGTACATCCCTGTCCTCCCTGAGCTTGGATGCTGTGCAGAGAGCCTAGTTCAGGATTTATCGCGCCGTCAATAAAAACTTTACGCGCGTTAATTTTAAGTGCTACGCGGATTCCCTGAGAACCAGTCTCGCCGGGAAAAGAGTTTCTGTCCGCTTCTCGAATTTTCCTCCGTTTTCAATAAGTTCAAAAAGCGTTTCGACACTTCGGGCCGCTACATTGTCATAGTCATGCGCCGCAGTTGTCAGCGACGGGCATGTGAATTTTGCAAAGGGATGATCGTCGTTCGAGGCCACACGCAAGGTGCAATCGTTCTTACGACCAACCCGAATCCCCTGTTCGTAACAGGCTGCCAGAAAGCCGATCGCCAATCGGTCATTGCTGCACAAAACCGAATCCGTGTGCAACTTGCGGTCACCCAACACCTTGAGCGCACCCTGTCGGCCAATCTCTTCAAAGGCCCACCCTGTGCCTTCGATTTTGATCACATGCGGCTCAAAACCCAGACGTTCCATGACGTCTACATAGGCCTTGCGCCGCTTGTTGGCATTGGGGTTCGCAGGTGTCCGCATTTCGAAGAACGAGGGCGGCTCGCCGGTGCGGGTCATGTACTCCACGGTCTGAGATACAAAGCTGAAATTGTCTGACCCGATGAACGCCGCGCCCAAACCATCGAGATTGCTGTCGAACAGAACCGTCGGCACGCTGGCGCAGAATTTCTCGATCGCCGATTTATCAGAGATGCGCCCCAATGGCGCCAACAACACGCCCGCGGGTTTCAAGGATTGCAAGCCGTCCAGGATTTCGTTTTCCAATTTTTGCTCGCCGTGAGAGCTGAAAAGAAACGGACGATACCCGGCTGTGATACAACTTTGTTCTAGATACCGAGCGATTTCAGCAAAGAACGGATCGGCCAGATAGGGCACAACAATGCCGATATTCTTTGTCAGTTTGCGGTTTTGATTCACCGCATAGATGTTCGGGCGATAGTCAAACCGCTCCAGCGCCTCTTCGATACGCGCCCTTGTCGTTGGGCGAACGCTATCGGGATCGTGGAAGTATTTGGACACCGTGGGCCGCGAGATTCCACTGAGCGTCGCGAACTCCTCCATATTCTTGATTTTGGTCATGCCAGTCTGCCTGCGGATCATAGCCGCTTTGATCTTATCTTACTTTTACATATTCTTTGCGCGCGCAAAAAAATCAATAGCCAGACAAGTTCCATGTTAATCTGCAGGCAAAGGGTTTGCATGTATCTCGGGGTTGATATCCGGATGTAGGCAGTCAAACTGGTCTGTACGGATACGGATCGCGTGCTGGCGACATTAAAAGTAGATATCGAAACCTCCTCGCCGCAATCCGCCTGGTCCGCGCAACACCCAGACTTTTTGTGGCAGGTGACACGCGCCGCATTTGCAAAGTCGTAACTCAAGGAGATTCATATGACCTATATTACGGTTGCCGCCTATGCCGTCCCCACAGCGAACAAAGATGCCTTCATCGCACATTCAAAAGTAGTGACGCCTTTGTTCAAAAAGCATGGCGCCCTTACCGCGGTGGACGCCTGGGGCGACGACGTTCCAGATGGCCAGATCACCTCGTTCCCGATGGCAGTACAATGCGCACCGGATGAAACTGTCGCCTACTCGCATGTCATTTGGCCGGACAAGGAAACGCATGATGCAAACATGGAAAAAGTCATGTCCGACATGCAGGGCTCAATGGAAAACAACCCAATGCCGTTTGATGGTAAACGCATGATATTTGCGAGCTTCCAGTCATTGGTCGAGGTCTAGGGCGCGACCGTCCCAATCGAACAACATGGAGGGAAGACAGTGTCGCGTTCTGAAACAACACTTCTAGTCGGCACGACAAAAGGCGCCTTTCTGATCTGGCGTGATCTTACGGATGGTCGATGGACAACCGACGGCCCCTACTGCGATGGCTGTCCCATCAATCATTTTGCGAGTGATCCGGAAACAGGTACGATCTGGGCTGGCGGCGGCAGCGATTGGAATGGCGCAGGCATCTGGCGCTCAGCCGATGGCGGCAAAACGTGGGATATCACGCGGCTCAGCAAGGGCGAGATGGACAATTGGGCCGCCAATGATCCAGATTTTGCAGAAATGATCGGTTGGACGAAGGAAGCGCTTCCGTTTGAAGATGAGTTTTCCCAAATCTGGTCTCTGCACTATACAGACGGGGCCCTCTATGCCGGAACCAAGCCTGCGCACCTTCTGAAAAGCGAAGATGGAGGAAAGACATGGAGAAACTTACGCGGCCTCAGCGAGCATGAATCGGTCGATAGCTGGAATCCAGGCGCAGCTGGACTGACGTTGCACACAATCATTTCGGACCCCAAGAACCCACAAAAACTTTGGGTGGGTATATCGGCTGCTGGTGTCTTTGCATCCGAAGACGGTGGCCAAACCTGGGAACGGCGCAACAGGTTGTCCAACATACAGGATTGCGGCCACCATGATCATCCTGCAGCCCCGCGCAACGGTGAAACCGGTCACTGTGTACACAACATGATGCGCGCAAACGGTGCAGAGGATTTGCTTTATCAACAAAACCACCATGGTGTCTGGCGATCATCGGATGGTGGCCGCAGTTGGGACAACATTACGGAAGGTCTGCCGTCGACGTTCGGCTTTCCGATACGCGTTCATCCGCGCGACCCCAAAACAATCTGGACGCTGCCCCTGAACGGAGACTCGGTGGGCCGGTATCCACCGGACGCAGCTGCGGCTGTCTGGCGGTCCCGGGATGGCGGCGAAACGTGGGAGGCACTGCGAAAAGGGCTTCCCCAGACGGGTTGCTTCTTTACCGTCCTCCGTCAGGCGATGGCCGGCGATGCGAATGATCCGACTGGGATCTACTTTGGCACAAATAGTGGTTCGGTTTTTGCCAGCCACGACGAAGGTGAATCTTGGCGCGAGATTTCCCGGCATTTGCCAACAATTCTGGGCGTTGAGGTTCTGGACCGATAGTGATGGCCCTTTACTTCCGTTACTGACTTCACACGGTTTCTGCGGTTGCCGCCCGCGTTCCTGCCGTTCGCTGCAATGCCAATTATGCTGATGGATCGGCACGATATACTCGGACGTAATGGACCTATTTTGCCAGATCCAACGGCTACACAAGTCTCAAAGACATCACCCGGCCGTTTAGCTGCGCAAAGTGTGGAACGTATCGGATTTTCTACTCTTGCAGCGGCGAAACCCACATAAATAGAACCGATTTGAGTCTTCATCTTCGACTGATTGCTACATATGGTTCTGAAACTCCCTCCCAATTGGTATCAGATCGAATTATCAAACAAGTTCCCAGTAAAGAATGTCCAGGAAGTCTCTGGCGATGAGGGCCCGCTACGTTCATCTCCCTTCGGCCAACATCCATTTACCCTCCGGCCAGAAGGCGTGGAATGCAAAGGCGAACATGACATCATGGGCGATATCGTGACCCGATGCATTGCGCACCCGGACTGAGCCTACATCGCGCCCCTTGGCGATGCGCCCGGTGTCGAGGGCCGAGGCCTGCCCCGCGCGCCATGAGAGCGTTATCCCGGCCTCAGAGATCTCGCCTTCTGCGCTCAGCCTCTCCAGAGGCCACGCTTTGTCGCCGACGCGAACTAAGCGCGCCAGCGGGCTGATGCCATGGGGCGGGTTTTCACCGGAATAGAGAAAGGGCCGCGACAGGGTATCATAGCCGCGATAAGGGTTGCGCCCATAGTCGCGATTATAGTTTGGTTCGTTCATCACCAGCCCATCCGGGTTTCGGCTGCGGAACTCCTCCCAGCTTTCCATCCAAGTGGGCAGGGTCTTCAGTTCCGTGCCTGTCAGATCGCCGACGATGGCGCGGCCGATGGCCTGCTGCCACCAGCTTTCAGTTTCGCGGTCATACATCACCATGTCAGAATAGCGCAGCTTTCCTGAAACGCCGAAGGTGAGCGTGCCCGCAGCGGTGCGCCGATCGAAGCTCATGCCGGAATTGCACAATGGGCAATAGGTGACTGCCACCGGGATTCCACCGACCCAGTCGTTCACAATCTCGTGCCATATCAGATAGCGTATTGGATAGGTTCGAGGCGCGACTCCGTCCATCTCAAGGGTTATCACCGGCTCGCGTTTGCCCAGCCTCGTTTCGTCAGAGGCGCGCAAGAAACTTGGATCGCTGATCGCAGGGATTCCGTCCTTGGGCGGACCCCCGGACTGAATCTCGGACCAATCCGTGATCGCACTGAGGCTGAAATTGGTCTGCGGCCACTCAAGTTCCCAGCGGTCGGGGCTGGCAAGCGCTGTACCGGCGACGAAGAGAAAGGCGAGCAGGACAAGACGGCGCATCGGAACCTCCGGTCGTGGATGCGCAATTCTGACGGCTGGACACCTGTCTGCACAGGGCTGGCACGGAAATGTGAAAAAAATTCATGCCTCAGGTATCAGGTTCTTCCTCGGGGCATTGGCGAACCAGGGTGGAGTCGCGGGCCGGTGATTCCGGATAGGGTTGGTCCACATGGTTCACCGCAAACCGATACCGGCAATACCCTAACGGCTAAACAAATCTGCAATGCTGTCCTCGCCTTTAAGGCCGTCCAGCACGACTTTAATCTTCTCTTCTGCTGAATACTGCTTGCGGGTCACACGGCGCATATCCTTTACGACCTGCTCATCGTGGTTCTGCTTGGTTCCAATGAGCAAGAAACCCTTTATCATCAAATCACTAAACTGTCCCATCGGAGCTGACGTCAGACGCGTTGCTTCAGCATTCCAACGCGATGCATGCAAATCTCACTACAACGCGGTTGAACTGCAGGCGTGTCACAAAGATCTGATCTGGGAGGCCACTCAGGATGCAACATCGCTCGGGCGATCTTCGTTTTAAACTTACCTGAGCCGCCGCATTAAGCTTGGGGTTGCTGATGACTGGTTGGACTCACTGGACCTGACATATCCTTATCAGGCGGCTCCGACATTGGGCACGACAATCGCTATGGATCGCGGCGTGAGACGTTCGGATTTGGACTTCGAACAAGAGCGTGCTGCCATCTCGACTGGGTTGGAAGTCCTGAAGAGTGGGTAGGGAACCCTGAAATCTGACTAGGAGCGTAACAGCGCAGCCAATTGCTGAGCCACCGAACTTCAACTAGGTCTTTTCCGAGACGACGGCTCAGACCCAGGCGTCAGTACCCGTTCCCAAGCGTGGTGCGGGGACGTTTGCGTTTGTAATGGGCCATGTCTTTGGCCTTTCATGCAGTTTCAGGACTACATGGCACCCTCCATTGGTTGGTTTGTCGGAATTGGGCCGTGCTCGGCTTTGACGCCGAAAATGCCGCCGGTCTGAGCACGCTGATTGCGTCAATATTTTTCATACCGGCAGTGAGCATTTCATTTGCCTATGGGCCCGGGCGTTCCTCATCTTTGCACGACGTGCGGACCCCAATTGAGTTTTGATCGGGCTGATCTGAGCCTCTTTTGCCCGTCTTGGAATTCAGAGTGTCCAGCAGGAGGTGTTTCTCGCGCAGAGGTATCTCATCGACGCTGAAAACCCGCCCTGGGGTGGGCCAAAGTTGATCGAAATGTTCCTCTGACATCGCAACATAGGCGATCCGCCCATGGTGCCGAACGGAGGTCGGCCCTTTGTCCGCTTGGGTCGCTAAACTGATCGCATTGAGATGAAGTGTTTCGATATCGAAGCGCTTACCTTGGATCGGAGGCAAATCTGATGGTTTCATGCATTTTCCTTTCATGCGCGCACTCGGACAGTCCCGGAGGCTTCCATGTCGAGCGCGCAAACTAGGAAAATGATTACGTCATGGCACCACCTAGCATGTTGCGCAGGCGAGGTCAGCCCTGTCACGATGTTGATCCGCCGGTCATAAAAGGCTGCGGGCAGAAACAGCGGAAATGGCGCTTTTGCTCGAATCCCGTTTGTTTCGCCAACGCTTGGATTAGTACCGAGCTTTCAGCGCGCTCGCTAAACCTTCCCTGTCATTCGTAAACCATTACGAATATTCAGCCCGTCATGGTTAGGTTTGCGGCCCCGGCTATCAATTCAATCACCTGAATTGTGTAAAATGTGCTGTCAAATTCGCCCGCAGCGGCTTTACCCGCTAGAAACCACGAAGGCATAGTTGAGTTTCAGCCGAACCCACACCACAAGCGGGCACACTTGGTCGTCATGACCCGAAAGGGGCAGGAGTTATGCGAAGCTGCGATTGCGAGGCAATCCCCATGGGTGAACGAACTCTCGAAAGGCCTGTCGCAAGATGATATCGCGACAGCGCAAAGTGTTGTTGACCGTCTCAAAGCGCGTCTCGAAGAAGCCTCAATGCAACAAGATCATAGCCCGACCCAAAGCTGACGTTCATAAAGAGTGCAGCACCGGTCACATTTGGGTTCTGATCGGACTTTCAATAGCGTAGTAGGCGAAAGAGCCGCATTGGAAGGTGCAAATGGAGGCAACCCGGATACGGCGCTTCGTCAACGCAAGTAAGCGTTAGTCCGAATTCTGGCGAAATTCGACCAATACATTTAAAGGTTATTGAACCGAAGTTACCCGTCTGGTAAGTCGTGGGTCCGGAAACCCTGACCAAGGAGAGATCAGATATGCTGAATCGTCAGACTTCAATGCTTTGCGCGGCAGGCGCAGTAGCCCGTTAAAGCGGTCTGACAGGTTTCCGATCTGAAGGCCGCCTCGTGAGCGGCCTTTTTTGTGTTTTTTCACGTGGCGGCTTTCCATCATTCATGGAGAGTACAATGCCAACCTTATCACTATACATTCCCCTCAAACGGTCGCGCGGCCTCTTGTTGCGGCTGCATGCTGTATTTACCCGGCAAACCAGCAGAGAACGGCTTGTTTCGCGTAAATTAGCTGAACTGCCCGATTACCTGAGGGAAGACGTCGGCCTGCCGCCACAGATTGAGCGCCCGCCGCCTTCGCACCATCGGGTGCCATTCTGAAAAGCTGACGAAGCAAGGGCAGTTCGCTGCCCTTGCTCTTAACAATCGCACAATGTTCGGTACGCGCGGGTTCGCGAGGTGCCGCATTTGCAAAGCGCTGAAGTTTGATCAAGTGCCGATCGGGGCTTCTGGCATTAATCTGAGGCTTTCGGTCAGATGACAGTTTAAAGGCGCTCAGCGGCCAATCAGGGAAAGCCTAGATCGCGGCAACGTCAGCTTTGGAGCCTCTGTGATGGCTTACCGTAGAACCGGGACTTGGTCTCAAACGCGCCTAAGACTACTTCGCGGACAAACCCGCCGAAGCTGACGCAGCGAAATTCGCCCGGTTTGCCCGATCTTGTCCCCGAATAACCCACTGCGTTGCAGAACAAATTCCCCAAACCAGACGCTCAAAGCCGTCAAACAGCCTAAGATCAATGCTGGCCACTCGCTGCCCCGGCGTTCGATATTTCGCATGCTGGTGAAGCCGTCTTTTGGCTTATACACTGTTTTGTAGTAAAGCCCTAATTTTCACAGACAAACCGGACTCAGCACATCTAGCGGCAAGTGTTTTCAAGCAGCAAGGTAGGTACGAAACCAAGCAATCATCCGCTCTTCTGCAAGCATTGCTGCAGCCTCGTCATAGCGCGGTGTCGTATCGTTGTGAAAGCCATGGTTCACGTCCGGATAAATGTAGGCTTGATACCGTTTGTCGCTTTCAACCAGTGCCTTTTCGAACTCTGGCCACATGGCATTTATCCTCTGGTCCAGAGCCGCAAGCTGTATCATCAATGGTGCCTGAATCAGACTTACTTTAGAATTGTCGGGCGCAGCTCCATAGAATGGAACTCCTGCCGCCATTTCGGGATAGGCGACTGCCAGCTTGTTCACGACTCCACCGCCATAGCAAAAACCTGTCGCTCCGACCTTGCCGTTCGTACCCTCAAGCGCCTGAAGATATTCAAACCCAGCAAAAAAGTCATTTAAGAGGAGGTCGCGGTCCAGGCTTCTCTGCATCTCGCGACCTTCATCATCCTTTCCTGGATATCCGCCCAACGAAGACAACCCGTCTGGCCCCATGGCAATGAACCCGGCTTTAGCAAGACGTCGTACGACGTCGCGGATGTATGGATTGAGTCCACGATTCTCATGGATCACCAAAATGGCTGCTGGCGGACGATCTGGATCAATTTCTGTCGGCCGGACGAGGTACGACGAAATATCTCCGGTTCCATTTGGACTGCTATAGGTGATTTCTTCAGCTTGAATTCCCGGATCATTTGCAGCGACTTGCTGTGCGAGAGCGTAATTAGGGGCGAGTGAGTTGAGGATTGCCGCTGCGGTTAATCCGCCTACCGCCCATTTGCCGGCACGTTCCAGGAACTCACGCTTAGAAATCCTTCCGTGCGCATAATAGTCATAAAGATCCAAAAGTTCTTGATCGAAGTCTGCCGCTGTCAGACGACGTGAAGGGGTCTGATCATTCATTGCGTATTCCTCAAAAAATCCGTGACATGTCGTATAGTATCCCTCGATAGTGGCACATAAGCGCGGGTTTGACTGCGATTTTCTAAAAGCTACATTCGCAATCCACCCGCTGTGGCATGAACCAACGGAACCGCGACTTTTTTCGACGAGTGCACCGGCAGAAGAGTTTCGCCGACTTCATTAAATGAGCTTGAGCGAGGACACGATGGCAGCTCCTTCGATCCAGAACTTTGAGATGACCGCAGCTTTGAAGGACTTGGCCGATTGGCTGGTTCAGCAGGGCTTGGAGAATGCCCCGGTTGAAATCTGGCTTGAAGAATTCTGCAATCGACTTCTCACCGCAGGCATTCCCATTCAAAGAGCGAACATTACTCTGCGCGCTCATCACCCTGAGATCGGGACAGTTGCGTTTCGATGGCACCGAGGAGGCGGAAACGAGCGCCAAGACTTCGTCCGGCGAACAAGCGCCCCCGAAGAGTACATTCTGAGCCCGATTTACTATCTCTTAGCAAACAATGTTGAAGAGATCAGGCAAAACCTGACTGTGGACGATCCAGAACTCAACTTTCCGATTTTTGATGAACTTCGCGAGCGCGGCGCCACAGACTACTTCGCGGTAAAACGGTTCTTCCTTCGCCAAAATCACGCAGCGCCGGTTGACCCCATGCATGCCGAAGAAGGGGCTATCATCTCTTTGGCGACTGACGCAGATGGCGGCTTTACGGACCAACAATTGAACGGTCTGAGGCAGTTGATACCGCCTCTTTGCCTGACGCTCAAATGCGGGGCAAACAGGTTGATGGCAGAGGATATCACTGCCGCATATCTAGGCCGAGACGCCAGCAAGCGTGTTCTGTCCGGAGACATCACCCGCGGTTCGTCTGAAACCATTTCAGCCGTCATTTGGTATTTTGACCTGCAAAATTTCACCAAGCTGTCTGAAGCGCTGCCTGGTCATTCAATTATCGAATTGCTGAACGCCTACTTTGCGGAGGTCGTTGAAATTGTTGAGCGCCATGGCGGCAACGTTCTGAAGTTTATGGGCGATGGCATGCTCGCCATTTTTGACATTAACCAGATCCCTGACGCGCATCGCGTCGCAATTGAGGCAGCCATTGAAATTCGTGCCGCATTTTTGGATCAGAACCAACGCAGAGTTGCAGAAGGTTTACCAACTACCGGTTTTACACTGTCACTGCATGCAGGAGACGTTCTCTACGGCAATATTGGCGGCAGATCACGCCTCGACTTCACAGTTGTCGGGCCGGCAGTTAACACAACGTCTCGTATTCTGGGTATGTGCAGCGCACTTGATCAAAACATCCTGCTTTCCAGTAAAGTTGCCGGTGAACTGGTCGAAGAGGTGCCGTGTCTGGTTTCACTTGGGCAATACAGGCTGCGGGGTGTTGCTGAACGGCAAGAGCTGTTTACACTGGATTAATCGGCAAACAGAAAAGCGTCTTTTGTAACTCTAAAACTACTCTTTATGGATACGTCTAAAACCATTTTCCCGACGTACCATCCGGGCAACGAAAAGCGTTAAACTACTTGATCAAGAGGACCCAACATGGCTCATCCAGCACTGAAATCTGACTCTGTTGCAGTCGTAACCGGTGGTGCATCCGGAATTGGGTACGCATCTGCCGCCAAGTTCGCTCAAATGGGCATGCGCGTTGTCATTGTTGATTTGGACGAAGGTAAGCTGGAAGAAGCTGCAGGTGCGCTGCGTGAAGTCGGATCACCTGAAATTATGACTTCTGTTACCGACGTGTCTGAACTTGAACAAGTTCTAGCGTTAGAAGCAGAAGTCGCGACCCGTTTCGGAGGTACTGACATTCTTATGAACAATGCCGGCGTTGGTATTCGCTCGTCCTGCTTGGGGCCACGAGATGCGTGGGAAAAAATGCTGAATGTAAACCTTTGGGGCGCAATTAACGGTTGCCAAGCATTCTTGCCGGGAATGATTTCACGAGAACGTCCCGGCGCCGTCATAAATACAGGTTCAAAACAGGGTATTACCACTCCTCCCGGCAATCCGGGTTACAACGTGTCAAAAGCAGCGCTGAAAGCCTTTACCGAGGCTCTTTCACATGAACTTCGCAACACTGCGGGCGCAAATCTCACGGCCCATCTGCTGGTGCCGGGGTTCGTCCACACGAGCATGATCGGTGCCAAAGACAAGCCTCCTTCCGCCTGGACCGCTGAACAAACCGCAGATTTCTTTATCGACAGTGTGAACCGCGGTGACTTCTATGTGATTTGTCCGGACAACGACGTGTCGCGGGATATTGACGAAAAACGTATTTCCTGGGCGGCTGGGGACATTATCAACAATCGCCCCGCGCTCAGCCGCTGGCATCCAGATTTCGAAAAGGAGTTCGCGGATCATATGTCGAAAGACTAACTCTGGAACCTTAGAGGAGTTGTAAATCGCGCAAAAGTTTGAGCCAAATTGCCTACTTCATTCTTGCGATAGCTGCTTCGGGCTCAACGCGGTCGTCTAAACGTTTTTTTCAGGTGACTAAAAAGATGCGCTTTGCCGACGTTCACAGCGTAATTTTCAAAGTTCCGACCGCGGGCTTGGCCGCCACTGAACTTAGCCGCAAAAAAATCCACTTGAACGAATGGTTTTGGCTTTTGCCGTGTGTGAGTCATATTCGGCAGAGAAATGTCGTCGGGACGCGCTATGGCCGTATTTACAAAACCCCCCACTCAATTCACACGCGCGGGCGATGTTGCAATCGCGTATCAAGTCGTCGGCGAGGGGCCCGTCGATCTAATTTA
The DNA here is from genome assembly GCF_056159225.1 of Ruegeria sp. AWH4_226. Classification (NCBI taxonomy): domain Bacteria; kingdom Pseudomonadati; phylum Pseudomonadota; class Alphaproteobacteria; order Rhodobacterales; family Roseobacteraceae; genus Ruegeria; species Ruegeria sp. AWH4_226. Next base: position 378,570 of record NZ_JBSWUU010000003.1, on the reverse strand, counting down.
TATCTCTGGCTGGCTCCACAACATTGATGTCGTCTGGGAGCATCCGGGATACCGGGACTTCCTTCGTGGACTGGCAGAAAAGTGCCGGGTGATCATGTTCGACAAACGCGGAACAGGGATGTCGGATCGTGATGTCGGAGCACCTACTCTGGAAGAACGCGCGGAAGATATTCATGCGGTTATGGCTGCCGTCGGCAGTGAAAAGGCAGCAATTTTCGGGATCAGCGAAGGGGGCGCGATGACAGCAGTGTTTGCAGCTTGCTATCCGGAAAAAGTCAAATCCATCGTAATGATTGGTAGCCGCCCCTGCGACGCATGGAAACCAGACTGGCCGAGAGGCAGGCGTCGTGCAGAATTCGAGGAGGGGCTCAAACGCCTCGAAGCCAACTGGGGAGATCTTGGTTGCGAGTTGGAGTGGGCGGCCCCTTCCGTTAAGGATGATCCGGACGAACAGGCATTCTTTAACAAACTGCTTACTTTGTCTGCCAGCCCCCGTTCGGCAATTGCCATCACGCGCCTGAATTATGAAACCGACTACAGGTCAATTCTGCCAGCAATCGAAGCTCCGGCTCTGATTTTGCATCCCGAGAAAGATATTTCCGTTTCGGTAGAAGACGGGCGGTACCTTGCGGAGAACATTCGCAATGCCCGTTTTGAGTTTGTAAAGAACTCAGATCATTTGCCTTGGATTGGCGATACGCGCGCTATTGTAAAGCAGATAACTGATTTCGTTTGCAGCGAAGCACCGCAGAAGGAAGAAACCCGGGTGCTTTCTACGATCCTCATGACCGATATTGAAGGGTCGACCGCAATCGCGACCCGCGTTGGAGACGAGGAATGGAAACGTACCATCGAAAAACATGACGCTCTAGCCGCGCGTGCAATCGCCTATCATGAAGGAACATTGATCAAGACAATGGGCGACGGAGTACTCGCTACCTTCGCCGGTCCTAGCCGTGCTATCGCATGCGCGAAGGATATAAAGTCCCAAGCGTCTGACATTGGTCTGACCATACGCGCGGGCATCCATACAGGTGAGTGTTTGCGGCGGGGTAAGGATGTCTCTGGTTTGGCAGTTACAATCGCTGCGCGAATTCTTGAGCTGGTGCCAGGTGGTGAGGCTTGGGTGTCCGGTGTCGTAAAAAGCCTCGTCGTTGGGTCCCGATTGCAGTTTGAGGCGCTCGTAGAACAGCAGTTAAAAGGGGTTCCGGGTAAGTGGCCTTTGTATAAGATATATGAATAATCAGATATTAATGCTGCTTCTTGGGTCGATTTGGGCATTATCAAGCCGCTGGCACGTTGGTTCGAGTAGGTCCGAATTTGGACGATGAGCAGCATGGACCGTTCGCCACCTCCGTTCAGATATCGATTTTCTCAGCAATGCTGAGCGCGTCTTCAAGCTTACCTCCGAGGTATCGGACTGCGGTGTCGACCCTGCTGTGACCCAGCAGAAGCTGGACCGCGCAGACGAGCGTCTCCGGGTAGTTCACCCGGCCAGGATCGGGTCGCGCGTGCCGTCGGAAACCTCGAACCGCACAAAAGGGCCGTCATTGGTAGCATTGACAGCGTTACGAGCCCCCAAGGCCTTTTCGTTTTTGGCACTATGGACACACTTCTGGAGAACGCGCCATTATTGTGCGGCAACGGTTCGCTCAAAAAATGTGCTGGCGTTGAAACAGCACGAGCACGAGCACGGTAAGATTGCCACGAAGCCGCGGCAAGTTGAGGTGCTTTTCGGGCAAGGGATGGCGCGGGTGGATTCGACCCGTGACCGCTTTGTAGATGGGGTGGATGGCTCCCGCTCCATCGGTGCTGTTTTGCGCCACACTGCAGTTGCCTTTGAATGCGAGAAAGGGGTCACCCCAGCTTTACTGTATTTGTAAAGACGAGTCCGAATTCATCTGACAGCACCATCTGGAACTTGTATTCTGAGAGGATTAGATCCGCATGCGCGGTACGTCATTCGGGTCCAGGCGCAGCTCGATCAGCAGAGGTTTATCACGCGTCTCAATGGCCTTGATCGCGGTTTCAAGACCCTCAGAAGAGTCCACCAAAACGCCATGACCGCCCAATGCGACCGCGATCTGCGCGAAGGAAGGCCAGTCGAACATCGAAAGACCCGGGTCCATTTTGCGGTCGAGGAACTGGATATGCTCGGCGCCATAGGCGGAGTCATTTGCCACGATGACGATCAGATCCTGGTTCATACGGACAGCGGTGTTGAACTCGTTGATGCCGCCCATCATAAAGCCGCCATCGCCAGTGAAAAGCAGCACGGGTCGGTTCGGCACGGCATAGCCCGCACCGATGGCGACCTGCAGCCCCAAGCCGATGGAACCAAAATTGGTCGTGGCGATGAAGCTTTCGGCATTGGGGCAGGAGACACGGCACCAGACCTCAGTCATGAACCGTCCCCCATCGGTGGTAAGGAAACGGTCCTTCGGCAGTGTCTCTTCCAGCCGGTCCAGCACATACTCGAAATTCACGAATCCGGGTTTGGCCTTGTCAGGATTGCCTTTGGGATGGGCAGTTAGCTCTTCCATGTCCAGTTCAGCGGTAAAACCGCTACCGGGAATCTCAGCCTCATCCAGCCACCAAACGATATTGTCCGCCGTCAAACCCGCATCTGCTACAAGCGCCGCGTCCGGGTGGTAGTTCTTGGCGACCTCGGTAACTGTATCGTTGATCTGCACCACGCGCTTGCCCTTCATTAGCGCGCCCTTGTCGGTGGTGAAATGGTGCAGCGACGTTCCAAACGCGACCACGCAATCGGCTTTGGCAATCGCGTCATAAGCCGCGGGCGTCGACAGCGTGCCGAATATGTCGATGTTATAGGGATGGTCGTTGAACATTCCCTTGGCCTTAAGTGTAGTGGCGAGCGGTGCCTCCAGACGGTCGGCCAGTTTCTTGATCTGCTCGACCGAGTCCTTAGCGCCGATCCCGGCCAGGATGATTGGACGTTTTGCGCTTGCGATCATGCCCACGGCTTCGTCGAGGTCATCGCCCGCGGGTACGTATGAAGGCGCGTTGAAGGTGGGGAAGACGTGACGCCTGTGCTCCACCTCCTGCCACATGAAATCGGCGGGCATGTTCAGCACGATGGGCCTGTTTTCCACCTGTGCCCGGTAGATGGCGTGCGCGACATCGTAAGAGGCAGTCTCTGGCGATCGCATCTGTTCGAAACCGGCGCCCGTGATCTTGACCGTTTCGCGCTGATCGATGTTTTGCAGGTTATGAGGGTTCGAGACGGCGGTATCGCCTGCCAACAGCACCATCGGCACGTTGCCACGTGCGCCCTCGGTCAGGGCGGTGACACAGTTGGTAAGAGCCGGACCATGGGTCACGGTGGCGATGCCGACCTTGCCGGAAACGCGACCGTACGCCATTGCCATCAGGACCGCGCTGCCTTCGAAGGCCACGGGTACAAAGGTTGCGCTGCTTTCTCGCACGAAATGATCCACCATGAAGAGATTAGCGTCGCCCATCAGCCCGAACATTGTGTCGTAGCCATGGTCGGAGAGGGATTGGGCAATGGATTGGTAAACGTACATGCTGCAGCTCATCGACGGTTTCTTGGGGTGGAATTCCGGCATTTTTATCGGACCCCTGATGCGTAGAGTACGCAATCTGCCAGCTCACAAACGGGTTTATGCGTAAGTTGCGCACGATTCGCTGGAAAGACGCGCGGTCTCCGCGTATTGTAGTTTTAGCGCAAGCGTCTCCGCGTCCCAAACTCATCCAAGGGCTCTTTTCAGACCTTAGCTGCGTGGCGAATGCACGGCTGCTTCGCAGTTTGAGTCAGCATTAAAGGACTTTGTTTTACTGTTTCTTGAGGTTTTAGGTACGAAAAGAGTCAAAGTTTCGTGACGCTCCACATTTCCTTGCAAAACTATACATGGTTCTGCCACTAGCGACAGAATCTTGCCATTTTCGCCTCAGTTTCTTCAATCGGCGCCTAGACCGATTTCAATGATCCTGACTTACCTTTCTGGAAAATCAGGGCTGATTTGCAGATCAGACACCGAAGGCGCCTGTACCTGTTGATCAGCCACGTGGCGAACGCGGATGGGGGCGAAGCAACGCTATTCGACAAGAGTGGTACAAGTCCTCAGGCACAGCCGAAGACACGGCCCTGAACAGTAGATTTGCCCGTGGGGAAGGGCCGCGCCCTCATCCTGATGGCCAAGGGCGTTCGGCTTTTCCAAATCCCGCTGAACCAAGAAGAGCAGACGATGTTAAGGAAGAGTCTCCGCCCTCTGCCGCGCAATAGCCTCGCGGCCAAATCCTGCCGGGGCCACGTTCAAAGAGATCAGCGTGTTCAGATTGGCATGTTCTGGCGCGTGGTCTAACTCTCGTTGCAACTCAGTTCCTCGGGACCGCCGACCAAGGCCGCTCAGAGCGCCAGCCCTACGTTGAATCCATCGCTCCTATGCCGAGTGCTCAAGTCAATACGGTGTTTTTCGGGGCTTCTCAGGCATCACGGGCAAGAAAGCCTTAACCTGCGAGCTTGGCGATCAGTTTATTAAAGTCGCAATGCTGCTTTATGTCCATGGGACGGTAGTGGCATATTTCTTTGGCGATATTAGACATCGCTGAAACGAATCTTGCTCAAGTCACACCTTTATCGGTCAAAGTTATTTTTGTCGCCGGGTGGTTTGCTGCAAAACCACCTGAGAGACGCGAGGAAGTTAAAGGTTCTGCTGGCAGTTTGTCCCTTTGTCATTGGAAAAGGGTATTCCTTGTGAGGTATCATTAAGACTTCGAAGAAAGTGATGAACTTGTTCAGTCCTGCACCAGTACGACGCAGGGTCTGCAAAACCCGCAACGCGCCTGACCCTCAGAATCGAATTCCCCGGCGCTGGGACGTAACCAAGCTATCCGGGCGCGTGGCACCGGTGTTTCGAGCGATTTCTGAAAAACCCGGATCGTTCACGATCCAATCGCGCAGAGTTCTTGCAATGACACCTCGTGTTTGGCGTTGTCCGTGCAGATAATGAATCATCATCGCCTGGAAGACTGCATCCTTGCTGTCGGCGCTTAGGTGAGGCACGGTAGAAATTGCTGTGCTCAGTTTTTTCACGCCTTGTAATCCGTCCCTTTCAATAATCGCAGTCGCGTAGGCACCAAGCAGTCTGTCCTGTGAATGGACGAGCGAACGGTTAAACCCTTGATGCAGAAACTGCCCAGCAACCTCAGACTTGCTGAAACCAAGGGCAAGGATTTTGACAGGTTTCAGGTACAACTCGCGAGGGTTTGAAAAGTTGCTCATCAGCGTGTCTGTGTCTGAACTGGTGTCCAGGGTTTGCAGAATATTATACGGAGCCTGGTCAAGCTCGGTCAGGGCCATGTTCCGTATTGAAGGCTCTTTGTGGCTGAGAAGCGATCCGAAGAACTGGTAGCGGCTGGCGCGCTGAGTTGACCACGCCTCAAGATTTGAAAGGATATGCTGGAAAACCTGCCTGTTCGATGCGTCGATATAGGCCAACCGCGCCCATTTTCCGGTCTTGGCATTCTTTGCGAACAAAACCCTGCCGTCCGCATTGGTGCCGAGCTTTCTGCGTGTTGTACTGTCCACAAGAAAGGGTATCTCTGCTGCCGTCAAATCTCCTTTGATTGCTTCGGACGCTTTGTACTGAAAGGGCATGTCAGGATCGGTTGTGGCCATCACCACCACCGTTCCCTCCATCAGGGAACTGACTATGCTTTCACGCGCCGTCACCGTGTGAAACCCGCATGACACCGCCGCAACAGGCAGGAATGTCAACGTGCTGGTCAACAGTACAAATGCAATACAGGACCTTATCATCAGATCGCACCCAGGAAATCAGCGGGATCATCTTAGCATGCTTCCGTGGCCAGACGTGATCAAATTGTTCGGCCACGGTGCACAGTACAGATCTGATTTGACTTTGGTCATAGTCGTCCCGCGAAACCAGTCAGTGTTTACCTGCCAGACCAATTAGGCCGACGACTGATTTTGTGGGAATTGGTCAGTCCTTTTTGACATCACCGGCAAACCGCTCAGCGTTTTCCCTTGCAAAGGCGCTGGCATCGGCATTTGCGTCCCAAAAATGCGGATTTGCCTTGGGAATGGTCAATGCCTTTTGCACGGATGGGCGCACGTCAATACGGTCGAACCAGGCCTGAAGGTGAGGTAAGCCATCAACATTTGCGCGTGCCCAGACATAGGCGCGTGCCCACGGATAAACCATCATATCCGCGATCGTGTATTCCCCGGCGGCCAGCCATTCGCGGCCTTCCAGATGTGTGTTCAGAACCTCAAGCAGGCGTCGCGATTCGTCGACATAGCGTTTGATTGAGAACGGTTCTTCATGTCCGTTTGGGGCTGCGATGTGCTGAAAATACATGGCCTGACCCATCATCGGACCGACATGGCCAACCTGAAAAAACATCCACTGCATCACCTCGGACCGTTTGACTGGGTCTGCGGGAAGGAACGCCCCGTATTTCTCAGCCAGGTGCCAAAGGATTGCACCGCTTTCAAAAATTGCACGCCCCTCGGCCCGGTCCTCAATCACCGGGATTTTGCCGTTTGGGTTGAGTTTCAGATAGTCCGGCGCTTTCTGTTCCTGTTTTGAAAAATTGATGGAGGTCAGGTCGTAGGGAATGCCAGCCTCCTCAAGGAAGATAACCGGCTTGTATCCGTTCATGGTGGCCGCAGTATATAGGTGGATATCAGGCTGGGACATATGCGATCTCCGGGAAAACAGAGTTCAGGTGCGCATCAAACCGTTTGAAATCCGCCTCTATCTCGGGGTTTTTCATGACATCAAACGCGGCGAAGGTTGGTAACTGCTCCAAAGCAAAGAACTTGGCGTTCAGATGAACCGGGCGCAGCAGGTCATCGACGCTACCGCCTTGAAAGAAGGGTTCTGACGGGTCATTGAACGCTTCTTTTGGTGCGTTGAATGTCACGGACAACATGTACTTGGTTCCCTTGAGTGTTCCGCCCATCCCATAGTTTGCTTTTGGAGCCTCTGTCGTACGGCCATCGCCAGCACATAAACGCCCATCCATTCCGGCGGTATAGACATCGTCCATGTACTTTTTGAACACCCAGGGTGTTCCCATCCAATTCACCGGAAATTGCATGATGATCACATCGGCCCAAACATGCGACGCAACCTCGGCTTCGACGTCATACCCATCTGCAATGGTCGTCAGTCGCACTTCGTTTCCTTTTGCGGCCATGGCCTCTTGCGCCCTTTGCGCAAAGCTTGCGTTTAGCCTGCCCGGGGCAAATTCATAGGGCTGCGTACCGTTGATGATCAGAATGTTGCTCATGTCTGAAACCTCGTTCAATTGACTGATTGACGCTTGACTTAAAGCGGCTTGAAGGGAAAGTTGTGTTTCCTGAGATGGAAAAGCAACCAGTATACTTTTTGTAACCTACCTTTATACCTACGGAGGTGCGCAATGCGGGCTCGGGTCGAAGATGATACCAAGGGACGAAGACAGGTTTATGAAGCCTGTACAGAGCCTTGTGCGATTGAGCGCGGCATGCGGATCATCGGCGGAAAATGGACGGGATCAATCCTGTGGCACCTCAAGGACGGTCCTGTACGTTTTAACGATTTGTCCCGAATGGTGGGCGGTGCCAGTAAAAAGATGATTGCCGAACGTCTGCGCCAGCTTGAGGCGCAAGGGTTGGTTCGGCGTGAGGTGATGGATACTGCACCAATCTCAGTCCACTACGAGATAACCAAGAGGGGACGCACCGCGCTTGGGTTTTTGGACGCATTGCGTGAGTGGAGTGAGAGTCTGCCGCAGCATAACTCCGATGCCTGACCCACGTGCGTTGGGGGCAGAAGACCCTAAGGCGCATTGCCCTTTATTCAGGATTTAATCACCCGGACGCGTCGTGCGCCAATCATGTGATGACAGGACAAACGCTGCAAAAGCGAGAAGCGCCAGCCCGCGCTTCTCGTTTGAAACCAAGGTTTAGAAATCCCAGTCTTCGTCTTCGGTCGCGACAGCCTTGCCGATGACATAGGATGATCCCGAACCCGAGAAAAAGTCGTGGTTCTCACTGTCGGGGCTGAGCGCGGCCAGGATAGCCGGGTTCACCTCAGCAACCTCTGGTGGAAACAGCGCCTCGAAGCCAAGGTTTTGCAACGCCTTGTTGGCATTGTAGTGCAGGAACACCTTTACGTCTTCGGTCAGACCGATCTCGTCATACAGTTCTTCAGTGTACTGATTTTCGATGTCGTAAAGCTCAAACATCAGCGAGAAGGCGTAGTCCTTAAGTTCCTGTTGCTCATCTTCCGGAAGCTTTTCATAGCCACGTTGGAATTTATAGCCGATGTAATAGCCATGCACGGCTTCATCCCGAATAATCAGGCGGATCAGGTCGGCGGTGTTCGTCAGCTTGGCGCGGCTGGACCAGTACATTGGCAGGTAGAAGCCGGAATAAAACATGAAGCTTTCCAGAAACACCGAAGCGATCTTGCGCTTCAGTGGGTCGTTACCAGGGGCATACGTGTTCAGGATTGCCTCAGCCTTGGCCTGCAGATGAGGGTTTTCTTCGGACCAGCGGAAGGCTTCGTCGATCTCTTTGGTCGAACAGAGCGTCGAGAAGATCGAAGAGTAGCTGCGCGCGTGCACGGCCTCCATAAAGGCGATGTTGGTCAGCACGGCCTCTTCATGCGGAGTGACGGCATCGGGCATCAGAGCAGGTGCACCAACCGTATTCTGAATCGTGTCCAGCAGGGTCAGGCCAGTGAAGACGCGGATGGTCAGTTGCTTTTCGTGGTCCGTTAGCGTCGCCCAGCTTTGGATATCGTTGGACAGCGGCACTTTCTCGGGCAGCCAGAAATTGACCGTCAGGCGGTTCCAGACCTCAAGGTCCTTGTCATCCTCCAGCCGGTTCCAGTTGATGGCGCGGGGGATCTTGGTTTGAATCATGTCTTTCATTTCACTTCCCCTTACAACGAGCAGGATACGCAGCCTTGCACCTCGGTCCCTTCAAGGGCCTCCTGGCGCAGACGTACGTAGTAGATGGTTTTGATGCCTTTCTTCCACGCATAGATCTGCGCGCGGTTGATATCGCGGGTCGTGGCCTCGGCCGGGAAGAACAGGGTCAGAGACAGGCCCTGATCGACATGTTCGGTGGCCGCCGCGTATGTGTCGATCAGCGCCTCGGGGCCAATCTCATAGGCATCGCGGTAGTATTCTAGGTTATCATTGTTCATGAAAGCCGCCGGGTAGTAGACGCGGCCGATCTTGCCCTCTTTCCGGATTTCGATCTTTGAGACGATGGGGTGGATGGAAGAGGTCGAGTTGTTGATATAGCTGATTGACCCGGTGGGCGGCACCGCCTGCAGGTTGCGATTATAAAGCCCGTGTTTCATCACATCGGTTTTCAACTTGGTCCAATCGTCGCGTGTGGGCAGGGTCATGCCATCGAACAGACCTTTCACCCTGTCGCTTTCCGGCAACCAGTCACGAGTCGTGTATTTGTCGAAGAAAACACCCGAGGCATAATCTGACTCCTCGAACCCTTTGAACGGCGCGCCCCGCTCTTGCGCCAGATCGCAGGAGGTACGGATCGCGTGATAGGCTACAGCGGCAAAGTAAACGGACGTAAATTCAACGCCTTCCGCACTGCCATAGTGAATATGTTCGCGCGCAAGAAACCCGTGCAGGTTCATCTGACCCAGACCAATCGCGTGGCTTTCGTCATTGCCCCGGCGCACCGAGGGCACCGAGTCAATCGCCGACATCTCGGACACTGCGGTCAGCGCCCGGATCGCGGCCCCAACGGTGCGCCCAAGATCACCACCATCCATGGCCTTGGCGATGTTCAGCGAACCGAGGTTGCAGGAGATATCCGTGCCCAGATGCGAATAGCTGAGGTCATCGTTGAACTCGGACGCCTCGTTCACCTGCAAAATCTCGGAACACAGGTTCGACATGTTGATCCGGCCCGCAATGGGGTTCATCCGGTTCACCGTGTCTTCGAACATCACATAGGGGTAGCCGGATTCGAACTGGATCTCTGCAATAGTCTGGAAGAATTCACGTGCGTTTACTTTGGATTTGCGGATACGCTTGTCATCTACCATCTCGTGATACTTCTCGGAGACCGAGATTTCCGAGAACGGAACGCCATAGACCTTTTCCACATCATGCGGTGAGAACAGATACATATCGGCGTTTTTCTTCGCCAGTTCGAAGGTGATATCGGGGATCACTACGCCCAGAGAAAGCGTTTTGATACGGATTTTCTCATCCGCGTTTTCGCGCTTGGTATCGAGGAACCGCATGATGTCGGGGTGGTGCGCGTTCAGATAGACCGCACCAGCGCCTTGCCGTGCGCCCAGCTGATTGGCATAAGAAAAGCTGTCCTCCAGTAGCTTCATCACCGGGATCACGCCTGAGGACTGGTTTTCGATGCCTTTGATCGGAGCCCCGTGTTCGCGGATATTGGTCAGCAATAACGCGACCCCGCCGCCGCGTTTGGACAGCTGAAGGGCCGAATTGATGCCGCGACCAATGCTTTCCATGTTGTCTTCCAACCGCAGCAGGAAGCACGAGATCAACTCCCCGCGTGAGGCTTTGCCCGCATTCAGAAAAGTTGGGGTCGCGGGCTGGAACCGGCCATCCAGAATCTCTTCCATGAAGGACATGGCCAGCGCCTCATCCCCTCGGGCCAGTGCCAGTGCGGTCATCACAACACGGTCTTCGTAACGCTCCAGAAAGCGCTGCCCGTCACGGGTTTTTAGCGTGTATGACGTGTAATACTTGAACGCGCCTAGGAAGGTCGGAAAGCGGAACTTTTTAGCGTAAGCCGCATCCCAGATTTTGCGCATAAAATTCTTGGAATACTGATCCAGAACGGCTTCTTCATAATAGCCCTCGGAAACCAGATACCCCAGCTTTTCATCCAGCGAGTGGAAGAACACGGTGTTCTGATTCACATGCTGCAGGAAATACTGCCGCGCGGCCATGCGGTCCGCGTCGAACCGGATCTTCCCCTCGCCATCATAGAGGTTAAGCATCGCGTTCAGCGCGTGATAGTCCTGCTCGTTTAGGCTGCTGTCGAGCATAGGTGTCTCCCTAGTTTCTCAAGGCCTGCGCGCACGCGGGCGATATCGGTTTCGGTGCCGGCCAGCTCAAAGGAATACAGCAGTGGCACGTTGCATTTTTGGGCAATGATGCGACCGGCAAGGGCATAGGTCGCACCGAAATTTCGGTTCCCGGCGCCGATAACCCCAGCGATCCCGGCGCGCCTGTCCGGATCGTTCAGGAACCCAATGACCTGTTTCGGCACAGCGCCGCGCCCTTGGCCATCTGCGTAGGTCGGGCAGATCAGAACATACGGGTGCGAGGGGCGTGGCATCTGGTCTATCTGCATCGGAATGCGCAAAGCAGGCAGGCCCAGTCGCGTAACAAAGCGATGGGTATTTCCCGATTTCGATGAAAAATAGACCAGCGCCGGGCTCGGCGCCGCCACGGATCAGACCAGCTGAGCGATCATGTCAGGCCGAAACCCGGACCAGTGATCGCTTCCGGCGACAACAACAGGAGCTTGACGATATCCCAGCTCAGTCACGTGGGTCATGGCGCTGTCATCCTGCGTCAGGTCAACCACGTCATAGGTGATACCTTTTGCATCCAGCGCGCGGGTGGTGGCGGTACATTGCACGCATGCGGGTTTGGAATACACGGTAATGCTCATCTGTCCTCTGTCCTTTTCGTCAAAAGCCGAGGACGCCATCGCGCAGACCTTCCCTGCGCACGCCCCCGAACCCTCCGTTCGTGGTTATCGTTCTTGCTTGCGGCAGGTCTCCTGGCTCGCGGATCAACGTTCAGGCTGGCCTTCCCAAAAACACTGTTTCAGTGGCGTGTTCAGCCGAACTTTCCGCTTACAGTTGCGGGGGCAGCGCCGGAATTTCACCGGTTTCCCTCTTAGTTTTCGATCGGAATCGAAATCACCGAAGCAACTTCATATTGGGTTTGGAAGTAAGTCGTTGTCAATATGTAGTATGCGCTTCGTGTTAATTTCTTCGTTGGGGTTGCACTATCAAACACGGCGCCGCCTCGCATCTCCCACCGTCCAGAGAGCCATCTTTAAAAACCATTCACACGCTGGACAAGCCAGAAAATCGACACACACCCGATAGCATAGCCAGTGATCGACCTTGCAATTGTCTCGGACCCTAATGGAAACGGTCGTATCACATGGCGCCATAGGAATAGCCCAAGTGAAAGACCCGCGACGAAAACAAGCTGCCCCGCTTCGACCCCCACATTAAAGGCCAAAAGAGCGGTTGGAATATCCTCGGGGGGCAGGCCAATCTCGGACAGGGCACCGGCAAAGCCAAGCCCGTGCAAAAGGCCGAAACAAAAGCAGACAATCCAGGGAAATTGCTCGGACAACCTGACTTTACCGTCTTTGTGTTTGAGGATTTCCAGCGCCATAAACACGATTGAAAGGGCGATCACGGCCTCGACCGGGGCCGACGGAACGTGCAACACACCAAGTGTGGCCAGCGCCAGCGTGATCGAATGCGCCACGGTAAAAGCTGTCACAGCCCCGATTAAGCTCCATGGATCACGCACCAGAACAAACAGGGCGAAAACGAACAAAAGGTGGTCCAAACCTTCCAGGATATGCTCGAAGCCGAGCCAGAAGTAACTTACGAAAACGGATGAAGTGGATGGATTCTCAGGCAGGTTCAGAACAGCCGTCTCGGGTGTGAGTCGAAGTGTCACAGCCGAGGCGTCCAAGGGTTGATACCGCAGCAAAACGTCGTTGCGCTGCCGTTCCAGGCCCTGAATGGTAACAGCCTGACCGGCGATTTGGGTATTGCATTCGGCGATCCAGGAAGAAACCCAGGCGGCCTTGTCGAAAAAGGGCTGCGGCCCCTGCGCCGGAGTGCAGGACGCAGGCAGAACGGCGTCGATCTGCATCGGTTGACCATTTACATCCGGTATGCGCCAAAGCACCTGCCATGTATTGGGGGCAAGCTGTTTCAGGTCCAGATATCCGGGGTCAAGGGCATGCGCATGGCCGGTTCCAGGCACACAGACCAGCCATATCGCCAGCATAAAACCAAGCAGCCCCTTCATTCCTGAGGGTCCGGTGTTTGAATGCGGTATTGCGCGGCAAGGTTTTCATACTGCGCCTCAGCCAGTTCCCGCGCTTTGTCCCGGCGCCATGCCGCCAAAACTTCTTCCCGAATCTCATTCAAAGGCGGCAGGACTTCTGGCCGTGTTTCGGTAATCCTGACAAGGTGCTGCCCATAACCAGATTGGATCGGACCTATCCACTCGCGCGGCTCCACCACAAACAGCGAGCTTGAAAACCCCTGACCAAACGTGCCATCGATGGCACTGGAAGCTGACAGAGGTAGAGAGCTTGGCATCAAAGATCCCAGGCCGATCTCAGACCAATCCTTACCTGCTTGCAGTTCGGAAAACGCCCGGTCGATTTCATCCGATACTGGTTGAACGCCAAGAAAAATCTGATCGAATGCAAGCTGCGCCGGCACTGTAAACCGCCCGGCATTTTCCGCGAGATATGTGTTAAGCGTATCGTCCTCGGGGACCACGGATGACGCAATCCCATCGAACAGAAAGTTCATCTTTTGCGCCAGCCGCGCCCGGACAATCTGATCTCCGCGATCCAGCCCCAGCTTGCGCGCTGCGCGCACGAGAACCTCTTCACGTATCCTTGCATCGATCAGAGCTTGCAATTCATCACTGCGTGGTGCGCGTTTCCAAGTGGTTTCAAAACGGGCCGCCAAAAGGTCAATTTCGCCATTGTCGATCACTATTGTATCGGGCCGCTCAGGTGTTTCGCCCGTTTGGCCGACCAGAGAAAACCAGCCAAATATGGCTGCTCCAATCAGAACGAAGTGAAGCAGGGGCTCTTTCAAAATGCGCATGAACAGTCCTGAAACCAAGTCGTTACTTGCGTCAATCGTAGGGTCGCGTTGTGACGCAAGTCAAATGGCTGATGGGCGGGTTCTTCATGAAAACCAATGCTGTGACCCAGTGTCGAGACGTTTCTCGGAACGCCTCGACGCGGGTGTGCGTCCTGGCTGTTTCATTCGCCTGGCGTGTACCAGATCGGCGAGGAGTAGGCGCGTTCCTGATGGATCAGCTGGGCCTCCGCAGGCAGGTCGACGCCAAAGCGCAGCTTGTCATACAAAACCCAGCGCGGGGTTGGAATTTCAAGAACCCGCGCATAGTAAAAGGCGCGCTCATCCGGGTTGAAATCGGGGTCGGTCCATACCGTGATCAATTCGGATGTGCCGATCCTGTTTGTCCAGCTTGCGGTATCCAGATCCACGGTGTTGCCGACCTCGGGCAGGTTGCCATCAGCATCAATGGCGCGATCATCAGACCAGGCCACATTATACACCTGTTCTTGCAGCATACCGTCAGTATCCAACCAGCCTTTGACGACCTGAACCCGATCCAGATTGGCCCCGATCGGGTCACGCAACGCACCGATCAGAAAAGTCGGGGCACCATCCCCTTCGCGGGGGCGCAGATCACTGCCCATGGGCACGCCCTTGGTATAGCCGACTTTAGCAATGAATCTGGTTTCAAGATCGCTGTCATCAAACTCCCAGCCGCCAAAGAACCGCAGGCCTATCCGAGGGCCAGTCGTTGCATAGGTCTCGCGCCGCTTGAACGCATCGAAGATTGCGGCGCGCGTGTTGTCGGTGGCCCACACCGCAGTGTATCCGGATGCAACCAGCGTGTGGCCTTCGATAACGCCTTTATCGCTTTCGACAAACGGATGCAGTACCCGTGTGGCCGACGGTTCGGCGCTGACGGATTTGCCGAAATAGTTCTCTTCTTCCGCGGTGGTAAGGGATGTGTGGCTGTCAGTGGCGCCGCCCATTCCGAACTTATAGGGGTTCACGCCGAACTTCTCTTCCAGCGCCAAGCCCCGTTTCAGGGCTTCGCGGGCATATTCGCCGGCCAGCATGTCATCTGTCTTCAATTCGCTTATGTCGAGGTTGCCGACATCCCAGTTTTCATAGTCGGCGAAGGGATCGTCCGGGCTGAGGAAAGGGTGCGCCTCACCATCGCCCTTGATTTGCGTGACCTCGTAATGCGGTTCCCACTTGGCGCGGTTGCTTACGTATTCCTCATCAACCTTTCCGCCGTGATAGGTGTCTTCGGTCGGGAACATCCAACCGTTTGACAGGTTTCCGTTATGCGCAAACGCGATGGCACGACCACCGGTTTCTGACTGATATTCCTCAAGCCAGGCATAGAGCGCCTTCGGATCGGTATCCCCATATGGGGGTTGTGTCACGGGCGGCACCATCTGTAGTGCCCGGATCGGACCATCGCGTAACATGACATTGCGGTGCAGGTTGAACCCTTTCGGGACCGAGGTCCATTCAAACCCTATGAAAGCGGTGAAATTGCCGGGATCATTATGGCGTTCGGCGGCCAGTACAATCTGTTCCCACGTGAAAGCAAACGCATCCGCACCCGGACTGTAGGATTCCAAGAGAAGCTCTGGCAAGGTCATCTGCGAAAAGTTGGTGATGATATCGAACGCCGCTTTCGCTGCATCTTCGCCACCGGCTGTGTAGCCCTCATACCACTCCAACCCTTTAGGTTCGGCCAGTACTCCGGGCTTGCCTGCCTGCAAGTCGGGCGCAAAGCCCATCAGGTCGGTGTGATCGGTCAGCACCATCCAGTCCAGCGGTCTGGCCAGTCGCACCGGTTGACCAGTTGAAGAGATAACTTGTTCACCTTTTGCGAAACGCCATGCCTCGTCCGGCAGCAGCGTATTGCCAAAAGCCCCGGCATCCAGCGACAGGCCGGTGTGCAAATGGGTGTCTCCCCACAATGGACGTTCGGGGAAAGCACGGTTGGCGTAGGGTGAATAAGGGGTTTCGGTAAACAGTCCTTCGGCGGCTTCCTCGCTGGGGACGGCATCCGTATTTGCATAGGCGGGACCCAAGGAAAGCGTGAGAAAACAGACTGTCAACCGAAGCATGTGAAACCCCCTTTTGCAGTTTTTGCGTGTTCAACTCAAAAATGCTGTGTGTATAAATCTTAACATCACAATAACACTGTATTTTGATGGATGGTAAAAAACTTTGGCGGTTCTTGGCACCGCCTGAACACTGTCAGCAGACCGACCGAAGCACGGAAACAAGCCGGTTTGCAGCGTCCGAAAGTGTCTTTTCCTCAAAGGCTGCATAACCAAGCAAAAGCCCCTGTATTTTGTTTGGCAAGACGCAGTGTTCAGACACTGCGCCGATCTGCAATCCGTGTTTGTGGGCCAGCTTGCAGACGTCCAAATCGGAAGCCTGATCCAGTAGACGTTCCTGAAGGCCAACGCACAGATGCATCCCTGATGAGTCGGCCTGAAGATCCAAAAGATCGGATGCTGGGGAAAGCGCATTCAGTAAATGAATCTGCCGTCGCGCGTATACGCGCCGCATGCGCCGCAGATGCATTGCGAACTCACCGCTATTCATAAAGGTTCCGAGGGCGGGTTGCGGGATCAGCGAGGCGCGCGGTCCGGTCTGTCCAAGATAGCCCAAGGTTCTTTGTAACAGGCGTTCTGGCACAACCATATATCCGATCCTAAGCGCCGGACTGACCAGTTTTGAGAAGCTGCCAAGGTAGATCGAGTTGTTCAGGCCATCCAACCCGGACAGGGACGGCAAGGGTTGCCCCCGATAGCGGAACTCGCTGTCATAATCGTCTTCAATCACTGTGGCACCGGTCTGCCTCGCCCAATCCAGCAAGGCAATCCGGCGAGACAAAGGCAGGCTGACTCCTGTCGGATAATGCCGGGATGGAGTGACGATTGCGGCGTGGGCTTCGTTTGGAAGCCGGTCCACGGCAAACCCCTCTTTGTCGATGCGGACTGGCAGGGCGCGATTTCCGGTATCAGTTAGGATAGTGTGCAACTTGGGCCAGCACGGGTCTTCGATTGCAACGGTTTTTTCTGTACCAAGCAACCCGTGGAAAATCACTTCGAAGGCTTCGCGCGCGCCAGAGGTGATTACAACCTGACCCGGATCGCAGTTCAGGTGACGCCACGCAGCAAGGTGATCCGAGATCGCCTCGCGCAGCGGATACCACCCCTGAGGATCAGGGCGCGCCAAAAGCTCGGTCGTGGGCGCGCGCCATGCACGTTCAAGATGGCGGGCCCACTGCCTGTTCGGCAGCAACGACTGATCCGGCAGGCCGGTTTGAAACGGCAGCCACGGCTTAGTTTTGGGGCCGGCCGGGCGAGAGATGGGCTGGGGTTGAGACAGGTGGGTGATGTCACTCGCAACATAGGTACCGCTGCCTTGGCGCGTGACCAGATACCCCTCGCTGATCATCTGGTCATAGACGGCTTGGACGGTTGTTCTGGAAATCGACAATTCGGATGCAAGTGTGCGACTGGAAGGCAGTCGCGCACCCACCAAATCCGGAGACGCGGAAATGATGTCGTGCAACGCCCCACGCAACTGCGTCTGTAATGACGTCGTTAGCGACGTATCCAAGGAAATCGCAAACAGGTCACGATTTAAATTGGACTTAGAAAAAGTTTCAGAATTGGACATTTATTAATATCCAATATCCGGGCATGACTGCTGTAGCAAGAACAACCACGAGTTCCGAAGATGACCGAGACACTGCCAGTCACAGACCGAAGCCGCCTGCGCCGCTTGCATGAGCGGGGGTATTTTGACCGCACGACGATCAACAGTATTCTGGATGCGCAGCCTATGTGCAGCGTAGGATACATCATCGATGGCAAGCCATTTGTGACGCCAACGCTGCAATGGCGCGAGGGAAATCATGTCTATTGGCATGGTTCTTCGGCCAGCCGCGCCTTGCGCAATTCCCGTGACGCACAGGTTTGTTTGTCGGTTGCTATCCTTGACGGATTTGTCCTGGCTCGTTCCGGCATGCATCATTCGGTCAACTCGCGGTCGGTCACGCTGTTCGGCACCGCAAGCAAGGTCGAAGACCCGGCGGAAAAGCTGGATAAGCTGGGTCGTTTCGTCAATGGCCTTTTTCCGGGGCGCTATGAAGGGTTGCGGCCCGATCACGCGCAGGACCTGAAGGCGACCATGGTGCTGGGCATGGAAATCTCGGAAGGCAGCGCCAAAATGCGGACAGGTGGCCCCGTCGACGAAGAAGAGGATTATGACCTGCCCATCTGGGCCGGTGTCATCCCGGTACATACATCGGTCGGCAAGCCGATCCCTGACCCGCGAAACATCAAGGATGTGCCGATCCCTGACCATGTCCGGTCCTTTCGGCTGTAGGGTCGAGGGCTGAGCCAACACTCTTTCAAACTTTCTCTTGCCATACTTGGAACGTTCCACTAAATGTTTGGAACGTTCCAGAATCGGGGGGGGATTAATGCACTGGGCATTTGTTGGGGCAAGCACAATCGCGGCGCAGCACATGCTGAATGCAGTGCGTCGACAGCCCGGCAACAGCGTGACTTGGATTGTCAGCAATTCACCCGACCGGGTTCAAACCTGGGCCGCTGAACACGGCATTCCAAATGCCACGACTGAGTTGCAGCAAGCTCTGACCGATCCCTCCGTAGGTGCCGTCTACATCTCTTCGACGAATGAAAAGCACCACGCGCAGGCGATGGCGGCCATTGCGGTTGGCAAGCATGTCTTGTGTGAAAAACCTTTGGGTATGACGCAGGACGAAGCAGTTGAAATGGTGCGCGCCGCGCAGGATGCGGGCGTCGCTTTTGGTACAAATCATCATTTGCGCTGCTCCGGCAGTCATCGCGCCGTGCGCGAGCTGATCGCATCTGGCCGGATCGGCAAGGTTCTGTCGCTGCGTATTCATCATGCGGTGCATCTGCCCGGCAACTTGCAGGGCTGGCGCATCAATTCTGCCGATGCCGGTGGCGGAGTGATTCCGGATATCGTTGTACACGACGCCGATGTCACGCGGTTCCTTCTGCAAGAAGACCCTGCATCGGTGGTCGCTCAGATGACCAGTTCGGGAATGGGGCAGGGCGTTGAAGATTCCTGTATGTCAGTCTGGACCATGCCCTCGGGCGCGATGGTCATGACCCATGAAAGCTTTACTCATCCCTTTGCCGGATCGGGTCTGGAGGTGCACGGAACCGAAGGGTCGATCTTTGCAAAAGGCGTCATGACGCAGCGCCCGGTTGGCGAAATTACCCTTGTGACAGAGGTCGGGTCAGAAGATGTCCCGTTCTCGAACCACGATCTCTACGTTCAAGGAGTTTCGGACTTTGTCGCTGCTGCGTCGGGACAGGGGCGACCGGCGGCAGATGGGCCGGACGGTATAAAATCTCTGTCTGTTGCCCTGAGCGTGCGTGAAGCTGCGGCCACGGGTCAGCGCGTCAACATCAACTACGGTGGTTTCTAATGACCAAACTGGTTTCAGCCGCAGCGGCGGTCGCGCGCATTCCTGACCAAGCCGTTGTGACAGTGTCCTCTTCATCCGCGCTGGGATGTCCTGATCTGGTCCTGCGCGCTTTGGGTGAACGGTACAAGGAAGAAGGGCACCCGCGCAACATCACCACTCTGCACCCCATTGCCGCCGGGGACATGTACGGCGTGAAGGGGATGGAGTATCTGGCGCAAGATGGGCTGTTGGCTCGGGTCTTGGCCGGGTCCTACCCCTCGGGTCCGTCCAGCCTTGAGATGCCCGAAATCTGGAAGATGATCGTTGAAGATCGGGTCGCCGCCTATAACGTCCCATCAGGCATCATATTTGACATGCATCGTGAGGCCGCCGCCCATCGACCCGGCGTGTTGACGCAAGTTGGGTTGGATACTTTTGTCGACCCGGTGCGCGAAGGCTGCGCCATGAACGCCCGTGGGGCGGCGGACCCCATTGTCGCGCGGGCTGAGTTTGCAGGCCAAACCTGGCTACATTTCCCGAATATCGTCCCGAGTGTCTGCATCCTGCGGGCGACAACGGCGGACGAATTTGGCAACCTGACCTATGAGCACGAAGGTGCCTATCTGGGCGGGCTGGAACAAGCGATCTGCGTGCGCAATCACGGTGGGCTGGTGATCGCGCAAGTTCAACGTGTCACTGCCGAAGGCAGCCTGCGTCCGCATGATGTGCGGGTGCCCGGCCACTTGATCGATCTGGTGGTTGAGGATCCTGATCAGAAACAAACGACTGAGACGCTCTATGACCCGGCGATTTCCGGCCAGATCATGCGCCCGTGGGCAAGCTTCGCGCTGGCCGAAAATGGTGTTGAAAAGGTCATCGCCCGCCGGGCCGCGATGGAACTGCGCGCAGGTATGAGTGCTAATCTCGGCTTTGGCATCAGTGCCATGGTCCCGCGTATTCTGCTAGAGGAAGGGCATCCCAACGCCATCACATGGGCGATCGAACAAGGTGCCGTGGGAGGTGTTCCGCTGACGGGGTTTGCCTTTGGCTGTGCCTCGAACGCGCATGCCTATGTGCCATCACCCCAGCAATTCATCTATTTTCAGGGGGGCGGGTTCGACATGTCGTTCCTTTCATTCCTCGAAGTGGATGTCGAAGGCAATGTGAACGTCTCAAAGCTGGGTAAGAAGCCCTATCTGACGGCAGGTTGCGGCGGCTTTGTCGATATCACTGCGCGGGCTAAAAAGATCGTCTTCTCAGGCTGGTTCGAGGCCGGGGCTAAGATTGAGCTGACGGATGACGGGATACGCGTCAACGCCCCCGGAAAATTCACCAAGATGGTGGATCAGGTTGAGCATGTCACCTTCTCGGGACGTCGTGCGCGTGAAACTGGGCAGGACGTGATCTACGTGACCGAACGCTGCGTGATCCGGCTGATGGACGAAGGTCTGGTCGCCACTGAGATCATGCCCGGCATCGATGCACAACGCGATATCGTAGCCGTGTCTGGCGGGCGCGTCAAAATCGCGGAGAATGCAAGCCTGATCTCAAAATCATTGCTCACCGCCGGACCAATGGGACTACAGCTATGACCGGGATCGGCTTTCATATCGAGGGTGCGGTGGCGGTTCTGACCTTGGAAAATGAGGCTAAGCTGAACGCACTGACCACCGACATGCTCGACGCGCTGGAGGCAAGAGTGCAGGAGGTCGAGCGCAGACCGGAAATCCGCGCGGTAATCATAACCGGGGCAGGGGAAAAGGCTTTCTGCTGCGGGGCAGATATTGGCGCTTGGGGTGGTCTTAGCCCTGCCGAATTCGCACGCCATTGGGTGCGCGATGGGCATCGCATTTTCGACCGGTTGGCTCGTTTGGGTAAACCCACCATTGCTGCCATAAACGGTCACGCTTTTGGTGGAGGGCTGGAATTGGCCAGTTGCTGCGATTTGCGTTTGATGGCTCCGCGCGCGACGCTGGCCCTGCCCGAAGCCCGCATTGGCATTGTGCCGGGGTGGTCGGGCACGCAGCGTCTGACCCGGCTGATCGCGGAAGGTGCGGTGAAAGAGATGGCGTTGTTCGGCCGCCGCATCGGTGCGGACCGAGCCGTTGCGCTGGGCTATGCCGCTGAGGTGGCCGACGACGTTCTGGCCCGCGCGCTTGAGATCACTGCTGAATTGCAGTCCCTGTCCCCACGCGCGACCGAGATATCCAAGAACATGATCCATACAGCCGTGGGCGAAGATGCCCACGCGATTGTCGAAGCGCTGGGAAGTGCAGCGGCAGCGGCCTCAGCGGATCGGGACGAAGGCGTTGCAGCCTTCATGGAAAAACGAAACCCTCAGTTCTCGGGCCTTTGACCACATGAATGACATGACCATAAACCCCGCGATCCCGTTTGAACTGCCCGCGCTGTTCGAAGGTCGGCACCTGATCAATGGCGCATGGGTGGATAGCGCTTCGGGAGAGACATTCGAACGGCGCTCGCCCTCTCATGGGCACATTGTAAGCCGCTCTGCTCTGGGGCAAGAGGCCGAGGCCGAAGCCGCGATTGCAGCCGCCCGTACGGCATTCGACAGCGGTGTCTGGAGCCGTGCATCAGGCAAGGCGCGCGCGACCGTGTTGCTGAAAGTCGCGGACTTGATTGAGCAGAACGTCGATCGCATCGCCCTGATCGAAACGCTGGAAAGCGGCAAGCCGATCAGCCAGTCCAAAGGTGAGGTTGGCGGTGCCGCGGATTTGTGGCGCTATGCGGCTTCGCTTGCGCGCAGCACCCATGGCGACAGCCACAATACGCTGGGCGCGGATATGATGGGCGTTGTGCTGAAAGAACCCATCGGTGTGGTTTCGATCATCACGCCGTGGAATTTCCCGTTCTGGATTCTCAGCCAGAAACTGCCGTTTGCCTTGGCTGCGGGCTGTACGGTGGTCGTCAAGCCGTCTGAAATGACGCCCTCGACCACGCTGATGCTGGGTGAGTTGCTGATCGAGGCGGGCTTGCCCGCAGGTGTTTGCAACATCGTGCTGGGTTACGGCGTTCCGGTGGGTGCCATTATGTCCAGCCACAAGGCCGTGGATATGGTCAGCTTCACGGGATCGACGGCCGTGGGCAAGACGATCAGCGCGGCTGCATCAGGTACGCTGAAGAAAGTCGCGCTGGAGCTTGGCGGCAAGAATCCGCAGGTGATCTTTCCTGACGCCGATCTGGATGCGGCGGCGGATGCCGTTGTGTTTGGTGTCTATTTCAATGTGGGCCAGTGCTGTAACTCCAGCAGCCGGATCATCGTGCATGAGGATATTGTCCAAGAGTTTTGCGACCGTATTATCGCCCTGTCCCGCAGAGTAAAATTCGGTGATCCGCTGGACCCGTCCACGCAGGTGGGCGCCATCGTCACAGCCGAGCACAACGCTAAGATCGACAGTTACGTCAAACAGGCCCGGGCTTCGGGCGCGACCGTCGCGCTGGGCGGAGATCGGTTGACGGTCGAAGGGCTGGGCGATCAGTTCTACCAACCTACCGTGATCACTGAAGTTGATCCGGACATGCCCATTGCAAGAGACGAGGTTTTTGGCCCGGTTCTGTCGGTCATGACGTTCAAAACACTGGACGAGGCTGTCGCCCTGACCAATGATAGCGACTACGGTTTGTCGGCGGGTGTCTGGAGTACGAATGTTCACACATGCCTTGAATTCGCACGTCGCGCAGAAACGGGAACGGTCTGGACCAACACCTGGATGGACGGCTTCCCAGAAGTTGCCTTTGGAGGGTTCAAACAATCCGGACAGGGACGGGAAATTGGGCGCTATGGATTCGAGGAGTTTTTGGAAGTGAAATCGGTGGTCATGCGTATCGGGAACAGCCGATCCCCATGGGTGCCCGAGGACTGACAAAAGCGCCGACCGACGAAAAACAAGAAAAACGCATTTAGGGAGGAAACAAAAAATGCGCAAACTGCTGAAAACAAAATCGGTTATTGTGGCCGGGCTGCTCTGTACATCCAGCCTCGTACACGCGGAAGAGGTCGAGGTTCTGCACTGGTGGACCTCGGGCGGCGAGGCCGCAGCACTGAACGTTCTGAAAGATGACCTGTCCGGCCAGGGCATCGGTTGGACAGACATGCCGGTTGCCGGTGGCGGCGGCGAGCAGGCTATGACCGTTCTGCGCGCGCGTGTGACTGCTGGCAACGCCCCGACTGCCGTGCAGGCGCTTGGTTTCGACATTCAGGACTGGGCCGCGCAGGGTGCGTTGGCCGACCTGAATGATGTTGCTGCCCAAGAAGGCTGGGACGAGGTTGTTCCGGATGCGCTAAAGGCTTTTGCCAAGCATGATGGGAAGTGGGTCTCCGCGCCCGTAAACGTGCATTCGACCAACTGGGTCTGGGCCAACAAGGCGGTGCTGGACGCAAACGGAATTGCCCCGCCAACCTCGTGGGATGAGTTTGTCGCCGCTGTCGAAACGTTGAAGGGTGCCGGAGTTACTCCGATCGCGCATGGTGGTCAGGCTTGGCAGGATGCCACCATATTTGACGCGGTGGTTATGTCCACGTTGGGCCCCGACGGCTACAAGGCCGCGTTCATTGATCTGGACGAAGAAGTACTGGGCGGCGAAGCGATGAAAGAAGCCTTCGACCGCATGGCCTTTATCCGCGACAATGTTGACGAGAATTTCTCGGGCCGTGACTGGAACCTTGCGACTGCGATGGTGATCAATGGCGAGGCCGGTTTCCAGATGATGGGCGATTGGGCAAAGGGTGAGTTCCTGAACGCGGGCAAGGTTCCGGGTCAGGACTTTCTGTGTTTCCGTTTCCCGGGTACGGCTGAACAGGTGACGTTCAATGCCGACCAGTTCATGATGTTCGATCAGGGCGGTTCGGTGTCCGAAGAACAGGCGGCGTTGGCCAGTGCGATCCTGTCGCCCTCGTTCCAGTCCGCATTCAACGTGGTCAAGGGCTCGGTCCCTGCACGTACCGATGTCAGCGATGCTGACTTCGATGATTGCGGCAAGCAAGGCATGAAAGATCTGGCGGCGGCTGCAGCTTCGGGCAACCTGTTCGGGTCCATGGCCCATGGCCACGCGGCACCAGCCTCGGTCAAAAATGCGGTCTATGACGTCGTCACGGCCCATTTCAACGGCGAGTATGACAGCGAAACAGCTGTGACCGAACTGGTCGACGCGGTGTCCATCGCCAAGTGATCAGGTGATCCTCCCGATGGGGCGGCTTTGGGGCCGCCCTGTCACAAGAGGGCGCTCAACGCCTTACAACACTACTTGCAGGAGGGCGCGCCATGGCTGTTTCAGCCGACGCGGATTTCAAGACTCGCCTTCAGAACTGGATTCCCAAACTGGTCCTGTCCCCATCCATCGCGATGATGACGGTGTTCGTTTACGGATTTATTCTGTTCTCGGTCTACCTTTCCTTCACCGACAGCCGCATCCTGCCAACCTTTGGATGGGTCGGTTGGGAAAACTATGACAAGCTGTGGCGGCTCAGTCATTGGGAAACCTCGCTGATCAACATGGGCATCTTCGCAAGCCTTTACATCGTGATCTGCACGTGTATCGGGCTTGGGTTGGCGATCTTTCTCGATCAGAAAATCCGTGGTGAGGGGCTGCTGCGCCCGATTTACCTGTACCCAATGGCGCTGAGCTTCATTGTGACTGGCACCGCGTGGAAATGGTTTCTTGATCCGGGCATCGGGTTGGAAAACGTGATGCAGACCTGGGGGTGGGAAAGCTTCGAGTTCGACTGGATCAAAGACCGCAATTTCGCGATTTACACGGTCGTTCTGGCGGCGGTCTGGCAAACCAGCGGGTTTGTCATGGCCATGTTCCTGGCTGGGTTGCGCGGGATCGACAACGAAATCCTGCGCGCGGCGCAGATGGATGGTGCGTCGAACTGGAACCTCTATCGCCGGATCATCATCCCTCAATTGCGCCCCGCATTCCTGTCGGCCTTCGTGATCCTAAGCCACCTTGCGATCAAGACCTTTGACCTTGTGATCGCGCTGACCGGCGGTGGGCCCGGTCGCGCTACCGAACTGCCTGCGACCTTCATGTACTCCTACACCTTCACGCGGAACCAGATGGGGATTGGTGCAGCCTCGGCCACGATTATGCTGATGACCATCGCAGCGATCATGATCCCCTATCTCTACGCCGAACTGCGGGAGAAACGCTGATGTCCCAGGCAACTCAAGATACCGCAATCCGCACGGGCCGAGTCACGCGGACGCTGATCTATCTGGTGCTGCTGCTGTTTGGTCTGTTCTACCTGCTGCCGCTTTACGTGATGCTGGTGAACTCGGTCAAACCGCTGGAAGAGATCACCGGCGGCGGCATGATGAACCTGCCGCAAGTGTTCACGATTGAGCCATGGCTCAAGGCTTGGTCTTCGGCCCAGATCGGTGTCGATCCAACGGGTCTGAAGCCCTATTTCTGGAACTCGATCAAGATGGTGGTTCCCGCGGTGATCGTCTCGACGATCCTTGGCGCGCTGAACGGTTACGTGCTGACCAAGTGGCGGTTCAAGTACGATACCATCCTGTTCGGGCTAATGCTGTTTGCCTGTTTCATCCCGTTCCAGATCGTTCTGATACCGATGGCGCGGATGCTGGGCATCATCGGCCTGGCGGGCACAACCTGGGGGCTGGCGCTTGTTCACGTGGTCTACGGGATCGGCTTCACCACGCTGTACTTCCGCAACTACTACGCCGTGTTCCCGACCGAGTTGATCCGGGCAGCGCAGATTGATGGGGCAGGGTTCTTCCAAATCTTCTGGCGTATCCTGCTGCCCAGTTCAGGGCCAATCGCCGTGGTGTCGATCATCTGGCAGTTCACCAATATCTGGAATGACTTCCTGTTTGGTGCGTCTTTTGCAGATGCGAACAGCCAGCCAATGACGGTCGCGCTGAACAACCTCGTGCAATCATCCACCGGGGTTAAGGAATACAACGTTCACTTCGCAGGCGCCATTCTGGCCGCCATGCCAACTCTGCTCGTCTACATCGTGGCCGGTCGATACTTCGTCCGCGGCCTGATGGCGGGTTCCGTGAAAGGATAAGACCTGATGGGTTTTCTGGACATAGACAACGCGACCAAATCCTACGGGGCTGTCGAAGTTCTTCACAAGGTCGATATCTCGGTGCAAGAGGGAGAGTTCCTTGTGCTTGTTGGCCCGTCGGGTTGTGGCAAGTCCACCTTGCTGAACATGATCGCGGGGCTGGAGGAGATTACCAGCGGGGAAATCCGCATCAAGGATCAGGTGATGAACGGGGTTCACCCGTCAAACCGTAACATCGCCATGGTGTTCCAAAGCTATGCGCTCTACCCCAATATGACCGTGGGGCAGAACATCACCTTCGGGCTTGAGATGCACGGTGTACCAAAGCCCGAGCGTGAAAAGGCCATGAATGAGGTCGCCAAGCTGTTGCAGATCGAACAACTGCTGGATCGCAAACCCGGCCAGCTTTCGGGGGGGCAGCGTCAGCGAGTGGCGATGGGGCGGGCGCTGGTACGCAACCCTGATGTGTTCCTGTTTGATGAGCCTCTGTCCAACCTCGATGCCAAACTGCGCGTGGACATGCGGACCGAGATCAAGAAGCTGCATCAAAACCTCGGCACCACTATCGTCTACGTCACCCACGACCAGATTGAGGCGATGACCCTGTCCAGCCGCATCGCTGTGATGAACGGCGGCTATGTCCAGCAACTGGGTACGCCGCAGGAAATCTACGACACGCCCGCGAATATCTTCGTAGCAACGTTCATGGGATCACCCGCGATGAATGTGGTGCCCGCAAAGGTTTCCGTCCTGAATGGCCGCCCTCATGCGGAGGTCGCCTTGCACGACGGGTCGATGGCGCAGCTTCCCTTTAGTCAGGACAACCTGTCTGCTTGGGACGGGCGTGAAATCCTGTTGGGCATCCGGCCGGAAACCATCACCGACATGGATGGTGCGGATCGGAAGTCTTCAAACATCGCGCAGATGACCAACCGCATCGTGGTGACTGAACCCGCAGGCTCGGACACATTTGTTTCCATGATCCTCGGAGGGCAGGATGTGATTGCTCGGATGCGTTCGGACGCCGAGGTGGCTCCTGGGCAGGATTTCATGTTCGCGGTGAACATGGAAAAGGCCGTGGCCTTTGACCCCGAAAGCGAGATGCGGATCACTCCGTGACGCGTGCAGACGTCATAATCATCGGCTCTGGCATCGGTGGGGCGACTCTGGCGGCGGCTTTGGCCCCGTCCGGACGCCGTATTCTGATCGTAGAGCGAGGGAAGCGCCTGACCCCCTCGCCACAGGATCGGGATCCGAAGGCGATCTTTGGCGACGGGTGCTTTCGGCCAGACGAAACGTGGCTGGACGGCAAAGGCCAGCCTTTTAACCCCGGCAATTACTATTGCGTGGGCGGGAACTCCAAATTCTACGGTGCGGCGCTGATCCGGTATCGACGTGAGGATTTCCAGCCGCGCGCGCATATGGGCGGCAGTTCCCCCGGCTGGCCGATCTCTTATGAGGAATTGGAGCGCGACTATACCGCAGCCGAGCATCTTTATGATGTGCATGGCGTCGTGAATGAAGACCCGACCGAGCCGCCCCACAGCGCAAACTATCCGCACCCGCCCGTGGCGGATGAGCCGGACATCGCGGATTTGCGAACGCGGCTCAGCCGTGCAGGTCTTACGCCGTCTTCGGTGCCGCTTGGGGTGGATATCGACAAATGGCTGGCGGCAGGTCAAACGACCTGGGATGCGTTTCCCAACACCTGCGGCGGCAAGATGGATGCGGAAACCTCTGCCTTGGCAAAGGCGCTTGCGCACAAAAATGTCTCGCTTTTGACGGGGGCGACGGTACGGGAATTGATCGCGGATGCGACTGGTCAGATCACGGGGATCAAGGTCGACGGGCACGGCACGTTGGAGGCACCGCTGGTAGTACTCGCTGCTGGTGCTGTTCAATCGGCGGCCTTGCTGCTGCAATCTGCGAATGACGCCTATCCAAAAGGGCTGGCGAACCGGTCCGATCAGGTTGGGCGCAACTTCATGAACCACAACAGCTCGGCCGTGCTGGCCCTGCACCCTTTGCGCCGTAATCGGTCGATCTATCAAAAGACGCTGATGTTCAACGATTATTACAACAGCGACGGCAACGGGGGGCCGCCACTGGGCAATGTTCAGATGCTGGGCAAGATCACAGGCCCGATCCTTGCCTCTCAGACCGGGTTGCCCGGCCCTGTTGCGGGTCTGATCGCAGGCCGTAGCTATGATTTCTACGCCATGTCAGAGGACCTTCCGAACCCCGATAGCCGTGTGACTGTCGAAGGTAACCAGATCCGGCTGGATTGGAAACGTTCGAATTGGGCGGCGCATGAAGCTCTGGTGGAGCGGCTGAAAACACACCTGCGCCGGTCGGGTTTTCCGATTGTCCTGTCGCGGGCATTTGATCGCCGAACGCCATCCCACCAATGCGGGACCGCGCGGATGGGAAGCAACCCTGAAAACAGCGTTGTCGATCCCTTCTGCCGCAGTCACGATTTTCGAAACTTGTTCATCGTAGACGCGTCGGTCCTGCCGACCTCGGCTGCGGTGAACCCGGCCCTGACCATCGCGGCGCTGGCCCTGCGCGCAGGCCGCCACATCATTGAGACGGAGTTTGCAGCATGACCGGGATTGCGTTGGTCACAGGCGGGCAGCAAGGCATTGGCCTTGGCATTTCGCGCGCGTTGATTGCCGGGGGATACAAGGTGGCGCTGGCGTCGCGCTCGGCCCCGGACAAACCAGCGGTGCAAGAGGCTTTGGCCGAGCTTGGACCAAACGCGATCTATGTGCAGCATGATGTATCGGATATTGACCGCGTACCCGCGCTGCTGGATCAGGTTGAGGCTTACTTGGGTCCGATCACCGCTTTGGTCAACAATGCCGGCGTGGGTGCTCCGGTCCGCGGCGACATGCTGGAGCTAAAGCCCGAGAACTGGGATTTCGTTCAGAACATCAACCTGCGTGGCGCCTTCTTTCTGGCGCAGGACGTTGCGCGGCGCATGCTGGCGCAACCTCAGGACACTTATCGCTCGATCACATTCGTCACCTCGGTCAGCGCCACTATGGTGTCTATCGAACGGGCTGAATACTGCGTTTCAAAGGCGGCTGCGGCCATGATGGCGCAACTCTTTGCCGTGCGTATGGCACCGCACGGGATAGGCGTGTTCGAACTGCGCCCCGGCATCATCGCAACCGAGATGACGGCAGGTGTGCGCGACAAATACACCGACCGGATCGAAGGTGGCCTTGTGCCCGCCGCACGATGGGGTGAACCCCAAGATATCGGGTCGGTCATTATGCCCATAGTCAAAGGCCAGATGCAGTTCGCCACGGGTGCTGCAATCCCTGTGGATGGCGGCCTGTCGATCGCGCGTCTCTGAGAAACTCTGAGGACAAATCAACATGTCTGACGGATATGATTTCATCGTGATCGGCGGCGGCTCGGCCGGATCGGTCATCGCCTCGCGCCTGTCCGAGGAACCCTCGGCCAGGGTTCTGCTGTTAGAGGCTGGCTCAAACGACCGGCATCCGTTTTTTCACCTGCCCGCCGGGTTTGCCAAAATGACCAAAGGCATTGGTAGCTGGGGCTGGTCGACGGTGCCGCAGAGGCACATGCAGGATAAGATTTTCAACTATACGCAGGCGAAAGTGATCGGAGGCGGGTCTGCCATCAACGCGCAGATTTATACGCGCGGGGCGGCGCAGGACTATGACGACTGGCGCCAGATGGGGTGTGAAGGCTGGGGCTTTGATGATGTGCTGCCCTATTTCAAGAAGTCCGAGGACAACGACACCTACGACAATGAGTTCCACGGCAAAGGTGGTCCGTTGGGCGTTTCGAGGCCTGCCGCGCCTTTGCCGATCTGCGATGCCTATATCAAGGCCGCGGGGCAGGTCGGCATCCCCGAAACGCGCGATGTGAATGGGGCGAAACAGGATGGGGCGGGGTATTATCAGCTGACCCAACGCAACGCGCGCCGGTCCTCGGCCGCGATGGCGTTTCTGGCGCCGAACCGGGGCCGGACGAACCTGACCGTCCGCACCGGCGCGCAAGTTTGGCGTATCATGATCAGCTGCGGCCGGGCGACCGGTGTCGAAATGATGGACGGTGAAAAACTCACCGCTGCGCAAGAGGTCATCCTGTCTTCGGGTGCAATCGGATCACCACGCCTGTTGCAACTGTCGGGGATTGGTCCGGCAGATCACCTGGAAACTCTGGGGATCAGACCGGTTTACGATCAGCCGAATGTGGGGGCGAACCTGCAGGATCACCTTGATCTTTACGCGATCTGCGAGGTGACGGGACCGCATACCTATGACCGGTTCGCCAAGTTGCATCTTTCGGCATTCGCCGGGCTGCAATACCTGCTCACGCGCAAAGGGCCGGTGGCGTCGAGCCTGTTTGAAACCGGAGGGTTCTGGTACGCCGATCCTGACGCGCGGTCGCCTGATATTCAGATGCATCTGGGGTTGGGTACCGGGATCGAAGCCGGGGTCGAGGCGATGCCCAACGGCGGCGTCACCCTAAACGCATGCTTCCTGCGCCCCCGGTCCCGCGGCTCGGTTCGACTGCAAAGCGCGGACCCGGCGGCGATGCCGTTGATCGACCCGAACTATCTGGCCGATCCCTATGACCGTGAGATGTCGATCCGGGGTTTGAAGCTGGTGCAAAACATCCTCGCGCAGGATGCGCTGAAACCGTATGTTTTGGCCGAACGTCTGCCGGGGCCGGATGTGCGGACCGATCAGGATTATTTCGACTTCATCTGTGTGCATTCCAAAACCTCGCACCATTGCGCAGGTACGTGCCGTATGGGCAGCGACCAAGAGGCCGTACTTGACCCACGTCTTCGGTTCAACGGGATTGAGGGGCTGCGCGTCGCGGATGCCTCGATCATGCCCACTGTCAATTCATCGAACACCAACGCTCCGACCATCATGATCGCAGAGAAAGCAGCGGACATGATCAAACAAGATCAAGGATTTACATAATGATCCGCCATATCGTGCTGACCAAGTTTCGCCCCGACGTGACCGAGGAAACGGTTGCGGCCATCTATGCCGGCCTCGCTGATGTGGCAGAAACATTGCAGGGGGCCAGCGGGTTCACTGGCGGTCGCAGTCAAAGCCCTGAACAGATTGAGCGCGGCTACATGCATGGCTTCGTGATCGATTTCGACGATTGGGCGGCGCTGGAAGCCTATCAAAACAACAAAACCCACAAGGCGCTGGGCGCGCAGTTGATTGAGAATGCGATAAGCGGGATCGACGGCATACTGGTTCTGGATCTGGAGGTCTGAGGCGATGAGACTGATACTGCCAACCCCTGAAGGCGCGCTGCAACCTTATGCGCTGACCGGAACCCCCTTGGTGCCCCGTGCACCGCAGGTGCCATTGACACGTACCGCGTTTGCTGCGGCGCATGTCGTCTCAGACCCGCTGGCTGAGCGCAACCCCTGGACAGACCGTCCGGCGGTGGATTGGGACACGACGCTCAGCTTTCGGCAGGGGCTTTGGGATCAAGGCCTGGGCTTAGCCGAGGCGATGGATACGGCGCAGCGCGGCATGGGTGTGGATTGGGACACCGCACTGGAATTGATCCAACGCACCGTGGCTGCCGCCCGGGCGCATCCGCTTTCCCCGCGCGTGGCATGCGGGGCAGGGACGGACCATGTGCCGCTTCGCGCGCTGAACACGGCAGGTGAAATCCTGTCCGCCTACGAACATCAGGCCGAAGCGATCGAGGCCGCTGGCGGGCAGCTGATCCTGATGGCGTCGCGTGCTTTCCCTGCGATCAGCGCTGGGCCGGACACATATCACGACGTCTACCGCACGCTGATCGACGGCGCGTCAGAGCCTGTCATACTGCACTGGCTGGGCGACATGTTTGACCCGGCACTTAAAGGGTATTGGGGCAGCACTGACGTTGCTGCGGCCAGTGACTTTGTTCTGTCCCTTATCGCCGAGAACCCGGGCAAGGTGGACGGCATCAAAATCTCGCTTCTGGATCAGGCACATGAAGAGTTGTTTCGCGCGCGCCTGCCAGATGGTGTACGCCTCTATACGGGCGACGATTTCAACTATGCTGATCTGATTGCCGGGGATGGGACGCATTTTTCGCACGCGCTACTGGGTATTTTTGCCGCAATCGCCCCAGCCGCCAGTCAGGCGCTTGAAGCCCTGGCGATCGGGGACATGGACCGCTACCACGCGCTGTTTGCGCCCACGGTCCCTTTGAGCCGTGAGATTTTCCGGGCACCGACGCAGTTCTACAAAGCAGGCATAGCCTTTTTGGCATGGCTGAACGGCGCGCAATCGCATTTTGTGATGCCCGGTGGGTTCCAGTCCAGCCGCGATATCTGCCACTATGCACAGGTATTCCGGCTGGCGGATCAGGCGGGTTTGCTCTTGGATCCGGATCTGGCAATGGAGCGCATGATCACACTGCTGACCCTGCACGGAGTAGACCAATAACCTGAATGCGTAGACCGACGATCATAGATGTGGCCAACAAGGCAGGCGTGTCGAAATCGACGGTCAGCCTGGTGTTGCAGGGCGGCGCGCAGGTCAAGCCCGAGACCAAAAAGCTCGTCCACGCGGCGATGAAAGAGATCGGTTATGTGTATAACCGGTCGGCCGCCAATCTGCGCGCGTCCGGGACGGCACTGATCGGGCTGGTGATCAATGACCTGAACAACCCGTTCTTCACGGAATTTGCCACGTCGCTGCAAATGGCGCTGGGCTCGCGTGGCTATGCGGTGGTGGTGGCAAATACCAACGAGGATGCAACCATACAGGATCAGGTCGTCGCGGCGATGCTAGAGCACGGTGTCTCGGCTCTGATTGTCTCACCTGCTTACGGGGATGTATCCGAAACCCTGACCGCTTTAGCGCGCGCCCAGATTCCCGTCATGCAGGTCCTGCGTCAGGTCAGCGACGATACCGCCCGATTTCCCTTCATATCCCCGAATTATCAAGAAGGCGGACGTGTCGCCACGCGTTATCTGATCGAGTCAGGCGCGCGCCGTATCGCTTTTGTGGGTGGGCTGGATGGGCGACAGGTGACGCAGGAACGGGTTTCGGGGTATTTGGAGGTGATGTCCGAACACGGGTTTTCGCCTTTGGTGCTGTCCGGTCGCAGCAGCCGGTCTTTTGGACACCGTGCCGCCGCACAATTGTTCTGCGACTATTCGGAGTGCGACGCGGCCTTGTGCTTTAACGATCTGGTGGCGTTTGGCATGATCAACGCCTGTCACGAAGCCCGCAAGGATATTGGCACTGATTTTCAGATCATTGGGTTTGACGACATTCAGGAAGCCGCCGAGTGTTGGCCAACCCTGTCCACAGTCCATTGCGGCGTGGACGCATTTGGCAAACAGGTTGCCGACACGGTCTTGGAGTGGTTGCAGAACGCAACGGTGCCACTGGCCAGAACCCGCACCCCGGTTCGTCTGATTCAGCGTCAGACAACAAGGCAGGGAATGTGAAAGCACATTTCAAAAGAGTTTTGTGACAACGGTCGCAATAAATTGCGATGCGCCGAGGGGCGGGAAGTGTAGATAGCGATTGCCCGCTCAGCAGGTACGGGCGCCGTCTTAGGCAGATGGTTTGCCTGCACGGTCTTGATGGCTAAAGATCAATTGCCCGGATTGGATGTCTGACCGAAAATCAGCCAATCTGCCGGACAGGGCGTGGTAAAACCCGACCAGTCCCGGCTCAACATGTCGCGCCTGCGCGACGCAATCCTCGCAAGTCTTTTCGATGTATTCCTGCGGGTGACGGTCCCGAATGGATTCGATCAGCTTTTGATGGGTTGTTTCCAATCTTTGGAAGGCGGGGGTTTCTAGCATGCCTTGATTGCCAACCAGCACGAACACGGGCTCAAGGTCGGTTCTGCCTTTCAGGTCGATAAACCCGGCTTCCAGCATCGCCATGTGGTCCCTCGTTTTTTCATACACCGAAGTTGAAACGAGAATGTCATAGTCAACATGTCGGCAGCTTTGTTCGATCCGCGCGGCAACATTCACCACATCCCCGATCACGGTGTAGTTGAACCGGCGTTTCGATCCGATATTGCCGACGCAGGCCCGTCCGGTGGCGCAGCCTGTTGCCAATGCAATCGGCGGCCGTCCCCGCATCACCTCTGACGCATTGAAATTCACTAAGGCCTGACGCATCAACAGCGCGGCTTCAGCCGCGCGGCGCGGGTGATCTTCGACTGGCAAGGGGGCATTCCAGAATGCCATGACCGCATCACCGATGAACTTGTCAATAGTGCCACGCTCCCGCAGTATCTGGTCGCCAACCTGAGAGAATAACTGGTTCAGTAAGGTCACAAGATCAGTGGCCGAGACGGATTCGGACAAGGGCGTAAAGCCCCGAATATCCGAGAACATAACTGTGATCTCTTGCGTTTCGCCACCCAGTTGCAGTTGATGTCCGCTTCCTTCCATCTCATCCAGGATCTCAGGGGCGACATAGTGAGAAAAGATTTGCCGGATGACGCGCTTTTCGCGCTCCGTCGATACAAACAGGTACCCTGCCAGCAGACCGAAATTGGCCATGCCCCCAAGCAGGGGAAAGGTCACATCGAACAGGACCAACTGATTCTGAAACGCCAGCCAGCTAATTCCAAGCACAACAGCCGCTGATGCCCCGCCTGCGACAAACGACGCCACTGCGCCGAACCGTGCCATGACGGCCGTCACCACAAGGCCCAGGGTGACGAAGGACAGTATTTCAAGGGCCGCAGTGACGTCAGAGCGGCTTAGCATTTCGCCGGTCAGAACCTGTTCCAGGATTTGCGCGTGGATGGATACACCCGGAACGGATTCGCCCAACGGCGTCTGATGTCTGTCAAATAACCCTGCCGCCGATGTGCCGACCAGAATGATCCGCCCTTCGATTTCGGCGCGCAGGTCAGCGTTGTCCGGTGGCTGCATCACGTCATTCGCGGATAGGTACAGGTCAGGACTGTCATGTCTGTATCTTATCCAGACCTCCCCATTCTCGGTCGTTGGCACGCGAAATTGACCGACCTCGAGTGCCAGCATGATGCCGGCCTCGTCCGGTGTGCCCTCGACAAGGATCACGGGCTCGCCCATGGCGACTCGCAGTGCTTCGACGCTCAGACCCGGTAGGGTACCGTCCGGTCCGCCCCACAAAACGGGAACACGGCGCACGATGCCTGTACCACCCAAGGGTGAGACATTGACCCCTCCGATACCTGCAGCTGTCCGGTCCAAAGGAGAGGCAGGTGGCGTCCAGTGCGGGACAGTGATCAGACCCGAAGTTGGTGCTTCACCGATTTCTATTATCCCGGCCAATGGCGTCACGCGTCTGCCCTCAGTGGATTGCCGGGCAGCCGCGCCCAGAACCACAGGCCAGTTCGCGATTTCCATCCCAAACTGTACGTCATAGTCCAGATACTTGGCATGACGTTCAACCGACAACACTCCGGTCAGCGCGGGATCGTTGAGAAGCCGGGCGGGTGAAAACCTGTCTGGTTCGATAAACAACATGTCAAAGGCGATAGCGGCGGCGCCATATTCGCCAAGGTTTTGAACCATCTGCGCCAGCAAGGTGCGGGGCCAAGGCCATTGCCCCCAGGTTGCAAGTGACTGCTCGTCGATGTCCACCACGCGAACCGGCAAATCGGGGTTGTATTCCCGAGGTGACATGCGCTGCAGAATGTCGAAGTAGACTAACCGTGTCATGCGCACAGGGTAGGGATCTAGGACCCGGATGAAGCACCCGAACAGGATCAGACCCAGCCCAACCAGCTGAAAAGCACGCCTTTGCCCTGCGCGGTCCCTGGGCTTTCCGGTCACGTTTGCCTCCGATTATCTTGGTCAGCCCGAACGAACCATCACCCACGCTGCGAGTTTCAAATGCCTCGGCCATGTCTGGACCGGCGACAGGACTTAGGTGTGTGAGGCTCCTTAGCCGCTATTGCCCCCGTTCCCACCGGAGCCACCGCTGCCAACGCCACCACCAAAGCCACCAAAACCACCCGCACCGCCGCCGATTGTGCCGCCACTGCCTGCGCCTCCGCTGCCTGATCCGCCACCGATCGAGCCGCCACGGCCATTCCCGGCGCCGCTGCCCGTCCCGATATTGCCACCTGTACCAGAGTCACTGCTGCCAGCTCCGCCGATGTTTCCGCCGTTGCCGTTGCCACTGCCGGTGCTTCCGCCAATGCTGCCGCCATTGCCGCTGCCAGTGCTGTCGGGTCTGTCAGGGCTGCCGCCACTTGACGGCGCCCGCGCCTCGTTTTGTGGCGCGGATGCAGCGGCGCTCTTAACGTCTCCCCGATCAGGGGTAGAGACGCGTGTTTCCGATCTTTGTCGAAGTGGAGGCACAGCGTCCCGTCCGCAGCCTGACACGTCTACTTGCAGCGGCACTTGCAACTGCTGTTGCGATTGAACAAACGGAAAGCCGGTCTTCACCGCGTTTTCATAGCTTTCCTCGTCGACCGGGCGACCGATGTTCCCGCTTTGTGTGGTGGCAAGAAGGTTGCATTTCCGTCCCGTTTCCTGACAATTTCCGCTCAGCCCGCACATCTCGACACGGCCCTGAAGAACCATCATGGCACTTTGCGTGCCCGGAACGACCCAAAGGTCAAATGTCGTACCCCTGACGGCCATAGTTGCGGTGGGAGTCTGAATGGAGTAGGCCCGTTTCTTGCTTTTACCTGAAATGAAGCGGAAGCTGCCGCCCAGGGCCTGGATAGCAAAATTCTTGGCCTTTCTGTTTCCGCGCAGCATTGTCACATCCAGTTGCATGCGCGCATTTGGGCCTATCGCAATCTTGGTTTCGTCATCAAATAACAGTTGGACCAAGCCGCTGCCGTCGGTTGAGATGGAATCCCCGGACGCAACGGTCATGCCTGCGCGCAACGGCTGCGATTTCCCGGCGCGCGTTACTTGCGCGCCTTGTTCGACACCGATCACTGTTCCGATATTGGCTGCAACCTTTAAAGGCATCAGCGAAATAAAACAGACTACAAGTAAACTTTTTAACCAGATCAAACCAAACGTCCTTCCCCACAGATAGGTACAGGGCGCAGTACGCCCGCCGCTCGGTTTGTGCCTCAAAGACTTCCAAATACTGAATTCAGAAATAATAAATATATACAAATATGTTCTAAACACCGTGTAGTTTGCAAGGTTTTCCACCAGAAAGGTCCAATTGACGTGGTGGACGGGTCAGTTCTGCGCTGCGCCGCCAGTGGCATACGCTACTTGTCGCCATTCCCGCGAGATCAGCATTTCGGCGCACCGAAGGCTGTCGCGCCAGAGAAATGAACCCGTCCTTATTGCCTCACCAAACTAGCTTCGGAAGCCTTTGAGCTTCTTGACGTCGCGCACCATCTTGCCGAACGCTTTGTCCCGCGACCTGCGTTCCGCAAGGGTTGCGGAGTTATAGGCATCTTCGGCCACAAGCTTGCGCCATCTTCCAAGGCGCATAGCGTCGAGCGAACCTTCCTCTATGGCTTTGAGAACAGCACATCCCGGCTCTGTCTCGTGCTGACAGTCTTTGAAACGGCACTGCGTCGCCAAGTCCTGGATATCGGCGAAGAGGTCTTTGAGTCCTGCTGCCGCGTCGGTCAGCTGCAATTCCCGCATTCCGGGGGTATCCAGGATCAGGCAGCCATTTGTCATGGCGTGAAGTTGACGCCGCGTCGTCGTATGCCGCCCCTTGGCGTCATCCTCGCGAATGGCTTGCGTCTCGATGGATTGATTTTCCAGCAGTGAGTTTGTGAGTGTCGATTTGCCAACGCCGGACGAACCCAGGAAGGCTACCGTCTTGCCCGGCTTGCACCACAGAGACAGTTTTGTCTGAACTGCGCGTCCGCGGGCGTCAAGTGCAACGACGTCGATCACGTCTGATACAGCTCTGGCCGCATCGACATAGCTTTGTGGGTCCGTCACCAGATCGGTCTTGGTCAGGATGATGACCGGTACGATCCGGGCTTCGAGAGCTAAGGCTGCGTAGCGTTCAAGCCGGGCCACGTTGAAGTCTTGATTGCAAGACGTGACAATAAAAGCTGTATCAATATTCGCAGCAATCAGTTGTTCATGACGGTCCGTTCCGGGCGCGCGTCGCTTGATAAGGCTGGTGCGCGCGAGAACCTGACTGGCGCGTGGTCGCGCCGTATCCAACATCAGCCAGTCACCGACAGTCACGTCCGGCCTTGGGGGCAGTGTCGTGGTGATCTTTTCGCCAACGACATGCAGCGCGTTGCGGTGGACTTCAACCACGCGGACAGGAGGCTTTGCCACCATATCGTCGACGCTGATCTGCTGGGCGAAAAAGGGTTGCCAGCCCAGTACCCGAAGCGGGTTGAGTTGAGCATTTGAGCCGGTGTCCGTCAGGGACAACGGAAGAAATTGGGAGTAGTCCCGTGTCATTGAAAATCTGCTTTCATGTCTGTGCCCGAAGCATGGTTTGGGCGCTGTTGGTAAGAAGCGATGGCACAAAAAAGCTGTCCGTCAGTTGCAATATGACGGAGCTGTCTTCAGCCGTTGGATGTACACCGGGAGGCGCGTTGCCTCCCTTCCTTACCGGGACATAAAATCTCCAATTCAGACATAACGTATCTATGATATGGCAAGCCGCGCCACAAGCACTGACGACAGAAATTGAGCGTTTTCTCAATTCCCCGAGGTAATCCTTCCAGCAGCCTGACCATAAGTCCGATGGGTTTCATGAGTTGGGAGGTTGCTTGTAATCAAAGGCTGCAAATGTTGCCCCACGAACGGTTACTCTGCAGCGAAGCAGCGCAATATGCCACGCCCCCGCCGCAAGTCTTGCGCTGTGGTCGCGAAGGCGACCGCGCAATCGCCAGAGACATTACGTTAACAACCTCATGCGCTCTGAAAGTGAAACGATGTTCCGTTTCACCTGCACTCTACTCTCCCCGGGCTGGAACAGCGCGAGCCGGTACTTGTTGCCGCGCGCAGTACAACTGAACGGCAACTGGATGTTCTCTGAACTTGATCCGATATGTCATGGCTTGTTGGTCAGGGTCTTGAAGTCCACGGTGGTCCCTACATCAAACAGTTTCGGATTGCACTATTCCGGTTTCTTTTCAATGTGTTATCTCAATGACTGAGTTGGCTCTGCCAGTTCGCCAAAAGAGCGCCCATACGTTCCAACCCGAGATCCAGGTTTGCTGCAGCGCCACCTCCGACGCCCAAGCGGATATGGTTGGGCATTTCGTAAGAAGAACCCGGCAAAAGAAAGGTGCGGTAGGGATCGGCTAGCAAGCGTTTGGCGAATGCGTTTCCATCAATCCCGTCGAGCCGTGCCAGACCTATCAATCCGGCCTGCGGCTTAACCCACTGAAGGCGCGGTTGACCCGAGACATATTGATCAAGTCGCTCAAGCGTTCTTAGCCCCGATGTGCGCGCCGTTTGTATAGCCTGATCATACCTGTCGGGCCTCAGCGCGATTTCAGCAATGACTTCGCCAAGGATATTCATAATCTCGCTGGAGTTTTCCCGCAGAATGATTGCATCCCAGATCAAATCCGGGTCACGGCAAATCATCCAACCAGTACGCAACCCTTGCAGACCAAGCGCTTTGGAAACGCTTCCTGTTGTGATGCCGCGCGGATACATGCCGGCAATCGAAGGCGCGCGCGCACCTTCCCATTCCAAACCTGCATACACCTCGTCCACAACAAGCCATGCACCAACGCGATCCGCGATTTGGACCAGTCTTTCAAGTTCGCCGCGGGTCATCAGGCGTCCGGTCGGGTTATTGGGGTTGGTGAGGAAGATAAGACGCGTTCGCTGGGTCACTGCAGCCTCAACAGCATCTAGCGGCAAGGACCAGCCCGAGGCCTCATCCCGATCCACCACTTTGAGGGTTGCACCGACTGCTTCAGCCAGCACACCCGCTTGTGGCCAACCCGGACGTTCAGTCACCACTTCGTCACCGGGCTGGACCAATTGCATGAATGCAAGGTAATTGGCCTCAGCCGCGCCTGCCGTGATAAGAACATCGTCTGGTTGACATATGCCGGCAAGACCAGCCCTATCCAATACGTGGTTCCTAAGGGCAGGTAACCCGCGAAAGCTCTTTTGGTTCCAATCCAGCGGCAGCCCTGGGTCCAGCGCATCCATGAACTCACCCAGACGCGGAGACTCCGATAAAGAAAACCCGACGAAGGCTTCGGGGTCCGCTTCTGTTGTATCCAGCAGGTACTGAAAAAGCGTGTGTATCTTGACTTTCATGCCGCGCTCGAAATCCTTGTGACCAAACAAGGAGAGAGTGTGTGAAAGCAAAGGGGTTTGTCAAAGGGCGTCCACGCGATCTGGCCGTGCTGGACTACGGGCTGTTCAAGGTCCATTCCAATGGTCGCATCATCGGAATTTGTGGGTTTTTAATCCGCACCGATGCGAAGGAGGCGATTCTGATCGATACGGGTTTCCCCGAAAAATACGCAACCAACACCAAAGCTGCGGTTCAAGAAGATCGTCTGTTTGAGTTTGGTGAGGTCTTGCACTGCGATCCCGAAAATCTGCCGCTATCACAATTGGCAAAGCTGGGTCTGGATCCGTCGGACATCACATTGCAGATTTGTACGCATACCCATATTGACCATGTCGGAGCCTTAAGTGCTTTTCCTGCCTCACCCATATTGATCTCGGCCACGGAACGCGCTTTGCCGCGCCCTCTATATTGGGGTGACGTGCAACCGCTGGAATGGCCAGATCAGGACTATCTTGAAATCGACGGCGATGTAGAGATCGGACCGGGCCTCACGGTCCTGGCGGCTCCTGGCCACGCGCCAGGCCAAATCGCAGTGATGGTCGATCTTCCGTCTGGCACCTTTTTGCTAACCAGTGATGCGATCTCACGACCGGAAGAAATCGATGAGAAGTTTGCCGGATCCTGGGACGAAGACGCCGCAATTGCCAGCGCGGACCGGCTTATGCGTCTGGCATCCAAGCGAAATGCTTTTGTGATCTACGGGCATTGTCCAAAGCAGTGGCCCGAATTGAAAAAAGCACCAGAGGTCTATAGCTGAACCCATAAAATTAGGCGCTCCTGTCTCAGTAAGCGTGCCTAGTGCAAACGGCTTACCTGACGTCGCGCCCCTGATTCAGGATAATCACGTTACCGCTGGAAACATCGCCCGCTGGCGAGATAAGGAAGCTGACCCAAGATGCGATTTGCTCAGGCCGCATCGCTTGTCCATGCGGCATGGCATCGATGGCTGACTGCAAAACATCTTCGGTAAGCACGCCAAAAAGCGGTGTCTCGGTCATGGCCGGAGCCAGAGAATTCACGCAGATTTTGTCTCGTGCATAGCGTCGGGCAAGGTCTTTGGTCAGCGTGTCCAATGCCGCTTTGGACGCGCGGTAGTGTGGCGGGTCAAAAACATCAAAATTATAGGCTCCGTTCGATGAAATATTGACGATTTTCTTGATGCCGTCACGGTCCAGCATCAATTGAACAGCATGCTGGCAGCAATGGAACGCAGAGGTAAAATTGATCGCCATCTGTCTGTCTAATTCCTCGGCGGGAATGTGCGGGAAATCGGACATGAGGCAGGTTCCCGCGTTGTTTACCAAAGCATCCAAACCGCCATGCTCTGTCTTGATGTCAGCAAACGTGCGGGAAATGGCCTCAGGATCAGTCAGGTCAACAGAGATAGGCGTGAAATTCCCACCCAGCTCAGCCGCCAGTTTACCCAACCCTTTTGGGTCAAGGTCCAGTCCGATAACGTGCATCCCGTCTGCATGCAGATGGCGGCTAATAGCCTGCCCCATACCCCCCGCAGCCCCGGTTACAACAGCTGTTTTCATGGTATTGCCTCCAACTTTGGCGTCGTAAAGATGTGCTGCGTCAAGCCGCAAAAAGCAAGGCCAGCGGTTCGGCAACGGGGGCTTTCCCAATCAACTGGCATTGGGTTAGACAGTTGAGCCAATGTGGTTTTCAGCTTCACCCTTGTCAGCGGTGCTATCTGGTGCAACCCA
Source organism: Ruegeria sp. AWH4_226 (assembly GCF_056159225.1). NCBI lineage: Bacteria > Pseudomonadati > Pseudomonadota > Alphaproteobacteria > Rhodobacterales > Roseobacteraceae > Ruegeria > Ruegeria sp. AWH4_226. The sequence continues at coordinate 336,184 of NZ_JBSWUU010000003.1, read as the reverse complement.
TTGCTAGGGTCATCTAAGGATACCCCAAGCCGGGTCAGTCGCGACGGTGCGCCAGTGATCTGGGTGTGTCGGAATTCTGCTCGGTCCGCCCTGATCAAACGCCCCAAACGCATCTCGCGTTCGATTAAGTGTTGCTTGGACACAAGATCGTGCCAGGTTGCGATGCCAATTCCCGTGTCCGACAAAGATCTTGAGATCGCCAAGGGCGCAAGAGGCTTTCATGCGGCACCCGCGTCACTCGGGCTCAGGCGGGTGCGTCCAATAAGTACCACAAATCTTCACGAACCGAATGATGCAAGGTTTGAGGTCGATAAAAAACGATTACGTCAAAGTCCCGAACCAATGATCGTGATTGTTGCAATCGGCTTAGGGCAGGCTCCCGCCTTTCTGCGCGGCTGTTGGCACGCGGCATCGTGATTTAGCGACCCTGATTGCGGCCAGAGTTGGAGAAACAACGTCAGAACGGTTGCGTGAACCTTGCACGAGTTCGGCGCCATATAGCTCTTGCAAACAGGTCTCTGGGGTTCCCAAAGAGTTCAGGAAAACCGCGGAAGACTCTCTGTTTTATGGGTATGGCAAAAATTTGAAAAAACGCCTTGTTTCTCAAGGTTCCGGCAAATATACGGGTCAGCGGAGACGTGGCCGAGTGGTCGAAGGCGCTCCCCTGCTAAGGGAGTAGGCGGGAAACCGTCTCGAGGGTTCGAATCCCTTCGTCTCCGCCACCAACCATTCGCGAACCCGCGATGTGGTCCCTAGCGGGGCCTTTTTTCTTTTTGGTTCAAAGGGGTTTAGCGATGCCATCCGACTTTCGGCGACTGGTCGTTTGGCCAAAATCGGTCTCCGAATGTCCCGCGTCTCTTTCCATCCGCCCCGCACCCAGATTAAGACGGCATTGAAACTGGTCGTCTTTTCAGAGGCTTGGCGAGAATGGGCTGCGCCGCAGTTGCGGTGAATTTGACCGCTAGGGGTGCGAACAGAGACACCAGAAGGCGGCGTGATTGTGCGTGTTGGCGCGAGCGACCACGAGAAGTCTCTGATGACAAAGAGACTTTCCGCTCATAGCCTGGCGGCATGTCAAATGGGCCCTGGACGGACGAAGAAAACGATCTGATCGTCGCAGATTACTTTGCGATGCTGGCCGATGACATCGCTGGGCACCGCTATTACAAGGCCGAGCATCGACGTGCGCTTCTGCCATTGCTGAACGATAGATCTGAGGGATCGGTCGAGTTCAAGCATCAAAACATCAGCGCAGTGCTCAAGGGGCTCGGGGAAGACTGGATCCCGGGCTACAAGCCAGCGTTCAATTTCCAGATGACCTTGGTGGATGCCGTAGCGCGCTGGCTGGCGCTGAACCCGGCTTGGCTTGGTCGCCCTCCTGCTGCGCGACCGCCGACTGGCCTGGCTGACGCCGCGCCGATCTGGATCGGACCACCGCCGACGCTGTCGAACCAGCCACCGCCACAGGAGCTGGAGCAGATGCTGCACATCGCACGAAAGTTCGATGTGGCAGCGAGAGACGAGCGAAACCGCACGCTCGGTCGAGCCGGTGAGGAGCGCGTCCTGGCGCACGAACGTGCAGCCCTCAAATCAGCGGGCCGCGACGACCTTGCGCGTAAGGTCCGGTGGGTGTCGGAAGAGGACGGCGATGGTGCTGGCTACGATATCGCCAGCTTCGCGCCGAACGGACGCTCGCGCCTGATCGAGGTGAAGACGACGAATGGCTGGGAACGCACGCCTTTCCACATCAGCCGGAACGAACTGGCTGTGGCAGAGGAGCGGCGCGCGGAATGGTCCCTGTTACGGCTCTGGAACTTCGCGCGCGAGCCGAAGGCGTTCGAGCTGCACCCGCCGCTGGACGCGCATGTCTCGCTGACGGCAACGTCCTTTCAGGCGAGTTTTCATTGAAGGTCAGCGAAACGTTCGCTCAGCCTGTTTTTGCCAAGCATCCCCCGCCAGAAAGCACAGATCGTAGAGGCTGACCGCCGACGTCTCCCGACCGCAGGTCAGGCGTTTAAGAACCTCGGGTGCAAGATAGGCGAGGCGTAATTGGCGGCTGACGTGTCGCTCGGCCAGACCGACGGCTTCGGCCAGTTCCTGAATTGTGGCGAACTCGCCCGCTTCCATGCGACGACGCCAGCTCCATGCGCGGCCGATGGCACGCAGGATGTGGGGATCCTGTGCTTGCTCCGCGACCGTGTTATAGTCGGCAGGCGGCAAGATCTTCGGTCGCCCGTTTTTCTTCCGCACCTTGAGAGGGATCAGAATGCGGATGGTGTCATTGGAATTGGTCATTCGGCGGCCTCCATCTCGCGGGGCGCGAACATCTCGCGGATGACCCCGGCGATGCCCTCGCGCCGGATATCGACCTCGAGCCCGACGGCCGTCACCGTGATGCGCCGAACGAGGAGTTGGACGATCCGGGCTTGCTCGGCTAGGAAGAGTTGGGCCCAGAGTGTGTCGAACTCGTGGAGCGCCCCCAAGGCGTCCGCTTCGGAGATATCGGCGGTGTTGGTTCTCAGCGCCGACAACACCTGCGTGACGACCTCTGGCGTTTGTAAGATCCGTCGGATTTCGGTCACCACCGCCTCCTCGACCATCCCGGCGGCCAGCCGCGTGGGCGCGGTCTCGTCGCCGGTATCTCGGTTCCGGATCACGTCCATGGACACGTAGTAGCGGTAGAGTTTTGGACCTTTCTTTGTGGTGGTGGGGGTCATGGCCGCGCCGGTTTCGGAGAATATTAACCCCTTGAGTAGCGCCGGTGTCTGCGCGCGGGTGTTGCTGGCGCGTTTCCGGGGGCTCTCTTGCAGGATGGCGTGGGCGCGGTCCCAGAGGTCGGCGTCAATGATGGCATCATGCTCGCCGGGATATGCAGTACCCTTATGGACAGCTTCACCGCGATAGACGCGGTTCTTGAGCAACCGGTAGAGATAACCTTTGTCAATCAGCGTACCCTGCTTGTTGCGGGCCTTTTCGCGGCGGAGCTCTCGCGCCAGAACCGTGGCGGATCCAAGTTCGACGAAGCGTTCAAATATCCGCCGTATCTGCGCCGCCTCGTTCTCGTTCACGATGAGCTTGCGGTCGACGACATCGTATCCGAGGGGGACGTAGCCGCCCATCCACATGCCCTTTTTCCGGCTTGCGGCGACCTTGTCGCGGATCCGCTCGGCCGTGACCTCACGCTCGAATTGCGCGAAGCTGAGCAGGATGTTCAGTGTCAGCCGCCCCATGGACGTTGTCGTGTTGAAGGACTGAGTCACCGACACGAAGGTCACGCCGTGGCGGTCGAAAAGCTCGACCATCTTCGAAAAATCCATCAGGGCGCGGCTGAGGCGGTCGATCTTATAGACCACGATCACATCAACAAGGCCGTCTTCAACATCGGCGATCAGCTGTTTCAACGCAGGGCGTTCCAGTGTGCCGCCGGAGAACCCGCCGTCGTCGTAGCGCTCGCGCAGGCAGGCCCAGCCCTCGGAGCGCTGACTGGCGATGTAGGCCTCGCAGGCCTCGCGCTGAGCATCGAGGCTGTTGAACTCCATATCGAGCCCTTCTTCGGTGGACTTGCGGGTGTAGATCGCGCAACGCAAGCGGCGGTTCGGACTTGTTTTACTGTCCATGGTCAAACCTCCCGCGAACCAGTTTGCAGGCCGAAGAAACGGTAGCCGTTCCAGCGCGTACCAGTAATCTCGCGAGCAATGCCGGAGAGCGACTTGTACTTGCGGCCCTCCCAATCGAAGCCGTCTTTCAAAACGGTCACCGTATGCTCCACGCCGTTCCATTCGCGGATGAGCTGCGTGCCCGGGACGGGATTGCGAGGATCCGTGATCTGATGCTTGTGGCGCGCGATCCCTTCGACCTCGTCAGCGAGCAGATCGAGCATCCGCCGCGTTTCGCGATCTGGCCCGCCGTAGGTCAGTTCCTGAATGCGATAGGCGAGCCTACCTTCCAAGAATGCGCGGCTGTTGTTGGGTGCTGAGCTTCCCATCAGGGTTTCCCACTCGGCCTTCAATTCCTTGACGGACAAGGTCTTCAACGCGGCCAGGCGCGACAGGACCGTTTGGTCCAGGCTGGCATCCTGACCCGGCGCGGGTGGTGTTATCTTATTGTGATGCTTCATCAATTCCTCCGATGCGGATACGTTTCCTGCGACGACCACCGCTCTTTCGGGGCGGTAAGTCCACGAAACGGTCTCCGGTTTCGGCAGATAAAGAACTGGACTTCTCGACTAGAACACGCACCAGGCCACCAGCGAGGATGCGGCCGATTTCATGGAAGCGCGCCTCAGACGACATGTGCTCAGGGCATAGGGGATTGGGCCCGGAAATCGGGTCTTCTGGATCGAATGACATGGCGACTTTTCGCGATTGAGTTGATGCCCGAATGGTATTGCGAAATCAGGAAAACACAAGTAAATCAATAATTTGTGGAATTTTTCGACCTGCGCGAAGCACCGCGTAAATCTGCGCATTGGTTTTGCCAACACATTGGTGCCGCGATCGGGAATGGTCGCGAATCAATGTCCGGTGTGGCCGGTGAATTTCTCGAACGTGTCGACGGTAGATTCTTCTTCGAGCTCGGCCATTTCCCAACGCGAGGGCGCTTGGTCGGGATAGAGGAGCAATGAGATCGACATCTCGTTGCGCGGGGAGAACACCGTCATCTCGCGGACCGGTTCGTTGCCCAGCCAGACCCCGGCCGGATGCTCAACGCCGTGGCGACCAGTGTCCCAACCGACTTCCTGTGCCGCCAATGACGCCGCAGGTAACTCAGTCACGATATGACGTGCTCTGAAGAAGATCCCGGACTTCAGCAGGGGTTCGCTGGACCAGGCCCAGTCAATGAAGCCTTCCTTGCTGACCACGATCATCGCGCGCTTGTCGGTGATCGTCATCCATTTCAATATCGCGGCCGTAAGCGATACGGCATAGCGATCTGCGAGTTCGGTCATCACGTCGATGTCGACGATCCGTCCTTTGATCTGTTCGCGGAAGTCGTCCAGCGGCATCAGCAGGTAGGAGGCGAAGGTGTTTGCCTCCCCCTCGATCTTGTTCCGGGCCTCATCCCATTCAGCCATGTTGCGGTTGGTACATTGCAACCCGCGCGGGTTGGCGTGCCGATGCAAGAGGTAGTGGCCCAGCTCATGGGCCAGCGTGAAGTTGCGCCGCCCCGGCGAGCGGACGGTCTCGTTATAGATGATCCCCCACTCTCCGGAACCGTCAGGATTGGGCATCAGCATGCCTTCGACGCCCTTGGACAGCGCAAGCCCCTTCACGATGGTGATCGGCGCGTCTGGAAACACCTGACGCGAAAAATCCTGCGCGAGCGCGGCCACGTCGATGGGGAACCGCGGCAGCCCGTGCACAGCCTGATGCACGGACAGGATTTTCGTCAGGCGGTTGGCCCAGCTCTGAGGCGTCGTCGGCAGGCTCAATCCTTCTTCCCCCACATATCGATCATCTGGTTGATTTTCTGTTGGTCTTCGGGATCGAGCTTGCTGAACTTGCGGAAGAATGCCTCTTTCAGAACCTCGTCGCCGGGCTCCTCGCTGTCATCGAGTAGGTAATCGGTCGTGACCTCCAGTGCCTGGGCAATGCGGGTCAGCTTTTCGCCGGACGGTTTTCGGGTATCACGGTTCTCGAGTTCCCAAAGATAGCTTTTGCTGGAGTCGGTCAGCGCCGCGAGTTTGTCGAGGGAGTATCCCTTCTCCTTGCGGTGGCGCTTGATCTTGGCGCCGAGGGACGTGGTCATCGTATCATCCTTGGTTTCCTTGGTCAGAGGACGCTTGTTCGATATGCCGAACAAAAATGTGCCGCGCAAGTAGACCTGACACTTTGTTCGGTATATATCGAACATGATCGTATCGCATCTTCGCGATTCTGTCGTCCTCCTCCCTCCCAGGCTTAGAAAGGCCACGTCATGACAGCGATTGCTTCCTTCCTCCGCAAAACCCCGATTCCCCGGCTGCAGGACTACTTCACCGCAGGCGGGTTCACCTCCCTTCCTCCGGTCGACTGGACCAAACCCGAGCCGGAGGTCGTGGAGCCTTTGATCAAGGCCGTCGACGACATGGACGAGGCAGAAAAGCAGCGCGTCATCCTTGACGCTGGGCGCGTTGCGGCCCTCGCAGATGAGCCCGGGCAGAATGCCTTGCAGAATGTCGTGCTGGATCGCGCGACGTTCGACACGCTCGAGGGCCCCAACAATCGGTCACTCTGGGTGTTCTTGAACGAGGCAGACCGGTTCCGGCTGGCCGAAGAGGTCCGCTACAATGACGAGCGTCGGCGCGGTCGGTCCTGGAGCGGCTTCGGTGTCGATGAAGGTCTGGATGTAAAGAATGACCCGATCTCGATTGCTGCCTTCACTTCCGCGATCCGTGAACGGTTCGAAACACCCAATGTGCATGTCGACATCTTCGATCGCCACCGGGTGATCCTCGACGGTGAAGAATGCGAACTCGTTCAGGTGGCCGTCTACCGCGAAGGCCGCCCCGAGGACATGTTGGGTTTCGATGCCAACAGCACGTTGGCGCGGCGGATCGTCAAACCGGTGTTCGAAGCAGCATTGACCTATGAGGCGGCGACCGGCGTGATCGAGGTCGTGGCCAAGACGCGCGAGGATCGCATGGATTTGACGCGTTTCATGGCGCGTGATCTGCTCGGCATTGCCATTGACGAAAAGCAACAGCTGCCGCTGCGGGAATATGATCTCAGCATGCTCGCGCAGCCGTTCGATTTTCCGACCGATCCGGCGGACGGGATCGCCGGCGTGACCGTCAAGGAACTGCGGTTGATGGATCTCGGCGATGCTAAGGAACGCATCACGCTGGAGTCCATGTCCGGCGCGGACCGGACGATCTGGCAGATGGCAGAGCATCGCATTGGTCTGGACATCGGCGGCGGTTCCTTCGTCCACGGGATTACCGGTGAGGTGCCGGAATGGGTGATCACCCGGGCTCGTTTCACGATCAAGTTCCACCCCGGTCCATCCGGCGGGCGCGGCAAGTCTCTGTCTCTGACCGTGACCATGCCGCATGGCTGCAACCTGAAGGACATGACGCCGCAAGAGCGCCTGATCGGCGAGAAGTACCTGCGGCTCTGGGGCATCCTGAAAGATGACAACGACGAAGGCGACGTCCTTGAGTAAGCGCGCGATCGACCTTCTGCTGCGGGCAATGGAAGCCCGCAGCGCGTCTCTACAGGTATCGGCGCTGCACCAGGTCTCGCGCGCTGCGACCGAAGCATTGATCACGGCCAAGCTGCTGGTGCCGAGCGGGCATGTCCCGGTCGTCGCCGGGATGGATGACTATGAGGATGAACCCATTGAGGCCACCTGGTCGGCCGAGCTGAAGTCATTCGGCTATCACGACAGCACCGGCCGTTGGGTCAAGGTCGCCAATCAGGACATCGCGGCGTGCAAGGTCGACTATGGCCAGGCTATTGCCAAGATGCTGGTGGCGTTCGAGCGTGCCGGGCCCTCCCGTCCGACACCTTTGATTGCCGATCTCATCTGGGATGTGGGCACCATCAAGCTTGCCGGCGCCAAGGCCCCGGTGCCCGTCTGGTTCGCCCGGCGACTCATTGATCCGCGTGTCTGGGCGCAGCTTGAGGCGCAGATCGCACGCAAGCTGCCGCACGAAATCCGCATCATCCTGACATCGACGGCCGGTGGGCGTATCCCGGAGACCTCCCAGAAGCGAAATCACATCATCAGTGTTGCGGATGTCGCGAGTGATCCGACCAAGCTATCGATCTCGCCGCAGGTCCTCGGGGCGAGGGTCTTCCCCGGGCAGGCGCAACGTCGTTTCCCGATCGATCATTCGGATGACTACGGCATGGTCTGGCTACGCGGCGAAACCCTCACCTTCGGCAGCGACAAGCAGCGCCAGCTCCTGGGGCTTTTGTTCGACGCCTACTGGTCGGGTTCTCCCGAATGCCGAACGGCGGCCGTCCTTTTCGAGGCGGGCTACGGGGACAGCACGAACGCGTTCTCCAAGGTTTTCAGCGGTCGCGACGACTGGCGCTCCTTCATCAAATACGCCGACGGGAATTGTTGGATCGAGCCCTGACGTGACCAGACATCGCCGTTTCAAAGGCCGTCCGAAAGGGCGGCCTTTTGCTTTTTGTCACCTTCCTACCGGCTTCCCTACCGGTGCCCTCCCTCAGCCCTACCGCCCCCTCCGCGATGTTGGTCCCGCAACTGTTCGCACAATCCCCAAGGAGGTTCACATGGCGACAAGGCACCTTTCCCAGATCGAGCTGGCGGCTCGCTGGAACATTTCGCACCGGACGCTGGAGCGTTGGCGGTGGACGGGCGAAGGCCCGAAATTCATCAAGCTCGGCGGCCGTGTGATCTACCGGCTTGAAGACGTCGAGGCATTCGAGGTCGAGCAGATCCGTGGCGCAGACGGCGAACCCCATCGCCCGATGTCGGCGTAAGGGGGCTGCAATGACGATCCCTAACCACATCACCCTCGCGGATATTCACGCAATGCCTATTGGCGAAATCGCTGCGCTTCCCGCTGATCAACTGGCATTGCTGCAAGAAGCCGCGCAGCAGAACCTCCAGCGGGCCAAGACGGTGTCCGACTGGCTCGAAGGTGCGATCGCGCTGAAATACGCTGACCGCGCCCATGACACCCGCCGGGAGGCGGGCAAGCACACCGGCACGATCCGGTTCGAGGATGACGGCGTCACCGTGATCGCTGACCTGCCAAAACGCATCGATTGGGATCAGCGCGCGCTGGTAGAACTGGCCGAAACCATCGCCGCATCGGGCGAAAACCCTGCCGAGTTCATCGAGACCACGCTGAAGGTGTCGGAACGCAAATACGCCGCGCTCCCGGAGAGTTGGCGTAAGGGCTTCGAGCCCGCGCGCACGGTCCGCACCGGAAAGCCCAAGTTCCGCCTCGTGCTGAACAAGGAGGTGCGCTGATGGCCATTTCGCTCGCTTCCCTGCGCACAGCTTCGGTGCTTCAGCCGCCGCGCATCCTGATCCACGGTGTGGCCGGGGTCGGCAAATCAACCTTCGCCGCCGACGCGGGCGCGCCGGTGTTCATCATGACCGAGGATGGGCTCGGCAAATTGCAGGTCCCGCATTTTCCGTTGGCGACCAGCTATGCCGAAGTTGCACAAGCGCTCGATGCCTTGCTGGAGGAAGATCACAGCTATGGCACAGTCGTCGTGGACAGCGTCGACTGGTTGGAGCCGCTGATCTGGGCCGAGTCCTGCAAACGCAACGGCTGGGCCTCTATCGAGACGCCGGGCTTCGGCAAGGGTTATGCCGAGGCACTGACCATCTGGCGTGAATATCTCGACAAGCTCAACGTGCTGCGGGACCGCAAGGGCATGGTGGTCATCCAGATCGCCCACACCGACATCAAGCGCTTCGACAGCCCCGAGCACGAGCCCTACGACCGCTATGTGATCAAGCTGCAGACCCGTGCCTCGGCGCTGCTGCAGGAGCATTCGGACGTGGTGCTCTTCGCCAACTATCAGATCTCGGTCGCGAAATCCGATGTCGGCTTCAACAAGAAGGTGACCCGGGCGCTCGGGTCCGGTGCGCGTGTCATGCACACCGAAGAGCGCCCCGCCTTCCTCGCCAAGAACCGTTACGGCCTGCCGGACACCATGCCGCTTGCGTGGTCGGAGTTCCTCGCAGCCATGCCGCAGCCTGAATAATCCAGAAAGGACAATACCATGGCACGTTTCGATACGTCCTTCGACGCAACCGGCGTCGAGCCCACCACCGCCTACGAGGTCCTTCCCGCAGGCAAGTACCGCGCACAGATCGTCGAGAGCGAGATGCGCGTGACCCGCAATGGCATGGGCCAGTTTCTGTGGTTGATGCTCGATATCCTGGAGGGCGAGCACAAGGGTCGGAAGATCTTTGACCAGCTGAATCTGGTGAACCCGAACCCGACCACGGTGGAAATCGCGCAGCGGACGTTGTCGGCGATCTGTCACGCCACCGGCAAGATGCAGGTCAGCGACAGCGAGGAGCTGCATCTGATCCCGATGACCATCCAGGTGACGGTCAAACCGCCCAAGAACGGCTACAGCGAGAGCAACGGCATTCGCTACTTGCTGCCCGAGCCCGGAGCGGCGGCCCAGCAAGTTGCGACACCGCCAAATGGCGGAAACGCCTCCACGCCGCCTGCAAAAATGGCCTCCGCGCCTTGGAACAAGAAGGGCTGAGTCTTCGCGCTGCCTTGGGCCCTGACTGACGGGGCAGCGCGCAACCCCACCTGAGGATATTTCCAATGACTGACATGACCAACGCAGCCCCTGCGGCTGTGAACAGCCCCGGCGTGCCTGAACATCAACGGCGTCTTATCGAACTCGACGACGATATCGCAAAGATCCGCACCCAGATCGCGACAGCCGACCTTGCGCGGCAACGCGGTCAGAAGCCAATCGACCCGGACTGGTTCCACCGGGCCCGCACGGCCCTGCGCCACCTCTGCCGCGAGCGGGCCGAACTGATGGCCCACGGCTCCGGTCGCCGCCGCCGTGAAAAGCTGAAAGACGCGCTGATCGGCATCCTGCGGGAACGCCATGACCCCGAGGCTTGGGACGGCATTCTGGCAGAGGCTCAGGCGAGAGCCGAACGGGAGGGTCTGTGATGGCTGAGCTTCCCGAAGCCCCCACGCCGACGCTGACGGCGATCTATGCCGATTATGAGGCCCGCCAGGGCGATGGTTTCCGTGACCACCTCGGGGCGTCGATCATCGGCAAATCCTGCGCCCGGGCGCTCTGGTACGATTTCCGCTGGATCACGCCCGCACGCCACTCCGGCCGCCTGCTGCGCCTTTTCGAGACGGGTCAGCTGGAGGAGGACCGGCTCGTGCGCAACCTGCGTGCCACCGGGGCGACCGTGCTCGAGGTCGATCCCGAGACCGGCCGCCAGTTCCGGGTCGAGGCCCATGGCGGGCATTTCGGTGGCTCACTCGATGGCGTGGCCCTCGGACTCTTGGAAGCGCCCAAGACCTGGCATGTGCTGGAGTTCAAGACCCATTCGGTCAAGAGCTTCAACGAGTTGGTCGCCAAGGGTGTCGTTCTGGCCAAGCCCCAGCACGCGGCGCAGATGCAAATCTACATGCACCTGACGGGCATCAAGCGCGCCCTCTACGTCGCGGTCTGCAAAGACACCGACGCGCTGCATATCGAGCGTATCGAGGCGGACCACGCTATGGCCGAGCGCCTGTTGGAAAAGGCCGGGCGCATCATCTTCGCCCAGCATCCGCCCGCGCCGATCAGCGTGGACCCGGCCTGGTTCGAGTGCCGGTTCTGCGATCACCATGCGGCCTGCCATGAAGGCGGTGGCGCGGCGGTGACCTGCCGGTCCTGCCTGCATGCGACGCCAGTTGATGGCGGTTGGCACTGTGCGCGGCATGACCGGATGCTGGCCCCGGCGGAGCAACGCGCGGCCTGCGGACGCCATCTCTTCATCCCCGATCTCATCCCGGGCGAGGTTATCGATGCGGGCGACGATCTCGTCACCTACCGCATGGCCGATGGCTCCACCTGGGCAAACGACGCCCGCAACATGGAGGGTGCCACATGCTGACCCTGCGCCCGTATCAAGAAGCCGCGATCACCGCGATCTACGGCTATTTCCGGACCCACACCGGCAATCCGCTGGTGGTCATTCCGACCGCGGGCGGCAAGTCGCTCGTCATGGCGTCCTTCATCGAGGGCGTGCTGAAGGCCTGGCCCGGTCAGCGCATCCTGATCGTGACCCATGTCCGGGAATTGATCGCCCAGAACCATGCCGAGATGATCGGCCTCTGGCCTGACGCCCCGGCTGGCATCTATTCGGCGGGCCTCGGCAAGCGCGAAGCTCAGGCGCGGATCCTCTTCGCCGGCATCCAGTCGATCCACCGCCGCGCGGCCGAGATCGGCCATGCCGATCTGGTGCTGATCGACGAGGCGCATCTGATCCCCGGCAAATCGAGCACGATGTATCGGCGCTTCCTCGACGCGCTGAAGGCGATCAACCCAGCGCTCAAGGTGATCGGGCTGACCGCCACGCCGTTCCGGCTCGATTGCGGAATGCTGCACGAGGGGCAGAACGCGCTCTTCACCGACATCGCCTATGAGGCCCCGGTCCGCGAGCTGATCGACGCGGGGTATCTGAGCCCTCTGGTCTCGAAGCAGCCCGCCACCCGGCTCGACGTCTCGAAGGTGGGCACCCTCGCGGGCGACTTCATTGCGCGCGATCTGGCGGCGGCGGTCGACCAGGACGCCATCACCCGCGCGGCCGTGACCGAAATCATCGAGCATGGCCGCGACCGGAAATCCTGGCTGGCATTCTGCTCGGGCGTCGAGCACGCGCACCATGTGGCCGAGGAATTCGGCCGCCAGGGCATCAGCTGCCGCACGATCTTTGGCGACACGCCGAAGGACGAACGCGATGCGATCCTTGCCGCCTTCAAGCGCGGCGAAATCCGGGCGCTCGCCTCGATGGGCGTGCTGACCACCGGTTTCAACGCGCCGGGGGTCGACCTGATCGCGCTCCTGCGCCCCACGCAATCGGCCGGGCTCTATGTGCAGATGGTCGGGCGCGGTACCCGCCTCGCGCCGGGCAAGGAGAACTGCCTGGTGCTGGACTTCGCGGGCAATGTCCGCCGCCACGGGCCGATTGATCTGGTGCGACCCAAACGCCCCGGTGATGGCGGCGGGGGCGAGGCGCCGACGAAGGTCTGCCCGGATTGCGACAGCATCATCGCGCTCTCGGCAACGGAATGCCCGGATTGCGGCTATGTGTTCCCACCGCGTGAGGTGAAGATCGCGCCGACCGCAGCCACTTTGCCCGTCCTGTCGCCCAAGGCACCGCAATGGGTCGCCGTGAGCAACCTGTCCTACAGCCGTCATGACAAGCGGGGCGGTCGGCCCTCGCTGAAAGTGACCTATAGCTGCGGGCTCACGACCTATCAGGAGTGGATCTGCTTCGAGCATGAGGGCTACGCGCGGCGAAAGGCAGAAGACTGGTGGCGCAAGCGTGCGCCCGGTCAGCCCGTGCCGCGCAGTGTGAACGAGGCCCTGACGCTATCCCGCAGCTTGGCACGTCCCAGCCACATCTCGGTCCGTCCATCGGGCCGCTATTTCGAGATCACCGGCTACAGGTTTGACCCATGCACGCATTCCACAACGGCCTCTGCGCCGTCTGCCACCGGCAACCTCGCGGGTTTGGCTGGTTCGACCCTGTCTTCCCCGTTTCGGACCCTCGGCGCGACCAAAGCCGCAAGTCCCTCTGCAGCCAGACGTGTCAAAACATCTGCCACGGGAGGAAGGGCATGATCGATCCTACTCCCAACGAGACCGAGGCGATGACCGTTGGCGGTCAGGAAGGTGGTGCCTTTCTGGAGAGCATCGGCAAATCCGATCTCGCGACCTTGAGCGCGACCGAATGGGATCAGTTCATTGATGTCGTGGTCACCGGCTATTGCGATCACCTGCGCGAGCTTGCCGTGCGGGATCGCACCCGGCTCGACGGCATGGTGCAGGAGGTGCCTTTCTGATGCAGAGCTCCTCTCACATGGCGCGCTACGGCGCGCGGCTTGTCACCAATGGCTACGCCATTCTGCCCATTGCGCCGGGAACAAAAAAGCCTGGCCGCTTCCAACGCGGTGCTTGGGTAGATTACCCAGAATGGAATCGCCATGCCGCGCGCTCCACGACCGAGGTTGAAGTCGCGACATGGTCTTCCTGGCCTGATTGCGGTGTCGGGCTCGTCGGTGGTGCGGTTGCCGCCATCGACATCGACATCGCCGAGGATGCAGAGCTCGCCTTGAAGATCGAAAAGCTGGCACGTGATCGCCTTGGGGACACACCGGCGCTGCGCATCGGACGCGCCCCCAAGCGTTTGCTGGTCTATCGCGCGGCAGAGCCGTTTCGTGGCATCAAACGCCATCCGCTCGAGGTGCTCTGTCTCGGACAACAGTTTCTGGCCTACGCCAACCATCCCGACACGGGCGCACCCTATGCTTGGCCCGAGGAAGGTCTGGCTGACCTCGATATCTCCGACCTCCCGGCAATCACGGTCGATGAGGCGTTGGCATTTCTGGAGGCGGCTCAGGCAATGCTTCCAGACGCGGTTCGCCACCGCGGGTTCGCGGTGACGCCCTCAGCGCACCCACATCTCACCGGGCACAGCCAGACAGGCACGCTGCCGGCGATTCAAGCGGCTCTCGAATGGCTGCCGAATGCCGAGCTTGATTACGACAGTTGGATGCGGATCGGCATGGCGCTCAAAGGCGCGCTTGGTGAAGACGGTCAGGATGTCTTCGCGCAATGGTCGGCACAGGCCGCAAAGGACGTACCGGCAACCACGCTCAAGGCCTGGACAAGCTTCAAACCGGACCGGATCGGCGCGGGGTCGATCTACCATCTCGCCTTGGAGCGCGGCTGGAAGCCCGACGCCTCGCTGCGCCTCGATGGATCCATGGACTGCGCGAAAGCGCACCCCGCCGCAGGGTTGTTGTCACAGTTGGGCGGCACATCGAAACCCAGCAAGGAAACGAAAGATCACACAGCCTACGCGCTAAGCATGCCGGACGGGCTGGTCGGGGATCTGACCGCCTACATGCTGTCGACCGCGCGGCGGCCGCAGCCTCTTCTGTCACTCGGGGCAAGCCTCTGTGCCATCGGCGCGCTGATGGGACGGAATTACCGGACCGAAAGCAATCTGCGCTCAAACCTCTATATCGTCGGCATCGCCGATAGCGGGTCGGGCAAGAACCATGCGCGGGAAATCATCAACGAAGTGTTTTTTGAAGCCGGGCTCGCCCATCACCTCGGCGGCAACAAGATCGCTTCAGGGGCAGGCCTCCTGACGGCGTTGCACCGCCAGCCGGCGATCTTGTTTCAGATCGACGAGTTCGGCATGTTCCTGTCGGCCGCGGCGGATCGCAAGCGCAGCCCCCGCCACATCACCGAGATCCTCGACAACATGACCGAGCTATACACAGCGGCTGGCGGGGTGTTCCTGGGGGCCGAATACGCCAACCGGGACGGCTCGAATGACCGGCGCGACATCAATCAACCCTGTCTCTGTGTCTATGGCACGACGACACCCCTTCATTTCTGGGGCGCGCTGCAGCGCGCGAATGTCGTGGATGGATCGCTCGCCCGGTTTCTCATCCTGCACAGCGATGAGGATTACCCTGATGAGAACCTCGCTGCTGGTATTAGGCAGTCACCTACCGCGCTGATCCACGGGCTCAAGACTCTGGCGGCCGGGGGCGGTCTGCAAAGCGGCAATCTCACCGGAATGACTTCGGGCCAGACAACAGCGGTGAACCCCACCACGGTGCCAATGTCAGACGAGGCCAGAGCCCGTTTCAAGGAATTGAGTGGCATGCTGACAGAGGAATTACGGGCGGCGCGGGGCACGGCCTTTACAGCGATCCTTGCACGGATCGGAGAAAATGCCCTGAAGCTGTCGCTTATCGTGGCTGTCGGTCGCGATCCCGCCCGACCCATGATCGATCTCAGCGCGGCGGAATGGGCCATCGCTTTCGTGCGGCACTTCGCGGCCAAAACCATGGATGCTATCGAACGGCACGTGGCCGATACCGAAACGGAGGCGCACTTGAAGCGGCTGAAAGAGATCATCCGCGCGGCCGGTTCCAAGGGCATCACCAAGTCTGAGATCACCCGGGCCTCCCAATGGCTGAAGGCGCGGGATCGGGATGAGATCTTGCTGACGCTGATCGAAAGCGGCGACATCACCACAGGCATGCGGGACACCGGGGGGCGCCGGGCCATGGTGTATCGGCTATCCGGCTAGCGGGTGAGCTTCTTTCAAATGCGAGCTTTCTTCAATTGAAGGAAGTGAAGGGTCAAGCGCCTGAAAACATGAACGGTTTTGCCTTCCTTCACTTCTTTCAATCTTTCAAGAGGAGCCTTGTATGTATGTATGTGTCCTCGCGCGCGGCTGGAAATAGGATGACACACTCCATGAAATAATTGAAATATTGAAAGAAGGTATATTACCCATACAGACCAGAGGCTTAGGGCGAGACTTCTTTCAAGCCGCCCGCCTGAAGAAACTGAAAGAAGTGTCGGGCGGATCATGCGCCCAGCACCTGACATGACCAGACCACCCTTCGGGGCCTGGCGAGACCGCAGCCTTCACCGGCCAGCCCTCTCGCCGCGTCCAGCACATCGAAGAGGAGGTCGTCATGACCCAATCACAAAAACTGCGCCCCATCCTGGCGCTCGATCTTGGCACTACCACGGGCTGGGCGCTTCGTGGCTTTGACGGGCTGGTCACCACAGGTACCGCGTCGTTCAAACCCGGCCGCTACGATGGTGGTGGCATGCGCTATCTGCGCTTCACCAATTGGCTTACCGAACTGGATCGGCTGAGCGGTCCGGTCGGCACGATCTGGTTTGAAGAGGTGCGCCGTCACGCCGGCACCGACGCAGCCCATGTCTACGGCGGGCTTATGGCGTCGCTGACCAGCTGGGCAGAGCTGAGGGGTATTCCCTACGAGGGTGTGCCCGTCGGAACCATCAAGTGCCACGCCACTGGCAAGGGCAATGCCAATAAGGCCGCCATGATCGCGGCCGCCAACGCCCGTGGTTTCAGCCCTGCGGACGATAACGAGGCCGATGCCATCGCGATCCTGCATTGGGCGATCGAGACGCAGGGAGGTGTGGCATGAGTTATTTCCCCAAAGGCTACGGCGGCCAGCGCCGGTCACCAGAAGAGGTCAAGCGTGACGGCTGGCGCGAGCAAGGCGTGCTGGCGGTCTCAGTCGATGACCATCGCCTGACCTGGCCGGAACGCGAACTCGTCGAACAACTGGGCACCAAACTTTATGGGCCACGCCCCGTGGGGGAGGTCCGCCATGGGTGAGAAAAAGACATGGACCGCCGACGATGTCGCCGATCATTTCGAGGAAGCATTTCGCACGCTGCGCAAGCTGCCACCGGTCAAGGCGCGCGGGTATTTCAACGCCTGGCCCGACATCGTGCGCTCGGCGCGAGAGATCGCGGCAATGGATCCGCAGCCGATGCGGGTCTGGCCGTCGGCCGTCGCCATCACCCGGCTCGAGCAGACCTTCGACTGGGTGCTCTGGATCGAGGAAGAGGAGCGCAAGCTGATCTGGTCTCGCGCCGCCCGCGTGCCTTGGAAACAGATCAGCGGCGAGCTTGGCGTCGACCGCACAACGGCATGGCGCAAGCACAAGCTGGCCTTGACCAAGATCGCGTCGCGGCTGAATGTCTGAGCGAATCCAATATGTTGCAACACTTTTGTGTTCGACACATGCAACATTTCCATGCTACCCGTAGGGCATGATGGGGAGAGTGCGTTGGAAGACAGCTCTCCCCGTTTTTGTGGTGGATACCCTCGCGGCGTCCGGAGTCCAGTTCGGGTCCAAACCGCTAACCCACTGACTTCGCGGGTCCTTCCTGCCCGTAAACGTATACGGGCGGGCGAAGCGCGCAATATCGCTAGCGACAGGGCCGGTTTTTTGGGAAGCCACCCCTAGCAGGCATCCACCCGCGATCTGCTGAAAACCACAACAAAACAAACCTTTGGCATCGGACACACCCGGTTGCCGCTGGACCCTTTGCGGAGTTCAGGCTGGCCGCGGGTGTCCGGAGTCCACCAGATTGAGGCGAACCGAACCGCATGACCCTGAGCTTTGCCCCGGATGCGATCGAGATGTGGCCGCTGTCCAGGCTCCAGCCCTATGCGAAGAACGCAAAGGCGCATGGCGCGGATCAGGTCGCGAAAATCGCTGCGAGCATGGCGGAGTTCGGCTGGACGGTGCCTTGCCTCGTCGCCGACGACGGAGAATTGATCGCGGGCCATGGCCGGGTGCTGGCCGCCACGCAACTGGGGCTGACCGAGGCCCCGGTGATTGTGCTGGGCCATCTGACCGAGGCGCAACGCCGGGCGTACCGTATCGCGGATAACAAGCTGACGGAACTCGGGACCTGGGATGAGGCGCTGCTGTCGACCGAGTTGAACGATCTGCTGGCCGAGGACTACGATCTGTCGCTCATTGGTTTCGATGATGCCGAGCTCGAAGCGCTGTTGGCCGGCGAGGTCGATGCTGAAACTGCCACCCGAGAGGGTGAGGACGATGTTCTGGAGGCCCCCGAAAATCCGATCAGCCGTCCCGGCGATCTCTGGGTGCTGGGCAAGCATCGGTTGCTCTGCGGGGACGCGACGGTGGCAACAGACGTCGAGCGTCTGCTCGGCGATGTGACACCGCTGCTGATGGTGACCGATCCGCCCTATGGCGTTGAGTACGACCCCGGCTGGCGCAATAAGGCAGGCGCGGCTGCGACCAAGCGCACTGGCAAGGTGCTGAATGATGACCGTGCTGATTGGCGCGAGGCCTGGGCACTGTTCCCGGGTGACGTCGCCTATGTCTGGCACGGCGCGCTGCATGCGACGACGGTTGCGGAAAGCCTCGAGGCCTCCGGCTTCAACATCCGCTCCCAAATCATCTGGGCCAAGGATCGCCTGGTGCTGAGCCGCGGTGATTATCACTGGCAGCACGAACCCTGCCTCTATGCCGTAAAGAAAACCGGCAAGGGCCATTGGGCCGGTGACCGCAAGCAGACGACGCTCTGGCAGATCGCAAACAAGGATCAGGACACGGAAACCGTGCACGGGACCCAGAAGCCCGTCGAATGCATGCGTCGGCCCATCCTGAACAATTCCAGCCCGGGGCAAGCGGTCTATGAGCCCTTCATGGGGTCCGGCACCACGCTGATCGCGGCGGAAACCACGGGCCGCGTGAGCCTCGGGATCGAACTCAACCCGGCCTATGTCGATGTCGCCGTGCAGCGGTGGCAGCAATTCACCGGCCAAGAGGCCGTGCTGGACGGGACCGGCGAGAGCTTCGCCGATCTCACGGCCAACCCGCGCTGAGGCGATGCATGACCTGGCTTTACATTCCTCCGGCCTCGCTGCCGGAGCCGGAGACCTGTTCGGCCTCTCGCTCTGCTCCGGCGCAGGCGGGCTCGACCTCGGGCTCACCATCGCCATGCCCGGATATCGAACTGTGGGCCATGTCGAACGGGAAACCTACGCCGCGGCCATTCTCGTGGCACGGATGGAAGAGGCGGCCCTGGATCCGGCACCTGTCTGGGACGACGTTGGAACCTTCGACGGCCGCCCATGGCGCGGCGCGGTGGACATCGTCACTGCGGGCTATCCGTGCCAGCCGTTCTCCGTCGCGGGCAAACGCCGGGGCGCGGACGATCCACGCCACCTCTGGCCCCATGTCGCGCGCATCATTGGCGAGGTCGAGCCGCCCTTCGTCTTCCTCGAAAACGTCGCCCATCATCTCCGCCTCGGCTTCCCCGAAGTCGCCAGCGGACTGGTCGGCATGGGCTACCGCCTTGCGACAGGCCTCTTCACGGCGGCGGAAGTCGGTGCGCCCCACAAACGCGAACGGCTCTTCATCCTCGCCGTCCGCGAGGGGGACGAATTGGCCGACCCCGCGCGCCTGCTCTGGCACCCGGTCGAGTGGCGGGAACCGGACCGAGATGCTGCGGCTCTGGCCGACGCCACGGGCGAGCGCCAACGAAAACCGGCAGACGAAACCGACGCCATCACAATCGGCGGGCAAGCACGGGATGAACCTGGCGACCTCGGCTGCGATGTGGCCGACGCCTCAGACCGACAGCTTCCGCAGCCGGGGCGGCGCCCGGAAACACGAGAAGGGCCTCGATGGAATGGCCCGGGACTGGCCGACGCCGATGGCGACGGACGGCAACAAGCCGAGCGCGGGCAATCGCAAATCGGCCGACCTGACCAGCGCCAGCCAGATGTGGATGACGCCGACGGCGCGCGATCACAAGGACGGCGCGACCACACTGGCGAACACGCCGGTGAACGGCCTGCTTGGCCGCCAGGTCCTGGTGACGCCGACGGCTGGGAGCGATACCTCCGAACCGCGCCGGACGCTGAACCCAGCATTCGTCGAGGCGCTGATGGGCTTGCCCACCGGGTGGACCGCCTTCGGCTCTGTGGCAACGGCGTGGTCCCCCTGGTTGCGGCGCATGCGCTGCGAACTCTCGCAGCTGAACTGCTGGCCGATGGATGAGGCGTTAGCATGAAGCAGTCGCGCCTCATGTCGCTGGTCGAGGCCATCGCCAATGTGCTTGTCGGCTACGGCGTCGCGGTCATCACGCAGATCCTGATCTTTCCGATCTTTGGGCTGCAGACGACATTGGCGCAGAACCTGAAGATGGGCGCGATTTTCACCGTAGTGAGTATCGCCCGATCCTTCGCCCTGCGGCGGGTTTTCGAGGCGATCCGGATGCGGCGCATCAAATGAGGAACCGCCGCCCCAGAGGGACGGCGGCCAGCAAGTTGTTGGTGTCCGGTGCGTCAGGCGGCGGGCAGTTTGTAGACCCGCCCGCGATCCTCGATTTTCTCCGAGGTGACGTCGAGGCCAAGCCTCTTCGTCAGTGCGCCGGACATCGCGCCTCGGACCGTATGCGACTGCCAGCCAGTCGCAACCATGATTTCCTCGATGGTCGCGCCGTCCTGTGCGCGCAGCATCGCGATCAGGGTGGCTTGCTTGGTGCCCTCGCGCGGCGTGCGCGTCTTGTGCGAGGCTTCGGGTCCGGTGGGGGCGTTTTGCACGGGCTCCTCTGTCGGAGCGTCCGTCGCGCCCGCAGGCTCGGTGTTCGCGTCTTCGGGCTCAATTGCAATGGCGGCGAGCCCTGTGTCGGTGGCGACCAGCCTGACGCCATGCCCGTCGCCGGTCTCGCGCCAGACGAGATCGCCCTTGCGCATGTCGGCATCGACCTCTTCGAGGAAGCCTTTTGCGAGCATCGCGCTGACCACTTTGGCGGCGGCCCCGCCGCGCAGGTTGTCAGGCAGCGGCAGGGCAATGCGGTCCTCGTTTTGGGCCGCGCGGGACAGGATGATTGTCTGGGTGTCGGAAAGCTTGGTCATGGGGTCGTCTCCGTGTTCGGACCGCGACCGTCGCGGTCTTCTACGACCCCAAGCCGCGCAACGGCGCGGCCGGAGTTCGGGGTGGTTTCCCGATGTCAGATCAAGGCGAGGTCCTTCAGACAGGCGGCCGCATCAATCAGCTGAATGGTCGGCACCTCGATGGTGATCGTCATGCTGTCGGCGTAGGCGCGGACATAAACGCCGCCGTCGTCCATCAGGGCGCTTTCGATTTCGTCGAGGACGGTGGTGATGCGGCTGGGGTCGAAATGATCGGGCAGCTTGCGAATGGCAATGCGAATGGTGCTGGTTTCCATGGTGCTTACTCCGCGTGCTCGCCTTCGCTGAAGGCGCTGTCGGTGATGCGCTTCAGGAGGCTGGCGTAGTGCTCAAGGGTGCCGACATGGCCCCAGTTGATCTCGTCGGGGTGGGCATTGAAATGGTCGTCGCTGAGGCTCTGGAGCCGGGCGAGCATCTCATCGATCTCGGCCTTCTTGCCGATGAAGGCGTTCATAGCCGCCTCTTTGTTGCGACGCGCTTTCTCGGCGCGAAGCTCATGGCGGGGCGTTGTCTGTGGGTTAAGGCGGGTCATCGTGGCGGCTCCGTGGTGAGTTGCATCGTTTTCGTAGGACCACGTTCGCTCTAGTGTGGAGGGCTATCAACTACATAAGCACATGATTTTGAATGATAATCGGAGCGTTCCATGGAAGGTCTGAGCGAGCGCCAATACGCCGCCCGCGTCGGTCTCTCACGCGGAGCCATCCAGAAGGCCAAGGCAACGGGACGCGTGGTTCTGCATTCCGATGGCAGCATCGACGCGGAGGCCAGCGATGCGTTGCGTGCGCAGGCGACCGACCCGTCGAAAACCCGAAAAGCGCCGAAGGCGAAGCTCAAACCCGTGTCGGAGGCCGCAGTCTCGGCCGTGGGCGAAACGCTGCGCGAGCAGGGAATGGCCGCACCGCAAGTCGGCAGCGGCACCACGTTCCTGCAGGCAAAGACGGCCAATGAGGTTCTGAAAGCGCAGGAACGCCGTCTGAGACTGCAGAAGTTGAAAGGCGAACTGATCGACCGGGCTCGCGCGCTGTCGCTGGTCTTCCGGCTGGCGCGGCAGGAACGGGATGTCTGGGTCAACTGGCCCGCACGGGCGGCGGCTTTGATGGCGGCTGATCTGGGTGTCGAGCCCGCCGCGATGCAAAAGGTTCTGGAGAAACATGTCCGTGCCCAGCTCGACGACCTTGCCGAGGTCAAACCCGATCTCAGATGAGGGTTTCGATGGCGCAACCGAAATTCTGCGCGCCTGGAGTGAAGGTCTCACCCCGGATCCGGACCTGACAGTTTCGCAATGGGCGGATCGCCACCGGATGCTCTCAGGACGGGCATCGGCAGAGCCGGGGCGGTATCGCACGGCGCGCACACCCTACATGGGCGAGATAATGGACCGGCTGTCACCGGGAGATCCGACGCAGCGGATTGTGTTCATGAAGGCCGCTCAGGTCGGGGCGACCGAAGCGGGTAACAACTGGATCGGCTTCGCGATCCACCAGGCACCAGGGCCGATGCTCGCCGTCCAGCCCACTGTGGAACTGGCGAAACGGAACTCGCGGCAGCGGATCGACCCGCTGATCGACGAAAGCCCGGAGCTGCGGGAGCGCGTCAAACCGGCCCGTTCCCGCGACGCGGGCAATACCATGTTGTCCAAGGAATTCGCAGGCGGCATCCTCATCATGACGGGCGCGAACTCGGCGGTCGGGCTCCGCTCGACCCCGGCGCGGTACATCTTCCTCGATGAGGTTGACGCCTATCCCGCGTCTGCCGACGAGGAAGGCGATCCGGTCACGTTGGCCGAGGCCCGGTCGCTGACCTTCGCGCACCGGCGCAAGGTGTTTCTGGTCTCGACGCCGACCATTCGAGGGATGAGCCGGATCGAACGGGACTATGAGGCCAGCGACCAACGCCGGTTCTTCGTGCCCTGTCCGCATTGTCAGCAGATGCAGTGGCTGAAATTCGAACGGCTGCGCTGGGAAAAAGGACAACCGGAAACAGCGGAATATCACTGCGAGGGCTGCGACGCGCCCATCGCGGAGCATCACAAGACGGCGATGCTGGAGGCTGGTGAATGGCGGGCGACGGCCGAGGCGGCGGATCCCAACACCGTCGGCTACCACCTCTCGGCGCTCTATTCGCCCATCGGCTGGCTAAGCTGGGAGCGGATCGTGAGGGCCTGGGACGCCGCCCAAGGATCGGACGAGGCGATCAAGGCATTCCGCAACACGATCCTCGGCGAGACATGGGTTGAAACCGGGGAAGCGCCGGACTGGCAGCGGCTCTACGACCAGCGAGAACGCTGGAAACCGGGCATTGTCCCGGCGGGCGGGCTGTTCCTGACCGCCGGGGCCGACGTCCAAAAAGACCGGATTGAGGTCGATGTCTGGGCCTGGGGCCGTGGGCTGGAAAGCTGGCTGGTTGATCACATTGTCATCGAAGGCGGCCCCGACCGGCATGAGGCATGGGGCGACCTGACAGACCTGCTCGGTCGAACGTGGCCGCATGAGCGCGGCGCGCATCTGAAGATCGCGCGGCTTGCCATCGATACTGGCTACGAGGCCCCAGCGGTCTACGGTTGGGCACGCGCTCAAGGGTTTACGCAGGTTGCGCCCGTGAAGGGCGTCGAAGGGTTCAATCGGGCAAGCCCGGTGTCGGGGCCAACTTATGTGGATGCGACCGAGGGCGGCAAACGTCTGCGTCGCGGCGCACGGCTCTGGACCGTTGCGGTGTCGACCTTCAAGGCCGAGACATATCGCTTCCTGCGGCTCGAACGGCCGACCGAGGAGGACATGTCCAATGGTGCGGCGTTCTCACCGGGAACGGTCCACCTGCCGCATTGGGTCGAGAACGAATGGCTGAAGCAGTTCGTGGCCGAACAACTGGTGACGGTGCGCACAAAGCGCGGCTTCGCCCGGCTGGAATGGCAGAAGCTGCGCGAGCGCAACGAAGCGCTGGACTGCCGCGTCTATGCCCGCGCCGCCGCCTGGATCGCGGGCGCGGATCGTTGGACTGACGAGAAATGGCGCGACCTCGAGGATCAGCTTGGGGTCGCCGACGCCTCTGCGGATCCCGCGGGGCAGATCAACAGGCAAGCGCAGACGTCGCAAGGCAAACGCCAATCCGACTGGCTTGGACGGCGCGGAGGATGGTTTTGATGACCGATTGGACGGAATCCGAATTGTCCGCGCTGCGGCGGGCCTATGCCAGCGGCACGACCCGGGTCAGCTATGATGGCAAATCCGTCGACTACGGCTCGGCAGAGGATCTGCTCGGGCGCATTCGCACCATCGAGCGGGCCATTGCGGGCACCACGCAACCGTTGCCAATCGCCGGGCTCGCGGGCTTCTCGCGCGGGGATCGCTGATGTCGGCGAACTGGTTCGACCACGCGATTGCCTCGGTGGCACCACGCGCTGCGGCACGGCGCATCATGGCTCGCCATGCGTTTGAAGCCTTGACGCGTGGCTATGATGGCGCGGCGAAGGGACGCCGCACCGAAGGTTGGCGCGCGCCCGGCACCTCGGCCGACACCGAGGTTGGCGTGGCGGGGGCGCTCTTGCGTGACCGGATGCGCGATCTGGTGCGGAACAATCCGCATGCGGCCAAGGCCGTCGCGGTTCTGGTGAACAACATCGTCGGCGCGGGCATCATGCCGCGCGCCGCCAGCGGCAATGACAAACTGGACCGCAAGGTCGATGCGCTCTTTGCGCAATGGTCGGACACGGCCGATGCTGACGGCCAGCTCGACTTCTATGGCCTGCAGACGCTGATCTGCCGCGAGATGGTCGAGGCGGGCGAGGTGCTGGTGCGCCGGCGTCTGCGCCGTGCAAGCGACGGTCTGCCCGTCCCGCTGCAAGTGCAGGTGCTGGAGGCCGACTTCCTCGACGCCACCAAGTCCGGCGCACTCGGCGCAGGACGGCTGGTTCAAGGGATTGAGTTCGACCCGGTCGGCAAGCGCCGGGCCTATTGGCTGCATGCCGAGCATCCGGGCGACGCCTATGGCGCGCTGCAGAACGGGTTGCAGAGCCGTCCGGTCCCGGCGACCGAGATCGCCCATGTCTACGAGAAGCAGCGCACGCAGGCGCGCGGTGTTCCTTGGGGCGCGCCAGTGATCCGGTCCTTGCGCGATCTCGACGACTACGAGGTGGCCGAGCTGGTCCGCAAGAAGACCGAGGCCTGCGTCACCGCCATAGTCTTCGGCGATGATGAGGCCCAGCAAGGCATCGCGCCTTCCGTGGTCGATGCCGACGGCAACCGGGTCGAGCAGTTCGAGCCGGGGTTGATCGCCTATGCCCGCGGCGGCAAGGACATCCGGTTCAATCAGCCCTCGGCGACTGGCGGCTACGCAGAATACAAGCGGGCCAGCCTGCACACGATCTCGGCCGGGTTCCGCGTTCCCTACGAGTTGCTGACCGGCGATCTCAGCCAGGTGAACTACTCGTCCATCCGGGCCGGGCTCGTGGAGTTCCGCCGGTTGATCGACGCCGTGCAATGGCAGTTGTTCATTCCGATGTTCTGTGCGCCGGTCTGGCGCTGGTTCACGGAAGCCGCGTGGGCGGCAGGCCAGATCCCGACACCGGACGTGCCGGTCGAATGGTCGCCGCCGAAGTTCGAGGCGGTCGATCCACAGAAGGACGCGATGGCGAACCTGTTGTCGATCCGCTCTGGCACCATGACCCTGGCGGAGGTGATCGCACGGCAGGGGCGCAACCCAGACGCGGTGCTGGCGGAGATCGCTGCCACCAACGCCAAGCTCGATGATCTTGGGCTGGTGCTCGACAGCGACCCGCGCCGCGTCACCAAGACCGGCAGCGCCCAATCCAATAACGGGGTCGGCGATCCTGCCGCCGATGATCCGGATGCCGACGAGCCCGCCGCCGATCCGGAAAACGACCCGGCGCAGGCCGACCAACAGGATTGAGCAATATGGACACGATGATCGAAATCCCGGCCTTGCGTCGGATGGCGGAGCTTGCGCCGAACTCAGCCGATACCGACGCCCGCACCGTCGAGGTGATCTGGTCGGCAGGCGCTCGGGTCCGCCGGTCGACCCTGTTCGGAGAGCCCTATGATGAGGAACTGAGCCTCGATCCGGACCATGTGCGGCTGGATCGGCTGAATGCGGGCGCGCCGTTCCTGAAAGTGCACGAGGTCGACACGCTCGATGCCGTGATCGGCTCGGTCGTCCCAGGCTCGGCGCGTATCGAAAACGGTCGCGGCATTGCGCAGGTCCGGATTTCTGAACGCGCCGATGTCGAGCCGATCTGGCGCGACATCCAGGCCGGACACATCCGCGCGGTCTCCATCGGCTATCAGGTGCACCGCTTCGAGGTCTCGAAGCCCGAAGCGGCCCGTGAGCTCTGGCGCGCGGTGGACTGGACACCCTTTGAGGTGTCCGCCGTGCCCGTTGGCGCGGACCCTGCCGCGGGGTTTCGCGCGCAATCCCCCCTTCATGACTGCGTCCTCCATCGCCGGGACGTCCCAACCCCAACCACAGGAGCCATCCCGATGACGGAGAAAACCAATGATCCGGCGAGCGACGCCGAAATCCACGCCAACCAGCCGACCGAGCCGGTAAAAACCGAGGACACCACCGTGACCGAACCGAAGACACCTGTGGCAGAGCCGAAGGATGCTGCCACCCAGACCCGCGCGCAGCCGAAGCCGCAAACGCCCGACGCCCCCGCAGCGCCTGATGCCGAAGCTGTCGCAACCCGCGCACGCGAGGGCGAGCGCGACCGCGTCTCCACAATCTATGATCTGGCAGGCCGCCTGAACCTCGAGCGCAGCTTTGCCGAGGATCTGGTGAAACGCGGCACCGACGTCGATGAGGCCCGGCGCTTGATCCTCGATCAGGTGTCCGCCAAATCCGAAGAAGCCCGCACCTTCAGCCAGGTATCGATCCCGCTCGGTGGCCGCGATGAGCAGGTCACCCGCCGCGACGCCGTGGCCAATGCGCTGCTGCATCGCTACAGCCCGACACTCTTCCAGCTGGAGGATGCTGCCCGCCAGTATCGCGGCATGACGCTCATGGAACTGGCTCGGGAAAGCCTCGGCAATGCCGGGGTCAGCACGCGGGGCCTGTCGCGCGACGAGGTGGCCACGCGGGCGCTGCACTCGACCTCAGACTTCCCCGAGATCCTCTCCGCCGTCACCAACAAGACCCTCCGGCAAGCCTACGAGGCCTATCCCCGGACCTTCATGCTGTTCTGCCGCCAGGTCCTCGCCACCGACTTCAAGGCGATGCACCGGGTCCAGCTCGGGGAAGCGCCGCAGCTGCTGGAAGTGAGCGAAAGTGGCGAGTTCAAACGCGGCACGCTCGGCGAGAGCAAGGAGAGCTACAAGGTCAAGACCTATGGCCGGGTGGTCGCGATCACCCGCCAGACGCTGATCAACGACGATCTCGACGCGTTCACCCGGATCCCGGCAATGTACGGCAACTCCATCGCCCAGCTGGAATCGGACGTAGTCTGGGGCATCATCACCGCCAACCCGGCAATGGCGGATGGTAACGCGCTCTTCCACACCAGCCACAAGAACCTCGCCGGCACCGGCGCGGCGCTCGACGTAAGCAGCGTCGGCGCGGCACGGGCGGCGATGGCCAAGCAGACCGGCCTCGACAAGAAGACGGTGCTCAATGTCCGGCCCGCCTTTTTGATCGTGCCCGCCTCGCTGGAACTGAAGGCCGAGCAGCTGGTCGCGCAGAACCTGGTGCCCGCCGCGACCTCCAGCGTGGTGCCGCAGTCGATCCGCACCCTCGCGCCGATCAGCGAGCCGCGCCTCGACGCCGCCAGCGAGACCGCCTGGTATCTGGCGGCCAGCCCGAACCAGATCGACACCATCGAGTACGCCTATCTCGAGGGCCAGCAGGGCGCCTACATCGAGACGCGCAACGGTTTCGACGTCGACGGGGTCGAGATCAAATGCCGCCTCGACTTCGGCGCCAAGGCCATCGACTGGCGCGGCCTCTACAAAAATCCGGGCGCATAAACCGGGCCATCGCTGACATCTCACCTCTGACGGGCGGTCCAATCGGGCCGCCCGTTCCCGTTTGCAAAGGATCCCGCCATGAAAAACTACGTCCAGCCCGGCAACACCATCACCCTGACCGCGCCCTACGCCGTGACCTCCGGCGATGGCCTGCTCGTCGGCTCCATCTTCGGCATCGCATCCGCGGACGCCGCTCTGAACGATCCTGTCGAAGCCGCCCTTACCGGCGTGTTCGACCTCACCAAGGCCGGCTCACAAGCCTGGACCGCGGGCGCAAAGGTCTATTGGGACGACACCAACAAGCGCACCACGAGCGTGGCCACATCGAACACATTGATCGGCGTGGCTACCGAAGCTGTTGCTGGCGGAGCCGGTGACACCATCGGCCGGGTGCGGCTGAACGCGAGCTTCTGATGACGGCGTTTGCCGCCATCGTTGATGCACTGTTCTCAGATTCCAACATCGGGCGGGAAGCGGTCTACACCTCCGATGGCGGCGCGCCTGTGCTGGTACGTGTCGTCTCCCGGCAGGCGGATGCGATCACTGACTTCGGCGATGCCCGGCTCTGGTCCGAGACCACTCGGATCGACCTGCGCGTCGCCGAGGTGGCGAACCCACGCCCCGGCGACCGCGTGGAGATCGACGGGGAAGCCTTTCTCATTCAGGGCGAGCCTGTCCGTGACCGTGAGCGGTTGGTCTGGACCGTTGATCTGCGCCCGACATGAAGTTGAAACTCGACATCACACCTGACATCGTTGCCGCCATGGCCGCCGAGGTGACCGCCGGCGAGAAAGCCGTCACCGCCGCCATGCGCGAGGCAGGGACTGGTCTGAAGTCTTCGTGGCGCATGCAGATCACTGGCGCAGGGCTCGGGCGACGGCTCGCCAACTCGATCCGCAACCAGACCTTCCCCCGTGCAGGCGAAAGCCTTGATGCAGCGGCGCTGGTCTGGTCCAAAGCCCCGGTCATCGTTGGCGCGCATGACACCGGGCCGCTGATCCGCTCGAAAGAGGGGTTCTACCTCGCGATCCCCACGGAAGCAGCAGGTCGAGGCCTGCGTGGTCGCCGGATCACCCCGGGCGAATGGGAACGGCGGCGCGGTTTGCGCTTGCGGTTCGTCTATCGCCGCCGTGGTCCGAGCCTGCTGGTGGCAGACCGTGCCCGCATCAACAACCGCGGTCAGGCGGTGGCATCGCGCTCGAAAACCGGCCGCAACCAGGTCACCGCGCCGATCTTCCTCCTGGTCCCGCAGGTCAAGTTGCCGAAGCGGCTGGATTTGGCGCGCGATGCGGCGCGGGTGCATGAGGTCGTGCCGGGGTTGATTGTGGCAAACTGGCTAGAGACCAAGATATGAAACAGGCTATTGCTTCAAAAACACTTTTTCCTGAATCGATCGGAGCTGCCCGGCAATGGACCTACAAGATCTTCTACCGGATGATTTCTCTCGGGACTTGTTGGCTGGAAGCCTACGGGTAGCGCGAGACATGGAAAATCCCGTCCGGATGCACCTGTCTGCTGCAGGCTTGCGTGAACTCTTCGGTCACCTTCTGCACACGCTGGCTCCAGACGAAGAAGTCCGAAAATGCAGGTGGTTCCTGCAAGCAGAAGACACGCCAACGGTTACTCGGCGTCAGCGCGCGACGTATGCGACGCAGGGAGGGTTCTCGGACGAATTCATCACGTCTTTAGGGGTAGATGTCGACGAGCTTCACAAAGAAGCCATTCATGCGATCAACGAACTGAACAAAGCGACGCATGTTCGTCCGGAAACTCTACAACAAGATCCAGAAGCGATTGATGCCTTCATCGCAGAAGCGCTCGGCGCGTTGGAAGGGCTTTTGATCTCGTTCTCTGAGTGCCGCAGTTCAGTTCAAAACGCCCTGGAGAAAAGCGTGTACGAGACCATGATGAACGCGCTTGTTACAGAAAACTTTGACACCATAAGCTCGCTCTCCGGGCGCGGTTATGAAGTCGATCTTTGGATAGATGATGACGATGTCGAAATAGTTTTGATCTCCGCTGAGAATGTGCTCGTGCGGTTCTCGGGCATTGCTCCTGTAACGCTGCATTATGGCCCAAAGAACGATGCAGCGGAAATATCTCATGACTTTCCATTTTGGATGGTTTTCGAGGCAAAGGTAGAGACTCCGACGAAATTGAAATTGGTAGATCACTTCTTTGATGACAGTGGCTGGTTCGAGTAGGAGCGTCTCCCCCTGCGGTTGACCATTATGCTGAAAACATGGACCCAAAGCTGCAACTGATATGCCCACCACTCGCGAAACCATCCTAAACGCGCTGCACGCGCGGCTCTCGGCGCTGGCCGCCACCGCCCTGCGCGGTGAGGTGCTGCCCGAGCGCGTGCCGGCCGAGGGGCTGCTGATCCTGCGCGATGGCGAGCCGGCGGAGCCGGAAGTGACTTTGTCGCCGTTCGCCTATCACTACCAGCACCGCGCAGAGATCGAAGCGGTGGTTCAGGGCAATGATCGCGACGTCGCCTTCGATACGCTCTGCGTCAGCATCGGCGAGGCGCTTGCCGCCGACCGAACACTTGGCGGCCTCTGCGACTGGGTCGAGGGAGAAGCACCACGCCCAGTCGATCTGCCGGTCGAGGGTGCGGCTAGCCTGAAGGCCGCCGTGATCCCGGTGGTGCTGCACTATTCAACGGTCGATCCGCTCGGCTGATCCCCAAAGTTTAAGGAGAACACAATGGCACGGGCCCAAGGGGCGCGGGCGCAGATGGCGCTTGCGTTCGAGACGACCTATGGAACGCCCCCCGTGGGCGGTTTCACGAAGATGCCCTTCGCCAGCACCTCGCTGGGCGCGGAGCAGCCACTGCTGAACTCGGAGTTGCTGGGCTACGGCCGCGACCCGCTGGCCCCGATCAAGGACGCAGTGACGGCTGACGGCGATGTTGTGGTGCCGCTCGATGCGGAAGCCTTCGGGTTCTGGCTGAAGGCAGCCTTTGGCGGCCCAATTACGACCGGCACTGGCCCCTGGACGCACGAGTTCCAGTCGGGGGGCTGGACGCTGCCCAGCATGTCGATCGAGACCGGCATGCCGGAGGTGCCGCGCTATGCGATGTACTCCGGCTGCGTGCTCGACCAGATCACCTGGCAGATGCAGCGCTCGGGGCTGCTGACCGCGACGGCGCAGCTGGTGGCGCAGGGCGAGACGGTCGGCACGACCACCAGCGCTGGGACACCCGCCGCGCTGGAGCTGAAACGCTTCGGCCATTTCAACGGGTCTATCACACGCAACGGCACCGCCCTCGGCAATGTTGTCTCCGCCGAGATCACCTATGCCAACAACCTCGACCGGATCGAGACGATCCGCTCGGACGGCCGCATCGATGGCGCCGACCCGTCCATCGCGGCGCTGACCGGCCGGATCGAGGTGCGCTTTGCCGACCAGACGCTGGTGACGCAGGCGATCAACGGCGAGGCCTGTGAGATGGAATTCGCCTACGTCCTGCCCTCGGGCGGGAGCTTCACCTTCACCGTGCACGCCGTCTACCTGCCGCGCCCGCGGATCGAGATCTCTGGTCCGCAGGGCGTGCAGGCGACCTTCGACTGGCAGTCCGCCCGCGACAGCATTGTCGGGCGGATGTGCACCGCCACCCTGATCAACGACATCGAGGTATACTGATGCTCACGCTCGACCTGACCGATGACCCGCGCTGGCATGACCTCGCCCCCGGCGTCCGGGTGCAGCTGCGCCCTCTGACCACCGCGCTGATGGTGGCGACGCGCAGCGATCCGGCGGTGGAGGCGGTGCCGGACGACGCCTCCGACGAAGAGCGCGCCGTCGCCTTCGCCAAGGCGCTCGCGCGCCGCGCGGTTCTCGCCTGGGAGGGCATCGGCGATGCGGAGGGCAATCCCATCGAGCCGAGCCCCGAGGCCATCGACGCGCTGCTTGATGTCTGGCCGATCTTCGAGGCGTTCCAGCTGACCTACGTCTCGAAGGGGCTGCTGCTGGAACAGGAAAAAAACGCCTCCGCGCTCTCGCCGACTGGTCCTTCGGCGGGGGCGAGCGATACTGCCAAGCCTGTACGCAAGCCTGCCCGGACTGCCCGGCAAGGCTGAACCGGCCCCTTACGCATGAGGGTTGGCTGGTATGGGACCTTGTCGGACGTCTCGGCGGTCAGCTCCGTGTCCTGCCCGGCGCCGTCGTCGGCTGGGACATGTCGGCGGCACTGGCGCTCGGTAACGCCCTCGGCGTGCCGCCGCTCGCCATGGCTGAACTGCTGCCGGTCATCGAAGCGGTGATGGTCGCCAAGCTCAACGAACAGATGGATCACTCCCATGGCTGAGAAGAGGGTCAGCGTCCGCCTTGCGGCGGTTGGCGGCCGACAGGTGCGCGCCGAGCTGGAAGGCGTGGGTGAAGCCGGAGCGCGCGGTTTCGGCCGTCTCAGTCGCGAGATGGAGGCGGCCAACGCCCGGCTCGCAGGTTTCGCACGGCGGGTGCGAGTTGCGGCAGCTGCTGCGGTTGCTGCCGCTGCGGCTGCTGGCGTGGCCATGGTCCGCTCGGGGCTTCAAACGGTGGATGCGCAGGCGAAGCTGGCGCAATCGCTTGGCACTACAGTTGCTTCGATCCAGACGCTGGAGCGCGCGGGCGAGCTGGCGGGCGTGTCGATGTCCGGCATCGAACAGGCCACCAAGGATCTGACGCGTCGGCTCAGCCAGGCGGCCGCCGGGACCGGCCCCGCCGCTGATGCGCTCGAGCGACTGGGGCTCTCTGTGTCCGATCTGCTGACCCTGCCACTTGACGAACGCGTTGGCGCGATTAACGCCGCCATCGAGGATTTCGTGCCCGTGGCCGAACGCGCCGCTGTCGCGGGCCAGCTTTTCGGCGAGGAAGGCTCCATCGCCATGTCGCGGATCGACACCGCGACGCTGCGTCAGGCGACCGAGGATGTTCTCGCCTTCGGAGTGGTCGTCTCGGAGCAGGATGCCGACCAGATCGAGCGGACGAACGACGCCATATCCCGGCTCGGACTGATCTGGCGCGGGCTGTCGAACCAGCTGGCGGTTGCTGCCGCGCCTGCGTTGGAAGCGGTCGCTAACTCCATGGCGGCAGTCGCCAGCCGCACGGGGCCGCTCGGCATCGCGATCAGCGGCCTTTTCGACAACATCGGCCGCCTGACCACCTATGCCA
This sequence comes from Ruegeria sp. AWH4_226, assembly GCF_056159225.1. Lineage (NCBI taxonomy): Bacteria > Pseudomonadati > Pseudomonadota > Alphaproteobacteria > Rhodobacterales > Roseobacteraceae > Ruegeria > Ruegeria sp. AWH4_226. The sequence goes on along the minus strand of NZ_JBSWUU010000003.1, from coordinate 303,059 downwards.
CCACCTTTGCCGCCTTTCTCGCAGGACGCTGGGTCGCCGGGATGGCTGCCGCGGCGCTCTCTGTTCGCGGCCTTGCCACCGCGCTGGTCGTCCTGCGGGGGGCGCTGATCCGCACGGGTATTGGCGCGCTGATCGTCGGTGCGGGCGAGCTCGTCTACCAGTTCACCCGGCTCGTCTCGGGGGCTGGCGGCTTCGGCGAGGCGATGTCCCTCCTGAAGGACGTCGCCGTCGAGGTCTGGGGTCGGATCAGGATGGGCGCGGCAGCGGCGGGAGCGGCCGCCACGGCGATGTTCTTCGACCTGAAGGCAGACGCCGCATCGGGCATGCAGAGCGCCATCGAGAGCGTGGTAGGCTTCGGCAACACGGCGGCGAATACCTTCGAGGGCGCCTACGAGGCGATCAAGGCGATCTGGGGTCGGCTACCCGCCGCCATCGGCGATCTGGCGTTTCAGGCTGCCAACAGCCTGATCGATGGCGTCGAAGCAATGCTGAACGGCGTTGTCTCTCGCATCAACACATTCATCGGCGGGATCAATCAGGGGCTGGAAGCGCTCGGGTCGGAGCGACGTATCTCGATTATCCCGGATCTTGAGCTGGGCCAGATTGAGAACCGGTTTGAGGGCGCAGCAACTGCCGCGACCACCGCCGCGCAGACGGCCTTCGACCGGGCCTTCGAGGACAATCCGCTCACCGCGCCCGATCTTGGGCTCACCCAGGCGGCCAATGCTGCACTGGCCACGGCCAACACGTATCGCGGTGCCGCGCGGGATTTGGCGGAAGGCGCGCGTGCGCCACTCGATAGCTGGCACGCCCTGCATGACGCGGTGCAGGGCAGCAATGAGGGTGGCGCAGACGCGCTGACCGAGGCCACAGGCGCGGCCGAGCGGCTGGAGACGGCGCTTGGCGATGCCGGACAGGCGGCCACGGGTGCGGGCGCAGCGGCCGGGGCTGCAGCGGCGGCCGCTGAACCAAATACCGAAGCCGCAGTTTCCGGCTGGCAGGCCGTCACCGCAGCGCTCAGCGACTATGCCAACAAGGCCCGCGACATCGGCGGTGATATTGGTCAAAGCCTCGTCAGCGCGTTCCAGTCGGCCGAGAATGCAGTGGCTACGTTCGTGAAAACGGGCAAGCTGGATTTCCGCGACCTCGTCACCTCGCTGCTGGCCGATCTCGCCAAGCTGGCGGCGCGTCGGTTCATCCTGGGGCCGATCGCCAATGCGCTTTCCGGAGCGCTTAGCGGCGCGGGTGGTATCTTCGCGAACATCCTGCACGCGGGCGGCATGGTTGGATCGGGCGGGCCTTCGCGCATGGTCCCGGCCATGGCCTTCGCCGCCGCGCCTCGCATGCATTCAGGCGGCATGGCCGGACTTCGCCACGACGAGGTGCCCGCGATCCTGCAACGCGGCGAACGCGTGCTGTCGCGGCGTGAGGCGCAATCGTATGGCGGAGGCGGTGGGGTCAACGTCACCATAGTGGCCCGTGACGCCGAGAGCTTCCGGCAATCCCGCACCCAGGTCGCGGCCGACATTGCCCGTGCGGTCTCGCTCGGCCGGAGGGGGATGTAATGGCGTTTCACGAGGTCCGGTTTCCCGACAACATCAGCCGCGGCGCGCGCGGCGGACCCGAGCGGCGCACCCAGATCGTCGAACTCGCCTCCGGCGACGAAGAACGCAACGCCACTTGGGCCAACTCGCGCCGCCGCTACGATGTCGCGTACGGCATACGCCGGGCGGACGATCTCGCCGCCGTCGTCGCCTTCTTCGAGGCGCGGAACGGTCGCCTTCATGGCTTTCGCTTCAAGGACTGGGGTGACCACAAGTCCTGCCTGCCGTCACAGGTGCCAGGGCCGACCGACCAGGCGGTTGGCACCGGCGACGGCGCGACGACCGCCTTCCAACTGGTGAAGCACTATGCCTCGGGCGCGCAATCCTGGACGCGCGCCGTCGCCAAACCAGTGGCAGGCAGCGTGCGCATCGCAATTGGCGGCGTGGAGCAGCCCTCCGGATGGTCCCTCGACACCATGACCGGCGTTATCACCTTCGGCATCGCCCCGGGCTCCGGGGTCGCCATCACCGCGGGCTTTGAGTTCGACGTGCCCGTCCGCTTCGACACCGACGCCCTCGACGTGACGCTCGACCTCGAGCGGCTGGGCTCGATCACCTCCATTCCGCTTCTGGAGATCCGCCGATGAAGACCCTCGACCCCGCCCTGCAGGCCCATCTCGACGAGGGCACGACGACGCTCGCCTGGTGCTGGCGGATCACGCGGTCCGATGGCGTGACTTTCGGCTTCACTGATCACGACCGGACGCTGAGCTTCGATGGCACCGACTTCGAGCCCGAGAGCGGGCTCACGGCGTCGGAGGTGCGGTCGGGCTCGGACCTGTCGGTCGATGCGCAGGACGCCGAGGGCGTGCTGACCTCGGACCGGATCACCGAAACCGACATACTCGATGGCCGCTGGGACAACGCCGAGGTCGAAGTCTGGCGGGTAAACTGGGCCGACACCGGCCAGCGCGTATTGATGCGGCGCGGTGCCATTGGCCAGATCCGGCGTGGGCGGTTGGCCTTCGTCGCCGAGGTCCGCTCGCTCGCCCATGTGCTGGGGCAGACGGTCGGGCGGACCTTCCAGGCGACCTGTGATGCCGCGCTAGGGGATGCGCGCTGTGGGGTCGATCTGGAGGACCCCGGCTACAAGGGGACGGGCACCGTCATCGATCTCCTGCGCGACCGGGCCTTTACGGCCTCGGGTCTCCGCGACTTCGAGGCCGGCTGGTTCACCTTCGGCACGGTCGAATGGACCGGCGGCGCAAACGCGGGACGGCGGTCTGAGATCATCGCACATGACCTGACTGACGGTATTGCGCTGCTGACGCTTCTGGAAGCGCCGGTCCGGTCCATCGCGGCCGGTGATGCTTTCACCATTCGTGCAGGCTGCGACAAACGTATCGAGACCTGCGGCGCGAAGTTCGCCAACACCGTCAATTTCCGGGGCTTCCCGCATATCCCCGGCCAAGATGCGGTGCTGCGCTACGCCACGAAGGATGGCGGCCACGAGGGGGCCGTACTGTGAGCGCCGATTCCGAGCGCGTCATCGCCATCGCGCGCTCCTGGCTCGGCACGCCGTATCACGATCAGGCCAGCCTTCGGGGCGTGGGTTGTGACTGCCTCGGCCTCGCCCGGGGCGTCTGGCGCGAGGTGGTGGGGCCAGAGCCGTTCCCGATCCCGCCCTATAGCCGCGACTGGGGCGAAACCGGGCTGCGCGAGGTTCTGGCGGAAGGCGCGCGCTCCATGATGATCGAGGTGTCGCCCGCCGAGGCCGGTCCCGGCGCGCTGCTCCTGTTCCGGATGACGCCCCGCGCCATCGCCAAGCATGTCGGGATCCTGACCGGGCCCGCCACCTTCCTTCACGCCTACGAGCGGCTCGGCGTGATCGAGGAACCGCTCACCCGATCCTGGCGGCGACGTATCGCCTTCGCTTTCTTGTTCCCGCAACGCTGAGACCCCGACATGGCCACCCTCATTCTCGGTGCCGCTGGCGCCGCCATTGGCGGTTCGATCGGCGGTGCAATCCTTGGCGTCAGCGCCGCCACAATCGGTGGCTTCATCGGCTCCACCATTGGCTCGGTTGTCGACAGTTGGATCATCTCGTCTCTGGCGCCGACCCAGCGGATCGAAGGTGCGCGGATGGACAATCTGCGCATCACCTCTGCCACCGAAGGGGCGGTGATCCCGCGGCTCTATGGCCGGATGCGGATCGGAGGCAACATCATCTGGGCGACGGATTTCCGCGAGGAGACAAAGACCACCACACAGGGCGGCGGCAAGGGTGGTGGGGGTGGCGGCAAGGTCAAGACCACCGAATACTTCTACTATGCCTCGTTCGCCGTTGCGCTCTGCGAGGGGCCGATCACGGGCATTGGCCGCATCTGGGCCGACGGCAAGCTGCTGGACACCGCCGGGATCACCTGGCGCTGGTATCCGGGCGACGAAGGCCAGACGGCCGATCCGCTTATTTCGGCGAAGATGGGGGCAGCCAACACGCCAGCATATCGCGGCACGGCCTATGTCGTTTTCGAGGACTTGCCGCTCGGCAATTACGGCAACCGCATCCCGCAGCTGAGTTTCGAAGTTTTCCGTCCGCTGGCCGATCCGGACACGGCCGAGGGGCTTACGCAGGCCGTCACCATGATCCCGGCATCCGGCGAGTTCACCTACGCCACGACCGGCATCCGAAAGGGTGGCAGCGGGTCCCAAACTCCCGAAAACCTCAACGCGCTGACCGATACCGCCGACATGGTGGTGGCGCTGGACCGGCTACAGGCCATGGCTCCGAAGGTCGAAAGCGTGTCGCTGGTGGTGGCCTGGTTCGGCAACGATCTGCGTGCTGGGAACTGCAAGGTGCGGCCCGGCGTCGAGGTCACCGCGAAAGCGACCACGCCATCGACCTGGTCGGTGAATGGCGTCAGCCGGGCCAATGCCTTTCTGGTCAGCCGCGACGATCAGGATCGCCCCGTCTATGGCGGCACGCCCGCCGACTTCGCTGTCGTGCAGGCGATCCAGGAGATGAAGGCGCGTGGCCTGCGCGTGACCTTCTATCCCTTCATCCTGATGGACGTGCCGCCGGACAACACCCTGCCGAACCCATATTCGGACAACGCCGCCCTTACGGGTCAGCCCGCGTTCCCCTGGCGGGGGCGGATCACTTGCTCTCCGGCGGCGGGGTATGCCGGGACGGTAGACAAGACCGCCGCAGCCGCAAGCCAGGTTGCCGCGCTGTTCGGCGCTGCCACGCCCGCGAACTTCAATGTCTCGGGTCAGTCGGTTTCTTGGATCGGCACGTCCGGCGACTGGGGTTTGCGCCGCATGGTGCTGCACTACGCTCATCTCTGCGCGGCGGCGGGTGGGGTTGATGCCTTCCTGATCGGGACCGAGATGCCAGGGCTGACGACGATCCGCTCCGGCGCATCAACCTATCCGGCGGTGCAGGCCTATCGGGATCTGCTCGCGGATGTGCGGTCCATTCTCGGGGCCGGGACGAAGATCGGCTACGCCGCCGATTGGTCAGAATATTTCGGGCACCAGCCGGGCGACGGCAGCGGCGATGTGTTCTTCCACCTCGATCCACTCTGGGCGGATCCGGAGATCGATTTCGTCGGCATCGACAACTACATGCCGCTCTCTGACTGGCGGGACGGGTTCGAGCACGCCGACGCGGCCGAGGGCTGGCCCGCGATCTACGACCGGGCCTACCTGCAGGCCAACATCGCGGGCGGCGAAGGCTTCGACTGGTTCTATGCCAGCGCAGCTGACCGAAGCGCGCAGGTCCGCACGCCGATCACAGACGGTTCGGCGGCCAAGCCATGGGTCTTCCGCTACAAGGATCTGCGGGCCTGGTGGTCGAACCCGCATTACGACCGTCCGGGCGGGGTAGAGAGCGGGGCGCCGACAGCATGGGTGCCGCAATCCAAGCCGATCTGGTTCACCGAGCTCGGATGCCCGGCCATCGACCGCGGCACGAACCAGCCCAACGTCTTCTTCGATCCGAAATCCTCCGAGAGCTTCGTGCCGTACTTCTCTCGCGGCTGGCGGGACGACGCGATCCAGCGCGCCTATCTCGAGGCGACCTACCTGTTCTGGGGCGAGGCCGCGAACAATCCTATCTCGTCCGTCTACGGGGGCCGCATGGTGCATGTGCCCGAATGCGCCGCATGGACCTGGGATGCGCGACCCTATCCGTTCTTCCCGGCGTTGACCGACGTCTGGACGGACGGCGCGAACTGGCGGCTCGGCCACTGGCTGACCGGGCGGCTCGGGGCCGTGTCGCTGGCAGCGCTCGTTCGCGATCTTTGCCTGCGCGCGGACCTGCCCGAGGATCGCATCGACGTCACCGGCCTCTGGGGCGCGGTCGAGGGCTACGCCATTGGCGCACTGGAAAGCCCGCGCGCCTCGATCACCACACTGTCGCGGCACTTTGGCTTCGACGCTGTCGAGACCGAGGGCATGATCCGTTTTGTCATGCGTGGGCGGGCGTCGATCACCAGCCTGACGCACGACGATCTTGTCGCAGCCCGCGAGGGCGACCTACTGGAACTTACGCGTGCGCAGGAAACCGAACTGCCGCAGGCGCTCAAATGGCAGGTGGCGCGTGCGGACGAAGATTACGACGCCGCTCTTGTAGAGGCGCAACGGATCACGGTGGATACGACGCGGATTGCCTCGGAGAGCTTTCCGATGGCGGTCCCGCCCGAGGAAGCTGAACGGCGCTGCCGCCGCGCGCTGATGGAAGCCTGGACCGGCCGCGAGAGTGCCGTGTTCCGCCTGCCGCCCTCGCGGCTGGCATTGGATCCAGCAGACGTCGTGACGCTGGCACATGACGGGAGGCACCTTCCGCTGCGGCTGGTCTCCATCGCCGACGCAGAGGCACGCGGGATCGAAGCGGTCCGCCAGGATCGCGAGGCCCACGACCTGCCGCCAGGATCGCCACGGCCCTCATCGCTTTCGCAAACCGTGGTGTTCGGCGCACCCGAGGTGGCGCTGCTGGACCTGCCGCAACTGACAGAGGATCAACCCGCGCATCGGCCCTTCGCCGCAGCGCACGCCGTTCCCTGGCCGGGCGAAATGGCGGTGTTCCGCAGTCCCTCTACCGATGGCTTCGAGCTGCTGACGACATTTGGCGGCCGTGCCCGGATCGGAACGCTGGTCTCGGATTTTTTCGCGGGCCCGACCTCGCGCTTCGACCTCGGCAATGCGCTGGTGATCGATCTGCTGAATGGCACGCTGGAGAGCGTCACCGATCTGGCGCTCTTCGGCGGGGGCAATGCGCTGGCCATCGAGAGCGCACCCGGCACGTGGGAAATCGTGCAGGCCGGCGTGGCAGACCTGATTGCGCCGGGCCGTTATCGAATGATGCGCCTGCTTCGTGGCCAGCGCGGCACGGAAACGGCCATGGCTAATCCGGCTCTTGCAGGCGCTCGGGTGGTAGTGCTCGACGAGGCTCTTGCGTCCCTCCCGATCGCCGAGGCCGATCTCGGGCTGCCGTGGAACTGGCGCATCGGTCCTGCAAGCCGGTCTGTCAGCGACGAGACATATGTCGCGGCCTCCTTCAACCCGGTTGGCGTGGGTCTGCGGCCGTTTTCAGTCGCCCATGTCGAGCAGCCATGGCGCAAACCACGTGCGACGGGCGACCTGACCATCCGCTGGACTCGCCGGTCCCGCGCACTCGCGGCCGACAACTGGGGCGCGGTCGACGTGCCGCTTGTCGAGGAGACCGAGGCCTACGAGATCGAGATCCTTGATGGCGTTTCCGTGAAACGGGTGCTGACCAACTCCACAACCAGTGCGGTCTACAGCTCCGCTGATCAAATCGCCGACTGGGGTGCGATGCTCGGGCCCGGCGACACGCTCGATATCCGCCTCTTCCAGCTCTCCGCCCTCGTGGGGCGGGGCGCGCCGAAAACCGTCACGCTCACATTCTGAGGGCCTCATGTCCGACACCACTACGCATCTGCTGCTCCCGTACATCCTCGCGGCGCAGGCCCAGAAACATGTCACCCACAACGAGGCGCTGCGGCTGCTCGACGGGCTTGTCCAGCTTTCCGTCCTCGACCGGGACCTGACAGCGCCGCCCGCCAGCCCCACCGATGGCGACCGCTATATCGTGGGCTCCGGCGCGACCGGGGACTGGGCGGGCTGGGACCTGAACGTCGCGCTCTGGACCGACGGAGCCTGGCTGCGCCTGACACCGCGGACTGGCTGGCGCGTATGGGTCCAGGACGAAGGTCTGCTGTTGGTCTACGACGGTGCAGGCTGGGTCGGCTCGACCCCAGACGCTCTGCAGAACCTCGCGCTGCTGGGACTTGGCACCACGGCGGACGCTTCGAACCCATTCTCGGCCAAGCTGAATGCTGCGCTCTGGACGGCGAAGACCGTCGCCGAGGGCGGCAGCGGCGATCTGTTCTACACCATGAATAAGGAGGCCGCAGGCGACGATCTCGGGCTCACGCTGCAGACCGGCTTCGTCACGAAGGCGCTGGTCGGGCTGTTCGGCTCCGACAGGTTCCGGCTTGCGGTCTCCGCCGACGGCAGCACCTTCTTCGACGGGCTCAGCGTCGACAACGCGAACGGCATCGTCGATCAGCCGCAATTGCCGCGCTTCAAGGCGTACACCAACTACGACAACTATGTCGGCGTCGGGAGCTGGACGAAGATCGGCCTCAACAACACCGACTATAACGATCAGGGTGCCTTTGATGCCGGGACCAACCTGTTCACAGCGCCCGTGGACGGCACCTACCTCTTCGGCGCGACGCTGCTCTACAAGGTCAATTCCAGCACCTCGGCCCGGATGCGCGGGCGGCTCGTGCTAAACGGCGGGACCGAAATCCGAGGGTCTTATGGCGAGATCAGTGGCGCGCATGTCTCGGAAGCCACGGCCCTCTGGCTGCAGACGATGGTGCCGCTGGTGGCGGGCGATACCATTGAGCTCCATGGGTATTTCCGCGCGCAGGATGGGTATTTCGCGGCCGATCACACGTCCCTTTGGGGCTGCAAGATCGGCTGATCGGAGAGAGGATTACCTCATGACACCACCCCGATCCGATCAGGGTTTCGTGCGCATGCCCGACGCCGAGTTCGAGGCGATGCTGGCACGGGCCGCCGAGAAAGGCGCCAAGCGCGCGCTCGCCGATGTTGGTCTCGACGGTGAAGAAGCGGCGCTCGATATACGGGATCTGCGATCATTGCTCGACTGCGTCCGGCTGGTGCGCCGCACCGCGATGCAGACGGCCGTCCGCATGATCACCACCGGCGTCATGCTGGCGCTGCTGGCGGGCATCGCCATCAAGCTCAAGATCTTCGGCGGCAGCCCGTAGCCGCTCACCATTCCATTCATCGGCCCGCAATGACCCGCCCTCGAGGCGGGTTTTTCGTTTTCGGAGGACCCCATGACCACGACCTTCCACCGCCATTGGCGCAACGTGCCCGAGAGCGGCTGGCGCTGGCCGAATTTCAGCCCGGCCGAAATCGCCTGCCGGGGCACCGGCAAGCTGCTCATCAACGAGCCCGCGCTCGACAGGCTGCAGGCGCTGCGCGACCGGCTGGGCAAGCCGCTGATTGTTCGCTCGGCCTATCGCAGCCCCGAGCACAACCGCGCCGTGGGCGGCGCCACCCGCTCCAAGCACCTCGACGGCGCCGCCTTCGACATCGCCATGACGAACCACGACCCGGTGGCCTTCGAGGCGGCGGCGCGGGAGGTCGAATTCCTCGGTTTCGGCTTCTACCCGCGCTCGGGCTTCATGCACGTCGATCTCGGCCCTGCACGGCAGTGGGGCGAGCGGTTCCCGGTCCGGGCGACTGCCTTCGCCGAAGAAACGCCACCAGCGCGCGAGGTTCTAGCGCAGAGCCGCACCATGAAAGGCGGCGGCGCAGCGGGTGCGGCGACGCTGGGCGCAGCCGGGGTTGAGGTGGCGCAAGGCGTCCTGGCAGAGACCCAGACTGCCATCCTGCCGCTCGTGCCGTATCTCGACACGTTGCGCTGGGTGTTCATCGCCGTCGCGCTCGGCGGTATCGCGGTCACGATCTACGCTCGGCTCGACGACTGGAAGCGGGGGCGGCGATGATCTCCGGGCTCCTCGCCACACTCGCTGGACCAGCATGGGCACGCGCAGCGCTCCGCTACGGCGTCACAGCCTTCGCGATCCTTCTGTTCCTGCTTGCCCTGCGCCGCTCCGGCGAGCGTGTAGGTCGCCTGGCGGAACGCCTTGAAACCAGGGAGAAAGCCAATGAAGTTCAGCGAAGGATGCTGGAGGCCGCGGCTCGCCGTCGTTGTGATCGGGGCGAGCTGGTTAACCGGCTGCGCGACGGCGGATTTTGAAGCTGGCGGCGTGGCAGCGTGTCCGCCGGTCGTGGAATACAGCAGGGAGTTTCAGGCTCGGGCGGCCGAAGAATTGGAGATGCTGCCGGACGGATCGGCAGTCGTCGAAATGATGGGTGACTACGCAGTAATGCGGGAGCAGGCGCGTACGTGTGCGCAAGTGTAGATCGAAAGAGGCTCAGTGGCCTACCTGCTTTCGGGCAATCCTCATGTTGGGACCGGACACCTCGCCTCCGATGTAATTCCGGTCATGCAGCCTCTGAGTTTAGGATCTCGGCCTTGATGTATGCTTGGAACTCATCGGCTGCGGTGAAGCATCGGAACCCAGCCGAGCTAGCCAAAGCCAGAACTTCCGCAGTCTCGTTCAGCAGTACGGCAACTGGTCCCGTCAACCCGGGTTGCAAGCCTTCTGGCCAGGCTAGGTCGAAGACAGCCTTTTGCGCACCAGTTTCGCGGTCCGCGTAGTCGAAAGCGACCAGCCCGCGCGGCAGGCCTTGGTCTTCCACCCACTGATTTAGGGTTTCCAGCTCATGCTCTTCAGCTTCGCTGGTAATCCCACCGATTGGTCCGGAAGTCGTCGCGGCGGGCGGGGTAGTCCCGGCGGACAGCCATTGCGTGTCGCCATGCAGAAGCTCTTCGAAGCGCTTGTTTGCTTCGGCGGCCAGTAGGTTCTTCCGTGCTTCCAGGAAGTCGAGATAGCGTTCGATCTTCCAAAGCGCCGGGTCCATTGGGATCCATTGTGACGCCAATGCGCCGGGGTGTTTAGTTTCCACCTCAGCAAAATAATCTTCGGGTAGCCGGTCGCTGATGTTCAGGTTTGTGTCCTTGGTGAGGAAGCAGAAATTCGACAACGCGTTCACTTCGGCGCGGCGGTATTCCCGTTTGTACAGCTGCGCTTTTGGGAAGATGTGGTGAACTTCCAGACGGCTCATTTTGCCAAGCATGTTTGCCTTGAGCGGCAGACCTGTTCCCCAGTCGGAAGCTTCGCCCATACGGGTAAGCATATAAAGAACGGGATAGAACCGAGCGCCAAGGCTCCATCCGGTAAAGTGGCCCGGTTCGACTCTCAGGCCTCCGTGCCAGAGGCGCAACTGTTCTATGAGCGCATCCAGGCCGCCATTAGGTCCTTCGAGAGCGGCCAGATCCTGGTCAATTACCGTTTCTGTCGAGCCCGAGAAGCGGCCCCACATTCCAGCTTGTGCGAACCAAAACAGCAGCTTGTCGCGCTCCTTAGCATCAAGGCCGCCGTTCTTTTTGTCCATATATCGGACCATGACCGGAACCCCGAAACGGCCGAAGAACACTTGGTCGTGGTCAAGGCCGAGCCTTCCGGCAATCAAGTTCAATGAGGTGTCGATATGCTTTGAGGCCCTTTTCAGGCCATCCTGAATATCGATGGCATCCTTGTCATGGAGATAGCTAAATTTCGCCTCTCCGGTGAGGATGGTGTTCACCGACCGCAACAACCAATCGATATTGAAATGGTACCCTGCATCCGACCAATCCTTGATTTTTGCCTTCATGGTATCGCGAGCCTCGGGCCATTCGGCGCAGATCTTGGCAAGGGCGAGATCGCCCTTTGACAGCTTAGTGCCACCGCTGTTTACGCGGTTGAATATGTCGACGACGACGTCGAGCGTCTTGTCAGCACCTGTGACTTCTTCGACATGCAAGTCGATGTCGGTGATGCTGAGCAGCTTGCTCAGTCGACCCACGAAGTCGCCGACGTTGGAGACGTGTTCAGGGTCAGCTGAGAGCTGCGCAACAAAGCTGCCGAGGCCCGCGCTTCCGGCCTTCATCAAGGCGGTAACGTCGATCCACAGAGGATCATCCTGCATCTTGATCGGCTGATAGAAGGCGAAGGTTTCCGTCCCGAGGTGGAAACGAAGACCCGAAAAGGCCTGAGGGTTTCCATCGAAGAACTTGGGCGGGTGCCCTCTCACAACCCCATAAAGCGATGTCATCCTCTGCTGGCCATCCAACAGCAATTTGACGATACCCGTAGCGATCGGACCATCACCGCGATGTGCCGCAGTCTTCGCCTCGGTCGCCCAAACAAGCAGTCCGCCAACGGGGTGGCGCCGGTACATTGAATCAAAGAGGCCTCGGACCTGGTCACGGTTCCACACGTAGCCGCGCTGGAACTCCGGCAGCGCCATGTGCCCGCTGTCAATGTGGTCGAGTATGGTCGAAATTTTCACGGGGCTTCTCCAAGAAATCAGTTACGCATGCGCTGGCTGGGCAAGTGTCCTTGTTCATGGGACATCAGAAATTGCCTTCAGAAGTGCGTCACGAGCGTCTGAATAGAACTGAATATCCACCCTAGTTGCCATATCATCGGACAAGTCGAACAGCTGACGCCTACATGCAACCGGCATTAAGACCGCTGTCGCTCCCTTTTCGACTGCGATCTCCACCATCTCCACGGGGTTGTGAAGCATTTCGATCGACCCCCCGAGATTGACCTCACCGACAATTACAAGGCCGCCGCGCGTAGTCTTCTTCAATAGAGCGGTACAAAGAGCGACGAGCGCCGCAACGCCAGTCTTTGAGCCAGTCTTCGCAGCATCAAAGGCCCTAAGTTGAACTGAAAATTCGTGATGACGTGGATCTTTGTCTCCTACTAACTGAGGAGCTCGCGCATAGAGGTTTTGTTCGGCATACCCGATGCTCTCTTTGAAAGCCGCAGGAACGGGTTTGTTTAGTATCCGCACTCCAGAGCCGGGGCCTTCATTGACTTCAATTCGGAACAATCCCGGATGTTCCGCTTCGCCTCCTGGCCCAACTGTCCAAACTTGGCCGGGTTCGAGTGGATCACCTGCGATACTGTTGTCATTCTGTAACTCAGGCGTTGAAACAAATTTTTCGACCCCATCGTCTCCCATTGTATAGCTGAAATGAGTGTTTCGGAACTCCGCTGCACCGACACGCTTCTGTTGTTCTTTCACTCGGCGACGCGCTTCAAGCGCAATCCTAACTGCCCACTCGATATCCTCGTCACTTACGCCATTCGCCGTCGGGTAAAGAAGCTTAAGGAGCCCACTTGCCGTCTTATTCACGGCATTTGTGTCTCGTCCAGACAATGCCCCTCCAAAATATACTTTTCCCTGAAGCGAACCAACGCGGCTTTCGTTGCGCAGCTGGCTCCAACATTCCGAGAGAAAGTCACTCACTAGGCCAAAATGTGAAGTTAGAAGTTCCTTATTGATTTTTGGCACATCCCAACCGGGCAAGAAGGCATGGATCCGATCCATGAAAGCGGTGTCGTCCTTCATCTCTGGAGGCAGAGGGCCGAAAAGGTGCCCGACGCGCTGTTGGTGCTCGACATCGACATCGAAATTTCCAACCAGAACGATGCTTCCGTCGGCGCGAATGCTTTCTTTCCCTCGGCTGAACTCTCCTGACTCCATGTAGCCTTTCATGATGTTGACGCCGTCTTTCTGATCGAAAGACACGCCTGAGACTTCATCAAAACAAACAACATCATACTGGCAGACAAGACCGCGTTGCCCATTTGAATTGTTAACGAACATTTTGGCTACAGTGGCTTTTCCGCCCGAAATCAAATGTGCGTAGGGTGAAACTTGTTGAAACAGGTGGCTTTTGCCGGTTCCTCTTGGGCCAAGCTCGACCATGTTATAGTTGCGCTCAACGAATGGCACCATGCGCAGCATAACTGCATCCTTTTGGCGCGCTGTTAGGTCTCGAGGTTCCAAGCCTATTGAGCGCAGCAGGAAGTCTTGCCACTCAGAAGTGCTGAACGTTTGTCGCGCTTTCGCAAGATCGCCGAGCACGTCCCGCTTAGAGAGTTGAATTTCCCGTAGGGCCGTAATTCCGAAGGGACGTCCCTTACTTTCTTGTGCGATCGACGCGTCATAGTTCAGCGTCACCTCGGCGTAGAACCCTCCCGTCAGCATGCGCTCATGTTCCTGAATCTGCTCAGGATTGATCCGCACGTCTGTCAGCCTCAAGCTTGGAAGTGAAGCAACGTAGGAGTCTGTTTTGGCGTCCAGCCTAGCAGTAATTATATCAATTATCTTGACGCTACCCTCTTCACGGGCCCGAGCCTTAAAGAGCTCCTCTTCACCGGCGCGTACCGTTCGTGATTTCAATTGCCGTTCAACAATTTCCAAGCCTTCTTCGATTTCTTCTGGATCAATGCTGGCACAATATCTGCCAAGCAAGAACTCCACCACATAAGTCGGCACCGGGTACTGTCGGCTGAAGGTTCGGACTAGGTCCTTTCGAACGAGGTATCCATCGAGGCTTGCTGCCGCTTTTCGGTCAATGTCATCAAGTTCGATCATTTACCTTCTCCGCCAATAACTATCGTTACTTGGCCGACAGTTGCGCCTAATCCGTCAACAATGACCAGTGTCGCTTTGGCCCCTTCAAGGTCCTCGTTTTCGACGACGACGGATGCTGACCCCGAGACTGCAAAAGGCTTTGGTCTTACGACAACAGTGCTGCCCGGGTCAGCTGGTTTTTGGCGAATATCGAGCGTCAGAGTCTCATTGGGAACAGCGAGCACAACTGTGCAGCGCAGTCCCTTCCAAACAACGTCTGAGATTTCGATGTTTGTCTCTTTAGCGTTCGATGAAGGCTTCACTTGCAAGTGAAGGGTCAGACACTCTTGGAGGCTCAATCCTCCATGGGTGTACTCCTGACCCAGGCGGAAACAGCCAACGCCATTGGCAAGAGCAAAATGATGTGAGGGGTTCCAGAACCAAGGAAAGAGCGGAGTGTCTATTTTGGCGCCGGGTTTGATCGCTGCGCATCGTCCCCACTTGTTCACAGATAATGCGCTCGGCAACTCCGTTTTAGGCAATCCTCCTGGCATCAACAGCCATCCGTGATCAGTGACAATGCGCACACTTTTCCAGCCAGCTTCGAGAAGTTGGTCGACACGATTTTTTACTTCCGTAATCAGAACGTCGAGATAACGGGCCAGTTTCCAACCGCGTTGATGGCCTTCGTGGTCGATGTCATCCAATTCCGTCCAGGCCATTCCAGCAGGGTTGCCGACTTCATTTCGAGGCAACACCTGGTATCCTGCATTTGCCATCAACTTCTTCAAATGGTGGCCGCCCCTTAGAGACTGGCCAGACGCGGCGACTGAAGGGTCGAATTCTTCGCTCTGGTCGCGTCCTTCGATCTCATGCAACACCGGTGAGACCGCAGGTTTCGCTGTTGAGGTAACGCTTGGCAAAGCTGACCACGCAGGGGTCGCGGTCACTTCCAGTCCGGCGTATTCCAGTAAAGCTGACAGCCGTTTCCCAAGGTCAAACCTCAGACCATCGACGAACAGGATGCATTCGGAGTCCGTCTGGCTGGCTTTGGGCTTTGATGCAATCGTCCCACCGGGGTAGCCTTCACTTTCGACAAGCGTCTGAACATGGCGTGCGGAAGCTTCTGCCCAAGGCAAGTAGATCGACCGTAGAGCGGCAATCGCTGACGTCGCTGAGGCGTCCGTATTCGTCTCCTGCAGAGCGGACAATACCGCGTCATCAGCCTTCCAGCCATTTTCTGTGTAGGCGCCTTGAACGTCATCCAGCGTCCCCCCAGCCAAGGATTGTTTCGTAACCTCAGCAAGATCGGCAAGATATTTGAGCGCCTTGGCAAGCGGCGCTTGGCCCATTTCTGCCCAGACCAGAGCCCGTCTGTCCGCATGTGCTGCTTCGAGTTCCATAACGGTTGTTCGGGCGTGTGCATCCGTTACCGTCTCGAGCTCCAGCAGCTTCTGACGTAGCGCCTCTTCTTCCGCATCGTTCCATTGCGGCCATGCACCCTTTGTCGAAATGTCACTCAAAAGATCGAATGAAGGCATTTGGCATTTTCGAAGCGTATCGGGGATGTTTGGGTATCGCTGCGGTGCTTCGCAGAACCGCTCCCAGACAGCGCCCCACTGACCCTCGCGACCCGCAAGCTTTTCAGCACCTGTAAGAACGCCAGCGGTCCTGGGGTCGAGGCCGAGCTGTGAGACGCAGATATCGCTGAACGCTCCCCAGGCCGCCGGACCGATGCGTTCCGCGTAGGCATCGCCCTGATCGATCCAAGTCAGCACATCACGCGTCAGATCCCCGCTGGTCAACAGGCCGTTGAAGAAATCCCGGTCCAGCCTTTTGCCTTCTAGCTTGGACAAATCCTGCTCCAGAACTTCGTTCAACGCGGTGATCATGGCAGCGCGGGTATCGCTGTCCGCAGTCACTTCGAGGCCAAGGCCTCCCTGCGCAGACTTCAGAAAGGCCAGAACAGTCCAGTCCTTGGCGCTGACCTGTGACCAGATCGTGCCGCGATATTGCAGTTCGGCGAGCGGTTTGAGGGCGTCGGGGCATTCGTTCACGGCACGCAGGTCGGTTCGAGCTACGCCAGGCAGGTACAGGATCGGGACGCTGCCAACCGGGAAGTCGATACCGTCCAGGGTTCCCGCGATGGCACAGCGCAACCAAATCGCAGGGCCGGTCCGCCGATCTGGGGCGTAGTCGCCCAGCACCACCATTTCCGGCAGGGCATCCTGAAGCTGCGGAACAACCGCTTGCCACTGCCGATCGGGATCGGGCCAGAGGATGCAGGCGGGTTTGACCTGCACCTCCGGGTTATAGGCCGCCGCACCACGGACAGCGTTCTGCAAGCGGTCGATCACCTTCACTTGGCAGCCTCCCGCGCAGCCTTCTTCTCGGCCAGACTCAGATGATGATCGTTGATGCGGTCGCCATTGAACGTATCGAACCATGGGGCAGAGGCGACATCCTTGCCGCGATCCTTGGTCCATTTGATGTTGGGCTTGTCGCGCAAGACGCCTGCATCACGCTTGGACACATCGCCGACGGTCATGAAGGGACGGATGTTCAGGCGCACGCCATCGTTCAGATCGGGGTCCCAGCCGATCGGCTGTTCCTCCAGCGGCTTCCAACGCACGAAGATGTCGTGGGGGGCTTCACCCTCCAGGATCAGCTCCAGTTTCTTTTTCAGCGCTTCGGCGGCGGCGAGCTTTTCCTGTGCTCCGTCAACACCGCGGGCGATGTCGTCACGTTGGGTTTTCATCCAGTCGCCGAGATAGGTGTAGATCAGCGTCTCGAGCGTCTTGCCATCCAGCTTGTGATAATTGACCAGCGCGGCAAAGCCATCCTTTAGGCCGTCCCAGATGTGCCAGATGAAGGGACGATGCTGGAACAGCTTGCAGTGCTGCGCAAAGAACTTGTCGCGCAACCAGCTGTCGAGCGATTTGCCCGCGTGGCCGGCGCTGGCCAGCAGCTGAGGCAGCGTGCTGGTCGTCCAGGCGTCGCCATAGGCGGCGGCGAGCAGGTTCAGCAGACGGTCTTCGGCCTTGGCTTCGCCACGGATTGGCGGGATACAGACAATGCCGTCGTCATCGGCGTGGGGCAGTAGGGCGTCACAGCGGTCCACCCAGGCGCGTTGCTCGTCTGCCAGTTCCATGCCTGGATCGAGTTCTGCCGGCCAGCGATAGCCAAGCAGGCGGGCGACGGCGACATGGAGCACTGTGTCATCGGTGCGAAGCGGGCCTTCGACTGTCCAATTGCTATCGTCATCCAAAATCACGGAGCCACAAGGGTGGCCGTGGAATATCCACTGGTTGGGCTCATTAGTCGCTGCCTTTGTGAGGCTATTGCCAAAGCTGACCGATGTAGCATTCACGGGATCGAAGGGTACTTTCGTAAACGTCCCGGCAGTAACAGACATTTTTTTGTCAAGCATTTTTAGGAGGGTCTGTAAGTTCCCCGATACGCAAAATTGCCAAATAGCATCCAAATCAGATTCCGCATAAGGCCTTACAACCGCTACATTGTCGTCGAAAAGTTCACCGCTGTAAGGCGTGAAGCGAAGAGTTCCGGCTTTGCCAATCGCAACGCCTCTTTTTCCATATACTCGTTGCCCATGATGTCTAAAGCCAATCTCTACCTCAGGGTTATGGCCTCCAGCTCCCCAAAGGATGACTTCCTGCCTCCCGGTCCATTTCGACGATAAATCTGGACTATTTAGCCAGAACTGATGCCCGTTGGTCAGCTTTGAAAATTCCCAAAATTTTCTAAGGTAGTGGGGTCCATCACCGGAAACACTGCCCTTCCCGAAATCTGCAAACTCGGAAAGTCGGCTGCCAAAATCCTCCTTCAACTCAAAGGAAATTCTAGCGTCCGGGTTCTTTAACTGTGATTTCTGTGAGGTTTGGAGTGGGGGCGAAACCAATATATGTTCGATCTTATCGTTTAAGCTTTTGACCCCGTCCAATTCAAAGCCAAATATATTGCATTCATCGTTTGGCTTTTGGGCGTGCGTGATTTGAAGGCAAACATTCACCACTTCTCCCGAAATTGTTTCAAACGCACCTGGCCCCAGTCGTGCGATAAATGAAATTTGTCTTTGAGCTAATAGCTTAGAGCGCAATCCCTCATAGTACTTAAGGAAGAGCCAGTACTGTTGAGTAACGACAGCAAGTGTGCCTGATGATGATAGAAAGTCTTGGCATCGTTCGATGAAAACGGTTGCCAGGTCATACTTGGATTTTGGGTACTCTCTTTCACAGAACGTTTTCAGCTTTTCGGAGTGATCGCCGCCCTTCAGATATGGAACGTTGGTCATTACTAGATCAAACCGGCCGGACAAAAGCGTTGCCGCTTTTGCAATGCCATGCGCGGCGACTGCTGCCTCCTGTCTTTCAGCTTGGGTCTCTTGATTAAGCGCTTTATCGAGCGTTGCAGACAGATCTTCCCAATCCACAATCTTGGATGCAGCGGATTTTGCAGGATTCAACAAACTTCCAAGCACCGGCGCATCGCGGAACGTGTCGTGCATCCAATCCAGCGCGATGGTCAGGTTGCGCTTACCAAGGCCAAGTTGCTTCCATTCCTCCTTGGCCACACTCACCGACAGGCCGGAGCAGGCGAGGTTCAGTTCCGGCAGAGCCCGGTAGCCGCCCGCGCCGGGATATTTCCACGCCGTCAGAGCCAGCGCAAAAGCCGCCAGTTCCACACAGCGCTGATCGATCTCCAACCCGTGAATGTTCTCGCGCAGTACGGCATCCACCGCGTCCCGCGCGCTCAGGCCATCCCGCTCCATGCGCATCGGCACCAGCATCAGGAAGATCGACACAAGAAAGTGCCCCGATCCGCAGCAAGGGTCGAGCGTGGTGAGGTCCTTCAGCTGCTCCGGCCACCCATCAAAGGTTCCGGCTGCCGGGGCCCAGGTGCCGTCCTCGTCCTGGACAAAGCGCAGGTAATCGAGCGGCACACCGGGGATCGATGCCTTGCGCCGCAATTCCTCTTCGCTGGTTGCGGTTTTCAGGTCCTGCTCTGTCAACCGACGGGCGGCCCACCAGGCCCCCAAAGCGTTGTCCAGCAGGAAGCTGACCATATAGGGCTCGGTGAACAGCTGTGTCACGGCGGGCAGTTCCCGCGCGCCGATCTTCACCTCGGATTTGTTGATCCGCTCTTTGTTGTCCGCCTGCCAGAACTGGTAGACCCATCCGAGCGAGTCCGACGCCGTGAAGACTTCGGTCGGCAGGCTTTCGACATGCTTCTCCAACCGCTGCTGATACTCCGGCGGCAGGGACAACTGGAACACAGGGGAGTCCAGCCGGAAGATCTGCGGCAGCATCCGGGCCGCGTACTGAGCCGCCAGTTCCCACCCGTTGGCCGCGCCCTCATCTGGCGCAAGGTCTTCACATTCCTCGAGCGAAACGGGGACCGGACCACTGGGGTCTGGGTACATGAGCAAATTGTTCTCGGCCAGGAAGCGGGCAAAGAGCATACGGTGCCAGTGCTCGTACCCGACTTCTTCGATCAGCCGATCCAGCTCTTGCGTCTGGCGTTCGGAATGGCGTCTGTCGCCCAGCTGACGCCCGTGAATGCGCAGGCGCCGCCGAAGGTCGCGTTCGTTTTCCGAGAGGTGCGGGAAAGCGGTTGCTTCACCCACGCCCAACTGCTGCAGCGCCGCCTCGGCAGCGTCTTCTGCCACCGTCCGCGCCGCTTTTATAGTGCGCTCCAGTTGGTTTCTGAGGGTCTTTTCAAGCGGCTGCATTAGGGCGTCCTATCGAATAATCACGGGGCCCTGAGCAAGGGCTGCGGCAAGGTCTTTGCGGGCTTCGTCGAGCCAGGCTTCGAGGTCCGCCTCGGACTTCAGCGTGCGGCTGGGCAGGTGGATGGTCTTGGCCGTTGGCTCCATCATCTCAGCCGCTTGGGTCTGAACCTCATTGAAGCGGGATGAGAGCGACTTCACGCGATCTTCGAACGCGGACAAAGTCAAAGTCTGCAGCGTCTGAAGAACTTCAGCAGAGCTGCCGACTTTCACTTCCGGCATGTCACTGTTGGTGAGTTTCTGTTCTGCGAGAAGACGGTTGCGTTGTTCCGGCTGAAGTTTCTGCCAGTTGTCGTCGGCCTTTAGCTTGGCCATTCCAGCATCATGCTGCTGTTTGTAAGCCTCCACGAGACGATTAAGTTCGTCACGCAGCATCTGCGTGAAACTCGCGATCAGCGGTTTCATGGGATCCGGATCAGCCAACAGTTGACGCTGACCTTCGATTGCCTGAACTTGTGTTCGCAGAACAGCAGCATCAGTCAGACCATTGGCCCTTTCTGCCAATCGTCGCAGGGTCTCCCAGCTGGGCCAGCGGGTGTCGATTTCTTGGGCCTGGTGAGTCCAGGCATCGATTGAGGATGTGAGCGCGTCTCTGCTGTTATAGATGGACAAGAGCTGCTCGTTGCCGGAGGCGCGTCTGATATCATCTATCAACGATAGGTCAGGCGTCTTCGGTTTTGGAGCGTCGCCGCCAGCACGATTGGCGAGGTCTGTGACGTTTTGAACAAACTGGGGAACTGAGGAAAGTTCCTCACCTTGTTTAGCGGTCAAGCCTGCCTTCTGTAGTATCTTGCGAATTTGAATGCGCTGAGGTGTGGAGATGGTCGTGGCTTCGACAATGAATGACGCCTTGCCAATCGATTTGCGCTCCAATTTTTTTGCATCGCAAGCGCGGTGTTGTTCATCCTCTGCTCTGATCAACCCGGAAACAAGAAGGGCAAGCAGTGCGCCATCGACCGCATCCCGTGACCAGCCAAACGGCGGACTCTCAAAATGATCACGAATGTCCGTCCCTTTCTTTCCTCCAGCGATGAACGATAGGACGGCTTTACAGACTGCATTTTTTTCAGGTTCCCCTTCATGACCGACTGCTTTCAGGGCGTCCGGTGCTCCCTTGTGGGCATTATCATACACCTTGGACCAGCCGGTATTGTCTGCAACTGCAAACTGGGGGTAGAGCCGAGTGAGCGAGTTCTCAGCGGCTTCAGTAACTGTTGCCTGTAGCCCATCCCCGGTCAGCTCATTGCCTCCTCCTTGGAATACGCGGGCGCCGGACATGGCCTCCAAGACCAATTCGTTGATTTTCGCTTCGGCAACCTGACGTATGGTCTCCATTGCGCCGCG
Organism: Ruegeria sp. AWH4_226; assembly: GCF_056159225.1. Classification (NCBI taxonomy): domain Bacteria; kingdom Pseudomonadati; phylum Pseudomonadota; class Alphaproteobacteria; order Rhodobacterales; family Roseobacteraceae; genus Ruegeria; species Ruegeria sp. AWH4_226. Next base: position 281,750 of record NZ_JBSWUU010000003.1, on the reverse strand, counting down.
CGCTTCTTTGCCTTCTGGGGTATCTGGAGCGCCACGCTTATCAAGAGTTGCACTAGCCGCCTTGAACTCGAGAATATTGTTCCGCAGATCATCTGCAGAGCGTCGGGGAATAAAGACAAATACAGTGGGGGATTGATTGCCGGCCTGACGAGCGTCCGCGCGAACGGAATTGTCATCAGTTGCCCAGCCGTCACGTATCCATACATAGATCCTCTTGTTGGCATCGGGCGGAAGCGTTGGATCGAAGATCGCGCTCACATCCCGTGTGACTTTTGAGTTGCCATGAAGCAGCGACACACGCCCGACGAGAGCGCCAAATTTTTTCCGGATAAGGTCATCGCGTTCTGCTTCGATGCGATGGGATTGGTTCGCCAGCGTAGCTTTCTGACTGAGGAATTCGTCGTTCCAAGCCGAGCTTTCTTCTGTCTGAATTCTATACTCATCGCCAACGCGCATGATAAGGTCACATACGTCGAGCAGCTTGGGAAGTTTGCTTCGTAGTCCCGAAGAGCCCGTTGGAAGATCTTCGACTAGCAGGTCTGCGATTGTGTCAATCGTCGCTTTGATCCCAATTTCAGAGTTACTGCTACTGATTTTGTTGATCAAAAACACAACGCCACAGGCGCGAGCGGTTAATTTTTCATCCTCGCTACCATGTATCCAAGACATGGTCTTTTCGTGCAGCTTTCGCGGCAGGATCCTCGCCTGCAAAAGCTTATCTGCCCCATCAAAATATAGGAAATCCGCAGGGACCGAAAACCCGACATCTTTATCAGCACTTTCTCTGATCGCCTTATGAATAAGGCTTAGTTGGTTGCGAAGTTGACTATCGGTGCCTGATGCGTCCAGAACTCGATTGGCCGCTTCCCAGAAGCGCCGACGGACTGGAAGGATTGGATAGTCCTGCGCAAAGAAAGCAACGTCATCTTGCCGATGGCCAATGCTAGTTCCACTCAGATGCCTTGATATCTCACCTAGGTTCTCCTGCATCATGGCTTCAATTTTGGGTGAGGCCTCAGTCGTTTTGGCAAGAATAACTTGCCTCACCACAGCATCGACGTCCGTGTCTGAAAGCTCAATGCGGATAGTGAAGCGACCCTGCAGCTTTGCGAGTGTGGGCGTACCAGTGACCGCGGTCTGACCGGTTCCGACAAAGGTGAGTTTGCCGCCAAGGCTTTCGTCTTTGACGACTGCTTCGACCATTTCTTGCACTTCGATCGCTCGGTCACCGCTGGTGCCGATAAACTGCTGCACTTCGTCGAGTACAACCAGGGTAAGAGGAAGTTTGTTCTCGCGTGAAATTGCGGCCCGTATGGCGGAGATCATTTCCTGGTTGGAAACGTCCTGAACATTCGGATAGGTATTTTGAAGAGCATCAACCATAGAATTGGATGAGGCAAAAAGTTGCGGTTTGGCTTCGACAAGTGCCGCATGAAGACCTTCTGCGACGTAGAAATTTGCCAGCTCCTCCTCCCAGTCAAAGCCACCTGCCTCTATGTGTGCGCGAACCCGCTCTTCTATTCCCTCTTTCCTCAACCACATTACGAACCGAGCGAGAGGATACTGCTCCGGCAAACCGACTGATCTGAACACAATTCCAAGAAGAGCGAGGCGTACGCTGCCGCTGGCACCAGCCCCTAGCGTTCCGGAAGCTGCATGAAGACCGCCATAGCGACGAGACTGGACCGTCAATTCCTTAAGGTGATCGCGAACCTCTTGAGGTAGGTCGGCTATGCCTCGCGCTGTCGCGCCGTCGTCAAAAGTGGTGTCCATCCAAAGTGCGCGCAGCATCTTCACCATGTGGGATTTACCAGATCCGTAGAAGCCGCTGACCCAAACAGCAGGTTGCTGCGCCTGATCAATATTTTTCAGATAAGTATCCAGAATATGGGCCATACCGGAGCCATATTGCCCGTCGCACACAAAGGTCTCGAGCTCATAACGCAGAACATCTCTAGCAAGAGACGATGTGCCATCATTGACGTTGGCGACGCCCTCGTTGACGAGTTTACGGGCGGATGGGTCTTGCCGATAGAGCGAGCGGAGTTGCATTCAGGGTCTCTTTCTCAGAAAATTTTGTCAGCTGTTATGGGCACGGCGAGGTAATTCCAGCCGTCGTAGCCGTCGAGAAGCCGGTAGTTATTGTCTTCGTAGCTTCCGGGGAAGAATATTACGAGCCTGCCAGCAACCATCGGGGCCAAGCGGTCCACGACATCTTTGACTTTCACAAGTCCAAACAAACTGCCAACACCAGAAATCGCAATAACAAAGTTCTGAGGAGGCTTTAGTTCTGATATTCGGCGCTCAAAATCTTTCGCAAGGTGATCTAAGTACCTTGGGTATATTGTCGCCAGCAAGTCTGGTTTTTCGAAATATGATTTTGCATACCGCTGTGACGTCAACCACTCTGGGAATGTGTCCGTAAGATCGTGAAGGTACCAATCGTGGCCAGCTTGTCGGGAAGCGAGTTCGAACTCATCAATTTTGGTCCTGAGGGCGCGCTCCTCAGTCTCATGATAAACACAAAATACCACTCGCTGTGCCGCAGCAGCGTCGTCTCGCCAGGGTACTGAGATGAACTGAGAGTAGGACTTGATAAGGCGTTTCACTCGGCTCATCGCTGCCACTCCCTATCAACATGTTGCTGAAGATTCGGGAATGAAACTTCGAAAACATCGCCGATATGGTTGACGCTAATCCATCCTTTTTGTGCAGCTTGTTGTGCTAACTCAAGCGACCGCTCCGCACTGCAGTCTAGAAGCTTAGCGTAGGGGCTGCCAAAAAGTGAGAGCCCCCTTAATCCCGCTAGGTATCCCAGAAAAACAGCATACGCGGCATTTCCCGGTGTTGGATTTGCCCGGCGGCGGGTTTTCACGGCACGACCGGAAAGGTGCCCAGCTTTGGTCCAAGATGAGTTTAGATTTTGTGCCGTTGATTTTAGCGTCGCTGCGCTGAAACGGTTTGGAAAAATAGTATCAATGTGCTTTTCCATTGCCTCGCGTGAAATAGTGGTTCCTTCGGGAGTCGAGAGAATATAAGGGGCTGACGATCTTAAAAGGGCATCCCTCGCGTACGCACACTGAAGTGCAAGCAGAGCTTGACCGTCGACTTCTCTCTCCCAAAAAAACCTCAGACCGCGAAACACAAACAAGCTGGAATCAAGTCCATAAAGGTCAGAAAGGTGCCGATATGTCAGCATCCGTGTTTTGGCAGATCTCTTTCCTAGTGCATTTTGTTCAATAATCGCCATTCGGTATTGATTACGTGCAGCAAAAGGGTCTTGAACCACTTCAAAAAGCCTTTGGAGTTCGTCGACCATGATTGTGCGAGAGGTGTGCGCACCGCCTGTTTCGCCACTAAATCCGTAGACTTGGAGGTTCGCCTCCTCGTTGTGTGCATCAGACCCGTTATTCATTGTGAATGCCCGTGGCGTATGGGTTGAGTAAAACGATCTGTTGATCTTGCGGTGTTCGGGCGCCTGGATCGGTATCGAGTCCCAGTCGTTTCAGAGCATAATAGAGCAGAGCGCGCCGAACCTTGATCTTCGCCCTGCCGTCGCGCATCCCGTAGTCGAGCGCGATCACCTTCTTTTGGTTCTCGGAGAGTTCGGGGTGGGGGGCAATCTCAAGCGTGACGTGCTCTTGCCAATCGGCATCGGCCGCATACGTGGTTCCGTTGGCTTCTACACCGCGTGTCTGGAGGATGCGCGAAAGCAAAAAGTCCTTGAAGGCCTCGTCAGTCTTGCAGAACGCCCGAGTGTGCCATCGAAAGCCATCGAACCCAATGGCGTGGGGCGCGATCCACCGCCAGCTCGGCTCCGGGCGCGACAGGGACTGATACTTCACCTCGATCGCTTCCGAGCGGCGGATTGCACCGACAACCGATCGCAGTGTCACGGGGTTAACACCACGGGCCGGAGTCGGCGCGGCGTCATAGGCTGGTAGTTCAGCAATCCATGCGTCGTCGCTGTCCATGAGACCGTCAGCCAGAGATCGAAGCTGTGCGAGGTAGCGGCTAGCATCTGGTTTCAGGAACTGTGCAGCATAATTGGGACCTCGGACATACGTCCGCGCACTCTTGTCGTAGACCATGTTGTCCGGAGCCAGACCGATATAGCGGTTCAGGTCGGCGGACGCTTGGTTCACCGATAGCCCAAACTGCTCCATCAAATCGCTGCGGTTCACGTGCCCCTCCCAATACAATCGGAACTCGATGAACTCGAGGCGCTGCGCGACCCCCCAACGAAGCTCCGACTTGCTGCTATCCACTTCGCACTCCCGACTCGGCGCGCATGATTTATGTACGCGCCCATTTTTTGTGCTAACCGCACGCTAGCGGGGAGTCGTGTCGGGTTCAATCGAAATCCTGCGATGTTTCGGGGGTTTGCTCGAATGAATAGAACCGGACCGCTAGCGGCGAAGCAGGCGTGCCGACTCGCGCGCTTCCTCGGCACGCCTGCGAATATCGCCGCCGCTGTGCGGCCGCGCGGCCGGCGAAAACTCGAGCCGGCCTGGTGGGCTCCATGCGGGTTCGCCGCCATCCCCACCGCCGCGCTTGATCCGGCCCACAGTCCGGCGTCTCCTGCGGTCCCCGCGCTTATCGGGTCCGGGTCCCCATTGGATCGGCCGGCTGGTTATTCTGCCTCGGCCGGTATGACCGATTCCATCTCGGCAATGGTCTGAAACTCGGACAGGAACTCCGGACGCGTCTGCATCAGATACCTAACCACGCGCGCGTTCCCGAGGAGCTTGCCGACGTAGCCACGGAGCACGGTCAGTTGGAGGTGGTCCTGGCCATAGGTGTCCTGAATCTGGGTGATCCCTTCCTGAAGCCGGGCAAGCTCCTTCTCCATTCGAGCGACTGCCTGAGGCGTCACGCCTTTGATGCGTTTGGGCTTGTTCGCCTCGACCAGCTGCGTTTGCGGAGTCCCGGCAAGGATCGCCGAGATATAGGCGACGGAGTAGTTGTTGGCGTTCACCATGAGCTCGGCGGCTTCGATCTGGCGCAAGGGGATCATCTTGCGCAGCGTGGTAAACACGGCCGCAGTGCAGGCCTTGTCCTTCAGGATCGCCACGGCTTCCGGGCAAATGCCGTCGAGCAGCTTGACCTTGCGCTGGATGCTGCGCGGATTGAGGTCCAACGCCGCCGCGATTTTTTCCTCCGGAACACCGCGCTCTATAGCTTTCAGGATCATCCGGTGCTCCTGAATGGGCGCGATCCGGCTGACGCGCTTGTTGTAGGTGAAGGCCTCATCGTCCGTCGACACGAGGCATTCGACCTGTTCCTGACCCAGATCCTTGAGGACTTCGATCCGGACATGTCCGTCTAGTAGCAACCAGCTGCCGCTGGCATCCCCGTTTCGCGCAACCACCGGCGGCTCGACCAATCCGATCTCCCGGATCGACGCTGTGATCTGGGTGTATTTCCGGCTGGACTTGATCGACTTGCTGAGAACCCTGACGGGCAGGATGTCCGCAACCGTGATCGTGACGCAATCGTTCTCGAAGCCGAGCTGAACCTTCTTGCTCATGGCGAAGCTCCCTCGGTGAGGGAGTCCTGCAGGTAGCTGGGCATGGTTTCCAGGCCTTCGGCGCGCAGCAGCGTCACGAAATGGTCATCCTCAAGGAGGGTCCGGAATGCTTGGCAGATGAACAGCAGCCGCCCTTGGGCTAGTTCCGCTTTCTTGATCAGAAGCTTCTGACGGTCGGCTTCCTTCTGGTAGGCACGCACCAACGCTTCGCTCGTCAGCGGTCGCCGGTTACGGCCGTCGCGCCCGTACTGTTTGGGATGGATTTTCTTCCCACGTGCCTCGCGCTGTTCGATCAAGCGCCGGGCAGCAGCGAGCTTCTTCCCTCGCAGCTTTTTCTGCGTGTAGGCGTCCATCAGCGCACGCTGCGCGCCTTCGGCATCGGTCTTTGATATGTCGATGGCGAGGTTCAGGGGGAGCAGGCCGGTTTCGACGGCCGTGACCAGTCGCTCTTCGCCGCGCTCCAAGAGGCCAGCAATCATTCCGACATAATCCGGTGAGACGCCGATCTTGTCGCCAATCTGCCGGTCGTTGTAGCCGCGCTCGCGAAGCGTGCCGATCTCCCGCATCAGATCGATTGGGCGATGCTGACGACGCGCGCAATTCTCGACGAGGCTCATCACCAGGCAGTCGGACTCATCGGCATCGATGACAATGGCCGGGATTGCTTTCTGCTTCAGCTCGATGAAGGCCTCGAGCCGCCCTTGGCCGCAGACGAGATCATACTCCTGCGGATCTGTGTCGGCGCGACGGGTCACGGTGATTGGGCGCTTCAAACCGATCTTGGCGATGTTTTCCACCATGTCCGCAAACGTCCTGGGGTTTCGGACCCGCGGATTGAGAACCCGAATGCGGTCGGTCGGGACCAAGGTGACTTCCGTCTGGTGAGTTTTTTCCGCGCTTTTGGCCATCATGCCACCTCCGTCACCTTCGCCCGCCCGGCGAGGGCGTAGAAATCTTCAAGCGTCTCTGTTCGATAGGCATCGAGCCACAGGCCGTTCTGCTCGGCCATCTTCAGCCGTGCGTCGGTCATGTCGATGCTGGGCAGAAGGTAGAAATCGCGCGCCGCGTCGTTGGTCTCGTTCATCCGCACCGCAATCGTGATGTCCGGAACGAGGCCGGTGTCGAGCCGGATGTGCCAGCGCAAGGTGCCAGCTGCCGTCGCCTGGCAGCGGGCCAGAACTACAGACACCGTGAATTCATCATTCACGCGCAGCAGCTGCGTGTCGGGGGCCTGCACCACGCGACCGCCCCGGGCAGCCACGCCCTCGATGATCTCATCAACGACCTGGGGGTGGGCCGCGCGCAGCGCCTTGTTGATCTCGATGTAGCGGTAGTCCCGCTCGGGTTCATAGCCGATGAGGCGGTACGCGCGCAGCAGGCTGCCAAACCGACTGCGATAGGCGCTGGACGAGGGCAGGTCGTTCTCTTCGTCGATGATTAGGCCGGACAGCTGACCTTGTCGTTTCAGGATCGCGCGCAGGGCGTCGAGGAGTTCCTCGTCCGAGAAATGACGACTGCGGGCATCCACGATCTCTCGGGCGCGCAGGAACAGCGCCTTGCCGACGATGGCCGGATAGGCGCCTTCGGCTCGGATCCACATATCCCGCGGGTTCACGACACGACGCTGCTTCAGCTTGAACGACACCTTGTTGAAGACGTTGTTCCCGATGTATTTTTCGTTGGTCAGGACCTGATGGACAGTCGCCCGAGTCCACAGCCGGTTGAGATCGGTGCGGTGCCCTTCAGCGTTTAGAACCTCGGCAATCTCGCGTTCGGGACGCCCCTCATTCACGAACATCTCGTACATGCGCTGAACGACGCGCTGTTCCTCCTCGGGGCCGGGGACGAGGATCACGCGGTCGGTCTGCAGGCTCTTCTGCTCGCCGCGGCACAGTTCGCCCTTGGGGTTTCCGTGCTCATCGATCAACACGCGCCGCAGCCCGTATCCGGCCGCGCCGCCTTGGCGATAGCCCAGCTCTACGAGGCGACATTGCCCGGCAAAGACCTTCACCGACAGCTCGCGGCTGTATTCGCCGGCCATCACGCGTTTGACGGTCTTCAGCAGGTTGGAGCCGATACTGCCGTCATTCTCGAACTGCTCGCCGCAATAGTGGACCCGGATCCCCGCACGGGAGCAGACATGTTCGTGATATGCGCCTTCGTCCGCATCCTGAAACCGGCCCCAGCGGCTGACGTCATAGACAAGGATCGCCTTGAAATCGGCGTGACCGGATTGGACTTCGGCCATCAGGTTTTGCAGTGCCTCGCGGCCGTCGAGCCGTAGTCCCGACCGGCCGGAGTCCTCAAACGTGCGCAGAATCGTCAGGCCACGAGCCTCGGCATAGCTGCGAATGACATCGAGTTGGTTCTCGGTGGAGTACTTCTGGTGATCGGTCGACATTCGCACGTAGGCGACGGCCGGCACATCCTTCTCAGGCGGCGCGTCGCTCGTGTCCGAAGGGGTCGTCCAACGACCGCTCACATCCGTATCTCCTCATTATTCCAGGCAAATCCATCGCTCCCGTCGGAATCAACGGCTGAATTCTTCGCGTCCATGTAAAGCGAAGGAGGGTGGAATGTCGTTTCCGAAAAAGGGCAAGTTCTTTCCAAGGGAAAACGGATATAATGGAAAAGCTGAGCAGCCCACGAATGGCGGCTTCGTTGAAGAAATCGCGGCTGCTTTGAAACGGTCGCTTGGAGATAGTCGGGCGGGCGTAAAGACCGTGGCGGCCTGGACGGGGGCCAACGAGAAAACAGTGAAGAACTGGTTCTCGGGCACTTACGGTCCGAGCGGTGCGCACTTGATCGCGCTGGCGCGCCACTCCGATGAGGTGCTCTCCACGTTCTTGGCCATGGCGGGGCGCGAAGATCTGATGGTTGCCATCAAGCTTGCCGCTGCCGAGGAAGCGGTCGAGGAACTTCTCGAAGCGGTACGGCAGCTGAGCCGCGAGGAACCTGGCGATACCGTCATTTGATCAGTCGTCAGGCGGTCGAGGGTTTTGTCCCTCAACAGCGCGCAGGATTTCGAAGCGATCCCGCACGGTGGAAACCTGCACGGGAGAGAGTTGGTCGCCGGGTTCGTTTCCACCGCCATATATCATTGAATTTAAATGATATTTTTGGGCGCTAGTTGTGATACCCGCCAAAAAACCCGCCATCCCAAATGCGCTTGGTTGCCACCTCATGCAACGGGTGAATCAGCTATGCCCAACTGCAACCCATTGGCCGCTTCGTACATCGTATCTAAATTGCGTATTCTAATGCGATTGCCGCACCTTTCCTAAAACCATTGCCGCCCAATCCTCGACAACAACTGCAGACAGTCCTTCGGCACCCGCGTAGACCGCTGCCGCCACACCGGCAGGACCACCGCCAACGATCAAAACGTCAATAACCTCTCGACACTCGAACGATTGCTCCAGCCCAAGGAGCCTGGCGATTTTTGCAGGAGTGGGATTGTCGATCACAAGGTTTTCACCGAAAACCACGGCCGGTTGCAGGGCCTCGATACAGCAGTCTTCTGCGAGTGCGCGGGCATCCTGTGATCCGATATCCATTGTCCGGAACGGTATCTTGTTTCGGGTCGCAAACTCTTCGATTTGACGGATGTCACGGCTTAAATCGGCACCAATAAGCTTGAGTGAACTGTCGTTTTCCTCAATTTGGCGCCGTCTGCGTGCCGAAAAAACGCTGATGATGATATCCGACATTTCGGGCAGACGAGACATGGCGTCCAGCATTTCCTTCCGTGGAACCGATATAGCGCGCGTGTTTTCCCGAGCTCTCATCGGCAGGGAATAAACGCCGCCGCTAAGAAATGCTATTTCACCGAGAAACTGCGTTGGTCCCAATGAGAACGGCAAGTAAGCTTCACGGGTCTGAGGATCAATAACTTCGGCCCGACCTTCTAAAATGTAGAGAAACCGGTCCATTGGATCGCCGACCTCTGCAATCATTTCGCCTGATTTAAAGCTTACTTCCGTGCCAATAGACTTCAGAAGCTCAACATGGCTTTGATGTAAGGGCGTTCGGGCCATTTCGCGAAGATTGGCTGCTAGACTTTCCACGTAAAGCTTCCCTCAAGTTTCGGACCCGAACTAGGACGTAGCAGACAGATCAAGAACGTCATCTTTTCCCCTCGTTCCTTTCGAGTGACACACTGCAAGCCATCGAGGAGGCACCCGCTATTGACGCTCAGTCATTTCAACCGAGCCGGGAAATATTGTCCGCAAAGCCACAAAAAATACCGGTGTAAAGAATAGGCCGAGCAGTGTAACGCCTGACATTCCAAAGAATACAGCTGTTCCGAGTGCCTGTCTCATCTCCGAACCTGGTCCGACCGCAATCATCAATGGCAAAACGCCCAAGATGAAGGCAAACGCGGTCATCAAAATCGGCCGTAGTCGTAGCTGGCTTGCTTCTACAGCAGCATCAATTGCGGACAACCCGCGCTCTTCCTGTGCTTGTTTGGCGAACTCAACTATAAGGATCGCATTCTTGGCGGCGAGGCCTACCAAAACGATCAAACCCACTTGTGTAAGTATATTGTTGTCCATCCCGCGAAACATGACGCCGAGCATCGCGCCAAGCACGGCGAGTGGGACGATCAGTATAATAACAAGTGGTAGCGTCCAACTCTCGTAAAGCGCGGCAAGAAACAGGAAAGCAAACAGCACCGAAAAGGCAAAGATATACGCGGCGGTGTTTCCTTGATTCCGTTCCTGCAACGCAAGCTCGGTCCATTCGTAATCCAGACCAGGTGGCATAACCGCTTCTGCGAGCGCTTCCATTTCCAGCAAGGCCTGTCCGGTCGATGTCCCTGGCGTGGGTGATCCTTGAACCGGGACAGACACTTGTTGGTTATAGCGTTGTACCAAGGCAGGTCCGGCGGTTTCTCTGACTGTAACCAAAGTGCCCAACGGAACAAGATCGCCCGTGACAGAACGCACTCTTAAGCTTCTGATATCTTCTCGATCCAAGCGGAACTCCTCGTCCGCCTGTGCCCGCACCTGAAAAAGGCGACCGAACGCGTTGAAGTCATTTACATAAGCAGAACCCAAATTGATGGACAGTGCTTCGAAGATTTCTCCGATTGGCACATTCAGCATTTGGGCTCTTACGCGATCAATCTCGAGATAGAGCTGAGGCGACCCTGCTGAAAACGTCGTGAAAACGCCTTGCACTTTGTCTGATTGACTGGCGCTGCCCATTACAGCGTAGGCGGCCCCAAGTACGCGAGACATATCAGAACTTTCTAGTTCCTGCAGCTGGAGTTTGAATCCTCCACCCGTCCCTACGCCGCGCACTGCCGGCGGTGCGATTGCAATTATAAAGGCTTCACGCAACGCCTGCATGCGACCAAAAAGCTGGCCGACAATCGCGCCTGCTGTAAGGCCACTCTCCTGGCGGCGGTCAAAACTCTCAAAGGTTGTGAATATCACGCCCTGATTGCTGGCGTTGGTAAAGGTCGCTCCTGAAAATCCGGCGAACGCGACAGCATTTGTAACGCCCGGCGTTTGCAATGCGATTTCGGTTGCCTGCCTGATGATGTCGTCGGTTCGGTCCAGTGCCGCACCGTCCGGCAATTGCACCACTACAATGGCGTATCCCTGATCCGCTTCAGGTATAAACCCGGTTGGTACTTTAGTGGTGATCCAGTAGGTCGTACCGATCAGCCCCGCAAAGACTAAAACGGCGATACCGCGCATGCCCGACGTCCCTGCTAGCCCGCGCACCGCACGACCGTAAGCGGCGGCCATCGCATCAAAACCCCTGTTGAAACCGTTTGACAGTGGATCGGTAACGACCCGTAGTGGATTTCTGGATGGCGAGGTGGATTTTGACTTTAGAACCACAGCGGCCAAAGCCGGCGATAGGCTGAGCGAGTTGATCGTTGATATCACCGTTGCTACCGAGATCGTCACAGCGAATTGCCGATAGAATTGACCTGTAATTCCGGGCACCAGTGCCGCCGGAACAAAGACCGCGATCAAAACCAATGTTGTCCCGATTATCGCGTTTTGCACTTCGTCCATCGTGCGCGCAGCAGCCTGCTTTGGGGGCATCCCGTTTTTGATGTTTCGCTCAACGTTTTCGACGACCACGATGGCGTCATCGACAACGATACCGATCGCAAGGATCAAGCCGAAGAGCGTCAGCAGGTTCAACGAATACCCCAGAGCGAGCATCACCGCGAAGGTTCCTATCAGCGAAACCGGTATCGCCAGCAAAGGAATGATCGCTGTTCGCCAGCTTTGCAGGAAAACGATGATAACTATAACGACAAGTAAGACCGCTTCGAACAAAGTGCGGTAAACCGCATTGACCGACGCCTCTATAAACTCAGTGGGGTTATAAACGACCTGATATTCAAGACCGGGTGGGAAGTCTTGGGACAATTCTTCGACAACAGTCAGTATCTCGTCTGCCGAAGCCAGCGCGTTGGAACCTGGTCGCTGGAAGATTCCAAGCGCCACGGCCGGTTTATTGTTTAGGTACGAGTTAGTAACGTAGGATCGCGCGCCGATTTCTACTCTCGCAACGTCTCGAACCCGAACAACACGCCCATCATCGGTCGACTTTACAATTACCCGCCCAAATTCGCGTGGGCTTTCAAGTCGGCCCTGTGTTGTGAGCGTAACCTGAAAGGCGCTGTCCGTCTCGTTTGGCGGTGATCCAAGCAAGCCTCCCGAGACTTGAACATTTTGTTCGCGCAACGCGTCTATGACATCGCCTGAGGTCAGGCCGAGGGAGCCAATCCGATCTGGGTCCAGCCAAACGCGTGCCGAGAATTCGCGCTCGCCGAAAATGATGAGATCGCCAACTCCATCGAGACGAACCAGTCGGTCGCGTACCCGCGACCGAGCGTAATTCGATACATAGAGTTGATCGAACGTTTCGTCCGGCGACAGCATATGTATCACCATCATCAGGTCAGGTGAGGACTTGTTCGTCGTTACCCCCAACGCTCTGACTTCTTGCGGTAGCCTTGGTTCTGCGGTCGCTACTCTGTTCTGAACCAAGACCTGCGCCGCGTCCAGATTGGTCCCCAGCTCAAACGTGATCGTCAACGACATCGACCCGTCAGCCGTGGAGTAAGATGACATATAGAGCATGCCCTCAACACCGTTGATTTCCTGCTCAAGTGGCGTGGCGACCGTCGCGGCGATAGTCTCGGCGTCGGCTCCGGGATAGCTGGCGCGTACGACGATGGAAGGAGGCGCGATTTCTGGATATTGCTCGACGGGCAGTTCGAAGTATGCGATCAGCCCAACAATTGTCGTGACGATTGCGACCACGACCGCAAAAATCGGGCGGGAGACAAAGAAACGTCCCATTCTAGTTTTCTGCAATCAGTGGGAGCTCGACCACCTCGGTCGTGACCACGCTACCAGGTCGAGCCCGTACCAAACCTTCGACTACAATTGTTTCTGTTCCATCCAATCCATCTCTTACAACGCGATAGCCGTCGATTCTTGGTCCAGGTCTTATTTGCTTTGGCGTAACGTTTCCTTGGGCGTCTACTGTCATCACGAGCCGTCGGTTCTGATCCGACGCTATTGCGGCGTCCGGAATCAGTATCCCCTCATATGGAAGGGATCCAGGCACATTAACACGCCCGAACAAGCCGGGGGTCAAAAGCTCATCCGGGTTTTCCAGGACCGCCCGTACACGCATTGTGCCGGTCTCGTTGTCGATCCGGTTTTCGGAGAAATCGAGCGTTCCGACTTGAGGTGGAATTGAGCTATCGGCCACTCTGACCCGGACTTCGAGGCCGGCCGCACCTTCTTGCAAGACCGAGCCACGCGCGCGTGCGTCACGGGCGTAGGCGAGAAAATACCTTTCATCAATGTCGAAGTAAAAATAGATCGGATCAGTGGAGACAATGGAGGTCATCAACGTCTCTTGAGCAGTGATAAGGTTTCCCGGATCGATCCGCGCTTGGTCTATGCGTCCCGACATGGGAGCACGGATTTCGGAATACTCCAGATCGAGCTCGGCAAGTTCGAGTGCAGCTCTTGCCTGTTCGAGTGCGCCTTGCGCGGCTAAAAACGCCTCCCGACGTTGGTCGACCACGCTTTCGGCAATGTTTCCGTTTCTGACAAGCGCTTCTGCTCGATCCAGTTGGTCGGTTGTGAACTCACTTGTGGCCTCTGCTATGTTGATTTGTGCTCTCGCCTGTCGCAACGCTGTGCGGAACTGTCGTTGGTCGATTGTGAACAGCAACTGTCCTTCTTCGACAAGACTTCCGTCCCTGAAATGCACTTCATCCAAGAACCCTGAAACACGCGCACGTATATCGACGTCTGCTGCTGCGCCAAAGCGACCGACAAACTCGTCGTCTTCGACAATGGATTTGACCACGGGCTTGGCTACAGTGACCAGTGGTGGGGCTTGCTGTGCAAAAAGGCCAGTGGCTACACAAATCCCAAGCGTTACGACGACTAGATAAATCCTGTTTCGCAATTCCATGACCCTAAAGATTCAAGTCCAATTATAGGCAAAACCGGCGTAGAGAGATTTTAGCTCCGCTAGTGGACCACGCCAGATAGTTCAGTGTCCAATACCAACAATCCGGATGACGAGCATTATAGAGGAAAACGGCGACAGATTGCAGCTATACTCGTCAGATTGCACAATTTAGCAGCATCTCTACGTCTTGGTCTTGAGTTGGTTCAAACTGTTGCTTCGACCTTGGTCAAATCCTACGAGGCGCAAACAGCAAAGACCAGCGATTCCAAGCAGGAAAAGCAAAACACTCAAAGCGGGTTCTGTCGGTTTGCCTGGTTTGGTGCGCTTTACGGTGGGATAATGCATGGTGGTAGCACTCAGGAGCAATCGCTTGATCACATGCATTATGAAGTTTCAACGGGCGCAGAGAAGGGGGAAGTCGAGGTCAGTTTTGGCGCAACCCCAAGCATCTTAATTTGAAATTTGGGTGCCAGCCTTCTTCAAGGACACTTGCATTTCCTCACAAGCTTGCTCGTAGAGGTTACGCAGTTCGTTCCAGACATCACCGTCCTCACCGTGGGCGTCAAGCAACTCGGTCAGTCTTCTGTTGCTTTCACTTTTCTTGGTGAGCAACTCAGACAAAATCTGCTGGTATTTTCCTTTCTCATCCGAGCGAGCTTGAGCACTTCTCTTCTCTAGGATTTCGATCTGGGCGTTCCAGGAATCCTGACGAAGTATTGCCCTTCGCTCATATCCAACTCGCGTAGCCATGGGTGCTCCTACTACTATGCGAACACAACAGACGAGATTCGCCATCTTTGCTTTGTTGATAGTAACTTGTTGATTGGACCGTTTGAACTCATTTGCGCCCCTTCATCGGCATAGTACCTGTCTATCCGTGGTTCGCATTTGCGATCGGGACTGCGGCGCCAATACCGAAACAAACACTACCGCCTAGTATGAAGTCGACCGCATTCATCAAGGCTGGTTGCTTTTTCCTATTTGGAAAAGCCTAGTCAGAACTTGTGAAGTGGACATCTCTCAACCCCAGTTTGGAGTTGTTTTTGTCACCTAACCAGCCCAGGGCAAACACTGATTTCGTGTAAGCAGTGAACGCCTCCTCTAAATGCAGCGCTGCGAGTGCATAGTTGGGTAAATGGCAGAATTGGGCCGGGAAAAATGCCAACGGGGTCGAGCGGAAGTGGAAGGCCAGCCGCGCCGTTGCATGACGGCTTCGAGCCCAAAGTGAAAGATACTGCGGCGGGCACGAATGTCAGCATTCCCGCCGCACTAACTTCTAAATGCGAGCTTTCGGTGCGGCTTTGCGATCTGAGTCACCCGAATTGGGCTCACCTTTCGGTTCAATCAACAGCACTTTCACTTCACGCTCTGCCCTCGGCCGATGGACGACACCCTTTGGAACGATGAACAGTTCGCCTGCCTTGACGGTCCGGGATGGCTCACCTTCAATGTCCATCTGCATCTCACCTTCCAAAACATAGAAAAAATCATCCGTTGTGTCGTGTTTATGGAATGGATATTCACCAACAAACTTGACCACCATGACCTCATTGTCATTGTAATCGGCGACGACATGCGGATCCCAATGCGTTGAGAATCTGGACAGCTTTTCGTCGAGATTAATCGATTTCATGTATGATTTCCCTTTGATTCATGGTGTTGGTCTGGTTTCGAAGCCGTCAGGAGCTTTCCGATTCACAACGAACGACGATCCAGTGACGTAAGATCACACGACCTCACCCCGGGTCTTGAACGATCGTGCGCGAATGATTGGGTGATCGCTGCACCTTGGCAGACCGGTATCCAAAGGATTGAGGCCTACTTTTCTGGCGAAGCCTACGCCCCACACCGGCATGATACTTATTCGATAGGATATACAATAAATGGCGTGCAAAGCTTTGACTATCGAGGCGCACGCTCTGACAGTGTGGCCGGTCAAGTGATCGTACTGCACCCCGATGAAATCCATACAGGCGAAGCCGGAACGGAAGCCGGGTTTCACTATCGGATGCTTTATGTAGAACCATCGTTGGTGCGCGAGGCGCTTGGACCAGCATCAAGGACACTTCCTTTTTTGCGTGATGCTGTTCTTTCGGACCCCCGCCTGATGCACGCGATCTATGCGGCTTTTTCTGACATGAATAATATCCTTGAACCGGTGGCGATGGACGAACTCGCCGCGTTGCTGGCGGATGGGTTGTTGGCAAACGACACATCTGCTCAGCAAACAACAGGTTCGTTGATTGATCTGAGGGCGACGAACCGTGCGAGAGAATATCTGGACAGTAATCTCGATAAAGTTGTTCACTCAGACCAACTGGAACAGGTCACTGGTTTGGACCGATATTCGCTGGCGCGCCAGTTTAGGAAAGCGTTTGGAACCAGCCCATATCGGTACCTGACAATGCGACGTCTGGATCAGGTGCGTGGTGACATTGCTGCTGGGGCATCATTGGTTGACGCGGCTACAAGAGCTGGCTTCAGCGATCAGTCTCACATGACGCGAAGTTTCAAAGCTGGCTACGGAGTTTCTCCGGGTCATTGGAAACGTCTTGTGCACCAGACTTAAGTGTTTTCGACAAAGCGTACATGAGCACAATCGTATCTAAGGTCGGCTTTTGTTGTTGGGGAGCAGTTTGCCCTAGTGATTGTTCCTTTCAAACTTTAAGAGTCCGGAGTCTCGGTTTTACAGAGCAGTTCAAAACCTGACGAAACGGAGTGGCTATGCGGTTTGGTTGCGTCTCAACATCTTGCAAGTCGAATTAGTTCAAAGGCTGCCTTTTTCTAAGCATTCCCGCGATGGCGACGGTCTGCCGCACCGGCATATGAAGTTCGAGGCATAGTTGGGTAACCGGCGAACTCACGCGTTTTGCTTGCGCACCGCTGGGTGCGACCAAAACTGAAGGCCGACACTGCAAGGCGACGCAGACTTTTGCCCCTGCCAGCCAAAACGGCAATAAAGGCCACGTAGCCAGTCTTGACGTCTCGGAGCGCTCTGACTGCTATCCGCCACTAAGTAAACAGCTGGCATAAGTGCTTTCGTGAACGCCTTAAGTTGCCGATTGAACTGATCGTGGCAACACACTCTTCAAGCCGTCCGCGGTATGGTCCACTTTCTTACAGCGACAACCAGAATGCTTCTGCCGCCGGGCTGAGGTGGTGTGACTTTTCCCGGATTTTGCGAAGTTGTCGACGGGTCGGCGGGTCATCGGGCCGAAGGAAGGACACTTCGTCGAGTTGGTGCTGCACAGCACTTCGTGGCAAAACGGTTGCCCCAAGGCCGGCCCGGACGAAAGATAGCAGAGCGGTGGTGTTCCGGGATTCGAGGTTGCAGGTGGCCAGCAGCGGCGCAAGGCAATCATGCGCGACCAAATGGCAGAGCGGATTGGCGATGAACGGCTCGCGAAGCAGCAACTGCCACGAACAGGCTTCGCCGTTTTCCATCGCACTGGAAATGGGTCCATCCCTGCGGCAGACGATGCCAAGATCGTCTTCGTAGATCACAGTGTCTTCGGCTGCGTCCTCAACGGGCTCGGACAGGATCCCGATATCGGCATCATCAAGTTTGACCCGCTGTCGAACCGTCGCGCTGTCTACATCGCTGATTTCCAGCCGTACGTCCGGACGCTGCTGCTGAAAAGAGGCGATGATGCCGGGCAGGAAGGTCACGGTCGCCGAAGGGACGACAGCAAGCCTTACGGTGCCGGCGGTGGAAATAGCGTGCCGCCCAATCGCATCGACACTTCGTGAAAATGCTTCCGTTGCGCGATTGCTTTCCTGAAGAACAAGCTGACCCAGCGGTGTGAGTCTGTTCTTGCGGTCTGTCTCGAACAGCGGCGCGCCGATATGGTCCTCCAGCAATGCCAGCGTCATTGACACCGCCGATGGTGTTCGCCCCAACTGTTCGGCCGCAGACCCAAGCGATCCCTTCTCGGCAACGGTTCGAAAGGTGCGCAGCATCTCAAGCTTGATCGCCATTTCAGTTTTCCTGAAATTATCTTCAATACTTCCAGATTGCCTGAAATCATATTCTTCGTCTAGGAGCGACCTCAAGCAAAGACGAGGATGTTCCATGCAAACCGGACTCTATATCGATGGTCGTTGGCAAAACGGCGCAGGTGAGATCGAAAACCGTAACCCGTCGGACGTATCGGACCTGATCGGCACCTTTGCCCAGGCCAGCGCGGATCAGTTGGACACCGCGCTCGATGCCGCGAAACGTGCGCAAAAGATCTGGTGGGCAGCGGGCATACAGAAACGCCATGACGTTTTGATGGCAATCGGAACCGAGTTGATGGCGCGGGCTGATGAGATCGGACGCCTCGTGTCGCGCGAAGAAGGCAAGCCGCTGGCCGAGGGAAAGGGCGAGGTTTACCGCGCCGGGCAGTTCTTCACTTATTTCGCCGCTGAATGTCTGCGCGGTCACGGCGACCTGGCCGAAAGCGTCCGTCCCGGTGTTGAGATTGACGTGCGCCGCGAACCTGTGGGCGTGGTTGCGATCATATCGCCCTGGAATTTCCCCGTGGCGACGCCCGCATGGAAGATCGCCCCGGCCCTTGCCTTTGGCAACGCGGTGGTCTGGAAGCCCGCAAACCTGACGCCCGCCAGCGCCGTTGCACTGACCGAGATTATCGCCAAACAGGACATTCCCGCCGGTCTCTTCAATCTTGTCGCAGGACCGGGCCGTGATGTCGGCCAGCGGCTGGTAGAAAGCCGTGACGTGGCGGCGATCAGTTTTACTGGGTCGGTTCCGGTTGGCCGCGGCATCGCGGCCTCGGCGATCGGAAACATGACCAAGGTGCAGATGGAGATGGGGTCGAAAAACCCCATGCTCATTATGGACGATGCAGATCTCGATCTCGCCGTGATGCATGCTGCTGGCGCGGCTTTTGGCGCCACGGGTCAGAAATGCACCGCCGCCTCGCGCCTGATCGTGCACGCTGCGATCCATGACGAATTCGTCGCAAGGCTCGTCAAGGTCACCGAGGCCTTCAAGGTCGGCCATGCGCTGGAAGACGGCACACAGCTCGGCCCCGTGGTCAGCGAGGGACAGCTGGAACAGAACCTGAATTACATCCAGATTGGCAGGGACGAAGGCGCCGAACTTCTGACAGGAGGGGAAAGGCTAGAGCGTGCGACCGAGGGGTACTATATGGCCCCTGCCGTCTTTGCGGGCACAACCAATGAAATGCGTATTAACCGTGAGGAAATGTTCGCGCCGATTACCTGCGTGATCAAGGCCGAGGGCTATGACGAAGCGCTTGCTATCGCCAATGACAGCGACTTCGGCCTCACCGCTGGGATCATGACCAGAAGCCTTGCCCGCGCCAGCCATTTCCGCGCCAACATGCAGGCAGGCTGCGTCATGGTGAACCTGCCGACTGCAGGCACCGATTATCACGTCCCCTTTGGCGGGCGCGGTGCATCATCTTACGGCCCGCGCGAACAGGGCAGATACGCCGCCGAGTTCTATACTACGGTCAAAACCGCTTATGTCGCGGCGGGAGAACCGGCATGAGCGTCCTGATTGACGGGCTGCAATACGCCAACTGGTCCGAGAAGATTTTCCGCCAGATGCGCGAGGGCCGGGTGGATGCGGTGCATGTCACCATCACTTACCACGAGACCTTTCGCGAAACGGTCCTGCAAATCGAACACTGGAACCGCTGGTTCGAACAGTTTCCCGACCTGATCTTTCAGGGTCGCACCGCCGCTGATGTCCGGCTTGCGCAGGAAACCGGGCGCACCGCGATCTTCTTCGGTTCGCAGAATCCGTCCTGCATGGAAGACGATATCGGGCTGATTGAGATTCTGCACACACTTGGCCTGCGCTTCATGCAACTGACCTACAACAACCAGTCGCTGCTGGCTTCGGGGTGCTACGAAGATGACGACACGGGACTCACCCGCATGGGTCGCGAGGTCGTGGCTGAAATGAACCGCGTCGGGCTTGTCGTAGATATGAGCCATTCCGGAGAACGCTCGACGCTTGAGGCCATCGAACATTCGTCGCGTCCGATCACCATCAGCCACGCCAATCCATCTAGCTGGCACAAGGCGCTCCGCAATAAGTCGGACACCGTGCTGAAAGCGCTTGGAGAGAGCGGCGGGATGCTGGGGTTTTCGGTTTACCCACACCACCTTAAGGACGGCAGCGCCTGCACGTTGCAGGATTACTGCGACATGGTGGCCCGCACTGCCGACATGATGGGCGTCCACAACATCGGAATTGGCACCGACCTGTGCCAGGACCAACCCGACAGCATCGTCGAATGGATGCGCGTTGGCCGGTGGACCAAGCGAATTGACTATGGAGAAGGCAGTGCAGCAGAGCCGGGCTTTCCTGAAATGCCTAGCTGGTTCGCCGACAACCGGGATTTCGGGAACATCCGGGCTGGTCTGCGCACTACCGGGATGGACGACGCAGAGGTCGATGCCGTCATGGGCGGCAACTGGCTGCGATTTTTCGAACAGAGCTTTGGCGCGAAGAGGCCGGTGAAAAACACCAGGGCTCGCGCAGCGGAATGATCATCCCCGCGGGAGGCGGGGCTTTGTCTGGGAGGACAACAAATTGATGGATACAACGACAACCGGCAGCCAGCCGGCCAGCCTGGGCAGAGTGGACAAACCACTTTTCGCCATCACCGGCGGGTTCATCGCACTGTTCTGTGTACTGGCGCTGATCGACATTGACCTTCTGTCGCGCATGGTCGACTGGGGTTTCAACTTCTCCGCAACTTATTTCGGCCTTTATTGGCAGGTGCTGCTGCTGGCCACATTCGTGATCGGCCTTGGGCTTTGCGTGCTGCCCGGCGCAAAAACCCGCATGGGCGCGCTGACAACACCGGAATTCACGATGTTCCAGTGGGGCTCGATGATCATGTGCACTCTATTGGCGGGCGGCGGTGTCTTTTGGGCTGCCGGTGAACCTATTGCGCATTATTTGTCCACGCCACCGCTGTTCGGAGACCTGAGCGCTGACCCCACGGCACAAGCTTATGCCGCTTTGGCGCAAAGCTTTCTGCACTGGGGCTTTCTTGCCTGGGCGATCCTGGGGTCGCTGACAACGGTGATGCTGATGCACTACCACTATGACAAGGGCCTGCCGCTGGCACCGCGCACGCTGCTCTATCCGCTGTTTGGAGACCGCGCGCTCAACGGACCTATCGGCCTGATCGCCGACGCATCCTGTATCATCGCGGTGGTCGCAGGAACGGTCGGACCTATCGGCTTTCTCGGGCTTCAGATGTCATACGGGTTGAATGCGCTTTTTGGCATTCCTGACACCTTTGCCACCCAGACGGTGGTGATCCTGGCGCTTGCAAGCGTCTACACCGTGTCGGCGATCTCGGGCCTTTCGAAAGGCATCCAGCTCTTGTCCCGGGTCAACGTCATCCTTGCCTTCGTGCTTCTGGCCTTCATGCTTGTCGCCGGCCCGACCTTTTTCATCTTCGACGGTTTTGCCGGCGGGATGGGCGTATATCTGTCGAACTTCTTCGACATGGCGATGTATCGCGGCGAAGCTGGCATCGTTGGCGCGCCGGGCTGGCTAGGCTGGTGGACAGTGTTCTTCTGGGGCTGGTTTCTGGGCTACGGGCCGCTCATGGCGATCTTCATTGCCCGCGTCAGCCGGGGCCGGTCGATCCGGTCGATCATCCTGATGCTATCTGTCCTGGCACCTATCGTGACAAACTTCTGGTTTACCATCATCGGCGGCACAGGGATCGCGCTGGAGCAGGCTGTTCCGGGTGCGATTTCTGGCCCGTTCGAAGGGTTCAACCTGCCTGCCGGTCTGCTCGCCACCACGCAGGCGCTGCCGATGGGTTTCCTGCTTTCTGTTCTGTTCCTGGTTCTGACGATGATCTTTGTTGCCACGACCAGTGACTCGATGAGCTTTGTCATCGCTACGTCGATGTCAAACGACAATCCGTCACCCGTGCTGCGTGCTTTCTGGGGGATTGCAATGGGGGTCATGGCACTTATCCTGATCTCGACCGGATCAGGGGGCATCGGCAAGTTGCAGAGCTTTATCGTGGTCACGGCCGTGCCGGTGTCGCTGGTGCTCTTGCCATCGCTTTGGGATGCGCTGCGGATCACATTGATGCTGGGCAAGAAGACCTGAAAAGGGGCGCGGGCAGGTCGTCCGCGCCAACACCCAATACCCCGAGGAGGACATCATGGACCGTGCGCATACCTGCCTGCCCCCCGAAACCGCACCGTTCCGCCGCGCGCCGTCGCAGGTCATGCGCCTCGACCGGATGGGTTGCGCGCATCCCACCCGCCTGTCCTTTCTGCGCACCCTGCTGCGCCGGATCGAGCGCGAAGGCTGGGTCTTCGACCGCCCGGTGTGGGAGATCGACGCGCTGGGCGTAGGCCGCGCCGTCTATCGCGCCAAGGGCCCCGAGCGGACCTATTGCCTTGTCGGCTTTGCCCATGACCTGCCCGACGAGATGCGCTCGGACCGGGTCATCGCAACGGCCTGGGACGCGACCTTTACCCTTTTCGACGGTGAACCGACCGAGGCCGATCTTGACCGCCTTCAGGCCAACGTACCCCTTCAGGAAGCAGGCCGCATCTCTCCGCGCGAGCTTTCGCTCAGCCGCGCCAACCGCTCTGTCCGGCTGTTCGCCCATGTCATCGACCATCTGGCGCAGGGACAGCAGCCCGACATCGCCGAGGTCGAAAGCGTCGGCTACCTGATGCGCACCACTGCGGTCTACGGCTCGGGCAAATTCGGTGCTGCTGATCGGGTGGCCATTGCCGATCGCCCGGAACTCAACGCGCCGTTCCAGATCGAGATGCTCTCGGTCTGGCTGACCCGGCAGTTCACTGTCGACATCGCAGAACATCTCGCCGCGGTTCAAGGTGGCGCAAAAGCCGTGCGGTTGGACCCGGCCATCCGCAGAATGCTCGGCGTGGGGAATTCAACAGGCCTCGGCATGGCGCCGTTCCTCGTGCGGCACCCGGTGTTGCTGAACAACTGGATGATGGCGCGTGAAGAGGCCTTGGCGCGGGTGCGGGCCCAGAAGTACGTGACACCGCAGGTAGCTGACGAGCTGCGCACGGCGCTCAGGGCTGCGCAGGTCAATGCCGCAAAATGGACTTCAACCCATCCTTTGCAGATCGCCAAGCTCGAGGCCCTTCGCAAAGACCTCGACCTGCTGGCTAGCTGGCTTGGCGACTGGCCCGCACCAGACGCACTATACCCCTGGGACGCGCTCTGGCGCCGTGCCGAGGCCGAGTTGTCGCTCGAAGGGCAAGAGGCCTTGGTGGCGCTGATGCTGGAGCCGCACGGCGCGCTGATCGACGACCTTGCCGAACAGATGACGGCTGATGAGTCCGAAACCTTCCGGCTCGACGGCGCGATGACGACCGGAGCCCTGACCTGCATACTGGCTGATCACTACGATTGGGCGCTGGATATCGATTTCGACGCCCCGGAAAACATCGCCCGGTTCTGGTATGTCTCGGAGGAAAAGCTGGAACCCCGGCTCGGCAACCGCTTCGCCGAGGATGGTTCCGCGCTAGAGCAACCGCTATGCATCGCACGCTTGGCCAATGAATTACACGCCGCCCTTGCCGACCGCCCCTATGACGAGCCGCTCGCTGCCTTTCTACTGGCGCATCCCGATCATCGGTTCATGGCCCGCCGGGCGCAGATCGCCGCCAAACACCCGTTTGGCGAAGTGCGCGACAACTTGATCGCTGAAGACATGCTGCCGATCGACCTGATGCGCTGCAAGCTGGCGTTCTTCGGTGCCAGCCGTTTTGATCCCAGATCCGACAAATGGGTTCGCATCAGCCTGTTTCAGGATATGCCCTATCCCTCGGATCTCTGCCCGGGAGGCTGGACATGACCGTTCTGCATGACGACATCGAAGCAATGGATCCAACCCGCTCGGGCTCTCCAATGCCGACCGGCAAGAGTGCCAGCCTGTCTCTGAACGAGATCGAACAGCTTTGCTTTAAGGCTGCACGCGGAGCGGGCATGAGCTGGGGACAGGCAGAAGAGGCTGGTTTCGCCGCAACTTGGCTGGCGCGGCAGGGGCTGGACGGTCCGGGCGCACTTCTTGCGCAATTGCAGGCCGCGCATGACCGCGCCTGGAACGACATCTGCCCCGTGGTTGAAGCTGGCGCTTTCCGAGCATCTGATGGTGGCCTTCTCTGCCCCATCGCATTGGGATCAGCGCTGTGCGATCATGTGGCGTTGCCCTTGATGCAATGTGACAGCCTGCGGATCGGTCCGGTCACGCAGCCAATCCTGCTCTTGCCGTTCCTGTCCGACATGGCTCGGGCACGGCAACAGCCGATCCGGATCGAATGGCCCGGCGGCGCGGTCGTGGCAAGCCCCGATGGCCGGGTAGCTGGCGATGTCGGAGCACTGGCAACGGCATTGCCAGTGGTCGCCGAGCTTCTGGTCGGATCAGAGTTCGCAACGCGCCAGCCGGACCCGGCGCTGATGGCACCGATGGTGGTGGCCGCCGAAACTATTGGCGCGCTCAATACTCTTGCAATGCGTATTACCGTCCCTGCTTCTGATGTCTCACGCGCCGGAGCGGGCGCGGTGGGCGACAACGATTGACACGAAAAGGAAGACTACATGAGCCTTCAACGACTGAACCCGGGCCCGCGCATGAGCCAAGCGGTGTGTGTAGGCGATACCGCCTTTCTCGCTGGGCAAGTTCCAAATGACCTGGCCGGCGATATTACTGCGCAGACCCGCGAAGTGCTGGACAAGATCGACGCGGTGATGGCCGAGTTGGGTGGCAGCAAGGCCGACATTGCCTCGGTTCAGGTCTGGTTGTCCGACATGGCCGATTTCCAGGGCATGAACGCTGTCTGGGATTCATGGGTTGATCCGAACCACCCGCCCGCCCGCGCCACTGGTGGCGTACCGCTCGCCCGGCCTGGCATGCGCGTCGAGATGATTGTAATTGCCCGAGCCCCGAAGTCGAAAGACTTGGCCCGCTGACATTGGTTCACAGATTTTGGCAGAGGAACGCTGGCTGAGGTGGGCGGGTGGCTTTCGTAGCGTCGTTCCATAACCAAACGACCTCTGTTCAGGTACTTCAAAACAAATCCAGAGATCTTTCTACCTACCGTACGTTCAGTTTCCTATGTTGCGTCGATACACGGGCGACTGCTGAATGAACAGGGCATCGACGTCAGCCACGAGACATTGCCATGCGGGTGGAACTGTCGTCGCCAAAAGCGGAATGGAGGCGTTTGCGACTCCACATCCCAGTACCGGTTTAGACTTCCAATCCCATTTCCTAGGCGTGTAGGAGGCCAGCTTGCGCGCATAGGTTAAACGCTGGTCCTCAGCAACGCGATATTGCGTGGAAAACGATATCCAGTATGTTCGCTTTGGGCAGACTTTGTCGAAAAACACCGGTCTGCTATGTGGACACAGCCGAGTTTGGCTGCGCAGGGTCAAGAGTTGTGGTGGTCCCGGTATGGTCACAGATCATTTCATGCACTTTTTGTGGACCGTAATGAACCTGCATCAGGTTATTCCCCATCAGCGCGGCATCGTGTGTTGTTAAAAGCTCGCGTTCAGCGAGCGCATCAATCTCTACCCGCTTGAGCGCGGACATGCCTTCGATATCTTCTACCGAAATCATGGTTCTCACTCATTCATACCATTTGGCTTTCACCGATAGACGTGTCACGGTTTGATGCCGCTCTTTTGATAGCATTTATTGCAGAAAAGGAAATGAACTCAGGGACTGAAACGGACCGTCGAGTTCCGCGGTGATGCGGTGCAGATCGCGCTGGTGAGTGGGCTGACACGCAAGACAGAATTGGAGCCTTTTGGGGAAGGTCTTCTTATGCTTCTATACCGGCCTTTATTTGAAAAGGTGCGGACCAGCGGCAATCAAAGGTTGTATTCGTCAGCAAATGCCGTTTGTAAAAATTTCCGGCGAAGTTCCGGGTCGCGGACAAAGTTGCCGTTCGAGCCTCAGGAGGCTTTTAGTCTTCGATTTCAAGCAAGGCCGGATCGAACCAGACATCCTCGTAAGTTCCGTCTGTGAGGAAGCGCCAGCCGGGCGGAAGCATCAGAAACTTGAGACTGAGTTCGCAACTGGTTTCAAGGTGAGCTAGATGAATCGGCTTAAAGAAATCAGCAGCATCTGAAAGCTCAACTCCTCCCCAAAGGTACCAACCACTTACACCTGATGTTGGCGGATGACGAAGCCCGTTGAGTGGCATCATCCCTTCTAGTGCTGATTGTGAAACACCTACTTTGTCGCCATCGAACGCTTCGCAAGTATTGAGTTCAAGGTCCGCACAAACCTGTTTTTGCAATTGTCGAATACTCTGCTTCAAGATTGCACTCCCGTTGTCCCGCGACACTATCCACTTTCAGATTTGAAGCAACTTTGGGCTCAGAGCCGACATCCGTTATGCCCTGCATCAGTGTCTGTTGTATTCTTCCTGATGGGCCATCCGTCTAATCAGCACTGAAGGCTATGCTTCGCCTTCAATCGAGCGCAGAGCGGTGTGCATTGTGGCATCATTCCTGAATATTTCAGTTTTAAGTGTATTTTAGAGTGTCTTGTGCGTTCAGTTTTATTGTCTTCGTCCATGCTATTTTGCTTGAACATAATTACTAATCTTACCGGTAGGCAGAAGTCGCCTCACTTATTGCGTGACTTTCCCATAATTCCCTAACACCTAAAGCGCGTTTGATACCCCTCTCGACCAAGGTTTCGCCTCTGTGGCAGGCGTGGAGAGCAGGATAAAGCGGGTTTGCGCGCCTTCGCACTGGCACATTCTCATCCGGTGATGGATTGCGAGTCGTACAGTCTGCGTGATTGGCTTCTCGGCAGACCGTTAGGACTGTGTTGATGGGGACATCAACGTGGCTATCGCAGGTTGCAAGAAATGTGATGAACAGGGCGTCATTACTTGGAAGGCATGAGGCTGGGGCTGCCGCGATCAGTCCGCAATGCCAAGGACGTCAGGAATGGTGAATGATGCTTTGGATTTCGGTAGGTCACAAGGCCGTTCACGCGCGATGGTCGCGCGCGAAATCTGTCTTGGCCTTTGTTGGGCCGCGCATTTTTCGTTTTAGACAACGCCATGTTCGACGACTTGTTCGGGATGGGCCTCTGCCCAGTCCGCCAGAAAAGCGGACATCCCGGGCACCGTCGCAAACCGTGCTGCTTTTCGGGGCAACGCCACACCCTTTGCCAACGCCATTCGCGCGCATTCAATGTGGTCGCGGTGCGCTCTTTGCGGGCAGTTCTCCGACCCGTGGATGATGGTTGACAACAACGTGCCTCCGTAAGCGTTGGTGTGTTCAAGATCGGGGTGTTGGTCCAGAAAATAAGACATGACTTCGACCATGCCCTCCCAGCCAGCCAGGTGGAGCGGTGGCATTCCCATCTCGTCCGGATGATTGGGGTCAAAGCCCATCTCGACCAAACGCTGCATATGAGGCAGGGTTCCTTCGCGCCAGACAAGGCGGCACAGAAGGCATTTCATCTCATCCGACAGCGCATTCATGTCTATCATGTCACCGGGTTTGGGCGTGCCGTCCGCTGCCCGCGCAAGCTGTTCTTCTGTCTGCGAAAGCTGGGTCATCGCACCCGCGTGCTCCAATACCTCCACCACGTCACGGTTTGCGAAGATTCGGGCAAAGGCATAGGGCGTATGACCGCGACTGATGGCGTTTGGGTCTGCACCGTGATCCAGCAACAGTTGGGCGACTTCACCCGAAGCCAGGCGCCGCGCCGCTTGATGCAGGGCGGGGATTACCAGTGAGGGTTCGCCAGACGGATGCGGGGCAATGCCTTCATTGGGGTCCGCGCCGTGTTCAAGCAGCAGGCGAACGGCCTCGGCGCTGTTGAAATCAATGGCGCGGGGAAGTGCATTCGTGCCTTCGGGGTCTGCGCCATGCTCCAGCAACAAACGAAGACCAACGGTATGGCCAAGCTCGGTCGAATGGTAGAGCGACTCGTTGTCGTTTGGATCTGCGCCTTTCGACAGCAGCCACTTTGCCAATGGCATATTGTCTGCATGCCCAATCGCACCGTAGAGCGCGGACAACCGGTGTTCGTCTGATGGGTTGAAAGCGAAACTTTCATTCACATCTGCGCCGTTCGCCAATAGCAGTTCCGCCATCGCCAGCATGTCACTTTCTTTTTCAGGCGCTGACTTGATGTGTCTGGAAAACGCAAGATGGCACATCGGGCGTCTTGGTGGATAGTTGCGCGTGGCGGCCCCTGGGTCCTCAGTCAAAATCTTGCGCATGGCGTCGATTTCGTACATTGCGACAAGAAGGGGAACCTGCCCCGCCGCAAGATCTGGCTCATCTGCAAGCAGGTGCGCGACCGTCTCGGGCGAGCCGTTATAAAGCGCCCAACGCAGCCGACCCTGTTTCTGCGCGCGATCCATACCCTGCGTTTCGACAGCCAATTTCAGAGCAGGCCAGGACGCATATCCCGTTTCACGCGCGATGACGTGCAGGCAATCGGCGTGCTTGTAGACACCGTTTTTGGGTCTTGGAATAATACCGTGAATGCGCAGCATCGCGGCCTGGTCGCCAGCAGTCAGCGCTTTGCCCAGAGCCTTGGCATCACGTCGCAATTGATCGATTGATTTTGTCATCGGTGTTCCCTCCGCTGCCCGAGGGTCCGCTAAACCGGGCTGAGAAACCGATGTGGTTTTCGTATACTCTCTGCGAGGGGCCGATGACAGCTTTCCGCGGACCGGGCGGCCGCCTCAAACGACCTGAGTTAAGTGTACCGCTCACAAGGATATCACGCAAGCCGAACGGGTCGCAGACATTGGTTGCACTTGGGCCCAAAAAAATCGCAACGAAAGTCTGGTATTTCCTGACGGGGACACTTTGAATACACGACAATCGCTGTCGCGGACAAACCGGAACGCGTATACTTTTCAAGGCGATCGAGATCAGGGGGCATACAGAATGGAAGGGACATGGATCGACAAGTTCAAGGGACTAAGTCGCCTGCCGGACAACATTCGTGCTGATCTTGAGGCCGGAAGCCAGATCGTCTCGGTTCCGGCTGGCACGCAGGTGTTCGCGCCGGGGCAATCCGCTGACAACCTGCTGCTCCTGCTGGATGGTACTGTTCGGGTTCAGCAAAAGTCAGAAACGGGGCGCGAGGTTTTTCTCTACCGTGTGCATGCCGGTGAAAGCTGTGTCCTGACGACGGCGTGCATGTTGGCATTCGAAGAGTATTCAGCGGATGGGATTGCTGAGACAGATGTGCGCGCCGTCGCCATACCACGTACGACTTTCGATCGACTGGTCGCGACGTCGCCCGTCTTTCGCGAGTTTGTATTTACCGCGTATTCAAAACGCATCACCGATCTTTTCACGCTTATAGATGACATCGTGTTCCAACGCATGGATGTGCGCCTTGCCTCGCGGCTATTGGAACTGGCGGACGAGAGCGGTGTGGTACACGCAACCCATGCCTTTCTGGCGACCGAGCTTGGCACGGCGCGTGAAGTGATCTCGCGGACGCTATCAGAGTTCAACCGCCGTGGCTGGGTCGAACAATCGCGTGGCGAGGTACGGCTTACCGGCCGGGCAGGGATAGAACGGCTGGTCAGGTCTTCTGGCGCGGGTATCTGAGCCGGGCGTATTTGAGGTCAGGTTGGCGTTTGGTGACTTGGTCACCAAAGGGCCGGTCAGGTGTATGCCATGGTACATCCATCGATTCTCGATGGAGTAGGAACATGACCATCAACATGGGAAATTTTGACCGCGGCGGCCGCTTGGCGATTGCTGTGGTATTACTTGTTTTGGCATTCGGGACGAGTGCTTTGGGGGCAGGGCTCCTGTTCTGGCTCGCGCTCGTCGTGGCGGGCGTGTTTACACTGACAGCCTTTGTCGGAAATTGCCCGATTTACAGCATTATCGGCCTCAAGACCTGTCGAGACTGCTGATGATTGAGACGGCTTTCACTCCTTGGGCGTCGCTTGCTGGCGGTGTCCTGATCGGCGTATCCTCGACGCTTCTTATGCTGATGCTCGGGCGTGTTTTTGGCGCAACCGGTATCTTGGCAGGCTTGTTTCAACCGGCCTCTGGTCAGGATTTCTCGTGGCGTGCGGCCCTTGTTGCCGGGATGGTTTCGGGTCCGGCTGTCGTCTGGCTGATGACCGGCCAAATGCCCGCTGTTGAGGTTCCGGTTTCAACCCTCGCCTTGGTTTTGGGCGGTCTCATCGTGGGCGTCGGTGTAACCTACGGCTCGGGCTGCACATCCGGGCACGGGGTGTGTGGCATGGCGCGCCTGAGCCCGCGGTCCATCGCAGCCACGATCACATTCATGATCTTCACCGGCCTAACGGTCTATATCATCCGCCACGTGATCGGAGGGTAGCCTATGAAACTGATCGCAACATATCTGATCGGCCTGATCTTTGGTGTCGGCATCTCGATATCAGGCATGGCAAACCCGGCCAAGGTTTTGAACTTCTTTGATATCGCAGGCACGTGGGATCCGTCGCTGATCTTCGTGATGGGCGGGGCGCTGGTAACGACGTTCATCGGCTATAAGCTTGTCTTCGGACGAAGCGCACCGATCTTCGAACCTGACTTCCAAGTGCCCGTCACTCGCGCAATCGACGCTCGCCTGATCGGCGGCTCTGCCATCTTTGGAATCGGCTGGGGCATCGCGGGTTTCTGTCCGGGCGGCGCGCTGCCGGCGCTAGGTACGGGCCGGTGGGAGGTCGCAGCCTTCACTGCAGCCCTGGTGGCAGGAATACTTCTTGCCAAGTTCATTCAATCACTTTCGGCGCCGCGCCGCACCAACGCGGCGTGACCCGTTTCAGGAGGAGACAAACATGACCGACTATCCTGTCAACATGGATATCAAACCCCAGGTTCAGGCCTTTTTCGACGAGGCCACAAACACGATCAGCTACATTGTGAAGGACCCGACATCGAACGCCTGCGCGATTGTCGACAGCGTAATGGATATCGACTATGCGGCAGGCCGCATCACCTATGATCACGCGGACGAGATTATCCGGCAGATCGAGACGCAAAGCTTGAAGCTGGAATGGATCATTGAGACCCATGTCCATGCCGATCACCTAAGCGCCGCGCCGTACATCCAGCAAAAACTGGGCGGCAAGATCGGTATCGGTTCGAAGATCATGGTCGTGCAGGACACGTTCGGCAAAGTCTTTAATGAAGGGACAGAGTTTCAGCGCGACGGGTCCCAGTTCGACCGGCTTTTCGAAGATGGCGATACCTATATGGTCGGCAATATGCAGGCGTTTGCCATGTATACGCCGGGCCATACCCCGGCTTGCATGGTGCACGTTATGGGCGACGCGGCTTTTGTCGGCGACACGCTCTTTATGCCGGATGGCGGGTCAGCGCGCGCTGATTTTCCAGGCGGGGATGCGGGTGTTCTTTATGACAGCATTCAAAAGGTTCTGGCGCTGCCGGATGCAATACGGCTGTTCATGTGTCACGATTACGGCCCCAACGGCCGCGACATTCAATGGGAGACGACAGTCGGCGACGAGAAAGCCCACAACATCCATGTTGGCGGTGGCAAGTCAAAAGAAGAGTTCGTCAAGTTCCGCACCGAGCGCGACGCGCAGTTGGATATGCCCAAGCTGATCATCCCGTCATTGCAGGTCAACATGCGCGCTGGCGAGTTGCCGACCGACAAAGACGGAAACCCGATGCTCAAGGTGCCGGTTAACGGTCTTTGAAGAAAAAGGTTTGGAGGAGGGAAAAATGGAACTCAGGAAAATCTCGCCGAAATTCACGGTAAGTCCGCAAATCTCGGTGGAAGACATCCCTGCAATTGCTGCAGAAGGCTTCCAGGCGATCATCTGCAACCGGCCGGATGGTGAAGGGGCCGATCAGCCCTCTTTCGAGGAAATCGAGGCGGCCGCCAAGGCCGCTGGCCTCCAGGCGCGCTATGTTCCCGTTCAGTCCGGCATGGTAAAGGACGAAGACGTCAAGGCGTTTGGTGACGCTCTGGATGACTTGCAACGCCCTCTTCTGGCGTATTGCCGTACGGGTACGCGGTCAGCGACGCTTTGGTCGTTCCACGAGGCCAAGAAACGCCCGATGTCCGAGATCCTCGCCGCGACCAAGGCGGCAGGTTATGACATGAACGGCGTGGCCCGTCGTATCGCCAACGGGGGTAAGACCCCGACAGATACGGGTGATGCGCATTTCGAAGTCGTCATCATCGGTGCGGGCGCGGGTGGCATTTCGGTTGCCGCCAGCCTCAAATCCCGCAAGCCCGGTTTAAACATCGCTGTCATTGATCCGGCCGACATACACTATTATCAGCCCGGCTGGACCATGGTTGGCGGCGGTATTTTCGACGCGCAGAGCACGGCAAAGACCATGGGCAGCCTGATCCCGAAGGGGGTGCACTGGATCAAGTCCGCCGTCGCGGCGTTTGAGCCGAAGAACAATGCTGTCATCCTCGATGGGTGCCGGGTCGTGAAGTATGATCGCCTGGTCGTGTGTCCCGGTCTGAAACTCGACTGGGGCAAGGTCGAGGGGCTTGAGGAAACGCTTGGGCGCAATGGCGTCACGTCGAATTACCGGTACGATCTGGCACCCTATACATGGCAGTTGGTAGAGCAGATGAAGGAAGGTCGGGCAATCTTTACCCAGCCGCCGATGCCAATCAAATGCGCGGGCGCACCGCAAAAGGCCATGTATCTCTCTGGCGATGCCTGGTTCCGCCGCGGTGTCCTTAAAGACATCGACATTCAATTCATGAACGCAGGCGGCGTGCTGTTCGGCGTCAAGGATTACGTTCCCGCCCTGATGCAATACGTCAAGAAATACGACGCGGGGCTGAATTTCTTCCATAATCTCGTCTCGGTGGACGGTCCGGCCAAGAAAGCGACCTTTAGGGTCGAAAAACCCGATACTGATCCCACTGAGGTCACGGTTGAGTTCGACATGATGCATGTCTGCCCGCCGCAAACTGCACCGGATTTTATCCGTGTCTCGCCCTTGGCGGATGCCGCTGGCTGGGTTGACGTGGATCAGGCCACTTTGCGCCACAAGGAATTCGACAACATCTGGTCGCTGGGTGATGTGATGAATGCGCCCAATGCCAAGACCGCGGCCGCAGCACGCAAACAAGCGCCAACCGTGGCCGACAACATCGTTGCCGACATCGCCGGGCGTTCTGCCGTGGCTCAGTATGACGGGTACGGTTCCTGTCCTCTAACGGTAGAGCGCGGTAAGATCGTTCTGGCAGAATTCGGATATGGCGGCGCTTTAAAGCCCTCGTTCCCAAAATTCATTCTGGATGGAACAAAGCCAACACGCACGGCATGGTTCCTCAAAGAGACGGTACTGCCGCCGATCTACTGGAAAGCCATGCTTCGGGGCAAGGAATGGATGGCCAAACCAGAAAAGCTGAAGGTTTTGGTTGAGTAAGCTACTGACGCAATTGCGCATTTCCTTCCATCATGCGCGATGAATAACGGGCGGATCAGATCCGCCCATTATTATGGATGAACACGATGATTGACCATCTTCGCCGCTATATGCCGATTCTGGACTGGGGTCGCACCTATGACCGAAAGGCATTTTCGAATGACATGATCGCGGCGGTTATCGTCACAATTATGTTGATACCGCAATCCTTGGCATACGCCCTTTTGGCGGGTTTGCCGCCGGAAGCGGGCATATACGCCTCGATCGCGCCGATAATCCTTTATGCAATTTTCGGCACCAGCCGCGCGCTTGCGGTGGGGCCGGTCGCCGTTGTGTCACTGCTGACCGCCTCAGCCGTGGGGCAAGTCGCCGAGCAGGGAACCGCAGGCTATGCCGTTGCCGCGTTGACGCTGGCATTCCTGTCGGGCGGATTTCTTGTTCTGATGGGGGTGTTCCGTCTGGGCTTTTTTGCCAATTTCCTCAGCCACCCCGTCATCGCCGGGTTCATCACGGCCTCGGGTATCCTGATCGCGACCAGCCAGCTCAAGCATATCCTCGGGATCAGCGCCTATGGGCACACGCTGCCCGAAATGCTGGGTTCAATCTTCGCGCATCTGAACGAGGTCAACTGGATCACGCTTACGATCGGCGTTTCTGCCACTGGCTTCCTTTTCTGGGTGCGTGGCAACCTCAAACCCGCGTTGCGCAAACTGGGCGCGTCGCCGCTGATTTCAGACATTCTGGCCAAGGCCGGACCTGTGGTCGCTGTTGTCGCCACGACTTTGTCCGTCTGGGCGTTGGGGCTGAACGACCAGGGCGTGAAAATCGTGGGTGAGGTGCCGCAAAGCCTGCCGCCTTTGACGCTTCCGGGTTTTGCACCCGACCTTTTGAGCGCGCTGCTTATTCCGGCAATCCTGATTTCGATCATTGGCTTTGTCGAAAGCGTTTCCGTGGCGCAGACCCTGGCGGCGAAAAAGCGTCAGCGGATCGACCCGGATCAGGAACTGATTGGCTTGGGGGCTGCCAACCTTGGCGCTGCGTTCACAGGTGGCTACCCGGTGACAGGCGGTTTTGCGCGCTCGGTCGTGAATTTCGATGCAGGGGCTGAAACACCAGCCGCTGGTGCCTTTACGGCTGTCGGGTTGGCGATTGCTGCTGTCGCGCTGACGCCGCTGGTCTACTTTTTGCCGAACGCAACGCTGGCTGCAACAATTATCGTCGCCGTGCTGAGCCTTGTTGACCTTTCGATCCTGCAAAAGACATGGCGTTATTCGAGGGCCGATTTCACGGCTGTGGCGGCGACGATCCTACTGACCCTTGGCCTGGGTGTTGAGGTCGGTGTCGCCTCGGGCGTCACGATCTCTGTCCTGCTGCATCTTTACAAGACATCGCGCCCGCATGTGGCCGAAGTCGGACTTGTCCCCGGAACCCAGCATTTCCGAAATATCCTGCGTCACAAGGTAGAAACAGACCCGGCACTGGTGACCCTGCGAGTGGACGAGAGCCTGTATTTCGTGAATGCGCGGTTCCTTGAAGACCTTGTGCAAAAACGTGTCACAAATGGGTGCGGAATCCGGAATGTCATCCTGATGTTTTCCGCGGTGAACGAAGTGGACTATTCGGCCCTTGAAAGCCTAGAGGCCATAAACCATCGCCTGAAGGATATGGGGGTCGGTCTTCATCTTTCAGAAGTGAAAGGGCCGGTGATGGACCGGTTGAAGCGGTCGCATTTTATAGACGACCTGAATGGGCGGGTATTCTTGGCACAACACGACGCGTGGAAAGCACTTTCCAAACAGAGTGGACAAGCGGCGGCAGCGGAGTAAACAGGTAGAAGCCGCAACAAATTCCTCTGCCGGGTGTTGGCCTTGTCGGTGGCAGGCAGGGTGGTTTCACAGGAGCCCACGTAAATCATGCGCGCGACGATACATGTTTGGGCATTAAAGCCTATGGTTGTGTTTGTGCAAGCATGTGTTCTCGGGTGCCTCGTTTTGCCGGGTTTCGCGGTCGCACGGGACGTGCGGGAGCAACATGTTCGAACTGTTCTTGACGCTGTTGATGCCGTCTGCGGCCTGCCGGAACTTACTGGTCTTGCTGCTCAGACCGCTATTCCTGGCAGTTGGCTGATCAGCGAAAAACATCGTCCCAACCGCGCAAGACCTCGTGTGATATCCATTCGGCTTTTGATGACTGACTTCAGTGAGCTGGAGATTGAACGCCGCCAGCATAACGGACAGCTGAGGCAGTTTCGAGCGTCGCTGCGGCTTGACCATGGCAACGGCCCGGAACCTTACCTTCTGGCGATCGCGGATGGGGGTTGCAATGTTCTATCCGGTCGTGAAATTCGGTCCGCAGGTGTCGCCTGGCAATATCTTGATCAGCTTGATGGAGACCTCACAACACTGCGGTGGACCGAAACGCTGCAAGCCCCATGGCCTGATGGCGTAGACAACGGCGGTGTGCGGGTCGGGCTTATCGACTCCGGGCTTGCTTACGACCTGCAGGTTTTTCGCGATCAATTGGCGCGTGGGGCGGACAACCAACCGCTTGGGTTCGACTATTGGGATATGGATCCGTGGCCCTATGATGGCGACGTGTCACGCGGACGGTTCTTGCCCATCCGGCACGGGACGGCCGTCGCGTCCATCTTTGTTCGTGAAGCGCCCGATGCCGCGATTGTGCCCTACGGGTATCCGCGGCCGGACATGACGCGTCTGGGCGATATCGTCGCGCGGGCCGCAGGCGATGGCGTGCGGATTTTGGCTATGCCGCTGGGCAGCAACAAAAAGTCGGAATGGGCCGCGTTCGAGGCCGCCTTGGACGCATTCGATGTGCTTGCGATTGTCTCTGCCGGAAACAACGGACGGGATATCGATAAGGACCCGGTTTACCCGGCGGCGCTGTCCTCGGATCGAATTCTAACAGTAACTTCGGCGGATGAGTTTGGACGTCTGGCTGAAGGCTCGAACTGGGGCCAAACCCATGTGGATGTGATGGTTCCGGCTGAAAACGTGCAGATCGTGGATTTTCGAGGTGCGTCGGGTGTCGCGTCAGGTTCGAGCTATGCTGTTCCGCGCGTTGCGGCGTTGGCTGCGCGTCTTCTGGCGGAAAGGCCAGAGCTTACCGCCATAAAGCTAAAAAACAGCATTTTGAGACTGGCTAAGCCTTCTCCGTTCGAGCGAGACGGTGTGCTTTCAACAGGATGGATTCCCAATCCGTTAGATCCGTAGCTACTGTCGTGTCGGGGCGGGTGGTGCACTGTCGATAAATCGTCGTGCAGCTTGCGCTTGCGTGGGATCAGCTTCAAGCAAGGCCATATATGCGTCTTCAGCAAGTTCCGGCGCGTCGCCCCACACGCCTGATTGAATCGCGAACCGCAGGACCTGAGGGTCATCTTGGGACAGTTCCATCGCGCGGCGTGCGTAGTGCGTCATCTCACTGAACCTGCCCGCCAGTTGCAAGGATACCAACAGCGAAATGCGTGCGTTGAGAGAATTGGGGACTTGATCGACTGCCTGCCCATGAAGGGCAATCGCCGCGTCAAAGTCGCCCGCACGCGCCAAAATGCGGCCTGCTTCCAAAAGCTGTCCTTGATTTTGGGTCGCTGAACAGGTGTCGGCCAGTGCTGCCAAATCCTTGTCCTGCGCAGCGGTGACGTCCAAGGCATCCATCGCGTCAACGCAATCCGCCAAAGCTGACCCAAGGCTGGCTGTTATCTTGGCCGCGCGCGGATCATCTCTAAGCAAAAGAAGGGCAAGAATGTCAGCGACTGGAATAGCTTCATAGCGGCCTTCGCCGCCACCGGCATTGATACCCACAAGCGTTCCGTCCACAGTGACGAGCGCACCACCGCTGACGCCGGGTTGCATGTAGGATGACACATGAATGCGCCCAAGGTCCGCGTCGGGTGCAGGTGCCGCGATAAGACCGCCGGGGTCGAACACGCGTACTTCCTGCCTGCCAACATCCGCACCGATCGCATAGGTCTCATCAAACGCTTCATTCTCGTAATCCAGTTCAGCGATGACACCGGTACTCGGCAACCCATCCACTTCAATAAGTGCAAGATCTCCGGCATATGCAGATGGCACCACACGACCGTCGCGTGGACCGTCCGGTGTAAAAACAACGACATCCGACCGATTGGCGACCACATGGCGGTTGGTCACAAGCAGGGTCGGCCCAATGCGCGTGGCGCTGGCAACCGGATCGAAACTGGATATCGGGAAGACCGCCTGTCGCAACCGGCAAACCGGCGCGGGGTGCGGGCAGTCGTCAAGAGCCTCAGCGCTTGGTTCATCCATTGGTTTCCCGTTCAGCAACAGCACTGCTGTGATCTGTCGCCCTGCGCGCTCGACCCTCACGTCGACCTGCGCGGCATTTTCCGGCAAGAGGGACAGGGCCGCGACAGCGTCGCGCGGTTTCAGCACACGGCGTCCGTCAACATGCGTGACAAGGTCGTCTGGCAAAAGCCCGGCAAACTCAGCCGCGCCACCCGGTTGTATCGCGGAGATAATGGGCGCGGCTTTTTCGGCAAGTTGCTTTCGGCCCGGGTTTGCAAGGCTCCATCCCGGATCGGGATAAGAAACACTGCCGTCTTCGACCAACGCATCCGCAACACGGATCAGCAGGTCAGTCGAGACCGCGAAATTAACCCCAATGTTTGTATCTCCGCTCGACGCAAATATGGCCGACATCATGCCAAGAAGGCGCCCGTTTGTATCGACAAGCGCGCCGCCCGATACTCCGGGGTTTGCTGCAGCATCGGTTTGAACAAAGTGTTCAACCGGATTGAAACCAGCGTCCGAAATGTCGAGCGCCGAGACCACCCCGCAGGTGACGGAAATACCCAAGCCCCAAGCATTGCCCATCGCGCAGGCTGGTGTCGCCAGCGCAGGCGGCGGGGCAATCTCAAATCCCGGAAGCTCTATGTCCACGCGCAGCAGCGCGATATCGCTGGCGGCATCTGACGCGATCAGGGTTGCGGGCAAAACACGCCCATCCCACATGCGCACATCTATGCGGTTGGCTGGCTCGATCACATGCCATGCGGTTGCAATATGTCCAGAGGGCAGCACGACACCACTGCCTTCCGGTGCAACCCCCGGTCGTGTCCCGGCACCGCCCTGCGCATGATCCGGCCACACGGGAAGTACGGATACAACCAACTTGATCGTATCAGCGGGAAAGCCGTGCGTTGTCTCGCCAGATGATCCCGAAGGCAGCATTGTCGCCATCGCAAGCGCCGCGAGGGTCTTGAGAGCGGTTGAGCAGCCGATCACGATTGATGTCCCCGTTCGAAAAATTTCAAATCCGCCGCCTTACTCCGGACACTATCACCGAAGGGGCAGGGACGAAATAACCGCCGTCGGACCTGAAGCCTTCAGATTGAACCCGTGTGGCCAGATCGGCCCGGATGGCTTCGCGCCGATCTTCGGGTTGGCCTTTCAACAAAGCTGCGGCGCGAACCGCACCCCGATCGAATACATCAAAGAGCGCGTCGGGGCTTGGGACGAAGATTCTTGTTGGCAACGTGGTGCACCTCACATCCTTGAATCCAGCGGCGGCGACCATCGGTTCGGCATTCCGCGCATCCGCAAGAAAGTGGGCATCGGGACCGTCGGGCAAGGTTACGGTGGCATCGCCCAGACGCCCGACAGCATCAAAGAGCCAGCCAAAGGATCCGTCGGATCCTTTGCCCTGCCAGATCGAAAACGCAAGTCTACCTCCGGGTTTGACGACCCTTGCCACTTCGGCGAGACCGCGTTCCGGATCGGGAAAATGTGGCACGCCAAACCCGATTGTGACGGCATCGAAACGCGCATCGGCAAATCCGGTTGCCATGGCGTCGCCAATAACAAACGTTGCCTGGGGGACCGCTGATCGGGCGAGAGAAATCATTGCAGCCGAAAAGTCCAGCCCTGTGACATCAGCCCCGCGTTTCACAAGTTCTGCGGCGACAACGCCGTGCCCCGTGCACAGGTCAAGAACCAGTGTTTCGGGTCCTGCCAGAACTGCCTCTGACAGTTTTTGGGCTACCACAGTGGTCGCAACGGCAAACCCATCAGCGTAACCCTTGGCGATTGCTGGGTCCTTCCACCCCTCGGCCTCCATCTTTTCAAAGGAACTTGTGTCCTGCACCCTGACCTCCATCGCAGCTAGCGGATGTTAACATATCAAAGCGGTTCAAAGCGAATGGCGGCCGCGAACCCGGACCGGCCACTGGTTGAGGTGCGATTTGAACGCTTTCGAAAAAGGGCATAGGCGGCGTTGCGTGCAAGGCTGGTGTTTCCGACTGCCGCGGGTCTGGGAATACATGCGAAGCAGATAGTTGAAATCTGTTGGTATCGCAGTCCCAATGAGCTTAAAAAGGCGAAAGAGTAAGCCATTCGCCTGACTTTAAAAATTTCGGAATACTGCGCCTTTCATCAGATTTCGAGTTCGCCGCACAATGCATTTGGGGGCCATTTGGAAGGCAATCCGCAAGAATAGAATTGTGGTGTAGCTTAGGCCAGATCAGAGACGAGTAATGGATATTGTTCTTGTAACAACAGTGGTTGCATCGCTTTTTGTCGTGATCGGTTTGGCTGAGCCTGCCGCGACGCGTCTACGCATACCGTATAGTGTTGTCCTTGCCGTTTTGGGCACGATTATCGGCGTGGCTGCGGTCTTTTTTCTTCAAACTGACCTGACCGAAGTGATGAATCCGGTTGCTGAAGCCATCCTTGGGCTACCGATCAGTGCAAATGTTTTCCTGTATTTGTTCCTGCCGACGCTGCTTTTTCAAGCGACGCTTGGAATGAACTTGCGGCGCATGATGGATGACTGGGTTCCCATACTCGTCCTGGCAATCGTCGCGGTTTTTGTCGCCACCTTCACGGTTGGCTTTGCCCTGGCAGCTGTAAGTTCGCTTTCTGTTGTCGCGTGTCTTTTGCTGGGCGCGATCATTTCCACGACCGACCCATCGGCTGTTGTGAGTATTTTTCGGTCAATTGCGGCACCGCAAAGACTGTCCCGGATAATCGAAGGCGAGAGCCTGCTGAATGATGCAGCCGCGATTGCGTTGTTCGGCCTGTTCATCGGTTTTGTGATGGTTGGCGCACCGGACCCAAAGCCAAGTGACGCTCTTATACAGTTTCCCTTGCTTTTGGTTGGGGGTGCCGTGACTGGTTGGATCCTGGCCCGCGCCAGCCTGTGGTTGATGTCGTTGATCGAGGGCTTTGAGCTGGCGCAAATCTCAATCTCGATCGCTTTGCCATACCTAGCATATGTCGTCGCCGAGCAGAGTGTCGGTGCGTCGGGCGTTATTGCAGTTGTTGTGTCCGGTATCACTCTGAACCTGTCTGCGCCTGGGCGTTTGACCCCGCAGGCATGGACACGCTTGTCGGATGTTTGGGGTGTGCTTGCGCATTGGGCCGGGGCGCTGATCTTTATTCTGGCCGCACTGCTGATCCCAAGGTTGCTGAGCGGCTTTCAGTGGTCTGATTTTGGGCTGATCCTTGTGGTAATTGTTGCAGCCGTTGCTGCCCGCGTTTTCATTCTGTTTGGCTTTCTGCCGTTTTTGACCCTGCTACGTGTTTCACCGCCAGTGGATCGCCCGTTCCGCTTTGCAATTCTCTGGGGCGGTATGCGCGGTGCAGTAACTCTTGCGCTGGCATTGGCCGTGACAGAGAATCCCCAAGTCGCGGCCGAGACAAAAAGGGCCGTTGGTATCCTTGCGACGGGATTCACTCTGTTCACCCTTATCGTTCAGGGGCCAACCCTTCGGCCATTCATACGCCGCCTTGGGCTTGATAGGCTTTCAGCAGTGGATGAAGCCCTGTCCCGACAGGTCATCGCCGTTTCATTACAGACGGTCCGCGAAGACGTGGAGAAGACGACATCAAGTTATGAGCTGACACCCGATATCATCCGATCAGAGGCCGTTCAATTTGGTCAAAGGCTTGAGGCCGCGGTGCGGTCCGCAGAGGAACGCAAAGATATTCTGGACCGAGATCGCGTAACCCTGGGCCTCATCGCACTGGCCGGTGCCGAGAGGAATTTTGTTCTGGGTCACATGCGCGACCGATCGCTTTCGACCCGGTTGGCCGAACGGGCACTTTTGGACATTGATCGTTTGATTGAAGCAACGCGCCTGCAAGGGCGCACGGGGTATCTGCGGGCGGCGCGCCGAACCATCGATTATGGCAGATTGTTTCGCGTCGCCGTTTTTCTGAATGAAAGACTGCGTTTGCGGGCTCCGCTGGCCCGTGTAACCGCGCATCGTTTTGAAGTTTTGCTTGCCCAACGTCTGGTTCTTCGCGATGTCTACCGCTTTGTGGATCAACGCATTCGCCGGATACACGGGCGTCGCGTCGCGGGCATCCTCAGAGAGCTTATTGACCGCAGAGCCGAGTATGTAGATACCGCCCTTGACGGCCTTCAACTTCAGTATCCCGGCTTTGCCGAAGAAGTTCAGCGCCGCTTCATCCGCCGGATCGCCTTGCGGCTGGAAGAACGGGAATACACCGAGATGTTCGACGAGGGTTTGATAGGGGCAGAACTGTATTCGGTGCTTTTGCATGACGTTTCCGAAAAGCGCACGGAAGCTGAAGAGCGCCCAATGATTGATATCGCGCCACGGGCGGCAGAGCTTATAAAACGAATACCGGTTTTGTCGGACGTAAGCCCGTCCGGGCTTCGCCGCCTTGTGCGCGCATTAAAGACCCGCCACGTAGAAGCAGGCGAGATCATCATCCAGAAAAACGCCCCGGCGCGCAGGGTCTACTTCATCGTCTCAGGCGCGGTTGAACTAGAAATGGCTGGACAAAGCTGGCGCTTGGGTCGAGGCGAAATATTTGGTCAGACTGAATTATTGCTGCGCCAAAAACGCCGGGCAACCGTCCGTGCGATTGTGCCCACAACGCTTTTGATGTTGGACGAGGAAAAATTCCGCAGACTTGTCCAGCGCAGCAAGTCCCTGCGTGAGGCAATAGTCGCGAGCGCTGCAAACCAGGGCGTTGAACTGCGTAAGCTCATCGAAACAGAGTGAATTTCTTTGTTACATTATCGAACTGAGTGGCGTCCGGTCCTGCGGTCATGAGCTGTCGAATTGGCTTAGGCTCGCTGGCCCATTGCACCGGAAACGCGACATTTTAACGAATCTGAAATTTATGGCACTCTTCCCGCCAGGCGAGATCAGATCCGTCTTGCGCAGCGATCCGCCGCTTATGGCCTGGGAGGAGCCCGCTATGAACCTGAGACCTGACCCTACATTTCACGCAACCCCAAAACTTGCCATGGAAGCGCCTGCGGAAACGCTTGCCTTCACATTGATGCTCAGCCCGGATGGTTCGGAACCTGATGGGCTGGCCGTTATAGATGTTGATCCGAATTCCAAGACGTACAGCCAGATCGTTCATAGGCTTATGATGCCCTACAAGGGGGATGAATTTCATCATTTTGGCTGGAATGCCTGCTCCTCGGCGCTGTCTCCATTGACCGGACATGCGTTTCTAGAGCGGAGATATCTGATTGTACCGGGTATCCGGTCCTCTCGCATTTATGTAATCGACGTGAAGGAGCCGCTGAAGGCAAAAATTCACAAGATTATCGAGCCAGAAGAAGTCTTCGCCAAAACCGGTTATTCGCGCCCTCATACGATCCATTGCGGCCCCGAAGGCATCTACGTTTCAACACTCGGTGGTGGCGGGCCGGATGGAACTGATGGACCTCCGGGCATTTTTATCATGGATTGCGAAACATTTGATATCCTCGGGCGCTACGAAATGGACCGGGGTGAGCAAGACAAACACTATGATTTCTGGTGGAACCTTCCGCGTGATTACATGGTGAGTTCCGAGTGGGGTTTGCCGCCGCAGTTCGAAAACGGGATCGTGGCCGAGGACTTGCTGTCCAACAAATATGGCCACAAGATTCACTTCTGGAACCTGCGTGAACGCCGGAATGTCCAGACCATCGACCTGGGCGAAAACCATCAAATGGCTTTGGAAATCCGGCCCGCTCACGACCCTGCAAAAGATTATGGATTCTGTGGTGTCGTGGTCGACACGAC
The DNA here is from genome assembly GCF_056159225.1 of Ruegeria sp. AWH4_226. NCBI lineage: Bacteria > Pseudomonadati > Pseudomonadota > Alphaproteobacteria > Rhodobacterales > Roseobacteraceae > Ruegeria > Ruegeria sp. AWH4_226. The sequence continues at coordinate 238,280 of NZ_JBSWUU010000003.1, read as the reverse complement.
GAACCTGCAGGGTTGTATTTTCACGTGGTGGCAAAAAGACGACGGCACGTTTGAGGCGAAAAAGACCATCACGATTGATCCCCGGCCAGAGAAGGCTGAAAACCTTCCGCCCCTGTTGCAAGGGTTCGAGGCCGTACCGCCATTGGTCACCGACATCGACCTGAGCCTGGACGACAAGTATCTGTACGTCGCGTGCTGGGGTCAGGGTGAAATGCACCAGTATAACGTTTCCGACCCGATGAACCCCAAGCTGACCGGGAAGGTAGAGCTTGGCGGGATTGCGCGCGGCGCGAAGCATCCGAATGGTAAAGGCTTTGCCTACGGTCCGCAAATGGTCGAGATCAGCCGGGATGGCAAGCGGGTCTATTGGACCAACTCGTTGTATTCAACGTGGGATGATCAATTCTACCCCGACGATGAGGGCGGGCAAATGGTGATGGCCAATGTCGGTGAAAACGGTGGCTTGGAACTGGACAAGGATTTCTATGTTGAGTTCCCAAAAGGTTATCGCAGCCACCAGATACGCCTCGAAGGCGGCGACTGTTCAACCGATAGTTTCTGCTACCCATCCGTCTGACGCGTGGGCGGATTGGAAACGACAACAGCTCTTTGGTGGGCTGTTGTCGCCTCGGGCATATACCATGGGATTAATCCCGGGATGGGGTGGCCGCTGGCGGTTTCCGCCGCATTGATGGACAAGAGCCGCAACAGTTTCTTCAACGCATTGATCGCTTTGGCCGCCGGACATCTTGTTGCGATGGCTGCCATTCTTTTTCCTTTCACAGCGCTGCTGTTTCTGGCTGAACGGCAACGGGAAATACAGATTGGCGCGGCATGTCTTGTGATCGGGCTTGGCGTCTATCTTTTGTTCAACCGCCGCCACCCGCGCTTTCTTGCGCGTGTGCCGCCGTCTCGGCTTGCACTGTGGTCATTTCTGGCGGCAATGGCGCATGGCGCGGGATTGATGTTGGTGCCAATCTATCTTGGCATCTGCCGCACGATCGCAACCGACCCGGGTCACGCAGCGGCCTCCGACCTGATGACCGGTAACGCAGGAGTTGCTGTGTTAGTTGCCTTGGCTCACACCGTGGCGATGACGGCCTCTGGCGGTCTGCTCGCCTTTGGTGTGTACCGTTGGCTGGGGCTGAGGTTTCTTTCCAAGAGCTGGTTTAACCTGGACCTGGTGTGGGCGCTGAGCCTGATCCTTGTAGGAGTTCTGTCGCTGATGTTTGTGCACTAAGTTGATCGATCCCTTGGGTGAGCTTTTTGAAGAGTTGCCAACAAATGCTACACGCTGCGCGGGGCATCTTGGGTTTAGAAGCTGCAAGGACAAACTAGAATTTTGTGTTCCGCGGGCGTCAAAAGAAACTTGCCATACAACCAGCGTTTATCCGGCATCGCAGGACTCAGTCAACGAAATCACTTTTTTGGAGACTTCGATTACTTTTTATTTTCAGGATGTTGATGGTGCTGCTGGAGAGAATTGAACTCTCGACCTCTCCCTTACCAAGGGAGTGCTCTACCTCTGAGCTACAGCAGCGCTGTGGGCGGGTGATTAGACTCAAACGAAACGCGGCGCAAGGGTCTCTGGACGGTTTTTTTCGCCTCCTGTAGAGAAAGACTATGGCAGACAGAACGACACCCAAAAAACAGGGCAAATCCGGGGATGCGCGCGAACAGCGTCTGAAAGAGGCGCTCAAGGCGAACATGGCGCGGCGCAAGGCGCAGGCCAAGGCGCGGGCGGCATCCGAGGATAATTCCGCAAAGGACGAGGGATAAGAGCAGATGGATTCGATTTTGGTGACGGGCAATGGGCCGCTGAACGGTAAAATACCGATCGCGGGGGCTAAGAATGCCTGTCTGACGCTGATGCCCGCGACGCTTCTCAGCGAAGAACCGCTGACGCTGACCAACGCCCCGCGGCTGAGCGATATCAAAACCATGACCCTGCTTTTGCAATCGCTGGGGGCTGAGGTGTCCGCGTTGCAGGACGGGCAGGTTCTGGCGATGTCGAGCCATGACCTGACCAGCCATACGGCGGATTACGAGATTGTGCGCAAGATGCGGGCGTCCAACCTCGTTCTGGGCCCGATGCTGGCGCGGCTGGGTCAGGCGGTTGTGTCATTACCGGGGGGCTGCGCGATTGGCGCGCGCCCGATGGATCTGCACGTCGAGGGTCTTGAAGCGCTGGGCGCTGAGATCGAGTTGAAGGATGGCTATCTGCACGCCAAGGCACCGGGGGGGCTGAAAGGTGCCGTGCATGAGATGCGCTTTGCCTCGGTGGGGGCAACCGAGAATATCGTTATGGCCGCAACGCTGGCCAAGGGCACCACGGTTCTCAAGAACGCCGCGCGTGAGCCTGAGATCGTAGATCTGGTCGAGTGTCTGCGCAAGATGGGGGCTCAGATTTCGGGCGAAGGGACCTCGACCATCGAAATTCAGGGTGTCGACCGGCTGCACGGGGCAACGCATCAGGTTGTCACCGACCGTATCGAGTTGGGCACCTATATGCTGGCCCCGGCCATCTGCGGCGGTGAGGTTGAACTGTTGGGTGGCCGTATGTCATTGGTTGAGTCTTTCGCCGCCAAGTTGGACGCGGCTGGTGTGAGTGTCTCAGAAACCGAGAACGGCCTGAAAGTGGCGCGCAAGAACGGGCGTGTAACATCGGTGGATGTGGTCACAGAGCCGTTCCCGGGCTTCCCAACCGACCTTCAGGCGCAGATGATGGCGTTGATGTGCACGGCCGAAGGGACCTCGGTTCTTGAGGAACGCATATTCGAAAACCGTTTCATGCACGCGCCGGAACTGGTGCGCATGGGCGCGAACATTGAGGTTCATGGCGGTACGGCCACGGTCACGGGCGTTGAACGTCTGAAAGGCGCGCCCGTTATGGCGACGGATCTGCGTGCGTCGGTTTCGTTGATTTTGGCCGGATTGGCAGCCGAAGGTGAAACAATGGTCAGCCGGGTCTATCATCTGGATCGCGGATATGAGCATGTTGTGCGCAAGCTGGAAGGCGTGGGTGCCAAAATCGAACGGGTCAAAGGCCAATGACAGACGCAAGTTTTCACGAAGGCGGCGAAGCCCCGCTGAACCTGGGTGCCGAAGATGCGGACGATCTGCAGGTGATTTCGACTCTGACACAGGACGCCGTATTCCCGGTAACCGAGATGACGTGGAAGCCGTCGCAGCGCCGTTTTGGATTGCTGCTGAACCGCTTTCGCTGGGAAGACAAAGATGCCGCAAAGCGTCGTGATCGGCCGTTTGAGCGGGTGCAATCGGTTCTTGTATTCGACTCGGTGTTGTCGGTTGCCAGTCAGGGGATTGATCGCAGCGACAAGGATATGATCCTGTCCTTGCTATCGGTTGACTTTGAAGCGGGCGAGGACGGGGCCGGTCAGATTCTGTTGACGCTGGCCGGTGATGGCGGCATCCGGCTGAAGGTTGAGGCGATTGACGTAACGCTCAAGGATGTGACGCGCCCGTACAAGGCGCCATCCGGGCACGCGCCGCATCATCCTGAATGACCGACCTCTGCATCATGAACGAACTGGTGTCAAAACATCTAAAAACAAGCGTTTCTGGCGTTTGATCTCTGCTGCGATGCAAGGGAAATGCCGCACCGGGGTTGAGGCTGTCGCGCCTCGACGGTATGACCCGGCGAAACGCTTTCGGAGTCTTGCTTATGCCCGTTTTTCTTGACACGACCTCAGCCGATTTCGAGCCCGCGTTTCAGGCGCTTTTGTCAGCCAAGCGCGAAGACAGCCCCGATGTGGATGCCACGGTCGCGCAGATTATCGAAGATGTGCGCGCGCGGGGCGATGCCGCTGTCATCGACCTGACCGCCAAGTTTGACCGGCTGGAGTTGACGCCCGGGTCGATGGCATTCTCCGCTGCAGACATCGACGCGGCGGTTTCACAGGTTTCCGAGGCCGACCGCGTTGCCTTGGAATTGGCTGCCGCGCGTATCCGCGCTTATCACGAAAAACAGATGCCCCAAAACCATCAGTGGGTCGACGCGACCGGGGCAACGCTTGGATGGCGCTGGTCGGCAGTGTCGGCGGCAGGTTTGTATGTGCCCGGCGGTTTGGCATCGTACCCGTCTTCGGTTCTGATGAATGCGATCCCGGCCAAGGTAGCAGGGGTCGACCGGCTGGCCATTACCGTTCCTACGCCGGACGGGCAGGTGAATCCGCTGGTCCTACTGGCGGCGCGGCTCTCTGGTGTGGATGAAATCTATCGTATAGGCGGGGCGCAAGCCGTTGCTGCGCTGGCCTATGGCACCGAGACCATTGCGCCGGTAGATAAGATTACCGGCCCTGGAAATGCCTTTGTTGCCGCCGCTAAACGCCGGGTGTTCGGCAAGGTCGGCATCGACATGATCGCAGGACCGTCAGAGATTCTGGTCATCGCCGACAAAGACAACGATCCCGACTGGATCGCATTGGATCTGCTGAGCCAGGCCGAACATGACGAGAGCGCCCAATCTGTCCTGATCACGGATGATGCCGCATTTGGGCAAGCCGTTTCGAAAGCTGTTGAAATGCGTCTGGAAACCTTGCAGCGCCGTGCCATCGCCGGGGTAAGCTGGCGCGATTTCGGCGCTGTGATCACCGTACGCGATCTGGACGAGGCCGCAGCCCTGTCCAACCGTATTGCACCAGAACATCTTGAGCTGTGTGTGAGCGATCCTGTCACGCTGAGTGAAAAGACAATCCATGCAGGTGCCATTTTCCTGGGTCAGTACACGCCCGAAGCCATTGGCGACTATGTTGGCGGCCCTAACCATGTTTTGCCCACGGCCCGATCAGCCCGGTTTTCTTCCGGTCTGAGTGTGATGGACTTTCTAAAGCGCACAACACTCAGCCAGATGACGCCCGAAGCGCTGCGCGCGATCGGACCTGCGGCAGAGCAACTCGCGCAATCTGAAAGCCTTGAGGCGCATGGACTGTCGGTCACGGCACGTTTGAAACGGCTGAATGGTTGATGGTTCAACGCAAGCGGGTCAAAGTTTATTTCGCGTCGAGGCTAAGTAAGGGAAGGCTGCTTTGATCCAGCGCTGAGAGATGCGGCGTTTTGAAGGATGACCCGGGGTGTAGGAGGCTGGATGGAACGTGTGGCAACCCTTTGGATTGGAAGGCGGCTCAGCTTTTTGGAGCATTTGTGCCTGAAATCCTTTGCGGATGTCGGTCAAAAGCCGATCGTCTATCACTATGGTGAGCTTGAAGATATTCCGGGCTATGTCGAAGCCCGCGATGCCCGCGAGATTTTCGACTCACCTGAGATTTTTCGTGACCCTGTCACACGCTCTGTTGCCGTCCACGCAGACCTGTTTCGCCTGAAACTTCTGCAACAAACCGACTACATCTGGGTTGATTCTGATGCTTACGCGGTGCGCCCCTTTGAGACGAACGAGGGTTATCTTTTTCCGTTGGCCAACCGCAGGAAACGGCGGATTATGAACGGTGTTCTGGCGCTTCCTCAGGATAGCCCGGCATTGCAAGAAATGTGCGAATATGCCTTTGAAAGCGAACTTATTCCGGCTTGGTGGTCCGAGCAGCAGAAAAACACGTATCGCGGGCTGTACGGGATTTCGACCTACTGGAGCTTGCCGCTTTTCAGCTTTGGACCGCCGATGTTGTTCCACTACATCTATAACACACCGGAACATAAGATGGCGGTGCCACGCACTCTCCTGTACCCGATACCTCTGCGTTACAGATCGCTCTGGAATGATCCGGATCTGTCAAAGCTTGAGTTTTTAGAATGGGAAGACAAGATGTCTGTCCACTTTTTTGGGTCATGGTTCCGCAAGATTTTCCACGGTCGAAAAATCAACCAAGGTTCACTGGTCGATACGCTTTTGCAAAAACATGGTATAGACCCGGCGGATCATCCGATTTAGCCCTTTGACGCGTTGTTCAATTTTTTCAGTTGCGTTAAGTCTTCGTTGACCTTAACGAACCAATCGAACAAATGACCCGCATTTCGCGTATCGAACTTGATGACCGCAACCTGCCCCCGCCGACACCAGAGATCGAGCAGGAGCGTAAGGTCGCTATCTTTGATCTGTTGGAAGACAACAGCTTTACCCTGCCGCAGCGCGATGGTCGTGTGGTCCCGGATGGTCCATACCATTTGCACCTGTCGATCCGCGACAAACGCTTGGTATTCGACGTCGCGACCGAAGCCGAAGAAAAAGCTGCCGAATTTCACCTTTCGCTGGGGCCGTTCAGGCAGGTGGTTAAAGACTATTTCCAGATCTGCGAAAGTTACTTTGACGCGGTGAAATCCTTGCCGCCCAGTCAGATCGAAACCATTGATATGGCCCGGCGCGGTATCCACAACGAAGGCAGCCGCGTGTTGCAAGAGCGGCTGGAAGGCAAAGCGGATATCGACACAGACACCGCCCGCCGCCTGTTCACGCTTATTTGCGTGCTGCATTTCGGGGGGTGACGGGTGACGCCTCTGCCGCAGTCGGTCCTGTTTTGTTGTGACCACAACTCGGTTCGGTCCCCAATGGCCGAAGGCATCATGAAGAAATTCTACGGCACCGGAACCTATGTGCAATCCGCCGGTGTGCACAATGATCTTGAGATTGACGGCTTTTGCATCGCAGTTTGCCAGGAGATCGGCGTGGAACTATCCCGGCACCGGTCGCGCTCATTTGACGAAATGCAGGAATGGGGCGACGATCTGAGTTCTTTTGACCTGGTGGTTGCCCTGTCGCCTGCCAGCCAGCGCAGGGCGCTGGAGTTGACCCGGATTTTTCACCTGGATGTCGATTATTGGCCAATAATGGACCCTACCGGACTGGGCGAAACGCGCGCGGAAAAGCTAAGTCACTACCGACAGACCCGCGATCAGATCATCAAGCACCTCAAAGATCGCTGGGGCGAACCTACGGAGTGTACATGAACCAAACTGTCAAAACCTATTTCGACGCCTTCAATGCCGGGGACGTGGATGGCATGCTGGCCTGCCTGTCCGATGATGTGGCCCACCATGTGAACGAAGGCCAGATCCGCGTTGGCAAAGAGAAATTCGCGTCGTTTTGCGCCCACATGAACCGCTGTTACCGCGAGACCCTGACCGACATTGTGATATTCGAGACCGCAGGCGGCACCCGGGCCGCGGCTGAGTTCACGGTCAACGGCACCTACCTGCAAACGGATGAAGGTCTGCCCGAAGCGCGTGGCCAAACCTATCGGTTGCCTGCCGGCTCATTCTTTGACTTGAAGGACGGTCAGATCTCGCGCGTCACCACCTTCTACAACCTTGCCGACTGGGTGCGGCAGGTCACTGATGGCTGAGATCACAACAGTTCGCGCGCTGACCGGGGCAACCCTGTCAGACGCTCTTGACGACGTTGCTCGCCTTCGCATGAAGGTGTTTCGGGCGTGGCCCTATCTCTATGATGGTGATCTGGATTACGAACGCAGATACCTGCAATCGTATCGCGACAGCGAGAAAGCCATCCTCGTCGGTGCTTTTGACGGCGATCGCCTGGTCGGAGCGTCAACTGGCGCCCCGCTAGCCGATCATGCCGACGACTTCGGCGCTGCATTCCAAAGCTCGGGGCTGGACGTGTCTGAGATTTTCTACTGTGCCGAGTCTGTTCTGCTGCCGGACTATCGCGGGCAGGGCGCTGGCCATAGGTTCTTTGATTTACGAGAAGCCCACGCGATCAGGCTTGGCTTCACCAAATGCGCGTTTTGCAGTGTACAACGCCCAGAAGACCATCCCATGCGGCCGAAAAATTACCGCCCGCTGGACGCTTTCTGGCACTCGCGAGGCTACACGCCGCTGCCCGGTGCGATTGCGCATTTCTCATGGAAGGACGTTGGCGCCAAGAAGGAAACAATGAAGCCGCTGCAGTTCTGGATACGGGATTTACCAAAAAGCGAGCGTCAGGTTTGATACCGTATCGTCCGTCCGTTCTTTCACTTCGGCTGGCCAATGATAACCCAGTGTCAATGTCCAAACATAGGCACTGTGCGCGGTGATATCGCTGTACAGCGCAGTGACCCGGTTCTAGGGTCGTGTTGCACCCAAATCTGAGAAGTCGTCATGAAAGTTGCCACCGCCGCCTATAATCTTGATTGGCTCGACAGTTGGGCGCAGTACGAAGACAAGCTGGACCGATGGGTGGCCGAGGCCTCAGGGCAGGGGGCCGACCTGCTGGTCTTTCCTGAATACGGCGCGATGGAACTATCAACGCTGGACGGGGCTAAGGTCGCCGGAAATCTGGAACATTCGATCCGCGCCGTATCAGATCGGATGGAAGCGGCGCAGGCTCTGCATCAACGCCTTTCGCAGACCTATGGGGTATATATTCTGGGTGCGTCAGCCCCGATTACGGATGGGTCGGGACGTCCGGTGAACCGTGCTGAACTTTATGCACCCGGTGGCGGGCAAGACCATCAGGACAAACAGATCATGACCCGGTTCGAGCGCGACGACTGGGGTATTGTGCCGGGCGGCCCGCTGAAACTCTTTGAAACCTCATTGGGCAAAATCGGTGTACTTATTTGTTATGACAGCGAGTTTCCCCTGCTTGGCCGCGTCCTGCGTGAAGCCGACGTGATTTTGGTTCCGTCCTGTACCGAGGCACTGTCAGGCTATTGGCGCGTCCGGATCGGAGCGATGTCGCGGGCACTGGAAAACCAATGCGTTACGGTGATGGCATCCTTGGTCGGTAATAATGACTGGTCCGAGGCGGTGGACATGAACACAGGTACCGGCGGCGTTTTTGGTCCGCCGGACAAGGGGTTTCCTTCGACCGGTGTGCTGTCTGAGGGAACAATGAACCGTCCCGGATGGACCTATGCGGATATTGATCTTTCGGCCATTGCCGAGGTCCGAGCAGATGGGCACGTGCTGAACCGCACCCATTGGGCAGAGCAATCCCCCCGCGCCAATTCAATCACAATATCCCGTGTTTGAGTGATTCTGGCCTTGAAATAAGCCCAAAATAGGCTCATTTAAGCGCACATCCTCGCAGATTCTGCGAGTGCAACGTAATGATGGAGACAACATGGCCAAGGAAGATACGCTCGAATTTCCCGGTGTCGTGAAGGAACTCCTGCCTAATGCGACGTTTCGGGTCGAGCTGGAAAACGGCCATGAGATCATCGCACATACGGCAGGCAAGATGCGCAAGAACCGCATCCGTGTTCTGGCCGGCGACAAAGTGCAGGTCGAAATGACCCCATATGATCTGACCAAGGGTCGGATCAACTATCGCTTCAAGTAACGCCAGCCGAAATGGCGTTTATCCTAGGATCGGGCAGCCCAAGGCGGCTGGACCTGCTGGCGCAGCTTGGCGTACAGCCTGATTTTATTCGCGCCCCGGATATTGACGAAACCCCCATAAAGGGCGAGTTGCCCGTTCCGTATTGCAATCGCATCACGCGCGCAAAGGTGCAGGCAGTTGAAGCAGATGGCGACGACATTACCTTGTGCGCAGATACCACGGTTGCGCTTGGCCGCCGTATTCTGGGCAAGCCCGAAAACGAAGGGGAAGCGGCGGAGTTTCTGTACGCGCTATCCGGTCGGCGGCATCGCGTGATCACCTCGGTCGCGGTGCGGCGTGGGGAGCGGGTGCTACAGCGCGACGTGGTTTCCCAGGTTAAGGTCAAACGGCTGTCGGACCAGGAAATCAACGCATATCTTGCGACCAAAGACTGGCAGGGCAAAGCAGGCGCATACGCTATTCAAGGTCCTGCCGGCGCGTTCATTCCATGGATATCCGGGTCATTCACTGGCATCGTAGGCTTGCCGTTGTCGGAAACGGCTGCTCTTTTGCAAGGCATTGGATATCCCCTGTACCGTGAGGGCTCATGAAGGGTCGCACTATCGTTCTGGACCATATCGACAACCGCGAAGCTGCCGCCTTGATGGTGGATGGCCGGTTAGAGGATTTCCTGATTGCCGGAGACGCCCCTGCGCCCGGCACAATCTATCGCGCCCGCGCTGACCGTCCGGTGAAGGGGCAGGGTGGAATGTTCCTAACAACACCGGATGGCCCGGCCTTTCTGCGCCAAGGTCGTGGAATTAAGCCCGGCACCCTGATGCTGGTGCAGGTCACGGGATATGCCGAACCGGGCAAAGCGCTTCCGGTTACGGATCGCATTCTGTTCAAAAGCCGCTATGCGATCGTCACGCCCGATGCGCCGGGCTTGAATATCTCACGCTCTATTCGCGATGAGGCTGAGCGTGACCGTCTGCTTGAGATCGCGCATGAATGCATGGAAAACAGCGACTACGGTTTGATCTTGCGGTCTTGTTGTGAAGGCGAGGATGCAGGTGAAATTGCGCAGGACATCAGCGCCATGCTGGCCCATGCCGATCAGGTTATGAACGATTTGGGTACGGAATCAGGCCTCCTGCTGGAAGGCGATGGCCCGCACGTCCTTGCCTGGCGCGACTGGACCGATCCGGCTGAGGTGGTCACGCAAGCTGGCGGGTTCGTGGAGCAAGGCGTACTTGACGCGTTGGACGTGGCCCGTGGAATCTCCGAACCGCTGCAAGGTGGGGGTCATTTGTATATACAGCCCACGCGCGCGTTGGTCGCCGTAGACGTGAATACAGGGTCCGACACGTCGTTGGCCGCTGGAACCAAAGCAAACTTTGCCTGCGCCAAAGCCCTGGCTCGCGCGTTACGCGTAAGGGGGTTGGGCGGGCAAATTACTCTGGATTTGGCGCCTATGCCCAAAAAAGATCGACGTGGGTTCGAATCCGCCCTGCGCGCCGCGTTCAAGGCTGACGGTATCGAAACCAACCTGGCCGGATGGACCCCGTTGGGTCATTACGAACTGCAACGCAAAAGGGGTCGAATTCCTCTGACGGAGGTGCTGAAATGAGCTGCCCGATCTGTGGTTCCGACACTGTGATCAAGTTTCGTCCGTTCTGCTCAAAGCGCTGTGCGGATATAGACCTTGCCAAGTGGCTAAACGGCTCATACGCGGTTCCGTCGCAGCGCGAAGAAGACCTTGACGCCGACGGCTCACAAGACGAAGCAGAGCAAAAGCGTCCACACTAAAAAATGTAAAAAAGCCTCTGGACACTGCCTGATGCAAGTCATAGAAGGCCCCCACCCTACGATCAAAATCGTTCCCGTGCCCGGGTAGCTCAGGGGTAGAGCAGTGGATTGAAAATCCTCGTGTCGGTGGTTCGATTCCGCCCCCGGGCACCATTAACTCTCTGAAACACTTGATAAATTTTGATTGTTGAGCCTTCGAATTTTCAACCGTAAAAGTTATACACAGTTATACACTCCTCCGACGGGCTGACCTTGGCCGAAGATTCAAAAAACCAAATCTCCAAGCTGAAACACCTCCGAAAGGGTCTGGCGATCTATCGTACAGAGCGCAGCCCTTATTGGTATATCCGATTCAGAGACCCGATAGCGGGCAAATACGTTCATCGGTCATCCAAGGAAGAATCACGTCTCGAAGCCATTGAAGTGGCCTATGAGTTTGCCGATACGTTCCGCAGCAAGGCCAACAGCGACCACGCCAAGAAGAAAGCCACCAGTTTTGAACATTATGCCAAAAAGCTGATGGCTGTGCAGAAGGGCAAATCCAAATGGTCGGACGGTGACAACAAGCTGCTGAACCGATCCAAAGATGGACTGATCTGCTACTTCGGCAAGTACGATGTCAGCAAGATCACCACGGGGATGGTTCGGGATTATCTGATCCATCTGGATGAGAACCGGCCAAAGCGGTTGGCGGAATCAACTAAGGCCAAACACACCATTATCATCCGCAAGGTCCTGACACTGGCCGTCGAGGATGGTTTGCTGGATGTGCTGCCGGTGATGCCGAAGCAAAAGACCGTTGATACACCCCGGCACACGTTCACCGATGACGAATACAAACGTTTCATGAAAGCTGCCGGTGAATGTGTCAAACGCAGAGACAAGGTTCGTGGTGTTGAGATCACCGGCCATCATGCCAAGATGTTCAGGTTTGTGGTCCACACCTTCCTCCGTCCAACTGAGGGGGAGTTGTTCGGCCTGAAGCACAAGGACATTCAGACTAAGGGCGAACCTGCGCATCTGGAAATGAATGTGCGGGGCGGCAAGACAGGTGGCCGGGTAAGTGTGACGATGCCTTTGGCGGTGCCTCTTTACCATGCCACCCTGAACCCATTCGATGAGAAGGGGCCAGACAGGAACGGCTATGTCTGGATGCCAGAATACCCAAATCGAACAACGGCGATCAACACGGCTCGGCGTATCTTCAACCACATATTGGAAAAGGCCGATCTGCTGGATGAGGACCGTAAGCTGTCACCTTACTCACTTCGGCACTATGCTATTCAGTCCCGGGTGAGGTCGTCGAATGGGAAGGTGAACACCCACACCCTTGCCAAGAATGCTGGAACGTCCGTTGATCAGTTGGAGCGGTTCTATTTGAGAAACATGGCTCCCACGACAGGGATCATTGAGAACTTGCAGCACAGGGAGTGATCTGCTGCAATTAAACTCTGATGATCGACCTTTTTTGAGTCACGGCAGCAAGTGTTTTTAGTGTCATATTCAAATGTAGAAATGGTTGGGCCAGTCGGTCGACGCCTTGGAGCTTACATTGCCTCGAGTGAGATATGTGAATGGTTTTGCATCCAAAAGCTGGTTTCTGAATAAAAAAGTGGGCAGTATCTGGAGGCTTGTTGAGGGGATGGCCATGACAGAAAAACGTTCTGCACTCGATACTATTGCCCGTCACGTACCGCCAAAATTAGTCGCTTGGTCAACGATTGCAATGATGTTGGCGTTCGTATCTCTCGTTGGAGCTGTGATTCTGGCTATCGCCTTCAAGTTTGAGTTCAAACTGGCCGGGGTAGAGTTTGGACGAGCTTCGAGTTCCGATCAAAATCGTAGCCTTAATTTGGCTAATCTGCCGGACAGTGCTGTTATGATTTTTGATGGAGGCTGTCCTGAAGGTTGGGACCGATTTGAGAAAGCAGGAGCGCGCTTCATAATTGGCGCTGCAACCAAAGAAGAGTTGGACAACGGCCCGGCTGCATTCAGGAATGGTTCGAATGGTGAACCACTCACGGAACGGATAGTAGGTGAGTTCAATGGAACTGAAATGGTACGGCTAACGACGCAAGAGATGCCGGTTCACACTCACGACTATAAATTTGATCCCAGCAATACTCACATGACCATAGACAAGACGCAATTTTTTAATGGGAATAGCAATTCCCCGACCGTTGCGAATAGCGGAGTGAGGCATCCCTACTCCGTCCGACATGAATTTACGAGTGGAACGGCGGGTGAAGGAGATGCCCACTATAACATGCCGCCCTACATCGCTCTCTATTTTTGCAGGAAAACTACGTAATTGTGTAATTATCCCTTTTTGAACGGCAAAGACTTAGAATTCTGAGTTGTCACGGGTCAATCTCTTCACCAATGCTGCCATTATGGATGGCACTGGGTAGACTGGTGGCTAGTCGTTTTGTCCGATGATTGTTGTCTGTAATCGTGAACCAAGGGACGCCGTTGGGGTAGCAAAGGAGATCCCAATGGCACTTGAAAAGCAATTCAATCTGGAAGCAGCGGAAAAACCTAAAACCACGCAACCGTCCCATCAGCGTCGTCAGAAATTCATCGCTGCCATCGACAAGCAGTTGGCCGGAATGACGGCAGGAGAGGCTAGCAACCCGGCGAAAAGCACGTGGGTTTGGCAGTCGAGCAAAGGGGATTGGTTCATTTCGCCGAGGTACGGCAAAGCCTCGCTGGAACTGGCTCCGGGCCTGTCGGCGATCAAATGCACGGATGCAGAAGACGTGGTGCAAAACCTCGAAAAGCTGAAAACCCTCACGAGTGACGGCAAGCTGGATGCGGTCCTTGAGACGGCTGCAACAGCAATCCGCAGCCGGTTCGGAAAGTGAACTCTGCCAGTTGCTTTGAACATTTTATTGGTCCCGTTGGGTTCGGATAGAACGCAATGGGACCTGTTGCATTCCAGTTGGGACAAATCACGAGCAACACAACCCAAACCATGCGAAGCACTTCACGAAGTGAAGTTGGCTAGCCAAACGGTAGCTGGACAATTGCGATGGGTGGCAAGTGTTTGCTGGCTGGTAGCGATGGAAGGCAATTGTCCGTCCTTTTAGCGGCTGTCAGTTCCAAAATGGTGGCAATTGGGCCAATAGTTTTTATCCAACCAGCTACCGTTGATCCAATACCATCAAGCACGTGCGAAGCACTTCACGAAGTGAAGCAGGTGGCTATCTGTTGGCCAACTGCTTGCGATGGGTGGCCATGTTGGTTCAATCGCTTGCTTCGCAAGACATTCGTTGCACGAATGTTGTTTCTATTTTTCATTCAATCAGGACTGTCGAAGACCTGACCCCGAAGGGGTCTGTAGTTGGGGTTCATTCAGGTTTCATTGGTCCTGTTGACGTTCATTACTGTCCGGTAGATGCCATGGATCGATCATTTGGTTCCATCGGCATTCAGTTGAACCCCATGTACTCATGTCCTCGCTACGCTCGTCCATGAGCTTTCAGTGTTCTGGATTTTGTTCTCATTCACATTTAATAATTTGAATTCATTTGGGTTTCTTTTATGCATCAACGTACTGACCCGTCCCGAACCTGAATATCTGGCATGCGAACACTCGGCAGAGCCGAGAGATTGTTTTGCTGATTGTTTGGGGTTTAGATTTTGGGTCCGTGTCAGGAGCTGAGGGTTGATGTTCGTGGTTCAGGAGGCATCGAGCCTCTTGATCTACCCACCTGCCGGATACCCGGCCAACTCCTGCTGATCTTTGTATTTTGCCCACACATAGCTGAGAACCGCATCGTATGTGCAGCCCGCATAACCCTTCACACGGACGTATGCAGTCTTCACGGTGGTTGGGCTGTAACCAACCTTGATGGCTTTCGTCACACGCTGCTGCTTGATCCGCAGGGCTTCACGAACACCCTTAACGGTTGCGGCTACCTTGGCCAGTTTGCGGGCTTTGTCTTCCGGGGATAGGCTAATAATCCAGCCGGAGGCAATCCATGCCAGCCGTTGTTTCTGGGTGACGATCTTCAGGGCACGTTCGACGGCTTCCACAGTGTAGCCGAACTGGAATGCCTGCATGAAATATTCCGCAGCAGGACGTCCACCACGAATGTAGGCTTCGACAATACGTATTGCCAGTTTGTGGTTGTCCAGCATCCAGCGGTCGGCTTGCCTGCGGAAGTTGCGTTTTGTGAAAACGGAGCGCTCAAGCGCTTCGACGTTTCCGGTGTATTGGGTATTGTTCTGGGTCATGTCAGCCTCCGTCGATTGGGTGCTTGGTGTGCGGACCCGTGGGGACAATTGAAGGCAACCCATCCACACACCAAGGCTTTTGATCGGTCTATTTATAAGGACGAGGCCCAAAACTTTGGGTGATCCGGTGAAAAAAAAGCAACTTTTTCCGAAGTTTTTGAGCTTCCTGTACTTAATCAGCATTGCCCGTTCGTCTTGCATTCTCACCAAGGCTGGGGCAGAAAGGCCGCATAAGTGCGGCCTATTCCGTTGAAATAACCTTTGGGTGTGTTTCTTATTTTGGTAGGTACTTCGCCAACCGCCCTTGGTCGTCGAATACTCGTTTGATTTCGTCATACTCCAAGTCAAAATGTGACATGTCATCGAATCCTATCACTTCGTTTGGAATCCCCCAGACAGAAAGATTGTTACAAAAAACATCCTCGTAGTACTTCCCGTCGATCCATAGCCCGTCACAGCTCATTGGACCACGCTCCACGCCTGTAGAGATGAACCCTGTGGTAAAAACATTGCGTGGATGGCAATAATGATATTCTTCTCTCCATTTCAGCGATGGAAAATACATCTCCATCGTGCGATGGATTTCATCATAGTAGACGTCGTCAAGCAATTCCTGCCCCCAATCCACAACACTAGATTGGTCAATGCCGTGAAGAACATCTTCAAGGTCACTGTCTATAAGATGGTCTACTTCAATGTAGTTGAGAGGCTTTCCGGTTCGTTTATCAAACCACATCGTCTTGTCATCATGTATATAAAATTGATTTACGATAAATTCGCTGTCTCGTTGTTTTTGATCCATCCAGCGAACGAAGCACGCAGTTCCTGAGGGCCGCTGAGAAACACGCTTTTTGATTAGCTCGGAAACTTCAAAATAGCTTAGCCCATTCGATAAAATGAGAGCAAAATAGACAGGTGACAGTTTGTCTTCTTCTCCGGTATCACAATCAACGCTATGGCCAACAAACTCGACCATTATGTTCTTAGAAATGAACTCACGACTGCAATCGTCGAGCGCTTCGTGCCAAAGCTCTAGTGACCAATTCTCATTTCCGGTTTGAGTTACAACACACACATTGCCGTGCATGACGCCCTCACCCATCGGTGTTGAAATAGTAAAGTTGGAATTGTTTTTCATTTTGGTTTTTCTTTGTTTTAAGTGTCAGGCATCACCCAGCGGCCCCCTGTAGGGGCTGCCAGATGTAAATTTAAGTTTTCAATGATTTTGGTTAGATGAGCGATCTGCTCACTGAGGCCACCTGTTGGGCGGCCTCGTTCTAACACAGTCCCAGAGCGACGAGTTTGATAACATCACTCTTCATCTGGGCTGCTGTGTTGGCACAGGGAATATCTAGTCCCCGTTCTTTGTAGATATTTTTCAGAACATCCGTCGCCTTGTTCCTTAGTTCCACCGAGTCCACGATGAATTTGGCGTAAGTTGGAACGGATTTCTGGTGTTTTTTCATCATACAGTAATTACCTCATTGATTGATCATACCTTTAGAACCCTCATAAGGGGTGTTCACAAAGGTTTCGTATTAAGTTTTCAGGGGGAGGTTCGAGCATTTGCTGGAACACGACGTTAATATCGAAGAGGGCACGTTATGTCAAGTGGTAAATGTAATTATTCTTTGAAAAAATTTCTAAACTAGTTGGGAGTATGCCACGAAAAGGAGCGATCATTAGAGGAATATTTGAAGCGCATTCAGTTTTGTAGACCTCTGAAGATTTTGAACCCAGACGCCAGCATGAAAACAAAAAAAAAGGCGGGGCTTAAGCCCCGCCTAGTATCGAAACTGACTTCGTATCGTTAGTCTTCGATCAGGAACTCTTTCAGCTTGTGGCCAGCATCGAGCTTCTCCCTCAACCAGTCCGGCATCGGTCGACCAGAATCTTCGCCCGCCCAGCTTTTGCGATGGTTTTCCGGGTCACGGTATTTTGGCTTTGCTTTGGGGCGGCGCTGCTTTGACTGTTGCTCATCGTCGGTTGACAAAAATAACTCTTCAATTGAATAGCCTAACTTTTCAGCTTGCGCTCTGAGCTTCTTCCTTGCTTCCTCTTTTCCGCTTTCTCGTTCGATGGCAGCGTCGATTTCGGCTCTCTCACGTTTGAGCCTCTCAAGGGTTGTGCTCATACGAGTCTCCTTTTTAGTTGGGGTCCATGAATGTGTTCTGGGGATACGATTAGGAAGTAGAAAAACATAATGCAATTGAAATGTATGACTGCGTTTTACATTCTCGGGAATGAAATGTGTCGTTCAACGCGCTGGTCGGGGGCTACGGCAAAGGCCTTCGTGCGCCGTCACACACATTCGATCTGCGTCCTGTATCAGATGCCACGGACGGCACTATCTGTTGCTGTTTTGGGGGGACATCATACAATCGCTGTTTCCAGAACTTGACGTTGAGCAATTCCTGACGCCGAAAGCTGCGTTCGATCTGGCGGTGGTAGAGGCCGACATGGCGCTACACCCTCGGAACCCTGTGAAAGATGCGCTGGATGCTTTGGTCGGGAAGTGGAATAGGTCGGGCAGCAATGACTGATTTGAGCCCAAAGTTTGACTAGTCGGTACGCAGTTTTGAGAGCATGGGGCAAGAGACATTCCCGCTGTCGCAGTTAGCTGTGAGTTCGTTCAGCGCCGCTTCCAATCGCTTCAGCTCGTTTATCTTTTCACGCACATTGAAGATATGAAGCTCAGCCAGCTTTTTTACTGATCGGCAATCCTCTCCGTCGCCTTCGGACAGGCTGAGAAGCGTCTTTGTATCGGCTAGTGGAAAGCCCAAATCACGGCATTTTTTTAGGAAGCGAAGCCTTCCAACATCGTGCGCAGAGTACATCCGCCGATTATTCGGTGCCCGTTCTGGTTTAGGCACGATCCCTTCGCGTTCGTAGTAGCGGATGGTTTCAATACCAACGCCACTTTGCCGGGATGCTTCCCCAATCGCAAACATGTGAGTTTTTCCGTCTTGATCCTGTAGCGACTACAGAAGTTATACCAAAGGCCGTCGTTTCGACACCTCAAATTGATCAAGGGAATGAAATGCAGAAGTACCTTAGCGTTAGTTATCTCGGATCACTGTCAGCACTTGGCGTTGCGACTTGCTGTGTATTGCCCATGACAATGATGTTGCTGGGACTAGGGGGCAGTTGGCTGGCCATTTTCGGAAAGATCGCGGCGGCAAGCTACCACGTATTGGCGATTTCGACGGTGCTTGTCGCGATATCGTGGCTTGTAACTTATCAGCGAGGTTCCCTACCAAAGTTGAAATGGTGGCTTTCGGGGACGACAGCTATCACAGGCTTGGCTTGGGTCGTCGTCTTTAACGAGGCCCGGATCAACGATTACCTGATAATGCAGATGTGAAACAATGACAGAGCAAACTGTAGTGCTTGAAAGCACCCTGACGTGCCCGAAATGCGGTCACAGCGAAACCGAAATAATGCCGACGGATGCTTGCCAGTGGTTCTATGAATGCAAGTCTTGCGCAGCGGTCTTGAAGCCGTTGGAAGGGGACTGTTGTGTCTACTGCTCCTATGCCACAGTGCCTTGCCCGCCGATCCAGAATGGCGATAGTTGTTGCGGATGACAAAGTCTGCTTTGTCCGCACAGCCATCATTCTGGCGCAAGCCATCAAGAATGCTGCAAATCGCCCTCCGATAAGAACACCGCGTAATTCTTCACAGTCTGTGGATACCAGCGACCGCCCTTGCACGTCGTTACATCCCATTCGTTCAGCAGTCGTGCTGCTCCCGAATATGATCCAGCCTCGACCAACGCACGTTCAAATTCGATGCGGATCGTCTCAAAGAATGTCCGCTTCTCTGACTGCCGTTGGGCCGCTAACGCATGTGCATTCCGTCCGAGGACGGTTCCCCGGTTCTTTGCCGCTGTGAGTGCGGCTCTGGTGCGTTCTGATATCTGTCGGCGTTCCTCCTCTGCAAAGCAGGCCAGCAGGTGCAGGAAGAACGTTGACACGTTCGGGTGAGGTCGCCAGCCTGATACAGTGCATACCCATAAAACTCCGCTGCATAGGGGATTTCGTGGGTATAGATGATGTCTTCCATCTGACGCATTTCTGATGGATCAAGGCGGCGTCCATTTTCCGTCGAATGCTTGAACGATGCCAATAGAGTTTCGACCTGATCAGATACTTGGGTCCATTCCAACCCGCCAAATTCTAGTCTGCCAGCTTGGTAGACACGGGGTTGCGCATTGCATTGAAACCCTACCGGCAGAACGACTGTGTTCTCTGCGTTAGCAAAGTGTTGTTGGTCAGTTTCTCCGCACCCGTCACATTCGCCACCTTCACCCCACATGAAGGCACTGGCTGATCCGTCGAGGAATTGGTTAAGAAACGCCCGAGCCTGCTGTGACGAATGCAATGCCAGTTCTGTCCCCATGTTCTGTTCCATCGTCGCAGCAGCTTGGCGTAGGGCGTTTTCAGTGTTCCGCCCCCACAGCCCATCCAAGGTGCTAGCATAGAGGCCAAAGTCGGATAGTTGGGCTTGAATCGTGATCCGGTCCCGCTCGGGCAGTTGCTTGAACGTCACCTCAAGCTGCGATTGGGATTGGCTGACGGATTGTGCTTGGGCAATGCTGGATGCGACGGTCTCGAAGGTCATGACCGATAAGGCAAGGAGGGTGGAAAAGGTTAACGTCTTCATGGTGTCCTGTGAACCTGAATTAGAAAAGGGGGGGCAAAGTGAAGGACGCACAGCAATGGCTTCCCATGCGTCTCAAAGATCATTCGGCGATTTCTGCGATTTGCCTGAGGTCGAAGGTAAACTGCCGGTTGGTCAGTTTGGGCTTCGCTCCGAACAGGACCGAGCCGATGGTGTCCAGGCACTGATTTTCATACATGTTGCCCTGTTCAAACGACCCTGAGAATGTGACCGACTTGCCGTCCTCGATGTTCAACACAGTGTTCCGCAATGCGTCAGGCACCACGGCCCGGATTTCGTTGTCGTAGCCGATGTCGATCTCAACATACATTTTCGAGCTTGAGTCCGTGAGGTCAGCGCCATCGAAAATCCCGACCCATCCGGTCTTCATGCTGAACGGGTCGAAGGTCTGGCCGGAGCAAAGCTGTTCGTTGGCTGCGATGTAGGCTGCTGTCTCTGCTGCATCGTTGCTGGCACTGTCTGCCGTTTCGATAGCCGTCCCGACGATGTCCAGAAACACTTTCTGGTCGGCGGGTGCTGAGGTTTCGACCAGTTCGTTGAATTGGTCTCCTCGGGGATCGGTGAAGAAAATCACGTACATAAAATAGCAGACGACGCCAAAGCCGATGAGCCGGAACACGTCCCAGATGCTGCCTTCGTCTTTATTGTCGTCTGTGTCTTGTGAGTCTGTCATGTCTTAATGCCTGTTGTCATGGATTGATGAGGGCAGTCGGCCCGCACCGCCCCGATACGGCCAACACCGATGAAGGCCGACAGGGGTTTTGATTGTTCAGGTGGTTTGTTTTCCGAAGCGGCGGGAACGGTGTCCGGTGCTTCGCTCTGCATCGATATTGTCGTGGTCTTGTTTCAATGTGCCCCGATCTGCGAGCGCCCTCGCCGTTGACTGGTGATCGGGGTGTTAGAAAACCGCTACGACACGGTCCCTGTGCCTTTAGCCGGAGCCTGTTGTATAACACAGGCACCCCGACCATAGGGTCAAAGGTTCAGCCGTATTAACGGCCTAGTCGTAGAGGGGTTTCTAAGCCCCAACATGGCCGCGTCTGCCATGTCAGAGGTAGTCGTAGCAGGTAACGTCCGGGAGAAAAAGGAGACTCATTGAGCGCTTGAGTATATTCCCACGCGCTGAGGTCGTTGACTGTAGCAACTTTTTTCGCAGCATTTGCACAAGTGGGAGTAGATCGACTAGGAAACTCATAGGCAGCACTTCCATTGTTGTGCTGAATAGTAGCCTATCTTGAAAAATTAGTCGCTACGCCCTCCATATATTGTGTTTCAACTATTGCGGATAGCCTTAAGGTTGTCTTAGTTTGCAGCTTAATCAAATTATTTGAAGAGCGATCATGACTCCTATTGCAGAAGGTGTGGCCGTAAATGGCATCACAGCCCTAGCGGGCAAAGTTCTTTCGAAAATTCACAGGCGTTATTCTTTGACCGGGCGGATGCGCCGAGACCTAAGGCGCGATGGTGCGAAGGAAAAGCAAAATAGAATACATGATGCATTAGAGCGCTCGATTGGAAATTTCTCTGGCCTTACGCAAGCCTCGAACCAAGCCCTGTTGGACATATCAAGCTCGGGGTTGCTTGATCACTTGGTTTCAATATTTGGTTCGGACCTGCCAGACACAGATGCAAAACTCTTAATGTCTTACATCCATTTATCGAGAGGGGCACGAGACTCTGAAGCGTCCGAAGTGTTCGCCAATCAAATGGCTATCTGCCTTCGATCAGCTTGCGAACAAGCCGCTGAAAGTTACGCAGAAAATCTCACTTTTGAAGGTCAGCGTCGGCAGAAGCGTATTCTGGCGGATCGAGCCAAACGATCAGCAACTATAATTTCGTCGCTAGTAACGTCTCTTGTGGATAAGGAAGGAAGATGGATTGAAGGGAAAGATTTCAATCCGCTCACAGTTGCCGGCCAAATTAGTGCGCACTTCGATCCCTTGCAAAACTATGCGAAATCAACTCTCCAGTCTCTAAATACGGTGGATGTACACGGTTCGTCTGGTGATGTTGTGCGCGTTGAACTGGACCAAATCTATGTTGATGTACCGGTAAGCTACATCCCTAGGAATGGAAACTTCGTAGGGTACCAAGACTTGCGGAGGCATTTGCCAAGAACCGAAATTGCGAATTCGTGGGACGACACTCTCGAATTTATCTCAAAGACTGTTTTGCTTGGTGACCCAGGTGGTGGGAAGAGTACTCTGTCGAAAAAACTCTGCTCAGAGACTGCCAAGCAATTTCTTTCGGGTGGAACGACACTTCCTGTATTCGTTCAACTCAGAACTTATATCGCTCGGGCAGCAGATGATGAGCGCCTCACTTTAGCCCATTATATACTCGAACAAATTAGCTCTACAGTGCTCGACCCTGACACGCCACCAGTGGAAGCTACAGTTCTTTACCATTTGAGAATCGGTTCAGCATTTGTTGTTGCAGACGGTCTGGACGAAGTGTTGACGCCGACAAATCGTGCGAGAGTAGTTGGCGAGTTAGAACGATTCACAAAAGAGTTTCCGCTTGTTTCGTTACTCGTGACATCACGTTATGTGGGGTATGAAACCCAACCTCTGGATGGATTCAGTCATCTAGGTGTCGACCATTTGGACGACGGTGCAATTGTCAAAATATACAATAATGTTTCTTGCACGGTTCTCAAAAAAGATGACGTTGAAACGGAGAAAAACCGTTCGGTGTTTTTGGCAGATGCACACCGAAAAGCTGCGGAGCTCATTCGCAGCCCGTTGTTACTGACGCTAATTGTTATTATCTACAGTAAGAAAAGTGAGATCCCAGATAATCGGGCTGGGCTATATGGCTTCTGTGCAGACCTGCTGTTCGAGCGTTGGGACGGATATCGGGATATCATACCTGACTTACCTGAGCGGTACCGGCTCTTTGACTTATTCAAACACCTTTCAGCTTTGCTTTATGAAAGGGAAGAGTACGGCGGTCGGATCAACAAAGATGATCTCTTGGATGAGGCGCGAGACTTTTTCCGTAAAGATTATATAGATAATCGAGAGGGCAAGTCCGCTGAGGCCGCTCGGCACATGGTCGATCATTTAACTGGTCGAGCATGGATACTGCATGAGGTGGGTGAAAACGTTTTCGAGTTTACTCACAGAACCTTTATGGAGTTCTTTTATGCTCGCCATTTAGAATCTGTTCACGAAGGTACTAGCGATCTGATTTCAGAATGCCTGCAACACGTGTCTGTTGGATCTCGAACAGTACCGGCTCACCTGGCCTTGCAAATCCGCACTAAGGATAAGCGAGGAGCTTCCACAACAGTATGCAAGGCTTTAGGCGATGCAATAACGGGTGAGCCGCACAATGCTGAACTGATTGACTTTTCTTTGGATGCACTTGGATACTTGTTGCCAGACGCCACAACGATGTCTGATTTTGTTTCAGCGTTAGCGCCGGTTACGCTTGCGCTGGATAGCCCCATGGGGCCAATAAAATTGTTGTGCAACGACAATCCCATGAGAGTGGCTATTCTCGAGGGATCACTCGCTGCGCTACAGGGAGTGTCCAAGGTTCACAATATTAGAGTTCTTTCATCAGCTTTGCACAGGTTGCATAGAGATGGCAAAGGAACCATCAATCGTATGTCTGGCAATTCGATTGATATTTGCTCCATGATTGTGACCCAGTCCTACTCTAAGCAATCCAGTTCACCATTTTTATGCAAATTGGCATTTGACTTAGATGCTGCAATAAACTGGAAAGCTGTTGAGAAGTTTGGCCTTCGGATTTGGAATAACGGGAAATCCATGGGTTTAATGCAGCTTGTTTCGGATAGCCGACACATGCTTTTGTCTGCATCTAAGAGTTTGACGGATGCTGATTTTTCAAATGATAAGTATTTAAAGTTGGCTACTTTGCTGAGCCAAAGTGTTGAAGAGGCGAATGAGAAGATTTTTCTTGAGAATTATTATCTAGGCCATCTTCGGCATGATGATATGCTTGCTGATACTGTTGACGTTACTCTAGACCCCGAGAGTTGGAGGGAAGACAGAGTTGCATTGGAAACATTGGCTTTCTGTTTGACTCTCTTTTTAGAAACCAACTCTGAATTAATTCAAAAAAATGAACTTGAGAAATTTAAGAGGGCATATATCAACCTAGTGGACGCTTTGGAGGTTGTTAAATCTGCCAAGGCAAACTGGTATTCTAGATGGATCACAGGTGATGCCACACTTTTGGTAAGTCGGCGCTATGTAAATCGACGAATGCGTCATTTTCTGGAGGCCTAATGGTCACGGAAATGTGGCCAAAAATGGCTGGTTGAGTTACATTGTGACCGCTGTACATCTTGCGGTCACAAGCAGGTTTTTGAACTCTGTATCCTTGAAAGCTATTTTATTTCAATATCTTAAGCTCAAGCCTCTCCTCTGATTTTCAAAAGTTATACAGGAAGTGATGCACTTTGTTGTAACTCATTGAAATCACGTATGGTAACTTGATTGAAAATCCTCGTGTCGGTGGTTCGATTCCGCCCCCGGGCACCATTCTCAAATTTTGTCAAATAAAATCAAAAGCTTGACTGTGTATTTTGTCCCACCGGGACACATCACATAAAGAAGTGGGACAGTTTTGTCTTAGCTTTGTTCTCCTGACATCCGGCGCAGAGCGCTTTCAGCACGTGTCTTTTGGCTTGTATGGGGGGGTGAGTTATTCCGGACAGACCTCTTTCAGGACAGAACAGCCAGGTGCAAAAGGCTGGTGACCATCCCTCCGGTCTGACGGAGTGGCAGCTTGAACAGAACCTTGGTCGACAGGCAGAATTGGATCGTCGCATCCGAGAAAACCGCAGGGCGACCGGGGCTGCCATCATGCGACGTGAGCCAAGTCATCTCTTTGTCCAACCAAATCAGAAGCGACCCACGCTTTCTGAGCGCGTCGTTGTAGCTGGACCAATTCGTCGTACGGTAGCGGGCTTGCTCATCTGCCCCGTTTAACCGCATGGTTTCGTGATGTGATCCTTAGCACTCAGAGTTCCGCAACAACGCCGATAAGTTGCTTGAATTGCCGAACTTTCTCTCTACGGAGGGAGGCGGGCAGAGAGGAAGGCATGGGACGGGCTAGCGGGGGGTGAGACATTTTATTTCCAAGAGGGAGTTATCCGGATTTTGGACCGATCGGAGTCCGCGCCGCTGGAATTTGCACAAAATATTCGTGCAAAATCTCGCAGCGTACGTCGCAGAACCCGGCGGCAGCTCTCTTGATCAGCTGAAACTGGCGGCGCAAACGGTGTCCGCAGTCCGCGATGTAGAAGCCGTGATGGCGGCTTTGCGGGTCGCGGCCTGCCAGCGAGCTTCGATGCAATGCGGGCACTGCGGCTGGCTGTTCATGAGAACAAAGATCTTGCTGGCATGTGTCCGTCGGCAGGTGTGGCAGGACAGGAGCAGGTGATAGCGGTCCTTGACCCGCTGCAGGATGCCGAAGCCCTTGGCTTCGGCGGCCGCGCGCCAGTGGGGATGGACCGTTTGCGGGAAATGTTCGTAGGTTGAGTGGGGCATGGCAGCCTCCGCATAGGGAAAAATGGACAAGGCAGGCGCCGGGACTGGCGCTTGCTGAATCTTCAGAAATGGCATGGCTGAGCCGGGCGCTGCGGCGTGTCCGCCGCGGGCTGGGTCAGAAGAATGCTGGGAGTTTGGGTTTAGATGGGCAGGAAATTCTGCGCTTCAGCCGCTAAAGAGAGTTCGGCGAGTGCGTTCATCTGACGTGCGCCGGTCTGCATCAGGGCTTGGCAATCACCATCTTCGACGGTGAACAACTCCTGGTTCTCATTGAACAGCTGCTGAAATCTGAGAGCCTCTTCCGGCCCCGTGGACTCGATGAGGAAGTGCAGCAGCATGCTCATGCGCTGCATTGGCAAATCTTCGGCATGGACCACCTGTGCGGTCAGGATCTCGCCGCTGAGTGCCAAACAATCATGCCAGCGGGCTTCGGCGGCTTCTTGGAAATTAGCGCAAGCGGGATCCCAGGAGAGGGAGTGAGAAAGATCGCGCTCCAAATTATTGGCTTCATCCACTGCCTTGGTCAGCGTGTCGAAGGTGCAGGTGATGAAGGTGGGGCTGTCATCTGCGGCTGATGCGGGCCACAGGGCTTTTGCCGCGCCGGGGCGCGTGATAACCGGAGTGGTAGTCATGCTGGTCTCCGAGTCGAGGTCAGTGTGGCAGGGTGTGGCAAGGGATAGGAGCCTTGCTACACCGAATTATATGATACCATAAAACCAAAAATCAATAAGAGATTGTCAAACATGCCAAAAAAGACGAGAGGACGCCCGACAGTCGATACCGAAGCGGTCAACCTCCGATTGGCGCGTGACATGATCGAAGTCATTGATAATCAGCGCCGCAAACAAGAAGATCTTCCGACACGGCCAGCCATGATCCGGCGTATGTTGAAGCAATGGTGCCGCGACCGTGGAATTGAGGTCGACGAGTAATGATCGTTTTAGCGGCAACCATATGGAAGCCGACGAGGTCATTAATGACTTAACACCAGTGGGGTCGCACAGTGACGAAGAAGCCGAACGAGGGTAAAGAAATCTGGAAGGAAGAGTTCCTGAACCACACTTGACCTAACTGACGCCGCCGGAAAAACGACCAGCTCTCAGATCCTATCGGAAACACTACATTTGAGCAGTGGTATCAAGCGGAAGTGCCCTCTACCAGAAGCCGTCATCTTTTTTTTCCCGCATCTATCTTTCAGCCTTGTTGCAGTCGCAACAAGGCTTCTAATCCTTATGGAAAAAGCTCGTGAGCCGTTCGTTCTGCTAATTTCCGCTTCTCTATTCGGCAGGTTCAAGACGAGCATCATTGAGGACATGATTAAGTATCAACAGTCCCTAATGACTTGGGTGATTTTTTTGGCGACTTTGGCAGTTTCTCTCGGGTCTATTCACCAAGCCGCGGGTAGTTAGCAAGTTTAAAAGTCCCGCTATCTCTACGTCGACGCAATTTGTAGGACGGCCAACCTAGTGCTAGAAAACACGCGCGCACTTGTAAACCAGCTGTCCGAAACCGCACGTCAGGATTCGGTGCGCTTTGCCCGGACCGAGGTGCAGCGCGCTGAGGCGCGGCTGCGCGAGGTACTACAGCAGGTCCGGAGATTCCGGGACCAGGAACTCTCGATCGATCCAGCAGCCAGCGCACAGCTTCAGATCGAACTTCTGGCTTCACTGAAAATGCAGCTTGTCGATCTGAGATCACGCATCGCCGCGCTGGGTGAGGTCGATGAAGACTCTCCGGCCAAGATCAACCTTGAGCGCAAGGCCGACGCGTTGACGGCACAGATCGCGGAACAGACAGTCGGCATCGCTGCGCCACCGGGCAAAGAGAACCCGGACTCTCCGCTCACCGGTCTGCTGGCCACTTATGAAGCGCTGGAAATTGAAAAGACATTTGCCGAGCAGGCCTATGCCTCAGCCCTGTCCTCCTTGGAACAGGCGCGCATTGATGCGGACCGGCAACAACGGTATCTAGCGGTTTACAGCTACCCATCGCTCCCTGAGGATGCGATCTATCCACGCCGAGCGTTGAATATCTTCATCTTGTCGGTGGTCGTATTCAGCATGTGGGGGATAGGCGTATTGGTCACCTATTCCGTGCGCGACCACATTTCGTGACGGACGGATCATGGGCGCACTGCTGATCTTGCAAACTCGGGTCATTGGGTCGTTGGTCCTGCGCGAAACCAGGGCCAGCTTCGGGACATCGCAGTTTGGCTATCTTTGGGCCATCGTGACGCCTGCTGCCAGCGTTGGTGTGCTTGTAACGATTTTCACGTTGATCGGGCGGCAACCGCCGTTTGGTCAGAGCCTTGCCCTATTCTTTGCGACGGGCATTCTGACGCTGGAGTTTTTCAACAAATTGTCCAACACGCTGATGGCGAGTTTCGACGCGAATAAGGCATTGCTGACTTATCCGCTGATCCAGGAAACCGATGCCATTTTCGCCCGTTTAATCCTGATTTCGGCGACCTATCTGATTGTTTTTGTGTTGTTCTACAGCGGCCTTATCCTGCTCGGGCTCTCGAGTCTGCCCGCCTTTCCTGAGGTTGTCATACAGGCCTTCGCGGTTACGGCGCTTCTGGGCTTTGGGTTCGGCACGGTCAATGCCGTCGTCGTATCGCTCTGGGACTCTTGGCTGCATATCGAAAGGGTCCTTACCCGACCGCTCTTCTTTCTGTCTGGGATATTTTACATTCCCAGCAATCTGCCGCCCGAAGCAATCACTATCCTGAAATGGAATCCGGTTCTGCATCTGGTCGAGTGGTTCCGGGAAGGGTTCTATCCAAATTACGAAAGTACCATTCTGAGCAAAACTTATCCGCTGGGCCTCGCCATCGGTTTGATATTGATCGGTCTCGCTGGCGAACGTCTCTATCGCAAGAAACGGGTGTAGCCTTGATTGAACTGGTCAATGTTTCCAAGTCATACACTCTGAAGGGTGTGCGCAAGCAAATCCTCTATGGGCTGAGCTATCGGTTCCCCAAAGACCGCAACGTCGCCATCATGGGCCGCAATGGTGCCGGGAAATCGACCCTCATGCGGATCATCGCCGGCACGGAACAACCCGATAGCGGCCGCGTTTACAGATCGGTGAAAGTGTCCTGGCCGCTTGGCTTCGCAGGCGGTTTCAACGGCTCCATGACGGGAATGGAAAATGTACGATTTGTTTCTCGCATCTACGGACAGGATACCGAAAGAGTTATTGATAGCGTCCAAGCCTTTGCAGAACTTGGCGCTTCGCTCAATTTGCCGATCAAGACATATTCCAGCGGCATGAAGGCCCGCCTGGCCTTCGGACTGAGCATGGCCATCGACTTCGATTGTTACCTGATCGACGAGATCACCGCGGTCGGGGACAAGAATTTCAAGGAAAAGAGCCAACAGGTCTTTAAGGACAAGCTGGGCCAAAGCCAGATCATTATGATCTCCCATTCGGTCTCCGCTATTAAGACCTACTGCGATTGCGGCTTGTTTCTGCGTAGGGACGGCATTTATTTTTATGATGACATCGACCACCTGATTGCAGACTACAATCGCGACCTGACATGACCATGGCTGCCGACCCCTAGCGCACGAATGTACCTCGAAAAGGTCGAACGCTACGCCACACAGTTCCCTCAGCTACACGCGCTAGTGAAAGTAGAACTTGTCGCCGCGCTGCTGAACGCAAGCGAGCTTATCGGGGAAGAGTTTCAAAAATGGCTTGCCCTGACCCTCGTTGACCCCGCACCCTGAGGGGCCTCGAAAGACTTCAGTCAGGCGAAATCCGCCCGTAGACAATCCGGATTTTCCGCGAGCACTCCATGCAAACTAGGAACGCGCGCGAAGCAAATTCCCCTGCTTGGTCCTTCCGGTGCGCACAAAATATTTCCGAGAGTGAAAGTTTCGCAATTCTTTCGGGGTTTTCCACATGTATCGCGCGGACAGGAGGAATATATGTCTTATCAATGGATTATGCCGTGATAGTCTATGTGTGTGACTACTGCACACGAAAAGCCACAGCCCATGACAATCTTTGACAGAATCCGCTCACCATATCAATCACGCCTCGAAAGCTGCCCCTCCATTTTAGGTTTTTACGCGCGCGACGTTCGGAGGGCTCGATAAAAACCATTCTGCATTCGAGACTGCACCACAGCTTTTTCTGCGAACAAAAGAGATCACCCTGATGACGGAAATGAATACATCTGCACCTCGCGCAACGCGGCGTCGCGATATCACAATCAAAGTACGGCTGAGCGAAGATGAGGCTCGTGAGATTGATAACAGAGCTAGGACGGCAGGGTTCGGCACGCGGGCAGGTTATCTGCGCAAGTCAGCCCTTCAAAGTGGGGTCGATGACGCGCTCGCCGAGATGATCGGCAGCGTGGGTCTTAGCCTTAATCGGCTCGATCACGCACCAAGGCAAAGCATGGACCTGATCTCCCGATAGCTTGAGGAGATCATCACCCTGATGCGCGCGTCTGATCGGGGGGACGCCTGATGCGCGCCTTTACTGTCCTGCATGAAAACGCCCGTTTCATCGAAAGCCATGACCTGCGCGACGGCGCTGAGTTGGTCGGTGGGACCGTTCCCGGTCGCGGGCGTCACGACCTGTGTGATTGTTTCGAGCGGCTCGCAAACGGGGCAGGGTTTCTGCATATCACGCTATCTCTGCCAGAGGGCCTGCAGGCAGACGCCGCAACATGGCAAAAGATCGCGGCCTTTCAGTTGCATCTCATGGGGCTTGATCCACTCAGAACAGCATGGATCGCCGCGCGCCATTTCGGCAGCAACTACGATCACATTCACATAGCCGTATCGCGCACAGCGTTTGACGGTCAGAGGATTGAACCGCGTCTGTCGGCGCTGCAAACAGATCGCAATCATGTCACCATGGCTGCGCGTCTGGGACTGGAGCGACCGACCTATTTTGATCGAGAGGTACCGACACTCACACCACCTGCGCCGGCGCAGCGCTTACGTGATCCACGCGCGGCCAAACTAGCTGAGGATCTGAGCGATGTCATTCGTCGTTACTGGCCGCGGAACGTAGATGAATTTGATGCAAGGCTTGCACGCTACCAGCCGCCAATCCTACGGCGCGTCAGACCGAACCGCTATGGCCACGCGTCATGGCTCTTTGAACGAGGCGACTTTGTGCAGCGCGGCGGCGCGCTTGGACCCGCATTTGAGCCCCGTCACATCAAAGCCCGACTGGCGCTTTGCAGGGCACTCGATCGTACTCGCCGCGCCTTAAACCTCAACGACCTCCTGTTTTCCCTCAAACCCTGTTTTGCAGAGCTTAAAAGACTCCTCGATGACTATGGAAAAAGAAACACTGATCTTACCGCAGGAGGCGGAAATCCTGCTCTCGGCGCTGCAACTTATGGATGGCAAAGTGGACCAGTTGCTGCCGCTCCTCGCGCTACTGAAAGTCGAGACGGGCGAGCGCTCAGAAATCGGAGAGGCGCTTTTGAATCCATTGCGTCTAATCCAGACGGAACTCAACGCCTTCCAGATCCTACGCCGGGACCTGGAGGCTCGCATGGCATCAATGTCCAACACCCTACACTTGCTTCAGGACGAAAACCAGAGAACTACAAAGTTGATCAACGAAATGCATGGGCTACTGGTGGCACCGCTGGAAGATTGAGCTGGGGCCACTGGCTCAGGCGTATACTGCGCGAGCTCAGGCGTAACTTCCGTGGCTGGAAGTGGCAACGCGTATCCCGACAAGGTATCCGGGTACGCTTTGCCGATCAGAGCGAGGTGCTTTGCGCCCCGACCCAGTCAGTCGAAGTTAAGCCGGGACGAGAGGCCAAAGATTTTTTGAATTCCGCATCCCTAAGCGGCAAAGAGATATCGTCTACCTCGGAAAGTCAGATGCCGGGTTTCTGACCCCTTGGTTGATTATCCGATGCGCCGTGTTGCCCTCAATTCCGGACTCCATCAAGCGGCGCATTATTACCACCTTGCCCAGAACGGACAGGCGCGAAAACCCCCCTTGAACGTATTCCATCGGGTCCGCGTCAACTAGTTGCCATTCGCCCTCTTTGTGGCCGTTTTTGATTGCCTTAGCTCTCATGCCTTCTAAGTTGCCAAAGCCCAACAGAGACCGGGCGCAATGGCCCGCGTCGAAAAACCTTCATCGTTGCCGACCTTAGCCGGCACCAGCACGGATGACCGCTTCGGGCTGGCTTTGGAAGTGCCGTTCGCCCTGAGCAGCGCTTAAGGCAACAGGCACAGGTGCCACGTCTATGAGTGTGCGGCGCTGGGTGTTCGTCAGCTCAGGCTGTCCGTGAGTTTCGCATAAACGGTTGCTAACTTACTCAAGGCTGTGCGTTGAGGGTCTTTGACATAGCCCATGTCCAGATCAGCAAGATGGTTGTCGAGTGCGCGGCTTGTTCCTTCACGGTCATGATCGATGTTGTGTCCCAAGATGCGGTCGATCGTACCGAGGTCTACACCGATCAATCTCATCAAGCTTGCGGATGTCCGACGCAAATCATGGCGATTCCAGTCGGTGGTTTTGCTTTCACGCTGGATTGCCTTGGTGATCCGATCCTAGTTTTGCAGCTCTGTATCGCAGGAAGATGGGAATACAAGTGCGTCAGGCTGTTGGCGGCGCTTCTCATAGCCTGGGAGACTCTGAAGAAGACCGATCACAGCGTCGGGGATTGGCAGGAGCTGCGGGCTTGGCGGGCCCTTGGTCATCTTTACTGATGGCTTCAGCCATTCCCTGCGCTGGAAATCAACGTCACGCCAGCGCATAGTCACTACTTCATCGAGACGTGCAGCAGTGAGTAGGATGAATTGCAGTGCGATCGGACGCATGTCGATAACCGGGTTCATTCGCATTGCCAGGCAAGCGGTAGCGGGGTGGATGAGTAGCGGAAGCACCTTATCCATTTCTTCTCGCCTCGATGCCCGATTTCTTTTTCCCGTTATGTTGGGGTCGGCGCTTGCCGGATCGGCGGTGTCACGCATGTCCGGTACGTTCAGCACCGGCAGGCGTTTGAGTCCGGAAGCACGGAACTCTTCGCGACCAGCAGCCCAATCGAATACGGGCATGGGATAGGCGCGCGCCCTGCTGCATTGCCCGTTCGCAGTTGGACTTCCCGAAGGCGGAGAATAGCTCTGCATCGCAGCTGCGAGGTCGTCAGGTGTAATTTCAGTTGCGCGTAAGTCGAGAAGTGGATTGAAGACCGAAAAAATGCGGCGCTCCGCCTCAGATTTCCCGCCTTCACGTCCGGGTGCCCAAGTCACTCGAACTCCCGTACGCGCGGCCCTGAACTCGTCGACCAGTTCACGTAACGTCGGAGACGCCCGCAATGCGTCCTGATTTTTTGCTGGATGTGGTTCAGATTCCCTGTGGTCTTTCGGACCTCAGCGCGCTTTTCAGCAGCTATCTCGCGCGAGCTCTTTAGCGATATGTCGGGGTAAGACCCGATAGTGATGCGCTGTTCGATACCATCCAGAGAGCGTACCCTGACGGAAAACGTCTTCTTTCCGGTTGGTGTAACCCTAAGTGTGAGACCGGGCTGCCGAGCATAGACAAAGTCCTTGCGGTGGTCGATTTGGATCTTCCGGATAAATGCATCTGTCAGCGCCGTAGCCGCCATGGGGAACTCCTTATTCTATCGGAGAGTATTATCTTGGGGACGCACTGGGGACGCAATTGGAACTGGATAGTTTTCCACAAAATTCGACAAGGCAAGATGGAAGCGGTGGCCTCCTCCTCTTGAAAAATCCCTAGCACTCCGTTTTCACAAAACAAAAATACGAAACACTCTCCGTTCTTCGAGAGTTCTCCGGAAGTTTCTTTCTCGCGGACAAATGCGGGAGCAGGATTGAAAATCCTCGTGTCGGTGGTTCGATTCCGCCCCCGGGCACCACATTCTCACTTGAAACCATTGATAAAAATCAGGTTGTTGTGGAAGCTGCGCGGATGCTGGATTTGGCGTTTGACAAATCGATTACCTTCACGGTCCAGAAGAACGGTATCTACTACTTTGAACTCACGCCTGTAGTATGAATTGACACAACCTGTCATTTGCCTGCGGCGAACTCTCGCGAACTGGGCCGTAAACCTCGGATGAAGCACGGTGTTCCAGATAAGTGCCACAGTGAATTGTTCGCAAGTCAAGCTTCCCCGTGGCCCTCAGCAACGCTAAACTCAGATCCGAAAAACGCTGAAAGGAACCGCCCCATGTCTATCCTCTCAAAACTCTTCGGCGGCGGTGAAAAGTCAGATCCAAAGCCGGTCGCTTACAAAGGATTTGACATTTTCCCTGACCTGATCGCTGAAGATGGCAAATTCCGTTTATCGGCCCGTATTGAAAAGACCATCGACGGAGAACGCAAGGCCTATGCTGTTATCCGAGCGGATGTTTTCAACAGCCGGGATCAAGCCGAAAGCTTTAGTATCACCAAGGCGAAGCAGGTGATTGATGAGCAGGGAGAGCACATTTTTAATGCAGGAACCCGGTAGTTAGAAGTTTGCACTTTTGTTTGGTAGGCTATGTGACTTCTGACCCGTCATCCGCGAGCCAGCCGCAACGATCTCGTCTGATCGCGCGCCTTGCTGTCTATAGTCTCAACAATTGCAGGATGTTCGGCGTGCAGACTCGGTCGGGACGATAACAGAGTTACCAGGCAGGCGACGAGAAAGCTGCAAAAGCTATCTAATAGTCTCGTAACGAAATCTATTTTACGTCCATTGGCTTGTCCGCAATGGCAACGGATTTTCCGTGAACCGGTTCCGCTGTAGTCGATTGCGTCTTCATACTACGTCATGAAACTTGATTTTCCCGGCATCCATTGAGACGGTTGTGCCTTTTTCCCCTTGCAGCGCTTGTGGGACATCTGCCAGAGCGCAGATGATCGCTCGCCCCCCGGTCGACCGCACAAAATCTTGGGCTGCCTGTACTTTTGGACCCATTGATCCCGCGGGGAAATTGTATTCGTCCAAGCCGTCAGGCGTGATCGACCGGATTCCCTTTTGACCCGGTGTCCCCCAATCAAGAAACACGGCCTCAGCGTCAGTGGCGATAACAAAGACGTCCGCCCCAAGGTTCTGGGCTAATAGACACGAGGCAAAGTCCTTGTCTATGACGGCTTCGACCCCTACCAGTTTACGTTCGGCACCTTGTTCGTACATCGTGGGAATACCACCTCCGCCGGCTGCAATCACGGTTGCGCCTTTCTCTAGTAGCCAGCGAATTGGCTCGACCTGAAAAATGCGTTTTGGGCGGGGTGACGGCACTACGCGCCGCCAATATTTGCCGTCGGGCTTGACCGTCCATCCTTTGTCAGCCGCTTCTTTCTTGGCGTCCGCCTCAGAATAGACCTGACCGATGAACTTGGTTGGGTTCTCAAAGGCTGGGTCGTTCGGATCAACTTCGACCATGGTCAGTAGCGTGGCAATGTGGTGCTCAAAAGGCAGGATGTTCCCAAGCTCCTGTTCGATCATGTAACCGATCATGCCCATTGTCTCACCAACGAGAACGTCGAGCGGATATTCCTCCACTTCTGTAAAACTGATCTCTTGCAGGGCCAGCATTCCAACCTGCGGACCATTGCCGTGGGTGATTACGGTCTCATGCGCTTCGCAAAGTGGTGCAAGGGCTTTGGCGGCAGTCTTCGCATTCTTGCGCTGATTGTTCGCCGTCATCTCCTCACCCCGTTTGAGAAGCGCGTTGCCGCCGAGTGCTACAACAACGCGTCCCATCGATCAGGCCCCCAAAGTTGCGACCAAGATCGCCTTAATGGTGTGCATCCGGTTCTCGGCCTGTTCAAAAGCAATGTTCATGTCACTTTCAAACACGTCCTCGGTCACTTCCATTTCGGTTATGCCGAACTGTTCGTGGATATCCTGACCAACTTTGGTTTCGAGGTTGTGGAAGGCTGGTAAGCAGTGCATGAATTTGACGGCTGGATTGCCGGTTTTCTTCATCAGATCTATGTTGACCTGATAAGGACTCAGCAGCTTGATCCGCTCGGCCCAGACCTCTTTAGGCTCACCCATCGACACCCAGACGTCAGTATGAATGAAGTCCGCGCCTTCTACGGCCGAGGTATCGTCCGTGATGGTCACACGTGCGCCGGTCTTTTCAGCCCGCTCCATCGCCAATTCGCGCACATCGTCATGGGGCTGGGTTTCTTTCGGTGAAATCATCCGGACGTCGCAGCCCATGATCGCACCCAACATCAGCAATGAGTTGCCCATGTTTGACCGGCAATCGCCCGAATAGGCATAGACGATGTCCTTGCGGGGTTTGTCGGCGTGCTCGATCATGGTCTGCATATCGGCCAACATTTGGGTTGGATGCCAATCGTCCGTCAGGCCGTTGTAAACCGGCACCCCAGCGTATTCTGATAGCGTTTCAACCACATCCTGACCGGCGCCACGAAACTCGATTCCATCGAACATGCGACCCAAAACGCGGGCGGTGTCCTTCATGGATTCCTTATGGCCGATCTGGGAGCCCGACGGATCGAGATAGGTGATATTTGCACCCTGATCATAGGCCGCCACTTCGAACGCGCAGCGCGTCCGGGTTGAGGTCTTTTCAAAGATCAAACAGATATTCTTACCTTTCAGCGACTGCTGTTCGGCACGGGCGTATTTCGCGCGCTTCAGGTCGCGGGCAAGGTCAAGCAGATACAACATTTCACGCTGGCTGAAATCGGCAATTTTCAGATAGCTGCGGCCTTTGAGATTGAATGCCATTTTGTCTCTCCCTAACAAAAAACACTTGGCGCAGGGGCTGCGCCGTTGGTGACGTCAATAGGCGGGGTCGCGGTCGATCGGGCAGGTCATGCAGTGACCACCACCACGACCTCGACCCAGTTCCTGACCCGAGATTTCGATGACTTCGACACCGGCTTCGCGCATCTTCTTGTTCGTGAAGGTATTGCGCGCATAGCCAACAACTACACCCGGTGACAACGCCACGACATTGTTGCCGTCATCCCATTGTTCGCGCTCGGCCTGGAACTCGTTGCCGCCTGTGGATATCACATCAAGTGAATTCAGACCCAGGGCTTCTTTGTAGACTTCGAACAGGTGACCTTTTTCAACGCGGATATCCAGATCGCCGCGGTCACCGGGACGGATCGAGATGCAGATGATCTGATCCGCGACCTCAGAGAAAGCAGTCACCTTGTCATAGTCGAGACAAGTGAAAACTGTATCAAGGTGCATCGCCGCGCGGCTTTTTGGCATTGCGCATGCAACTACGCGTTCAGCTCCGCCCATTTTGAATAGTGCTTCCGAAACCTGCGCTACGGCTTGCCTCGTAGTGCGTTCACCCATTCCGACGAAAACCGTGCCTTTGCCTACCGGTTGAACGTCGCCGCCCTCGACCGAAGCAAGCCCGAAATCACCATCACTATCGCCCCACCAGAACTCAAACTCGGCGTCTTTGAACATCCTGTGGTGCCTGTACACGGTGCGCATGATCAGGGTCTCAGGTTTTCGGGCCGGCCAGAACATCGGGTTGGTTGTGACACCGTTGAAAATCCAACAAGACGGGTCGCGTTGAAATTGCGCATTTGGCACTGCTGGCAAGATAAAATCACCCAGCGAGACCAAATCGCCAAACTGCTCGTCGATCATACCCTTCGGCAGGTCAGCAAATATGATCCCACCCAGCATATGACGCGCCAGCGACTTGGGGTCCATCTCGTCCAACCAAGCACGCATCTCAACCGAAAAGCCAAGGCCAACCATGTTGGGCGTGATCAAGCGGTCAAGCATGAAGGCGCGTGCCGCCGGGTCCGCGTCAATGGCTTGTGCCAGCAAGTCCTGGATATCATAAACCTCAACGCCGCGCTCGCGCATGAGCGAACAAAATTCGGCGTGGTCCTTACGCGCCTGTTCAACCCATATCACGTCATCGAACAGAAGCTCTTCGCAGTTTCGCGGTGTCAGGCGGTCATGCGCCAGCGAAGGGCGCGAAACGATCACTTTGTTGAGCTTTCCAATCTCGGAATGAACGCCGAGCTTCATGGCAACTCTCCTTTCGAAGTAGCAGTTTTCTGAATGTCTTCATTCTCGTTGGCCTGGCTCCAGCGGACCCAGACATGGATGGGGACACCTACAAGCAGGAGTACCGATCCAATCAGTACGGTTTCAGCACCCGATCCAATGAAGGCCCAAACTGAATAGACAAACCCAAGCGCTCCAAGAATGACCACCTTGATCAGTTCCGGACCATGCAACACCTGGCCGCCTTTCAGGCGGATCATGATTTCAGCTACCGAACAGATAGCGTAGGGAAGTAGGCTCGCAACAACCGCAAGCAAAATGACGAAGTTAAACGCGGCAACCAAGCCTTGCGCGAAATTCAGGATAATGAGTACCGACGCCAGCACATTCGACAATATCAGAGCATTGGCCGGCGTTCCGAATTTAGACTTTCGCCCAAGTGCTGCAGGGAAAACCCGATCCAGTGCGGCGCCATAGGGCACCTGGCCACTCAGCAGCGTGAAACCATTGAGGGTGCCAAACGTTGAAATGACTGCACCACAAGCCACGAGTATGCCACCGAACGTACCGAACATGACCTCTCCGACCGCGGCCAAAGGGGCAGCGGAAACCGCGAGAGTGTCAGCAGGAATTACGCCCATCGATACAGCAGTCACCGAAATATAGACCGTTGCCGCGATTACGACCCCAATGATCGTGGCCCGGGGAATTGTCTTTTCCGGCTCGATTACATCCCCGGACGGCACAGTTGCGGACTCAAGCCCGAGGTAAGCCCACAGAGTAAGCGCCGCCGCTGCTGAGATAGCCGAGACCGCACTGGTTCCGCTTTGGTTAACCGGCACGTAGTTTTCATGCTCGATCCAGAAAATGCCCAATGTTCCGATCAGGATTAACGGCGCAAGCTTCAGCACGGTGGTTACAATCTGAACGACCCCGGCACCTTCGACACCACGAATATTGATCAATGTCAGTGACCATATCGCGACCAGCGCAGTCGCAAGCCCATACATGGGAACTTCAGTAATGATCGGGAAAAGGAACCCCAGATACCCGACGAGGGCGACCGCCACGGCGGCGTTTCCGGTCCAAAGCGCGATCCAATAACCCCAGGCGATGATGAATCCCGCAAAGTCACCAAACGCCTCTTGTGAGTAAGCATATGGCCCGCCAGGTTTGGAGATCACCCGCGACAGTCTGCCGAATATGATCGCCAGCACTAGGGCCCCAGCCGAGGTCAGAATCCAACCACCTATTGCAATCGGACCAAGTGGTGCGAGCGAAGCGGGCAGCAGAAACACGCCGGATCCGATCATGTTGCCGACAACCAGCGCAATACATGCGGTCAGCCCAAGGGCACCCGATTTAGACTTTGTCTCTGAAAGGGCGCGGTCGGTCATTTCGATGGCTCAGTTAGGCGTTGTGCCAGAGGTCTCTGCTGATGGGGCGTCAATGCCTGGGTCTATCATGGCCCCAACGGTAAGCGCCGCGCAGATGATAACCGCGAGTATCAGCAGAAGTGGAAAAACAAAGCGCAGCCAACGGTCGTATGAGACACGCCCAATAGCCAGCCCGCCCATCACTACCGCAAAGGTTGGATTGAACAGGTTTACCCATCCATTTGCGGACTGGTATGCAGTCACCACCAAATCCCGCCCGACACCGGCAAAGTCCGCAAGCGGTGCCATGATCGGCATTGAGAGGGTCGCCAGCCCTGATGAGGACGGTACCAAGAATGACATTAGAACCTGAATACCAAACATTGCATTGATAAATGCGAACTCGCTGAGGCCCGAAACGAAACCTTCGGCACTGGCAAGGATTGTATCTGTGATCTTGCCCGCGTCCATTATGACAACGACGCCGCGCGCTACACCGATTATCAACGCCACGCCAAGTAAATCGCGGGCACCATCCACGAAGGTGTCGACAAATGTCGCTTCGTCCATTCGCGATCCTTCGTCGAATTTCCCAACCCACCAAACGATGATTGACATGACAAGGAAAAGACCGGACATCTCGGCCATCCACCAACCCAGCGCCACTACACCGTAAATCATGATGGCGAAGGTCAGGCCGAACAAAATCAGAATGACCGAACGGGTTTGGGTCATTTCGGGAAAGGCGTTATCGCTTTCAGACCCTTTCAGGAAATGTGCCCGGTTTTCTTCGGCCTGATCTGCCACGACTGATGAAGAGGGATCAGCCTTTACGCGCCTTGCATATCGCATGACGAAAGCTATGCCCGCGGCCAAACAGAGTGCGAGGATAACAAACCTCAGAACGATGCCGTTCGTGAACGGAATACCCGCGCCTTGCGAGGCCACCACCGTCGCAAACGCGTTGAAAGTGGAGCCAAGGGTGCCAATGCCCGCACCGAGCAGGATCACCGCAACTCCGGTCAGTGAGTCATATCCTGCGCGTATAAACACCGGAATGATCAACGCGTAGAACGCAAGGGACTCTTCCGCCATGCCGTAACTCGTTCCACCAAAGGCGAAGGCGATCATCAGGATTGGGATCATTAGAATTTCGCGACCGGCAAGCCTGTGCAGCAACCAACCAATGCCCGCATCGATGGCGCCTGTTTTTGTCACAACCATAAGGAAGCCACCGATGACCAAAACGAAAAGCGCAACGTCGATTGCGGCACTTGAGGAGCTTCCCAGAAGCCCGGGATCATACATTCCAGCAATCGGCGCGAGAATTACCGAGGTCAGTCCTTGTGGGTTTGGTTCGACTTCGTGATAGGTGCCCGGAACAGGGGCTTCACTGCCCAATGCTTCGTTCATCTGACGATCGTATTCACCTGCTGGGATAACCCACGTAAGCGCGGCCACAACGGCAATCAGAATGAAGAGAATAGTAAAAGCAGTGGGGAATTTGAACTTGGACATTTGAAACTCGCTTTTTAGGGGAAGCAGAGTGCGGAAAAGTCAAATACTGAAAGTTTATCTTTGCATTCTAATATTTAGATGACAACGTGTCATTTTTGGAAGCCGCGATCAAGGTGGCCCGATTGCGGGGTACTCGCTTTCCCGAACCTCCTCAGACACCTTGTTTCCCTATCTATGAAGCAGCACGTTCTTAAAGCCGCCGGTTGCCCTGCGGTCGTTGTAGCAGGTCGTTTCACTACCGATCCTGTTTTGGCGGGATACCTCCACAATCGCAAAAATATGAGGGTTCCTAGCTTGCACCCCATCGAAGCAGTGTCTGATCAAAGTTAAACAAAAGGCATGGGAGACGACCGTAGCCGATGCCTTGGCTTGCGTCTTCGGCTTTAACGCGGCTCTGATCGACGGTTCCACGCCCACCAATTCAATTGGGCGATAGCTATTGCGGCTGACGTAACGGGCGACTTGGTTCGCCGTGGGTAAATCTACGTCTCCGCCGAACTTCACCCACGGATGACTGGCAAGAGATGCGGCGGTCTCGGCAGCTTACAAAAACCTTTAAAATGAAGTCATGCGAAACGCGGCACTACTCGGAGTTGCGTGCCCATGAAGCGAAACGTTCCACTTCTTCGAACCGCGGATGATTACCGCGGCTTACTGCCCAAAAGGTTCTGCCGGGCAATTCGGTTTCAGATAAGCGCACCAGATGTCCGGCTGCTAAAGCAGAGGCAGCCAAAACGCTTGAGGCCAGTACCACACCCTGACCCGCAAGCGCCGCGTCGATAGCATTGATTTCCTCGGAAAAATGTTGTGCATCGGCGGGCACCTCACCCCCAAGCCCAGCTGCAATAGACCAGCGCTGCCAGCTCGGCGACGCTTCCGCGTCGGAATTCCACCGGTATTGGATCAGTGGCAGGCGCAGAATTTCGGCGTCCTCATTGACCGAAGACCGGTGCAGCAGGTCCGGCGCGCAAAGCGGGATCAGGCTGTCTTCGAACAGTGGCAGCCATTCGTCTTCCGGTTCCGCTTGAACTGCGTAGCGCACCGCAAAGTCGACATCGCTGCCGGACAGGTCTACCGGTTTGTTGTCAGCCTCAACTTTCAGGTTCAATCCGGTCTGACTGCGCAATGCAGGCAAGCGCCGCATGAGCCAGAGGCTGGCGAAAGCCACAGTGACGGACACCGTCAATGGGCGGTCTGTATCAAGCTGCGAAATCTCTGCAATGGCGTTGCTCATCCGGTCAAAACTGTCGCGCAGGACCGGGTACAATGCCTCGCCCTCCGCAGACAGGCGGATCGGGCGCGGATAGCGATGAAATAGCTTTACGTCCAGAATCTCTTCCAACTGGCGGATCTGGTGGCTGATCGCGGTTGGTGTCAGGTGAAGCTCGGCAGCGGCACGGGCAAAATGCAGATGCCGGGCGGCTGCTTCAAAAGCGCGGAGCGCATGGAGCGGCGGCAGGCGTCGCATCAGTTCTGTCCTTTCCGTGCAGGTCAAAGCATGGATGAATCTCATTCATCCACGCAATGAGATATTCGCTTTCGCCAAAGGTTTGGCGACTTGGTACGCAAGACGCGCAAAGTATCAACTCAGGAGAGTGACCATGACCACCTTGTTGCGGATCGACGCAAGCGCCCAGCTTGAGGAACGTTCCCTGACCCGCCATCTGACCGGGCTTTTCACCCGTAGCTTTTTGGCTGAAGCACCGGAAACGAAAGTGATCACCCGCGATGTCGGGTTGAACCCCATCCCCGCAATTGATCATGAATTCATCCATGCGGCATTTACTCCACCCGAGGAGCGTGAGCCGTGGATGAACGACCGCCTGGCCCTGTCCGACGACCTGATTGAGGAGGTGGCCGCGGCGGATATCCTCGTACTGGG
Organism: Ruegeria sp. AWH4_226; assembly: GCF_056159225.1. Taxonomy (NCBI): domain Bacteria; kingdom Pseudomonadati; phylum Pseudomonadota; class Alphaproteobacteria; order Rhodobacterales; family Roseobacteraceae; genus Ruegeria; species Ruegeria sp. AWH4_226. Next base: position 196,037 of record NZ_JBSWUU010000003.1, on the reverse strand, counting down.
TGCGCCGATGTACAATTACGGGATGCCCACCGCCTTGAAAGGTTGGATTGATCACATCGCGCGGATCGGCAAGACCTTTTCCTTTGACCTTGCCCGCGGCGATACGCCGATTGAGCCGATCTTGTCTGGAAAACGTCTGGTGGTGTTGTCGTCGCGCGGGGAATTCGGTTTTGCCCCGGGCGGTGTGCGGGCTCACCTTAACGCGCTTGACCCGGCGCTGGCGGCCTGTGCGCATTACTTTGGCGTTTCGCAAGAAAATATCGAAACGATCGCCATCGAATACCAAGAGTTCAAAGACGATCGTCATGAGGCGTCGGTTCAATCGGCAGAGGCTCGTACTCGCGATCTGGCCGTGAAACTGGCCGGAACGGCCGCGCTGGTAGCCTGAAACAAAGGTTTGAAACGCGAAAGCCTTGGGGCGCGGATCGAAACCCGCGCCCCAAGCTACTTTTTCTGTCTGGTTCACGCCGACTCTCGGCGTAGCACGACGTCTAACGCCCGTGGCTGCGCATCCTCTCCATTGATGGGCAAAAGGTCCATCGGGCAGCAGGAAATCACCACCACGGCATCCATTTCAGCGCGAAACTGTACGTGATCCCCTTGGGTTGAGACTGGCGCCCGCCATTCCATCGCTCCATCTTCGACGACCGGCGTGTTCATCCAGAGGTTCAGTGGACAAGGTACCGATGTTGGACGCAAGCCAATTGCCCCAAGCGCCATGCGTAGATTATCGGTGCAATTGTCGTGATACCCCTGATGTCCAAGTTGGGTATACCGGTAAATATCGCAGGCCGCGACAAGCGTGTCATGAACGCCGGGTGAGGTGTCTTCAATCATTGTCAGGATTGGCCGGCGGCGGTTTGTCACGAGCGCATCGCCGGGGCGTGGCGAAATGCGACGCAGCGTGGGGCGCAAGTGTTCCATCGACAAATATTCGTTGCAATCGCCGTCGACAAAGGCCCAGAAATCGCCGATCTGGCTGCCGTCGCGGTTGATTACTGACAGCAGTTCACCCTTTTTCACGCGCATCGCCCGGCCTTGACGGGCGGGGATGGTGTAGGTGGTACCAGGGCTGAGGCGACCATCTTCTGCAAGGGTCTGATACGCGCTCGGGTTTTCGCCATCAGGACGCGCGGCATCAAAGGCGGGGTAGGGGGTGTTCATCAGTTTTTCTCCATCAGGACGGGATGATTGTAGGGGGCTGCAGGCTCGCGGTGCGGCAGCCATGACCCTTCTGCTTCGAGCTTTGCAACATAGGCTGCGATCTCTTCCAGCGGCGCAAACCACACGTCACGGCGCGCAAGCACATCTTCGAGCCACTGCTCCACCACCCGCCAGCGCGCCAGCCGCCCGGTCAGGAATGGATGCCAGATGCCGATCCAGAGCCCTCCGGCCTCGTACTGCGCCTCAAACTCGTCGAACGACGCTTCCAACCCGCGTCGTGGTGACATCACCGGCATCTTGTAGCCGATCTCGTCAAAATGCGCGAAAGGCGGCCAGTCATCGCTGCCCCAATGCACCGGCAATTCGAGGAGAGATCCGTTTGAGGTGTCGATCCGATAAGGCAGATCGTCCGCCATCATTGAGCTTTCATAGGTCAATCCATGCTTCACGGCGAGCGACAGAACCTCTGGCGTCACATTGTAGACCGGGGCGCGATAGCCGCGCGGGGTGGTGCCGGTCATCTTGCGGTGAACGTCAAGCGCCCGCTCGAACCAATAGGTCTGTTCATCGGCACTTTGCTCGGCGGGGTCTTCATGCAGATACCCGTGGTGGCCGATCTCGTGCCCGCCGGCCATGATCGCCTCGACCGTCTCGGGGTATTGTTCCATCACCCAGCCGGGCATGAAGAACGACTGCTTTAGCCCCAGCCGCCAGTAAGTTTCAAGAATGCGCGGCACACCGGCATTCGGACCATAGCGGCCCATGCTGATCGGATAAAGACGGCGGTGCCCGTCGTTCGGACGGGCAATGTGAATCAGGCTGTCGGCATCGACATCGAACGTAATCGCACAGGCACAGCGGGCGCCGTTCGGCCATTGGATCGGGGTTCGGATCATGTCAGGGTTTCCTTTTGCATCAGCAGTGTTTCGACCATTGTCGCAGTGGCCAGCAGCTCTTTGGCACCCTGTTGGACGCCTGCGATCCTGTTTGGTGCAGAGCGCCCAAGGTATCGTCGAGAACCGACCTCATGCCGCCCTCTCGGTTGGGTTTGATCCCGACTGTCGCGCATTCTCCAGCAGAAAACCGTCGTCGGAGTGCCAAGACGCATAAACCCGCGTCCCGATGCTCGCATCCAACTGCTCAAGGTCGCGCTGCTGAAGCTGCGCCACCAGGCTGTGGCCAGACGCGGTTTCCAGATGCAAATTGACGACAGCTCCGGCAAATTCCTCAGAGACCAGTGTGCAGGCGATTTCGTTTTCTCCCCAGCCCGGTTCAACCGTCACAGAGATTCTGTCTGCCCGAACAGCCAGATCTGCGCGTGCGCCGTCGGTCTGCCCGCTGCCGTTGGCAAGCCGAACTTTGCCGTCGGGTGTGTTTAGAAAGTACTTGCCGTCTTCTTTGCCCGAAACACGGCCTTCCAGCAGGCTGATCCCACCGACAAATTGCGCAACGAATTTGCTGCGAGGACGCAGGAAAATATCCTGGGGGCTTCCGATCTGCTCAACCCGACCGGCGTTCATGATGACCACGCGGTCAGCAAGCGAGAAGGCCTCGGAATGGCTGTGGGTGACATAGACAAAGGTGATGCCAAGCTCGCGTTGCAGCTTTTTCAGTTCTCCCTGCATCTTGATTGCCATATGGGCGTCGAGGGCCGAGAGCGGTTCGTCCAAAAGCAGCACTTTGGGCTTCAGCACAAGGCTTCGGGCCAGAGCAACGCGTTGGCGCTGACCGCCTGAAAGGCGCGCGACATTGCGATCCGCATAGCTGGAAATACCTAGCCGCTCCAACCAGTCATCAGCGCGACGTCGCCGCTCGGACCGGGAAACGCCGCGCATCTTCAGTCCGAATTCAACGTTCTCACGCACGGTCATAAAAGGAAACAGCGCCAGACTCTGCCAGACCAGAGGTGTTTCCCGCTCCCACACGGGCAACTGGTCGATCCGAGTACCCGCAAGCGTGATCTCTCCGCGGCTTGCGGTTTCAAGCCCGGCTAGCATGCGCAGGGTCGTCGTCTTGCCACAGCCCGACGGTCCCATGATTGCAATGAACTCCCCCTCGGATATATCCAGCGAAAACTCTTCGACTGCGACGAAGCTGCCATAGGTTTTGGCGAGTCCGGCCAGTTTCAAATGCGGGTTGGTCATTATGTCTCCTCCTTGGACATCGCGCCGCCGCTCTGGCTGAGGACCACGGCCAGTGCGATCAGAACCAGGGTAAGCGTCACGGAAAAACTCAGTGTGCCGATAACGTGGATGGTCGGGTCGACCTGCCCCTGAAGCGTGTTAAGAACCGCGACGGGAATGGTCTGATTCAACCCGCCTGTGAACCAGGCGATCACATACTCGTCGAACGACACGGCAAACGTGATGAGGAAGGCGGCAAGAATAGCAGGCAGCGTATGCGGCAGCACAATGCGGATGAGCGCGGAAAACGGCTGCGCGCCGAGGTTTTGTGCTGCGATTTCAAGCGTCTCATCCAGCTGCGCCAATCGCAACCGGCATATAGCCATCGCAAAGGGTGCGGCAATCACAACATGGGCGGCGACCACTGCCATCAGCGTGCCTGCGATACCGATCCGAGAGAAAAAGGCCAGCATGGCCAGCCCGAGGATGACCAGCGGTACCGTCGGCGGCAGCAAAGCCAGGGCCAACACGGCTTTCTGGCCAAAGAACCTGAAGCGGTAGTCCGCATAGGCTGCGGCAAATCCCAATGTCGTGGCGATCAACGCTGTGAGCCCGGCAACCGTCAGGCTGTTCCAAAGGGACTCCAACATGGTGCGGTCGGTGAGGACTTGCGTATACCATTGGGTGCTGAACCCGGACATATTCAGGCTCGGGAAGCGGTCGGCGCTGAATGAGAACAGGACCGCCGAAAGGATCGGTGCGTAAAGCAGCAGGAAGACCACTGCGAGCCCGGCGATCCAGAAGGCTTTTGGCAAGGAATGTTTCAGATGCGGGGGCATATCTTATCCTTTCTCGCGGTACGCCCAGAGGACGGTTACGAAGGCGGTGGCCAGCAGGCTGGCGATCATCAGCAGCGATACAACAGCAGCACGTGGCCATTGCTGACCGGCCCGAACAAGGTCCGTCACGAGGATCGGCAGTGTCTGGAAAGTGCCGCCGCCAAGGTAGGCTGCGCTGACGAATTCCGCATATGACAGCAGAAAGGCAAACAGCAGTCCCAGTGTCAGACCGGGCCGGGCAGCCGGCAGAATGACGCGGAACAGGATCGCGCCCGGTCGCGCACCAAGGTTGGCCGCAGCAGAGATTTCGGTCCGGTCAACATTGGCAAGGGCAATGGTTTGCAGGATGAGCACGACAGGCAAGGCCAGCGTCGCATGGCCAATAAACAATGCGAAATAGGTGTTGAGAAGACTTTCCCCGGTGCCACCAAACGCCTGAACAATGGAAGAGATCACGCCGCCTTCGGCAAGGAACACCTGCCAGGAATAGATACGGACAAGATAGCTGGTAAAAAACGGTGCAATCGCAAAACCCAAGAGGATCAGTCGCTGGCGCGGAGTGGCAACAAAGGCCATCGCGTAGGATGCCGGAAAGGCCAATAGCGAAATCGCGACCGCGCTGGACAGTGACAGCCCGTAGCTGCGCCAGAAGCTGGCCCAGAGGAAGTCGAGACCCAGAACGTAGCGCCATGCTGACAATGTCGCGTCCGGTGTCAGCCGGTAGTTTACCACCGACCAGAAGGAAATCGCCACCAGCAGGCCAAGCGGCACTGCAAAAAACAAAAGCAGCCATACGGGTAGCGGCAGCACCCACAGGGCCTGCCAAGCGCGTTGGAACAGGGAGTGATACCGGCGCACCGAAGAACGGGCCGGGAGTGCAGGGTAAGTCATGTCGGTATCTCCGATAGGGCAGCGGCCCCGGCTTCGGTGCCGGGACCGAACCGGCATCAGGCGTTCTTGTAACGCGTCCAGGCGTCATTCCAGGTTTCCAGCGATTGCTGCACCGGAAGTTCCCGCAGACGGATACGCCCCGCGCGGATTTCATCCAACGCGTTCGGCCCGTTCAACACCATGTTCTGGCGCTGTGCCTCACCTGGTTGTTCATCGTTCAACCGGGTCCAGCCCGCCTTTGTGGGAATCATGGCCGGATAGGCCTTGAGCGTGGCGGTTTTTACCTGTCCTTCTGGGGACATCATGTATTGTATGAAGGTCCGGGCCAGATCCTGATTTTTAGAGCCTGCGCCGATCGACAGCGACTCGGTCCATTGCAGGCCGCCTTCTTCGGGGATGGTCGTGGTGACATCGGCGCCATCGCGGGCCAAGACGCCGGTGATCCAGTCGCCGATACCGGGGATCGCGGCAACCTCACCTGAGCGCAGCGCTGACAGCATTCCGCCATAGTCATAGAATCCGCGTACCTGCGGCCGGAGCGACATCATCGTATCGGTCAGTTCCGCCCAATGTTGTTCGTCAAGGTCAAACGGCGCCGCGTTGCCATTGAGAAGGCTCAACGCGCCCAGGTTGGGCAGATGCCAATCGAAATGGCCGATCCGCCCCTCATGCTGAGAATCCCACATGCTGCGGTAACTGCGGGCTTCTGCTTCGCTCATCGCGGCGCGGTTATGGGATAGCCCAAGGAAACCGAACCGCAGGAAGACCGCATAGGGTTGGCTGTCGAACCAGTGGCCGCGGAAATTCTGGAACTCCGGAAAGAAGTCGTCAAAAGGATAGTCCTCGGCGGCCAGCGGCTCGATGAAGCCCGCCTGCTGCAATTGCACCACATATTCCGCATCCGCCAGGATCACGTCGTATGTCCCCGTCGGAGACTGTGCAATTTGCGCCAGCATCTGGTCGCCGCCGACATACTCTTTGGCGCGGATGCGAACATTATGCGCTTCTTCAAACGCGCCGATCACATCGGGGTCGGCATGGCCCGCCCATGTGAGCATCGACAACTCGCGTCGACCCTGTGCGCGCAGAACGGTCGGGCTGGCCAGCACTGCCGCGGCAGCAAGCCCCCCCTTGATCAACCGACGTCGTGTCGTGATAATATCGTGTGTCATTTCGTCCTCCCTTTTCATCTCGCAAGTCTCAGAAAGCGGAAGCGAAAAAACAAATGACCATTCGTCAGGCCGTGCTGAGATATTTTTGCGCAAGCGGGAGAAACCATGCGTAAACTACCGCCACTCAATGCAATTCGCGCCTTCGAGGCGGTGGCGCGCAGGCTTAGCTTTGCTGACGCAGGAGAAGAACTCGGCGTCACAGCAACTGCTATAAGCCACCAGATCAGGCATCTGGAGGCTTATCTTGGGTTCCAACTGGTCGAGCGTCGCCCGCGTCAGATTGCCCTGACCCCCGCTGGTCAGGATTTGTTTCCCAAGCTACAGATGGCGTTTGATACCTTGGGTGAGGCGTTCGCAATGCTCGACAAAGACGTCGAGCAATCGCTGGTCCGGGTCACGACCACACATGCCTTTGCTGAACGCTGGCTCGTTCCGCATCTGGCAGATTTTTTCGACAAGCATGGCGAGGTCAGAGTCGAAGTTGAAACCGATGATAACGTTCTGGACTTGCGGGCTGACCGGCTGGACCTAGCGATCCGATACGGTCCTCAAGCCACCGCTAGTGAGGAGGCTGAAGTCTTGTTCTGGGATCGCTTCATTCCTGTAGGTCTAGCCGATCGCCCGAATACCTGCTTACAGGACTGTCGTCTGCTGGGATTTCGTTGGCGAAATGCGGAAATGTGCGGCCCGACCTGGGAAGATTGGTTCAAGGAAGCCGCTGAACCTTTCCCGTCAGACAAGATAACCCGCTTTAGCGATGAAAGTTCCGCCTTTAACGCGCTGGATCAGGGGCTGGGGCTGCTTTTGTCCAGCAGCGCACTTGTTGATGAAGGTCTGCAATCTGGCCGCTATCGGCAAATCCCCGGTCCTGAGCTGCGCGGGTTTGCCTACAGCCTCGTGCTCAATCCTCTGTCGCGTAACAAGAAGGGTGTTAAGATTTTCGCCGATTGGGTCAGGCAAGCCGCCCAACAGAACTGAGCCAAAACGTCTGACGGATGGAAGCGACTCATTCGGAACGCCATAGACCAAGTTGTTCCACCAGAGTAGCAGGGACATCCAGTACCTTGTTTTTGTTAAGGCGGGCCGTCTTAAAGGACGAGCGTAACAGCCTGCTATTCGCGATAGCCAACGTCGCCCGGTAAACATGTTCGTTTGTTGCCGGGTAGGGCGGCGATTGGGTCGGGCCCCGGGCACCGGCTGGTTTGGGACGAACGCTACGTTCGTTGGGTGTCCACAGGCCGACAGTTTAATCCGTTGGTTGGTGATGCTCGATTAGAACGAGACTTCCTAAAAAAAGCTGCCCAGTTTCGGTACCAGCAGCTTCTATCGCGTCGTCTTCACAAGGTTGATGGCGTTCTACCAAGTGGTCCGGCCATCCCGTTTGCCGGGTTGGCTCTGTCGTTTGATCCGGGCGAGAAAACACATAACGGACCGGTTTGCGGATAAACTCTCTGTCAAAGGCAAACAATTTGCCATTTATTTGATCGGAAATGGTTAACCCGGCTTGGGATGAAGGCCGAAACGATAAGCGATTGAGGTGACCCAACGTTGCTTTGTGCTGATCCCAGCGACACGTCTACCACTTCTCTCCGAATGGCCTTAGGTCGAGCTCAAACGTCCAGGCCGATTTGTCTTGTCGGGCAAGCATCAACGCCGCTTCGGCAATGCGCTGAGGGTTCATGAAGAATTCGTCCGGTTCATTGGGCGCAAAGTTCGTGCGCGTGTCGTTGGTGTCGATCACGCCATCAATCACCATGTATGATACGTGAATCCCCTTTGGCCCAAGTTGCTTGGCCAACGCATTGGCCAGAATACGTTGAGCCCCCTTTGATGGGGCGAATGCTGTGGTCCAGACGTTTCCGCGATGCGCTGCTGTCGCCCCTGAAACGATGATTGTGCCTGATCCTCGCTCAACCATTTTGGGACTGAGATACTTGGCGGTGGTGAAGAGCCCAAGCGCACCAACCCGCCAGCTTTGTTCGAATTGAAGCTCTGAAATCTCTTCGAGAGGCCCGAATTGCGCGAGGTCGGCGTTGTAGATAACAAGGTCGATGGGTCCAAGTTCGGCCTCGACAGCCTGCAGTGCCTTTTTCAGGCTTTCTGGATTTCCAGCGTCGGCGGCGACGGCCTGTATCTTCAACTCGGATGTGTCATTCTCACCCAAGCTGGCACCCGACCTGCTTATGAGCGCCAGATTGTAACCTGCATCTCGAAACACCTCGGCATAGGCAGTACCCAAACCAGGACCAAAACCGATGATTGCGCAGAGTCTGTTTCCCATAGCTAGCCCCCCAGGATTTCATTCACCCAACTGCTACCATACCACAGGTTTGCGCATTCTGACCGCCCATCAGCAGCACTATCCACAATCCGGACGTCGACGTTCAGGTAACTGTTGCGCCCGGTTGTTCAGCCGGAACAGTCAGATGGTTGCGCCCAGCCTGTTTTGAAAATGAGGTCGCGACGTCGATGGTGAATCGTGTCGGCGCTGAACGGCCAAGGGCAGCATTGTGCCCCTCGTTCAGTCGGAGGACACGAATAGATAAACGGGTTGTTTAAAGCTATAATCAGACCATTTAAGTTAGTGGCGACCTATCTTGGAAACTTGCTGTCTAATGCAGAATCCAATCGATCAGAGACGATTCTCGTCTATTCTTGCAATGGACGTTGTCGGCTATTCCCGTCTTGTCGAAGAGGATGAAATTGGTGCCATAAGGGCTGTTCAGCGAGTGCGGGATGAAATCGTTCGTCCGGCATTGGATATGCACAACGGCCGCTTGGTCAAAACTATGGGCGACGGGTTCCTTGCGGAATTTGAAAGCGCGGAACCTGCGTTGCGTGCTGCTATAGAAATTCAGGACAAAACACTGGACGCGGCCCTGCATATCCCGAAGAACCGCAGGATCGTATTGCGGATTGGTGCTCATCTGGGGGACGTAATTGTCGAGGGCGAAGACATCCTTGGCGATGGCGTCAATCTGGCCGCTCGATTAGAGAGCCTTGCTGAACCGGGCGGTATTGCGCTGTCAAAGAGCTTTGCGCAAACCTTACCGTTTGACCAGCAACAGGTGCTGACCGACGATGGTCAGCACAAGGTCAAGAATATCGCTCGTCCGATTGCCGTTTGGCGATGGCGATCTCAGCATGCCGGCATTGAATTGCCGCGGGAAAAAAAGTTTATCTTGCCCACTGTTGCGGTCCTGCCCTTCACCAACCGTTCGTCAGATCCTGAGCAGTCGTTTTTTGCTGAGGGTTTGGCCGAGGACGTCATTTCGGCCCTGCAACATATGGCGCGGCTTCCCGTCGTAGCAGCAGCATCCAGTCTGAACGTGGACCCCACATTGAGTGTTGAGAATGTATCCCGTCTTCTTGGCGCAAGATACATTGTGAAGGGCAGTGTGCGGCGGGCCGGGTCTCGGGTGCGGGTTCTTGTGGAGCTTGTGGAAGGACAGACGGGGCATTCGCTGTGGTCGGAAAAATACGACCGCGCCTTTGAAGACGTGTTCGAGATACAGGATGACATCACGCAACGCGTTGTAACGGCTTTGGACACAGAACTGGTCGAGGGGGAAATTAATCGGGTACGTGACAAACGTCCTGAAAACCTGAGTGCCTGGGAGCACTACCTTCGCGGTATGTCGTTTTTTAGGAAGGTACAAGGGCAAGACCTGAAGCAAGCGCAGAGGGAATTCCTCAAAGCGATCGAACTTGAGCCGGAATATGGCGAGGCATGGGCCGCGCTGGCTTGGGCTTATCTCAAGGAATATGGGTTCAGTGGATCCCAAAGGTCCGCGCCGCTGCTCAGCAAAGGTTACGATGCGGCGAGGAAAGCAGTGACCTATTCCGACGCTTCACCGTTTGCGCATTATAGCATGTCGACAGCCCATGTCTGGCGCGGAGAGAACGATGCCAGCTTGAAAGAGCTTGAGCACGCCATTCGGCTGAATCCCTTTTTCACGCGTGCGAAAATTGCTCTTTACAACCGGCGCGAACTTGTCGACCCCTCCAAAGGGTTGGAGGCGGCCGAACAGCTTCGTCGCGCCTTGGCCTTATCTCCGCGCGAACCGGATCGTGCGTTCTATTTCTGGGCTATTGCACGCATCAACCTCATCGCGGGTCAACATCTCGACGCGCTTGAGTGGAGTAATCGGGCGGTCACGGTATACCCCTCAAACCCCGTGTTCCTGTTCCGGCGCGCGTTGTGCTTTGCTGCTCTTGATAAGGCGGACGAGGCACGTGCGGATCTTTATAAATGTAACGAAATTTCGCCGGGCTTTGTTGAACGACAGAGGGATTGGCAGCCATACGAAGATCAAAAACGCAATGACATTTTGTTTGCCGGTTTTCGGCGCAATAAAATCACCGGGTGGTGTTGAAGACCCGTTTTGCGCATTTGCGGGGATCGGATTTCAAGATCAGTCCTTATCGCATGTAACCGCTCAAGCGGATTTGCAGACATCTGATCGAAATCCTCAGATGTCTTGACGAAGCCCGGAGCGGTTGCTTTCCAAAGATGACAACGCGTATAGGCTGGCCTAGTGTCAAAATCATGGAACGCCGCCTAGCCGTAATTCTGATGGCCGACATGGTAGAATATTCAGCTGCCATGGATATGGACCAGCCCGGTACGATCGCATTGATCCGCGAACTGCGGGAACGCTGGTTGGAGCCCGAGGCCGAACGGCGGGGGGGCAGGATCCTCAAGCGGATGGGCGACGGTTGGATCATCTCGTTTCAGTCAGTCACCGAGGCTGTCGAGACCGCTCAGGCGGTACAAGAAGCATTGGCTGATCATGAAAAGATTCAGTTGAGGGTGGCCGTACATCTCGGGGAAATTGTGGAGGACGAGGCCGATGTCTACGGTGCCGGTATCAACCTTGCCGCACGTTTGCAGACTGAGGCGCCGCCCGGCGGTGTAATGATCTCAGAAGATCTCAAGCGGCAGTTGGACACCCGTCTTGCAAAGGATTTTGGCGACGCCGGTACTTTCGAGCTGAAAAACCTGTCTTATCCCGTCAACGGATTTCAATGGCGACCGGTGATCAAACCAAAACTCGGGCAATTCGACGTCCCTGCGATTGCTGTTGAGCGGGTATCGAGTGCGCCTGAAACGCAGGAAACGCTGGAAGTCAGCGCTGACTTGCAGGAACAGTTGGTCCATAACTTGTCGCGCCGCACAGGTGTACGGGTGCTTGCGGCCGATTCCTTGACCGATACCGAAGCCACCTACAGCCTGAGGTGCAGACTTCGCTGCCGCGATACCGAGGCGAAAATTACAGCAAGTCTAACCCGGCTGAGTGACGGGGAGGTGGTTTGGTCGCGTGTGTTTCTAGGCGAGGCTCACGATCTGTTTGTTTTGACGGACAGGGCCGCCGAGCAACTGTCAGACGCCCTTCGCTTGCAGATAAATGCGTTTGACGGGGATCGCCTCGCCGAAATTCCGGATGATCAACTAAGCGCCAGCGAACTGCGGGCACGCGCCGCAATGCTGTTTTATCGCGCCACTGTTGCCGACTATCGTCACGCCCTCGACTTGCTGGAACGTGCGCTTAGCCTTGATCCCCAAAACGGGTCCGCGCTTGCCATGTGGAGCGAAGGCCAATTATTCACTCTGGAAGCGCGCTTTTGCGAAGCCGACGCGGCCCTGCGCGAAAAGATCGTCAGATTTTCGAACAAGGCCGTACAAGCCTCACCGCGTTCCGACTATTCCTGGTATGTCCGGGCACATGTTCGGGCGCGGCTTTGTGATGATGTTGAGGGAGCGCGGAAAGATATCGATCGCATCAGGCAACTGAACCCCGGTTATGTCCTTGGAATGGAAGCCTGTGGCGTCACAGAGTTGGTTGCGGGCAACTGGAAAACCGCTGCGAAATCTCTCACCGACGCCGTTGAACGGTCCGCAGATGATCCGTTTTTGCCATTTCGCCTCTATCTGCTTGCGATCGCGCAAATGATGGCGGGAGAGCCACAGACAGCGCTTGTAACTATTTCAGACGCGACCGAATTGCGTCCTGATTGTCGGCATTACTGGCTTGTACAGGCATGGATTTTAAACGAATTGAGCCGCAACCAAGAGGCCAAAAAAGTGTTGGAAACGGCAAGATGCACGCCAGAACGGGCCGATATCCTCGCACAGAATGTCAACTTCCCTAATGATGTTCGAGAGGCCATCGGTCTTCCGACTGCACCGATTTCGGCGGGGCGTTAGTTCAAGAATGAACACACGACCTGGTTTGACATTTCTGTTGTTTTGGAGCGCAAGCAATGAGTGTCGATCGATGAAAAGTCTTTTCATTTCTTGTTCGAAATTAGGACTTCCATCGGGAGTCTGCGTACAATGCGACACCCGTCGAGCTTAACCGGCACGTATGTCTTTCTGTCGAATCAGAAATCTTAAGTGGTGGGATTTGGTAGCGGAGGAGGGACTTGAACCCCCGACACGCGGATTATGATTCCGCTGCTCTAACCAACTGAGCTACTCCGCCATGAGTGAGAGGCGATTTAAGCGAGGGGCTTGATAGGGTCAAGAGGAAAACATGGTCATTGTTGGATTCTTTTCCACCTCGGTCACGTGTTTCCGGACGGTGTTGATTGATCGGTTTGACTGGCGTCTGCAATCCGGCGGATAAAGGCGGCGCAGGCGTCGGGCTTTGTGATCAGGATCATGTGGCCAGCTCCGTCGATCTGATCGTTGGTCAGGCCGAACCGGGTCATTGGTTCACCATGTGTGTCCGGTGAAAGGATCGCATCCTGCGCACCGTAGAGAATACCGCCGGGCACGGATAACTCACCATATCGGTCCGCTTGTGCTGCGATACTGTCATCAACACCGACAACATCTTGCGAGCCGGTGACAAAGGCCGACGGCCGCAGACCAAGCGCGCCACCCGCGCGATCCAAAAAATCCTCGGGCGCAGGTTCAGGGGCGAAAACCGTGCTTAGGGCGTGATGCGCGGTTTTGGCGGCAAGCGGCACGGCTACCGTGTTACCGATCAGTTTTCTGAGCCATTCGGAACGCATCTCCATCGGTTTGAACACCTGCGGGGTGGCAGATAGCTTGTGTGTCAGGGGGGCCAGAAGGGCCAGCGCCTTGGTCTTTTCCGGGTGATCCAACGCCATGGCCAAAGACACTGCACCACCAAGGGAATGGCCCACCAGAACCGCGTCGCTAACACCTTTGGTATCCAGAAACTCCTGTATCATGCGCGCCTGTTCAGGCAGACGGCCCAGATCTGCCCTGTCGCGGGTCGAATAGCCACAGCCCGGCCGGTCGAGTGCGATGACGTGATAGTCACCTGCTAGCATATCCACCAGCGCATATGTGAAATGTTGCAACTGCCCGGTTAACCCGTGGATCATCACGATAGTCTGTTTCGACGGATGGCCGCGTTCCACATAATGGATGCTGCCGCCCTCTACCGGTGTGATGTCGCCAAGCTGCGGTACGCGTGTACATCCTTGGGCGGTCAGCTTTCGGGTCCATAGGTTCATGCCAACCAAGAACGCAACGATCAGCAGGACGATAATCAGCAAAGTGGTCATCTCAGCGGTCTCCGCCTTGGGAAGGGGCAGGGTGATAGTGTTCCAGCCCGGCTTGGGCCATACGCTTTTCATACTCGGATACGGTGCCCGGCCAAAGCGTTGTGTTGCGGCCTTTGGCATCCTGATACCAGGAGGTGCACCCACCCGCTTGCCAAACGCTGTCAGCGTGCCGGTCCTGCATCTCTTGGGTGAAGGCGGCCTGTTTGGTGGGGTCGGGCGTAATAACCTGCAAACCATCGCACTGCATCTGATCCAGTACGCGACCAATGTGTCGAACCTGTGCTTCGATCATCAGCACGACCGAGTTATGACCCAGCCCGGTATGCGGCCCCAACAGCATGAAAAAGTTTGGAAATCCCGCGATGGCAGTGCCCAGGTTGGCTTGCATCCCGTCAGCCCATGCATCGCGCAGGGTCAGGCCATCGGATCCGGTGATGTTCAATCGCTCGACCACGTCGGTTACGTGAAAGCCAGTGCCCCAGATCAAAACATCCGCCTTTGTTCGGCTATCGTCAGACGCTATGATCTGATTGCCTTTGATCGAAGCGACCCCATGCGGGATCACTGTCACGTTGTCCCGCGCAAGGGCCGGATACCAATCATTCGAACTGAGGATACGTTTGCAGCCGATCCGGTAATCAGGGGTAAGGCGCTTGCGTTCGTCGGGGTCGGTAATCGCACTCTCCAGACCCTTGCGCCACATCTTCATGGCGAAGTTCACCATCCGCTCTTCACCGCGGAAAACGCGATGTCGGTATTCGAAGATCATGTAGATCAGTTTGCGTCGAAGACGGGGCAGGGCAGGGATGCGCCGGTAAAGCGATCGCACCCAAGGCGCAATCGGGCCATCCGGACGCGGCAGAACATATGGCGCAGAGCGTTGGAATATAGTGACATGCGCCGCCGTTTTCGCGATTTCGGGTACGAACTGCACAGCAGAAGCACCTGTGCCGACGACCGCGACGCGTTTGCCCGAAAGGTTCGTTTCGTGATCCCATTCGGCCGAGTGGAATTTGGGACCGGGGAAGCTGTCGGCGCCAGGGATCGCCGGTATGCTTGGAAAGTGCAACGCGCCAATGGCTGAAACGAGAAACCGTGCTGACCAGCGTTGCCCGTCCTCTGTTTCCACCTGCCAGCGGTCGCCGTCCCATCGGGCAGACTTGAGTTGTTGGTGAAAATGGCAGAGGTCATAAAGCCCTTCGTCCCGACAGACCTTTTGCAGATAAGCCTGAATTTCCGACCCACCGGCATAAGCGCGGCTCCAGTCAGGATTCAGGTGGGTGGCCATCGAATACAGATGAGATGGGATATCGCAGGCCACGCCGGGATAGGTATTTTCACGCCACGTGCCGCCGATGTCTCCCGCCTTTTCGAGTATGGCGATTTCGCCGATGCCGCGTTTGCGGGCCTCGATTGCCATCGTGAGGCCCGAGAACCCGGCGCCGACGATCAGCATCTCCGTTTTATGTTCCATGCGCGCGCACCTCCCAAAGTGACGCCAAGTGCCGCCTCAGACTATAAAGCCGAACGGGCGCGTGAACAGCGTCTCGTAGGGTCAGGCGCGGTTTGGCACCTGCGTCACGGAAAAGATTACCAACGGACCGCGTTCAGCGCGCACGCAGACCTATCGCTTCTCGTCTCGCGCTGTATGTCCGTGTCGGTGTGGTCTCAGGGAACCGGCAAGAGTTTGTATTGTGCAGGTGGACGACGGCATCTTGTTCAAAACTGTAACGGATGGGCCCGGTCGTAGGCGACCAACCGGGCGTTCAGCGAGCAAGCCTCAGGGCCCCCGGATTCTAGTGCAAAAACAAAGGCATGTGTCAGATAGAAACATGCCGCGTCGATATCTTGCACTGCCTCGCGCGCATCCGCCGCCGCAGTGTAGTATCGGATCAACGCCGTGTGATCTTTGCGATCATGGGCCTCAATCAACAGGCGATCCAGTTCGTCTGTGTCCATCAGGTCTTTCATCGGGAAAGGCCAACCCCTTTTTCCGCGCGGCCGTTTTCGATCTGGGTTGCAACCCAGTGATGGAAGTTATGCGTCGGCCCATCCATCGCCGGAGAAAAGCGTCCGCCATCGAACAGCACTCCGTGGCGGCCTTTCTGCATGCCTTCGACAACAAAGACATCCTCTTCGAACACGGTCTTCCACAGCTGCGCGTTCGATGCACGAAGCCCGTCATGCTCGGGCGTGTCCGCGATACTTTTGGCGTAGTAGAGCTCGATATGCTCAAAGGTGTTTTCCTGGTCCACGGGCTCGAGCACGATGGCAAAGCTGTGGTCGCGCTGCACGCCCAGCAGGACGTTGGGGTAAAGCGCCACATATTCCGCGCCTTCGTTCCACTTGTCGCTCAGCCCTTCAAAGTCAGGAAAGGTCGCGCCGTCCTGATTGGTCAGTTGACGATAGACCAGCGTGCCCTGACCGGAATAATGCCCGCGCGCCTCAATGTTATAGTGATCCTCAAGCCGGGAATAGCTGTTCAGGCCGGGATGCACCCAGGGCAAGTGGTAGCTTTCGCAGTAATTCTCGACCGCCAGTTTCCAGTTGGTTTTAACCTCCAGCTTGAATGACGACGTCTCACCACCGTGATGCACGGGTTGTTCGAATTCTTTCCAGCGCTCCAGCAGCGCGCCATGGGCATCTTCAAACGCGGGTGCAGTGCCGTCCACGTTGACAAAGATCACGTCGCGCCAGACATGGGAGCGAACGCGCACCAGACCGAGATCATCGCGCTTCACGTCTGGATGCTTGTTCTGACCGGGGCCGCCGACATGCGGTGTGGCGCGCAGCTCACCTTTCAGGCTGTAACACCAGCTATGATAGGGGCAGCGGATTGCGCCGCCGATTTTGCGGGGTGTATCTACAAGGATCATGCCGCGGTGGCGGCAAGTGTTCTGAAAGACGCCGATTTCTCCATCCCGGTCACGCACGATCAACAGGGGCATACCAAGAAAATCCACTGGCTTGGCGTCGCCTTCCTCGGGCACATCCTTGCCAAAGCCGATCCCGGACCAGTTGGCAAAAAGGACGGATTGCCTTTCTTCGGCGAAGATTGCCGGGTCAGTGTAATGCTCATTCGGGAGACCGTTCGCGACGGTCACATCGGCCAGAACGGATGACAGCGCGCTGTGCTTGTTCATCGGGCTCTCCTGATCGGTTGCTGGATGCAGTCTTTTCCTACTGACGGATCGGATGGTGTTCGATCAATATCAGAAATCCTCATCGACGGATGAGTTGAACTAAACCGAGCCATCGTGGACCTCTTGAAGGATCCAGTTTTTCAACGCGCGGGCGTTGTCTGACAGGTCTTCATCCGGGCGGCCAACCAGGTAGAATTGGTTCGGCGCGGTTAACTGATGCGGCGCGATCGACACCAGCTTGCCGGAGTGCAGCATCGGCTGAATCAGCCGTTGCCACCCCAGCGCAAGCCCGGCCCCCTTGCGGGCAAGTTGCAGGGCGACAGAATAGCTGTTCACCCGGGGTCCGGTCGCAATCGTACCTTCATGGCCCAGTTGGCGAAACCAGTCCGGCCATGTGGTCCAGGTGCGGTCTTCCGAGTCCAGATGGATCAGACGTTCCGCCGCCAGCGCGGCAAGGCTGGCGCCTGCCAGCCGCTTTGCGACCTCTGGGCTGGCGACCGGGATAAGGTGATCGCGAAACAGGGGCGTATGCGATAGGTTTGGATCGGAATCACGCCCGTATCGAATAAAGAAATCCATGTCCTGTCGATCGCGAAACGGACGGTCCTGTGACAGCTGATCCACGTTTACATCCGGCATCTCGCGCCAGAACCGGATCACGGCCGGGGACAGCCACAGCGCTGCCACCGCCGTAGTCGACCCGACGGTCACCTTGCCCCCCGATTTCCTGTTGCGGATCGTGGCCAACACTATTGAGATACGCCCGAATGAGGATGACAGCGCCTCGTACAGTGCCTGTCCATCTTCGGTCAGATCGACACCGCGGTGCCTGCGTTGAAACAGCGTGGTGTCCAGATCGCCCTCAAGCGCTTTGATCTGATGACTGACCGCGCCGGGTGTGACCGAAAGCTCATCGGCGGCGTTCTTGAAGCTCAGGTGCCGGGCGGCGGCTTCGAACGCGGCCAACGTCGTCAATGGCGGCAGATTATAGTGGCGCCTGGACATGGTGGCCTGGTCTCGCTGTATAACTTCGGTTGAGTTCTCTTCACCCGATTATCAGAGGTTTCGTGAGCAAATGCCAGAAGCGGTTGCGCGAAGGGTGCATTTTTCATCCTGATTCTGCCTGCGTGTCGCTTTCTGCAAGCAGAGATCGCAATCCGTCAGGTGAAACGGACGTGAATGCGCCATTCTCGGCACCAGGATTGGAGAATTGCCCCATGAACATCCGAACCCCAAGCCGCGCGGGTGGACGCTCGGCCCGCAGAGCCATGAGAACTGCGCCGAACTTCAAGATGCTGCCAGGCCTGACCAGAGGCATCCCCCTGTGTGAGGTGATGGACGGCGCGCAAGTGGAACGCATCGACGCTGCGTCAATGCATATACTCGAAAACGTGGGCGTTCAGTTCCGCGATCCCATCGCGCTGCAAGACTGGAAGAGAGCGGGTGCAAAAGTTGACGGCGAGCTTGTCTATCTTGATCGTGATCTTGTGCGAGAGTTAATCGCCACGATCCCGTCCGATTTCACCTATCACGCCCGCGATCCAAACAAGAACGTCCGGCTGGGCGGCAAGCATTCGATCTTTGTGCCAATGACCGGCGCCCCCTTTCTGCGCGATCTAGACGACATGCGCCGGAACCCGACGCTGGACGATCTGGCGATGTTCCACAAGCTCAGCCACATGATGCCCGCACTGCATTCCAGTGCCCATCACATCGTGGAACCCTATGATCACCCGATCAGCCAGCGGCACCTGCGCATTACTTATTCTTCCATGAAACATTCGGACAAAACGTTCATGGGCATGACAACCAGCCCCAAGAACGCCGAAGACGTGATGGATATGTGCGCCATCTTGTTCGGAGAGCAGTTCCTTGAGGATCATCCCGTTACAACGGGGAACTGCAACGGGAACTCTCCGCTAGTCTGGGATGAAACCATGCTGGGCGCGATGCGTGCCTTCTGTCGCCGAAATCAACCGGTGCTGTGCTCACCCTTTGTGCTCGGCGGGGCAAATACACCGGCCTCCGTTCCAGCCACCGTGGCGCAGCTGAATGCCGAGGCGCTGAGCGCACTGGCCTATACGCAAGTGATCCGCAAGGGCGCACCGGCGATCTATGGTCACTATCTTTCGACTGTGTCGATGAAATCAGGTGCGCCGATGGCCGGGACGCCTGAAATCAGCCTGATGAACTTTATGATCGGCCAGATGGCACGGTATTATGACGTGCCGTGGCGTACCTCGAACACGCTGGGTGGGGCCAAGACCTTTGACGCGCAGGCTGGATATGAATCCGCCACGACGTTGCAGGCAGTGATCCATGCCGGGGCCAACTATATTTGGCACAGCGCGGGTTGGAACGAAGCCGGGATGCACTGTTCAGTTGCCAAGTTCATTGTCGACGCCGAGCAATGCGCCATGGCTTACCGCATGGCTGAGGGGCCAAAATGGCATGACTTCGACCAAGCCATTGCGGCGGTATCCGATGTTGGTCCAGGCGGACACTACTTAGGTCATCCGCATACGCAGGATAACTTCCAAGAAGCATTTTTCATGCCTGAGCTGTTCGACAACAACTCGATCGAACAATGGACGGCTGAGGGTGAGGTCGAGATTACCGAACGCGCCTTGAACCGCGCCAAGACCCTGTTGGCCGAGTATGAAGAGCCCAAGCTGGACGAAGCCAAGAATGAAGCGCTGCTTGACTATATCGCCCGACGAGAGCAGGAAATTCCGGCCGCTGATGAGCTGAACCAGAGCTACTGAGCGCATTTCCCACCGCGGAGGTTGCCAAGAACGCATTGGTCAAATCAACCTGTCCACGGTGCCAACATAGCCGTTCGAATCCAGAGTTATTCTTTGCCCGAGCGCCACTCTTTCCAGGCCAGATAGGCGTTTGCGCCCAGTGACGCAAAGGGCTCGGGCGGAAGCCGAGGTGGCATTGGTTGCGCCAAAAAGTGATCGGCAATCTGTGACCCGCCCTGTGTCAACAGTTCGGCAATCCCTATACCCTGCAGAGTGCCGCGCGCGATGCCCAGCCCATTCTGGCAGCAAGCGGCGTAAAGGCCGGTGTCCAATTCCCCAAACGCGGCAGAACCATTGCGGCTGAGGCACAACATACCTGCCCATCGATGCTGGGCCTGCACGTCCGGCAGATGCGGGAAGCGTTCGCGAAACTTGCGGTCATGCACCAAACCCGCTTTGCGCAGGCGCGTTTGGCTGGTCTCGATAGAGGGGTGAAAGCTTGAACATGTTCGGATCAGGATGCGGTCCCCATAGCTGCCAGAAATCCGTCGTACCGATGTGCCCATAGGATCGGCAGGCGTCACCGCCCATCGGGTCTGGCCGCCCAGCGTCTTGATCTGCTTTGGTGTCAGCGGCTCGGTGATTGAAGCGTACAGGCAGATGTGGATCAGCCGGTGCTGGTAAAACCCAAAACTTTCAATATGGCCGTTATTGGCCAGAATGATGCGTCCGGTCGCTATCCTGGCTTTGGGCGTCTCAACGATCCAGCCACCGGCCTGTTTCTCAAATCCGGTGACGGGTGAGTTTTCATAAATGCCCGCAACTCCTGCGAGCCGCGCCGAAAGCGCCCGGACATACGCAGCGGGCTGCATCATCACAGTACCCGGCGCATAAAGCCCCGAAGTATAATGCGGGCTGCCGGTGATTTCATGCATCTGTTGCTGGTCGTAAAGTGAAAAAGGCTCGCCGAGCCGCTCAAGATGTTTGGCGAAATCGCGGTTGTGTTGGTCGCCTGACTTGGTTGCGGCTGCATTAAACTTGCCGCAGGGGTCGAACATCTCTTGCGGCAGCTCGCAATCGGCTGCAACCCCTGAGGCAAACGCAATAGCCTGTCGGTTCAGCGCTATCGCGGCGCGGTCAGCATCCAGCCCCGCCCCCGCGTAATTGGCGGATGACAGATCATGAGGCAGGTCGATCATGAAGCCCGAATTGCGCCCTGCCGATCCTTCGGCGAACCTTCCGGCCTCTAACAGTGTAATTTTTAGACTTGCATCCAATTGCGCCAACCGTCTGGCGGCAGACAGACCGGCAAACCCGCCACCGATAATCGTGACATCAGCGGAGTGATCCTCGGTCAGTTCAGGCAAAGCGATCTGCGGCGGCAGGATTACATTCCATCCCGCCGGGCCAGTCTGCCGAGGCAGACGTCTGGCCTTGTGTTGTCTCAATCGACGGCCTCATCGGCGTCATCAGCCAGATCTATCCAGATTGTTTTCAGTTGCGTGTACTGGTCATGGGCGTGAACGGAGTTATCCCGCCCGCCAAAGCCGGACTGTTTATAGCCGCCGAAGGGCGTGGTGATGTCCCCTTCGCCAAAGCTGTTCACCGTCACGGTGCCCGCCCGGATGGACCGCGCGCCGCGAATGGCGCGTTTGACATTGGCGGTGAAGATCGACGCACATAGGCCATATTCGGTGTCATTGGCTATCTTAATGGCTTCGTCAAAGCTCGAGACCTCGATCACTGACAGGACAGGTCCGAAAATCTCTTCCCGCGCCAGGGTGGCATCGTTGTCTGAAACTTCGACCACAGTGGCCTCGACAAAGCCATTCTCTGCCTTGCCGCCAAAAACCACGTTCTCGGCTTGATCCAGATAGCCGCAGACCTTGTTGAAATGCCCCTCGCTGACCAGCGCGCCCATACGCGTAGCTGGATCAAGGGGGTCGCCGGTGTTCCATTGTTTCGCGTGATGCGCGATGCGTTTCAGCAGCGCGTTCTTCACATCCTTGTGCACAATCAAACGGGATGAGGCTGAACAGTTCTCGCCCATGTTCCAGAATGCACCGTTAACCACATGCGCCGCCACGCGATCCAGGTTTTCGGCATCATCCATGACAATGGCGGGGTTCTTGCCCCCCATTTCAAGCACCACTTCCTTTGCGTTGCTTTCGGCAGAATAGGTCAGGAAACGCTTGCCGGTGAGGGTCGAGCCGGTAAAGGACACCATGTCGATATCCATATGCCGCCCAATGGGTTCCCCAACTTCTGCACCACTGCCAGGAACGATGTTTAATACTCCGCGCGGCAACCCGGCCTCCATCGCCAGCTCGGCCAGTCGCAGGGCCGTCAAAGTGGTTTCAGCCGCGGGTTTCACTATCACTGAACAGCCAGCGGCCAGCGCGGGCCCGATCTTCCACGCCAGCATCAACAAGGGAAAGTTCCAAGGCAGCACCAGACCAACAACACCAATCGGCTCACGTACGACCATGGCGATGTGATCGTCGCTGGCAGGCGACACCTGATCGTAGATCTTGTCGATCGCCTCGGCATGCCATTTCAGGCAGTGAATCGCCTCGGGCACATCCACGGTTTCGCAGTCATAGATGGTCTTGCCACTGTCGATGCTCTCAATCACCGCCAGTTCGCGCGCGTTGCGGGTCATCAGTTTGCACAACCGGATCAGAACGTCTTTACGGTCAGAGGGATGCAGCTTGCTCCAGCGGCCATCCTCAAAAGCTTCGCGCGCCTTTTCGACAGCAAAATCCACATCGGTCGCGTCGCAGGCCACGATATCAGCCAGCTTGGCACCTGTCGCAGGGTTTACCGTTTCAAACGTCTGACCCGAAATCGCCGGACGGAACGCCCCGTCTATAAATGCGCCTGTAGGCAGGGTCAGATCTGTGGCGATGGATTTGTATTCGTCCCGTGTCAGCAATTCCATACCTTACTCCTCCGCCACAATGTCAGCGATTGTCTTCTTCAGCACGCGGGTCACCTGCTCCAGCGCGCGCTTGTCATCCTTGTTCAGGCCTTTCAGCGGAGGTCGCATTGCCCCTGCGTCGATCCCGTTCATGGTGACGCCATGCTTGATGGTCTGAATGAACTTGCCACCCTGTTCCAGCACCCGCATCAGCGGCATCATTGCGCTCATGATCCGCCGGCCCTTGGCGAAATTGCCTTCGACAACGCAAGCCTGATATAGCGCCACGTGTTCGGCGGGCAGGAAGTTCGACCCGCCACAAACCCAGAACGGCGCGCCCCAGGCAAAGAACTCGAGCGCCTGGTCATCCATGCCGCAGCCCAGCTGGATGTGTGGATAATCCCGCGCCAGCAGATGCACCCGGTTGATATCCCCCGAACTTTCCTTGATGCCGCAGAAGTTCCGGCTGCGGCCCACGCGGTCCAGAAATTCCGTGCCCATCATCGTGCCGGTACGGTGCGGATAATTGTACAGCATCACCGGCAGATCGGCGGCTTTGTCGATCGCCAGCGCGTTCAGGGCGTTTTCACGGTCGGTTGGTACTGAGTAAGGTGGGCTGGCCAGCAAAATCGCATCCGCATCAATTTCGCGCGCGCCAGAGGCCAGCGTAATCGAGTCCTGCGTCAGCATAGCGCCGGTGCCCACGACCAGCGGCAACCTGCGTTTCAGTTGCTTGAACGTAAACCGCGCGAGTTCTAGCCGTTCGCCAACGGTCTGAGCATAGTTCTCGCCGGTAGAGCCGCCCGAGATCAGGCCGTGCACGCCACTTTCGACCAGGTATTCGATCACCTGAGCCAGAGCGTCCCAATTCACGCTGCCATCTGCGTGATAGGGTGTGACGACCGGGGTGTATATCCCCTCAAATCTGAAAACCGGGTTCATGCGATCCTCATGCAGGTTTTAAATTAGGTGCGGCGCCCAACGGGACGTCCAGCGCAGCCGGCATCACGAACAATTCGATTTGATCGCGCGACAGGTTCCAGTGATCCTCGGCCAGCTGCGCAGCAGCCGCCTCATCGCCCGCCTCGATGGCGGCGATGATGGCGTCGTGCTGGCGACTGGCTTCGGACAAGTTATCGGGCATCTTCGCCGTTTGGGGCCGGTAAAAGGTCATCCCGATCCGCGCGTGATCGATCAGCAGCCGGTTGAACGAGGGCAAAAGGTAGACATTCCCCGACATCTCTCCGGTCACATCGTGGAACCTGTTGTTGGCTAGTGCGCGATCCTCACCCGACCCCGAGCGTAAGGCGTCCTTGAAAACCTGTTGCGCATCTTTCAGGTCGTCGATCTGCGCACGTGTGGCGTTCTGCGTGGCCAGCCGCAAAATTGCGCCATAGATCATAGGTGCGGCCAGAAAGAAATCGCGCAGCGTAGTGTGGGACATCTCCGACACCCGCGCGCTGCGATTGGTGCGCAAGTCCAGATAGCCTTCGCCCGCCATTTGGCGGAACACTTCGCGCAAAGGAGTTCGCGACAGTCCGAATGCATCCGAAAGATAGACCTCATCCAGATCGGTGCCGGGTTGTAGACGTAAGGTCAGGATCGACTCTCGCAGGTGATCCCGAAGCGCATCTTTGCGGGATTTTGTGTCATCTTTCATCCTCTATCCCTTTTCCACAAATTCGAGTCGCACTCATCGCGGTTTGTTGTATTCTAAAAAAATACAATTTGTATACAAAAAAGAATCGTGCAGCATAGGCTGTCGACTACGCCAAGCTGAATGGGACATTCCATGCGCAAGCCGCGCCACATCACTTTCATCCTGATCGAGGAATTCTCGCACCTCGCCTTTTCTTGCGCGGTTGAGCCGCTGCGGATCGCCAATCTCGTCAGCGGCAAAGATCTGTATGACTGGACGTTCCTATCGGAACATGGCGAACAGGCTGTGTGTTCGAACGGGTCAGTCACCCTCGTTCATGGTGGCCTGGGCAACTTATCCAAAACCGACCAGATGTTCGTGCTGTCTGGTATCCACATGCGCAGTCACGTCTCGCGCCCGTTGCTGGCTGCGCTGCGACGGGAGCGTGCACGGGGAACGCCCATTGGCGCATTGTGTTCCGGTGCCTGGATACTGGCAGAAGCCGGATTTCTGGACGGGATGCAGGCCGCGATCCATTGGGAATATCATGACGCTTTTATGGAGGCCTTCCCCGAGGTAAATTTGGTCCGCAGCGTTTTTGTGGCCGATGAAAAACACATCACGGCGTCGGGTGGCACCGCGACAGCGGACCTGATGCTACACCTGATCGGGCAGGATCACGATGAAGAATTGGCCGTCGCAGTTGCCGACCAGATGGTTTACAACGCGGTGCGCAATGCCACCGCCAAGCAGCGGGTGTCGCTGCAGTCGCGAAACGGTATGCGAAATGCCCACTTGGCCAAGGCGATCTACATTATGCGAGACAGTATAGAATCGCCCGTTTCACCGTCGCAGATTGCCGAAGACATCGGAATATCGACGCGGCAACTGGAACGGTTATTCGGCAAATACCTAAACACCTCGCCTAAAAAGTATCTTATGGAGTTGCGCCTTGAGCGTGCCCAGAAACTGCTTTTGCAGACCGAGGCTTCGGTGACCGAAGTCGCCATGGCCTGCGGGTTTGAAAGCCCCGGTCATTTCTCGCGCGTTTACAGATCCAGCTTTGGCGTCACGCCGCACGGGCAGAAAAGCAAAATAGACTGATGAAAGGCGGCGGGGGGAGCTGCGCTGTCCGTAGGCAAGTCTGACCTGTCAGGCGCTCACCCCCTTGTCCCGCTCGTACCCCCTCGTTAATTTGAAACTCGTAAACTGATCAGCAGGATTAATCTCTTGTAGTCAGCGAAAAAGGCACAACTATTACAACAACGTGTCAGATATAAGAATCTTTGGGTCGAAAACGCATCGCGTGCCGCATTTCGAGGTGTGTAGCGCAGCCTCGCTCAATCGGATTTTGAGGTTTTCGGGCTGCTTATGTTTGCGTTAAACCGTCGATTGTGTCAGTTTTATTTAGCCAACAAAGGAACGATTTCAGCAAAAAATGGCATTAACTCGTAACCGAATTGTTTTAAGAGTTTCCATGTCCTCATCAGAAGTATTCACTGGAGGACATACATGAATTTGGAATCTCACGAAGCCGCAGTGCAGTATGCACCACGCGTGATTTCGATTGCCAAGCGCGAGCAGCAAATCTGTCGGGCATCCAAAGCTGCTGAGGCCGCATTCCAACAAGTGTCTCAGGACGCGAAGTGCAGTGAAACCGTGCAGGGTGAGGTGCAGGACCGCGTATTCTCCATTTTCCGCTGGTATTTCCTTTCCGCCTTTTGCACCCGCTTGCTGACGGATGCAAAACACCGGCTTGAACATCAGACACTGCAGGTTTCCGTTGATATCTTCAGTGCGGTGAAAATGGTGCTGACTGAAACTGAGATCGAGCGCTCGATGGCTTTGGTGAGTACCGAGCGCACCTCTCCAACCGTTGCCCGGGTCAATGATATAGGAAGCCGGGGCCACGCAGTTGGCTGGGTAGCTGCCGGGCTTTACGAAAAGGGCCGGGATTTCCCGCAAGAGCTTCGGACCGCACTCACCGGTGCGTTGGCGGCGTCGACACGGATCAATTGATCGCGCTTAAGGGATGTTGTTTCCATCCGACACAAACCGCACAGTTTACACACATGCAAATCCTTGCTTACGATCAGTTTGAGTTATTCAGATTGTTTTAAAGCAAGGGTTTGATACCATGTCAGAAACACTTGACCTTCATAAATTCGAACACCTGAGCCCCTTCCAGATAAAAGACGAACTCATCAAGCTGGCGCAGAAAGAATCGCACCAGATGGCGCTGCCGTATCTGAATGCGGGTCGCGGTAACCCCAACTGGATCGCCACCAAGGCGCGTGAGGCGTTTTTCCTTTTGGGTCAGTTCGCAATGACCGAAGCGCAGCGCCATCGCAACGAACCTCGGGTTGGTTTGGCCGGAATGCCGCAAGGACCGGGCTGCTATGACCGGTTAAAGGCGTATTGCGCCAACGCGATTGAAAACAACGGCCCTCCGGGAGCCGAAAGCTTGGCCGCTGTGGTAGATTTTGCGGTACAAAAATTCGGGTTCACGCCGGACGATTTTGTCCTTGAACTGACCGACGGTGTTATCGGTGACCACTACCCGATGCCGGACCGCTGTTTGAAACACACCGAAGCCATCGTCCATGAATACGTGATGTGGGCTATGTGCGCGGGCCACCGGCCCGATGCAAGCTTCGACATCTACACGGTAGAGGGCGGAACCGCCGCGATGTGTTACATCTTTAAAGCACTCAAGAACCAGCGGTTGCTGAATGCAGGTGACACAATCGCTTTGGGTACGCCGATTTTCACGCCCTACTTGGAAATGCCGGTACTCGAAGACTATGGCCTGAACACAGTGGATGTGTCTTCTGCGGAAGAGGACAATTTCCAGTTGAACGACGATGATTTCAAAGTGCTTGCCGACCCCAAGGTCAAGGCTTTGTTCCTTGTCAACCCGGGCAACCCGTCCTCGGTCGCGATCAGCCCCGAGGTTATGAGCCGTCTGGTCGAGTTCGTAAAAACCCGCCGTCCTGACCTGATCATCCTGACCGATGATGTCTACGGCACTTTCGTTCCGAACTTTCAGTCGGTGATGGGGCATCTGCCTGAGAACACGATTGGGGTCTATTCCTACTCCAAGTATTTCGGCTGCACTGGATGGCGTTTGGGCGCAATTCTGGTGGCCAAGGATAATATCTTCGACAAGTTGATTTCCGAGGCACCTGATGAAACCAAAGCTGTGGTCAATGCGCGGTACACATCGCTAACGCCGGACCCATCCTCGTTCAAGTTCATCGACCGGATCGTCGCCGATAGTCGCGATGTAGCGCTGAACCACACCGCAGGTCTGTCGGTGCCACAGCAGGTGATGATGACGCTGTTTTCACTGGTCGAGTTGATGGACGACGCAAAAGACTATCAGAAGTTCTGCTGGGGCATCCTCAAGCATCGTTTCGATGAACTGGTCGATGGGTTGGGTATCGAAGTGGCCGACAATCCGTTGTTCGACAAGTATTACGGTATCATCGATTTTGAGTTTTGGTTGCGCAAATACGTAGGCGAAGACGTGGTTGCGTGGATCAAAGAGAATGTGCACCCGCTGGATATCTCGTTCAAGCTGGCACAGGACCATGGGATCGTGTTGTTGAACGGATCGGGTTTTGATGCGCCCAACTGGTCGGCGCGGGTGTCTTTCGCCAATCTGGATGACAGCGCCTATCGCCAGATCGGCCGCGCGGTTCGGGCGGTTGCTGTGGGGTATGTGCAGGCTTATCGCGCCTCGAAAGGGCTGCCTCTGCACGGCTAGGCCGGCGGGTATGGAAGGGGAGCTTGCCATGGAACTGCTCGGGTCGATTTTTGACCCCCATCCCGCGCTGGCCCTGTTTTGCAGTCTTGCCATTGGATATGCGTTGGGCAAGATCACAATCGGCTCGTTCACCGTGGGTTCGGTGGCGGGTTGCCTTCTGGCCGGGGTTCTTGTCGGACAGACCGGGGTCGTGGTGTCGAGTGATCTGAAACAGGCCTTCTTCCTGTTGTTTTTGTTTTCCATCGGATACCGGACAGGGCCGCAATTCTTTCGATCTCTGAACTTGCAGGCATTACCACAGATTGCGGTTACGGTCCTGCTGTGCCTCGTGGCGCTGGTGGTTGCCGCCTTACTAGCGCCGCTTTTGGGATTGCCCGTGGGGTTGGCCGCAGGATTGTTGGCGGGCGGCGTCACCGAAAGCGCGACGTTGGGCGTGGCCATCGACACCTTTGCCAAAACCGCAGCTGACAAGGCCGCGCAACAGGTTTTCGACGCCGAGATCGCAACAGGATTCGCCGTGGCCTACTTCGTTGGTGTCATAGCCACGATCTTTTTTCACACACAACTGGCACCCCGTTTCTTTGGTCGGTCGCTAAAAGAGGCCTGCGCCGAATATGAGGCCCAGTTGGATAGTGACGATGCTCCGATGGTATCAGAGCATCGCGATTTTGAAGCTCGGGCGTATCGCATCAACCCGGCTCTGGCCGGACGCAGGATTTCCGAGTTAGAAGCGCGTGTACCCGAGCACGTTCGGGCATTTTTTGATCGCGTGCGGCGTGGCAACAAAATCCTGCCCACCACGCGCGATATGGTTCTGCAAGAGGGCGACATCGCCGCCATCGCCGGGTTGCGGTCCTATCTGATCGATCACACAGGCATGTTGGGCGAAGAGGTTGAAGACCCCGAACTTCTGGACCTGCCGGTTCAAACGACTGATATCGTCGTGACCAACAATTCCGTAGTTCACAAAACACTGGCAGAGCTGTCGGCCCGTCCCGAAGCGCGCACAATCTATCTGCGCGGGATCATGCGGAGCGGAGAGCGGCTGCCGATTTTTCGTGGGGTGACGCTGCACAAAGGTGACATTCTGACTGTTTCTGGCACGCGTAGCCATATCGAGGACGCCGCTGCGCGCTTGGGGTACATGGATCGCGAAACCAACAAGACGGACATGCTTTATGTTGCCTTTTTCATCCTTCTTGGGGGGCTGATCGGGATTCCGGCGCTGAAATACGGCGCGATTGAGCTGGGTCTGGGCACGTCGGTCGGGGTGCTGCTGGGCGGTTTGGTGGCGGGGTGGCTGCGCTCGGTCCACCGAACGTTTGGATTTGTGCCCGAAGCGACGTTGTGGATTTTCGACTCGCTGGGTCTGTGCGTGTTCGTTGCCTGTGTCGGGATCACCTCGGGACCCAGTTTTGTCACCGGAGTGGTCGAAAGCGGCCCATCGCTGATCTTTGGATCGGTTGCCATCGTATTGCTGGCCCACGGCACGGCTGTTTTGGTAGGTCGAAAAGTGTTCCGCATCAACGAGGGCATTCTTGCGGGAACCTGTTGTGGAGCGGGAACTTCGGCGCCTGGATTGGCGGCGGTGCAAGAGGCCGCCCAAAGCCAGGTTCCAACCTTGGGCTACGGCCTTGGATATGCCGTTGGAAATGTGCTGCTGGCGCTTTGGGGATCAGTCATCGTGATCCTGCTGATGTGATTTACGGCACAAACGCCACAACCAACGGCCCCCAAAGCGTCAAGAAGATGTTCGCCACCGCGTAGGTCATTGTGAATGCGGGCGTCGGGGTCGAGTTTCCGGCTTTTTCCAATAGCGTCGCAAAGCCAGGATTGCCCGAGCGTGATCCGGTCACAACAGCGCAGGCCTCAATCGGGTTTTTGATCCGCAGGGCGAAATAGTTGATCGGGAATTGGACGATCATCGGCATCAGCGTGACCACAACACCCAGCAACAGCAGGATAACACCGTATTGCTGGATTGCCTCCAATGCTGGCTTTCCGGCATTCAGGCCAACAACCCCGACAAAAACCGCCAGACCAAAGCTCTGCAGGAAATTTGCAGCCCCGCGATTTATTCCACCGATCCTTGGGCGCCGAATACGCATATACCCGATGATAAGTCCTGTCACGAGGCAACCAAGGCCCGAGCCAAGCGCCACTTTGGTCCCTGCAATAACAAAGCTGATCTCACCGATCAGATAGCCGATTGCCACACCGATCCCCAGTGCGATGAAGTTCGTGACCGAAGCCGAGGGCGGGACATATCCCGCTTGTTTTGCCACTCGGTTCAGATCGTCCTTATGTCCAACGATGCTGACCTCATCGCCTGCGTGAATCTCGGTATCGCGAAGAACCGGCACATCGTGGCCCATTCGGGTGATCTTTGAGATATGAACGCCGCGCCGCTGATCGGCTGTCAGCGCCTTACGCAGCTCGGCCAGGGTTTTGCCCGTCAGTTTGCGGTTGGTGACAACAACGTTACGGCGTTCTTCTACCACGGTCAGTTCAGGTGGGTATTCGCCAATCTCACCGCTTGCTGTGTCTTCGAACCGGGTCAGGGTTGCAACTAGGCCGGACACGACGATCACGTCGCCGGCTGTAACAACTGTTTCAGGCGTCGGGTCCACCGGGGCGCCTTCGTGCAGCAGCTTCTCGACGATCAGATCACCGTCATAACCGTCTTCGATGGCCTTTACCGATTGACCGGCAATTTCGGCATTGGCGTTGACCTGATAAGCGCGGGCGTCGAACCGGTTCATGGGAAGGAACTCACCCTCTTCCAATTTGAGGCCGCCACCGCTGAGTTTCTGGGCCAGTTTGATCGCCTCTTGCCGCAGGTCCACGCGCATAATGATGGGAATAACGCTGACTGCCAAAATAGGACCGATCGAGCCAAAGATATATGTCACCGAGTATCCCACAGCGATGTTGGTTTTCAGCTTCTCCGCCTCGTCTGCGGCCAATCCAAGCAGGTCGATGGCGTTTCCGGCGGTGCCGATAATGGCCGATTGTGTCAGCCCTCCGGCAGCGAGCCCTGCGGCCAACCCTTTGTCCAACCCGGCCAGGCGGGCGACGACGATGACGAAGAATAACCCCCAAAGGGTCATCATGAACGCGGCCAACAGTTTGGTCAGGGCCGTTCGGTTCAGCGCTGCAAAGAACTGGGGCCCGCCATTGTACCCGACCATGAAAATAAAGAGGGAAAAGAAAACGTTTTGAACGTCGGTACTTAGGTTAATGCCACCGATCTGACCTACAAAAACCGCCACCAGCAAGGTTCCGGCGATACCGCCGAGTTCAAACTTGCCGACCCGAAACTTCCCCAAGCCGTACCCGAGGCCCAGACAGAGAAAAAGCGCCATGATTGGAAAGGCGCGGAGCTGTTCGGTGATCAATTCCATCTAAAATCTCCAGGTTTCAAGTCTGGCTTTTGCCACGCCTTCGAGGTCGCGGCAGAATGCTGAAAATGCTCGTTAATCAAGTGATCCTTTCTTGCTTGAACTCAGGAAAGCAGCGGTTTTGCGTTCTGTCAAACTGATGCAAGGAAATTAGCGCTAAGCTCTGTCTGCATAGCGCGGTGATTAACACCGTTTGTCGTCATTGATCGCGGGTAAGAAGTTTCTGCAACGCGATTGCTGCGCGTACCGGCGCGTAGTCGTGGCGCATGATCAGCGACGTCGGAGAGGTGCCGAATGGCTCGGGCAGGGGTGTGATATCAAGGTTCTGACCGGCCAGAGTATTTGACACGGCGTTCCTGGGTGCAATCGTACGCCCCATTTCGGCCGCGACACATCCCATAATTCCGTCGAACGTCCCCATTTCCAAAAGGTCGGAATCCGGCCTGCCGATAGACCTCAACCACGTTTCGGTCGTCGCCCTGTAGTGGCATCCAAAGCCAAACACCAAAACCGGAGCATCGTCTTTCAGGTTCTTTGCGGAAACGATCACTAGCTCTTCCTCAAAGGCCGGAATTGCTTTGAACCTGTTTTCATCCACGGGGCCCGCAATAAACGCTGCGTCAAGCTCACGATTCCAAACAGACTGCGTAAGCTGGGCTGTCGGGCCGGTTGTCAAGGACAGCTGTGCATCAGGGCAGACCTCGCGCAGGGTCTTCAGCAACGCCGGTAGCCGAGCAGAGGCCGTGGTCTCCATCGCCCCCAGTCGCAAGTGACCAGACCCGTTTGCAATGTCCTTCAGGTTGCTTTCGACGTACCCGATCTCTTTTGACAGCCGATCCAGTTGGGAATGCGCAATTTCACCAAAGGGCGTCAGTTTGGCACCGCCCCGTCCGCGCGTGAACAGCTTCTGCCCGAACTCCTCTTCCAAACGGACAATCCGGTGCGTCACATTGGATTGCACGGTTCCAAGTTTCAGGGCCGCAGCAGCAAAGCCACCTTTTTCAACAACGGCGAGGAATGTTCTAAGCAAAGCAAAATCCATGTTCTAAAATTATTGATAGAAAATTCCTTATTCAATCATTTTTTCAGGAAAAGGAAAAATGCTATATTTTGGGAAACAATGGCTAGGGAACAAACAACGTGGAACAGATACTTCATACGCGCCTGACCGAAATGCTCGGCATTGAACACCCTATTCTACTGGCGCCCATGGACCTCGTCTCTGGTGGTAAGCTGGCGGGTGCCGTTACATCTGCGGGTGGTTTGGGCCTGATCGGCGGGGGGTATGGCGACCTTGACTGGATCACTAGGGAATTTGAGGAAGCGGGAAACCAGGCTGTTGGTGTCGGGTTCATCACGTGGAGCATGTTGAAACAGCCGGGATTGCTGGACAAAACCTTGGAACTGGGTCCCAAGGTACTGATGCTGTCCTTCGGCGATGGAACCGAAGCGGTGCAAAAGGCGCGTGCTGCGGGGGTGAAAACCCTGTGGCAAATTCAACGCCTTGAGCAAGCAGACATGGCCATCAAGGCTGGCGTGGATATAGTTGTCGTGCAAGGCCAAGAGGGCGGCGGCCACGGCATGGATCGTGGGCTGACTGCATTGTTGCCAGCCGTCAGGGACTTGGCGGGTCCAGATCAGGTTATTGTTGCAGCGGGTGGTATCGCGGATGGAAGGGGTCTTGCTGCTGCCCTTATGCTGGGTGCGGACGGTGTCATGATGGGAACACGCTTTTGGGCCAGCGACGAAGCAGTGGGATCAGACGCGGCAAAGCGATTGTTGGTGGCCACCAAAGGCGACGACACAATCAGATCAAAAGTGTTCGACGTGGTCCGAGGGCTGGACTGGCCGTGGCACTTTAGCGGCCGTGTGGTTGCGAACGAATTCGCAAGGAAATGGCATTCCAATATCGAAGCATTGCAAGAAAACGCTGACACGCAGCGCGAAGTGTATGATGCATCCGATCCCCAAGACTACGCGACACGGGTTCTGATCGCTGGTGAGGCGCTGGATTTAATCGATTCAATCGAAAGTGCTGAGCAAATAGTTGAAGAAACCGTATCTCAGGCCGCAGAACTGCTAAAAAATGGTGCGGGCGTACTGGTGCGGTAACGGCCTATAGATTCAGTCTCGACCGACACGGTGTTGGTGTCATGAACGAAGCTCCGGGATGATCAATAGTCTGTGTGAAAAGTGCCCATCTTCTTCCATCAGAGTAAAAATACGCCTTAGCCTTTGCTGTGGCGCTGGTCACCTGAGTGATCCCTCAGGCGATTTCGGTGCAGGGGAAACGTGAACAGTAAAAGCCTGACTATCCTATGAACATCAAACACACTGCCATTGGCGCGCTGCAAAAATTGGCTCGTCGAGCGTCCGAGCATCTTGTTTTGTCGAACGGAGATGACTTTTCAGAGGATAAAAAAGAGCTGACGCGCATCATGTCCTCTGCGTTGGACCGCATCGATGGACCTGTCGGGCCTGTGACACTGCCCGACGTGGCAGAGGTCCGTGCGCTACGCCACGCACCAAAGGTATTCGCGGCCAATGTGCCCGCGCCGTTGGCGCCGTTGCAGCAGGCGGCCATATCGGCGTTTGGTTATGTCAACTGGGCCGAGTTTTATGCCGAAAACAACTGGAGCCGCCCGTTCCTGTCGGAATTTGCGAAAGGGCAAGGCGTTGGTCCGAATGGACTCTTGAAAAGCCAGGAACTAATCCTCGGTCTGTTTATACTCGGCCCGAATTCCTACTATCCACCGCATGCCCATGCCGCGGCAGAATTTTATATTGTTCTTTCAGGGGACGTTCTGTTCCATCGAAGCAGTAGCGCAGAGGCTATTTGCAAAGCACATGGTGATCTTACCATTATCAGAAGCAATGAAGCCCACGCTATCCAGACGTTCGACACTCCTGTGTTCGCCGTCTACGGTCAGGTCGGTGCCATTGACGAACCGAGCTGGTATCGGGATGACATGAACGATTTTTCGGAACCGAAAAAATATCCGATACTCGAAACGACATAGCTGCTGCGGTAGGCTTGCACATGTTTGAACCTGTTGCAGCATACCCGAAGCAGAAGCTAGCGCGGGTAACGGACTTGCTTTCGGGTTTTCTGAATGAGCCTGCCTTTTCGCGCGGTCAACGTCATGTCGAACAGGTTGCGCGCAACTTGCCTGAGGGGTGTGATGAAAACACCCGATCCAATGCCTATGCTGGTGTTGATTGTACGCGGTTCGAACATCGGCACATAACAGCCTTGTATCAGTACAAGCTAATGCACTCACGGTGTTTGAAAAAAGTTAAAACTAAATTACCATAGACCAGCAAACATGGCGTTAAGACGTGTATTCGTGCTGGATTGCGCGTCGGCCTGTTTGACACTCAGGTCGCTATGGCAGGTGATGCCTATGACCACAAAGCGCGGGAGGAGTAGCCTTGCCGCGATTGATCGAAGGGTGCGCCTCGGCATGGCCGAGATAAAAATAAGCACAAAAAACGACCAACATGGAGTTATCACATGAAAAGAATATCAGCACTACTTGGAGGCGCATCCACAGTGATCGCCGGGCCGGTTCTGGCTGCGGATATTGTAATCGGCGTTCCAAACTGGGCATCGGTTAATGCAACCGCTCATGTGCTTGAGGTTGTCATCGAAGAAAACCTCGGGCTTGATGTCGAGTTGCAGAATGGCACAAACCCAATTGTTTTCGAGGCAATGGACAGTGGGTCCATGCATGTGCATCCCGAAGTCTGGATGCCCAACCAGCAGAACCTGCATGACACATATGTCAAAGAAAACGGCACCGTGGTGATGAACGAAAACCCGGTGCAGGCCGAGCAGGGCATGTGCGTACCGACCTACATCGCGGAACAACACGACATCACGTCGATTGATGACCTAAGTGATCCCGACAAGATGGCGATTTTCGATACCGATGGAAATGGCACACCGGAAGTATGGATCGGCGCGCCGGGCTGGGCTTCGACCGTTGTCGAGAAAATTCGCGCCAAGTCCTATGGCTATGACCAGATTTTCGAACTGACAGAGTATGAAGAAACGATCGCCTACGCGAATCTTGCAAACGCCACCAAGGCGGGCGATCCGTGGATTGGGTTCTGCTACAGCCCGCATTACATTTTTGTCACGCAGGACCTGACCGTGCTTGAAGAGCCGCCGCACGATCCCGCGACCTGGACAATCGTTCAACCCACCGACGATCCTGACTGGTTGTCCAAGTCCGAAGCATCGACCGCCTGGAATGGTGCGACGCTTCATCTGCACTACGCCAAGGAACTGCAGGACAGCTTCCCCGAGGTGGCTGCCCTGTTCAGCAACTTCCAGATGAACGGGGATGATCTAAGCGCGATGGGCAAGGCGCTGGCCGTGGATAATATCGAAGCGGCCGACTTCGCCAAGCAATGGGTGGCGGAAAACGAAGACACCGTTATCGGTTGGCTAACGAACTAAATTGCAGATACCCGGGCCGTCGCGATCCCTCGCGGCGGCCCTTTTCTTATCTGCGGGCGAAACTTCGCCGTTAGAGGGGCAAATGAACGAACCTGTCGTAAAACTCGAAAATGTCTGGAAGATTTTCGGCAATCGAGCCGAGGAAGCCATGGCTGCTGTGCGCGCCGAAGGCATTGGCAAGCCGGAAGTTCTGGAAAAATTCAATTGTGTGGTCGGGGTGCAGGGCGCAACATTCGACGTGTCGCGCGGTGAGATTTTTTGCATAATGGGCCTGTCCGGGTCGGGCAAGTCCACACTGGTGCGTCACGTCAACCGTCTGATTGAGCCCACTGCGGGCAAGATCGAGATTCTGGGTCAGGATGTATCGAAACTGTCCGAAACTGAATTGCGTCGCATCCGCGCGCAGCAGATCGGAATGGTGTTTCAACATATGGCTCTGATGCCGCACCGCTCGGTTCGGGACAATGTGGCCTATCCTTTGGAGATCAGGAAGGTTTCCAAATCGAAACGATGGGCGGTGTCCGATCACGCGCTGAGCCTTGTAAACCTGACCGGGTACGAGGACCGCCTTCCGAAAGAGCTGTCGGGCGGCATGCAGCAGCGTGTCGGAATTGCGCGCGCGCTTGCCTCTGACCCTGAAATCCTGCTGATGGACGAGCCATTTTCGGCGCTGGACCCGCTGATCCGTTTGCAACTGCAGGATCAGTTCAAGGCGCTGGTGGCCCAGCTTCAGAAAACCACTTTGTTTATCACGCATGATCTGGATGAGGCCATTCGTATCGGTCACCGGATCGCCATCATGAAAGATGGGGTTATCGTTCAGATCGGCACGCCGGAAGATATCGTTATGAACCCGGCTGACGATTACGTCCGCGAGTTTGTGCAAGGCATTTCCAAGCTGAAACTGGTCAAAGCGCATTCGATCATGGAGCCGATGGGCAGCTATTCAGGTTCGCTTGACGGCGCGCCGCGCGCAGATGAGGGCGCGGACCTCGATCAACTCATCGATCTTGCGGTCAATACTGAACTGCCCGTCGTCATAACCGACACGGGAAGTGACGTGGGTGTCGTGACCAAGCCGCGTCTGTTACGCGGAATTCAAGGGGGCAAAAATGACTGATGCAACCGCAGAGCTCAAGGTAACGGCTGCCTCTGATGTGGAGGTCGACCGCGATGCGCTGGACAGGTCCATTCGGGACTTCGCCGGGCCAAACGGCGGCTACTATATTTCGGCCTTTCATAAGATCCACGACGCGACCAGCGCGATGCCCAATACCTTTAATGTTTGGGCCGCGGTGCTGGGGCCCTTCTGGTCAGCGTCGCGGGCCATCTGGGGTATGTTCTGGGCGTTCCTGATCCTTGAGATCATTGCGTGGGTGCAGATCGGGCGCGGTGCTTGGGGCAACCCGGGCGCGGAATTCTCTGAGCGGGCGGCCGGGCAACAGGCACGGGCCGCCGAATTGCTGGAGCGCGCAGCGGCAGCCACGGAACAGGCCGACATAGATCGCTTTACGCGGCTTGCCGAGAACATCCAGAAAGCAGCTGATACGAGCTTGGAGCGAGCTGTCGCCGCACAGTCCGAAGCGTCAAGCATAATGATCACCGGGCTTTTGATGCTGTTGGTTTTCAAGCTGGTGCAGGGCTTTTATGCCGATCGCGTATACGAGAAACAATATTCAAGGTGGCGGATTGATCCGACCAGTACTGAAAGTGGCCGATCCACACGAAATACCGTGCTGGGTGCTGTTCTTGTGGCCGCGATTGCACCGTTGATCGTTTACAAGTTCACCGTGAACGCCTCGCTGGCGATGCTGGATGCTTTCCCGGAGCAAGAAGTTTCGGCATTCTTCCTAGGTGAAGGCGAAGGCACGCTGTTTTCAAACCTTGCCAGTTGGATGGAGGCGCGGATTGATGCGGCCGCAGCGGCTGGGGGCGATGTGTTCGACGGTATTGTCGCTGGTGTCCGCTCGGTCCTGGATGCGTTGACCGTGGCGCTGATCGGGTCACCCTGGCCAGTGGTCATGCTGGTCATTTGCGTGACGGCATGGCGCGCGGCCGGGCCACGGGTGGCGATCTTTACCGCGTCGTCGCTGGCCTATATCGCCCTGCTGGGCTACTGGGATGTGGCGATGGAGACGGTGGCGCTGGTTGGTGCTGCGGTGCTTTTATGTGTGGTGATCGGTATCCCTCTGGGCATTTGGTTTGGCAAATCTCAGCGTGCGTATCGTGCAGCAGAGCCGGTTCTGGACCTGATGCAGACACTTCCGGCCTTTGTGTACCTGATCCCGATCATCGCGTTCTTCGGTACCGGAAATCCACCGGGTATCTTGGCCACGATCATTTTTGGAATGCCTCCCGTTATTCGCCTGACTGCGCTGGGCATGCGGGGTGTGCCAGAAAGCATCAAAGAGGCTGCCGTGGCCTTTGGGGCTTCGAAATGGCAACTGTTAAAGGATGTCGAGATTCCGCTGGCCTTGCCCTCGATCATGACAGGGGTGAACCAAACCATCCTGATGTGTCTGTCAATGGTAGTGATCATCTCGCTGATCGGTGGCGGAGGTCTGGGCAAGGAAATCCTTGAGGCGCTGCAATACGCCGCCAAGGGGCCGGGTCTGCTGGGCGGCTTTGCCATCTTGTTCTGCGCTATGGTCATTGACCGTATCGTGCAAGGGGCCTTCCGGAGGGAAGACGAAAAAATCTGAACGCATACGCCCCCAAAAAATGAGCATTGGGGGCGTTTTGTTGATCAGTCACAACAGCGAAGGTCGTTGGCCATCTTGAGCGAGATAGTCGAATACTCTCGGTGCGCATCCGGAACGTCGGCTACCGGCGCGCATGGACCGCCTGCGCAAGGATGCAAAGCAGCTCAAACATCAACGAAATGCCAAGCCAAGCGGTACCGCCGTTGGGGTCAAAAGGTGGTGCGACTTCAACCAGATCAGCACCTAAAAGGTTGACGCCAGCCATTTTGCGAATGAGCTGCTGCGCCTGAAAGCTGTTTGGGCCCCCGATTTCCGGAGTACCCGTGCCCGGTGCATAAGTTGGGTCAACGAAGTCGATGTCAAAGGTGCAATAGGTTGGGGCGGCCCCCACGATGCCGCGCACCTCTGACATGACGTCATCAATGCCCCGGTCGAACAGTTCCTCGATACGGATGATGCGGATGCCCTGCGCTTGGCCCCATTCAATGTCTTCAGTGTTATAGGCCGTGCCGCGAATACCGATCTGAACAAAGCGCTTGGGGTCGACAAGCCCGTCTTCGACCGCGCGACGGAACGGTGTGCCGTGCGTAAACCTGTGGCCGCCGAAATACGTGTCGAACAGATCTGTGTGGCTGTCGAACTGGATCAGGCCCAGAGGACCGGACTGAGCCAGCGCGCGCAGAACAGGCAAGGTCGTCAGGTGATCTCCGCCGGCTGTCAAAGGGGTTATGCCCCGGTCGTGCAGTTTCGAATAGAACTGAGTTACGCGGTTCAGTGTGTCGTCGATATCCACCGGATTTGGCGCAACGTCCCCCAAGTCAGCACAATTCACCAGCGAGAAGGGCGCGATCCCGGTTACTGGGTTCATCGCCCGGATCATAGTGGAATAGTCCCGCAACTGACGGGGTCCATGCCGTGCGCCGGGCCGGTTGGTGGTACCCCCGTCCCAGGGAATGCCGATCAATCCCAATTCGACCTCATCGATACGCTCATGGTCAAGACTCATGCTGGGAAGGCGCATGAATGTGGGGATACCGGCAAATCGGGCAAGCTCCATCGCCGAGACGGGTTGAAAAAAAGTATCGGTCATTTGTGCTCCGCTCATGAAAGGCCGCGAAAAAGCCTGAACCTCGGGTGCGGCCCTAAGGACAGGTGTTCGACAATATGTGCCGCCAGCTGAATTCCCGCTCCTTTGGGTTTGGTAACCAAGCTTCAGGCCAGCAAACCCTACCCTAAAGCGTGCGGTGCTGACAGAATGTCTTGGCGCGTGGTTCTGCCCACATCCGTCATCATGGCTGCCAATAGGGACGATGCGGCAGAGAGGATAAGTTCGCTGATAACCTGTCAGGTCGGACAAACAGTCCGAGAGACAGACATCTGTGCATGACCTTGCAAGACATCACGTTTATCGGCACCTATACAGAAAAGGCTGAGGTTACCCGGCAGACGTGGCGGGTCTTTTTTGATGCTCCACGGTCTGCTCTTGACTGGATCGAGGAACGGGCTTTGATCAAGGGGGCTGTCGCACCGCGACCCGTGTAAAGCGGTGGTTGCAGCCCCTCAACCAAGCTTGCGCTTTGGGCATAAGCCCGGCAAAACGGAGAGGGTCATGTATAAGAAAGTTCTTGTTCCAATGGCACTGGATCACGGTATTTCACACCACACGCTTGAGGTGGCCCGCGCCCTTTCAGCGGACGGCGGTGAGATCGTTGCCTTACATGTATATGAAATGCCTCAGGGTTCGGTCAGCGCTTATCTGGACAAGGATTTGGTCGCGCGTGGGTTTCGCGCGGCCAGCAACATGTTGCGCGAGAAAATCGAAGATATCGAAGGTGTCACGTCCGATATTGTCAAGGGACATACCGCCCGAACCATCATCGACTATGCCAATGGCAGGGATTTCGACTGTATCGTTATCGGCTCGCACAAGCCCGGCCTCAGCGATTACTTCCTCGGCTCTACCGCGTCCCGCGTTGTCCGCCATGCCGGATGTGCCGTGCATGTGCATCGCAGCATCTGACCCTTCAATCGCGCCGATCGCGCCCCAGACAGGACCGACAGACCCGCTATGAACATAGACAAAAAGATCGCTGATGATCTGATTGCAAACGATATCTCGTTTGTGACCACTGTTCCGTGCAAGCAATTGGCCGGGGTGATTGACGAAATTGACAAGCGCGAAAGCATCTATCACATCCCCTCCAACAAGGAAGATGAAGGGATGGGCCTGTGTGCTGGTGCGTGGATGGGTGGCAAACGCCCTGCGATCATCATGCAGAACACCGCTATTGGCGTGACGATCAACACTCTGGCGACGCTGATCCAGTATTATCGGATGCCGCTGCCCATGCTGATCTCGTACCGGGGGGAACTACGCGAGCCGATCGCCTGTCAGGTGGAAATGGCTGTGCATACCAAGGCACTGCTGGCCCAGATGCACATCCCGACTTATCACTTCCACCATCAGGAGGATGTGGATGAGTTAGACGCGATCCTGAAATATACCTTCATGTGCAACAAACCGGTCGCCATTCTGACCGACGCCAATTTCTGGGGAGGCTATGGCGACCAATGATACGCTCCGAAATTCTAAATGAAATCGCCCCGATCCTGCGCGACCAACTGGTTATCTGTAATATCGGTATTCCCAGTCAGGAACTTCATGCCATCGACGACCAACCGAGCAATTTCTATATGCTGGGTACGATGGGGCTGGCCTCGTCCATTGGCCTTGGGCTGGCGCTTTCGCAGCCCAAACCGGTGATCGTGATTGACGGCGATGGCTCGGTTTTGACCAATCTTGGCACGCTGCCGACCATCGCCAACAATGTGGCCGACAACTACATCTTGCTGATCATCGACAATGGGTCCTATGGGTCTACCGGGGATCAGCCGACCTATGCAGGACAGAAAACCTCGCTGGCGAAAATGGCCGAAGCTGCAGGCTGCGACCGTGTCATCGAATGTCAGGCCGAGCAGACCGGCCGTGTACTGCAAGAGGCGCTGGATGCCCGGCAGATGACCATCATCGTTAGTAAGTGTGAAAGCGGCAATGCTAAGATGCCGCCGATCACGATGGACCCGGTTGTCATCCGCGACCGCTTTATGAAGGCGGTTCAGGCCTGATGGCAGCCCATGCCCGTCAAACCGCGCCGGATCTGCGTGGGGAGGATGGGAGTCTTTGCGAGCAAAGGTGCGGGACACGTCCGTCGCGATCGCTTTGATGGGAATAGCTTATGGAGCTGAACCAAAGACGTGACTGGCTTGTCACTTGGTTCGCTCCAACAGGTGGCCGTACCCTGAAATAGGCTCGGCGATATCCAACAGATGCAAAGCCTGAAACAGCATTGCCTGATTGGAACTGATAACCGGCTTGCCAACTGCGTCCTCCAGCCGGGCCAGCACCTCGACGCTGCGCATATCGGTGCAGGACAAGACCAGTGCATCTGCATCGGTGTGATCCGCCGCGCGGCCCAGTTCAAAAACCGCATTCGGGTCCAACGCCCCTTGGCCTTCATTGTCCAGCGTTTCCGTGACTTCGGAGCGTTGGATCGTTTCAATCCCCAGCTTGGTGAGAAACCTGATCGCCAGGTCATTGATTGCCGGCACATAGGGCGAGGCAAAGCCGATGCGTCTGGCACCTAATGCCGACAAGGCATGCACCAAGGCACCGGCAGCAGTGACCGTTTTGGCTCCGCTGATGGCGTTGATCCGGCTGGCAAGGGTCCGGTCGAACTCGGGACCATGGGTCAGGGTGGCAGAGGTGCATCCATAAAAGACAACATCCGGCTTGGCCCCCATCAACAGGCGTAGGGGTTCGTCCAGATCAGCCGCCCCAAGATTATGCATTTGAGTTTCATCGGGAATCTGATCCTCGTCATACCCTCCCATCCGCGCCACGTGCAAAGAGATGCCGTTTGGTGCCATCAAAGCCAGATCAGGTTCGAGATTGGTGTTGGTAAAAGGCACCAGTATGCCGAACCGGGCGCGCCCTCTGGGTGTGTTCATGCTTGCCTCTCTTGTTTCCATTGTTTCAGGATTGAGATAGCCATATCCATCGCCGCTTGCGGACCAACAGTCATACGCAATGTGTGGGGCAATCCAGCGCCGCCTTGCGGCCGTAGGAAAACACCTTCGGATCGCAGCATCCTGTCCGCACTTGCCACGGCTTCGGCGCTGCCTAGGTTCAACAACACAAAGTTTGTCAAACTGGGGTAGGGTGCGAACCCTTCGTGTCGCAGCTGCGCTGACGCCTGATCCCTCAGCGCGGCAGTCATCGAACAGGTTTCGCGCATATAGGCGTCATCCCGTACCGCTGCGACTGCGGCGAATTGCGCGCAGGCCGGAATGTTGTTCGGGTTCATCACCTTGCGTATCTCCCGGGCAATGGCCGGCGGGAACAGACCCCAGCCGACGCGAAACCCGGCCATGCCATACGCTTTGGAGAATGTCCGCAATACCACGGTGTTTTCGCTTTGCACCAGATCGAAACACCGCTCGTGCAGATGATCCGCGAATTCGCCATAGGCTTCGTCAATCACCAGCAGGATATCAGACCGCAAGCCATGGCGCAGTCGGACGAGTTCGGATTTTGGGATGCGCGTGCCGGTTGGGTTGCCTGGGTTGGCAATGAACACGATCCCTGTATCCGGTCTAACGGCTGTCAGCAAGGCATCAATACTCACGACGGCCTCCACCTCGGTGGCGGTATCAAACCGCGCATTGGCCACCCTCGCAGCGGTCTGGAAAAACGGGTAGGCATGCGCTGGCGCCAGCACCGCCCGCTCCGGCCCCGAATACACCCGTGTTAGACACCCGATCAGGTCAAGCGATCCATTGCCGCACAGAATGTTGTCGGCCTCTATTTCGTGCAGGTCCGCCAACGCCTGCCGCAGGTCCGTCCAGTCGGGATCGGGATAAAGCATCGACGTACCCATCGCCCGCGCCGCTGCCTCAATCGCCATTGGGCTGGGTGGTCGAATACTTTCATTTTGCGACAATGATATCAGCGTTTTACCCGCGGGAGCATGCAGGTCCGCCAGCGCGTAGGGCGACATCTGCGCAATATGGGGATGCGGCTTTGTCATATCTGTCTCCGGTACAGGTTTCGGGCCATTTCCGTGCTGACCAGACCGGCGCGAATGTCGTTTTGTACGGCGCTGTCCGGGCGGTCTGCGGGCGGGCCAAACCCGCCACCGCCCGGAGTCTCGAAAACCAGTGTGTCGCCCGCCTTGATCCGAACCTCTCCTTTGCCCGGCAATTGGCGGTTTCCGGGTTGTACCGTGATGCGACCCGGCGCGCCGTTCAGGCCACCTTCACGGCCCTTGGCGGGGTTTTTGATCCGCTCGACGGACAGGAACAGCATCAGGTTCTGATCCTTGGATGCGCTGAGCTCGACACGCTGTCCAAGCCCGCCGCGCTGTTTTCCGGCCCCACCGGAATCCTGTCTTAACTCACGTCGGTGAAACAGTACCGGCGCGACGGCTTCGGTGGTTTCAATCTGACTGCCCCATACGCCGCTGGGAAAGGCGGTGGCTGAAAGGCCGTCCAGCAGGGGTCGGGCGCCAGTGCCGCCGTTGAACACCAGTTCGAGCGCAAAGAGGTCATCACCTCGGTCTGCTGCTTCGGGTGCGTGGCGCAGGGGCAGGTCGTACATGCAGGAAGCTCCTTCGGCCGGAACCTTGTCTGGCAGGGCCTGAGCCAAACAGCCATAGACCAGATCCGGCGTCATCTGCCCCAGCGTGTGCCGCATCGCCACCGGAGCCGGGGGCTGCGCATTCAGAATACAGCCTTTCGGACCAGTCACGCGAAACGGGTCGAGCGAGCCCGCATTGTTT
Organism: Ruegeria sp. AWH4_226; assembly: GCF_056159225.1. NCBI lineage: Bacteria > Pseudomonadati > Pseudomonadota > Alphaproteobacteria > Rhodobacterales > Roseobacteraceae > Ruegeria > Ruegeria sp. AWH4_226. The sequence goes on along the minus strand of NZ_JBSWUU010000003.1, from coordinate 151,686 downwards.
GGAATATCAGCCCCGATGATGCAGCGCAGGGCAAAAACCGAATAGGCCGTGGCATAATTCAGCGGCACGTTGATCCCTTTGCTGACGCAGGCGGCAGTGCCGTCGAAATCCAAAAGCAGATGATCATCCGCAATTGTGAGCGCTGCGTGCAGCTCGATCTCATCATCGTACCCATCCACTCTTAGTGCTGTGGTCCACGTGCCTTTGGGCAGGGCGGCAATGGCATCCAGCGTTCCGCGTCTAGAGGTTTCAATGATGTAGTCCGCCAGGGCAAACAGGTCTGAAATACCGAATTCTTCCATCATCTGGAGCAGCCGCACAGACCCGGCCTCACAACAGGCGATCAGCGCATAGATGTCACCTTCGTTGGCGATCGGCTCGCGTGAGTTGGCTTTGACAATCTCAAGCAGCAGTTCGTTGACCTCGCCCTCGCTGACCAGTTTGCAAGGTGGGATCAGCAGCCCTTCGTCGAAAATGTCCGACCCTTCGGGCCCCATACCCAGCCCGCCAAGGTCAACAAGGTGGGATGTGCAAGCGGTGTAGCCAATGACGGTTTCGCCGAAGAAGACCGGCATCATCAGCAGAAAGTCGTTCAGATGGCCTGACGCGATCCACGGATCGTTGGTCATGTAGATATCGCCGGGCTTCATTTCGGTGTGAACAAATGTCTCCCGAAGGGTTTTGACCGCTTCGGCCATGGTGTTGATATGGCCGGGGGTGCCGGTCACAGCCTGTGCCAGCATCCGGCCTTGAGCATCAAAGATCCCGGCCGAAATATCCCCGCATTCGCGCACAATCGGGCTGAAGGCTGCGCGGATCAGGGCTTGGCCCTGTTCCTCGACCACGGCCAGAAGACGGTTCCACATGACTTGAAGGCGTATGTCTGATTGGATCATACCTGACCCTCCTTTTCCCGTGTCAGCCAGATATTGCCCTGGCCATCCACCCGGGCGCTGAAATCAGCGCTTACGAATGTGGTTGTCTGCGCTTCGACGATAAGCGCCGGCCCGTTGAACGCAGCTCCGGGTGCAAGGTCGGCACGGTTGAACACACCCGCGGAACGCCATTCACCGGTGACGTCACACAGGATTTCGCGATGTTCGATAGCCTGTACGTGCGCAAGCGAAGGGTCTTCTGGAAAGGCGTCATGCGTCAGTGCGAAAGATGAGACTGACAGCCCCCAATTCAGAACCTCGATGGTCATGCCCGGCACGATCCGGCTGAACTGTCGACTGTATTCGGCTTCAAAAGCCTTTTTCAAAGCGTCGATATCCGAGGCGGCCAAAGGCCGATCGGGCAGGCGGATTTCGATCTCGTGGCCCTGTCCGTGATAACGCATATAGGCGATCCTGCACTGCTGAAGCGCACCTTTGGGTGCGCCAGCGCGGACAACGTGCTTTGCCTCGGAATACATGGTGTCAAAGAAACGGTTCAGCCCATCTATATCGAGATCGCCCAACCGGGCGTAGCGCGACCGGATGATTTCATAGGACACTGGGGCGAACAGGAAGCCAACCGCCGAGCCGACGCCCGGATCGCGGGGGATCAATACCCGTCGCATTTGTGCGCGGCGGGCTACGCGGGTTGCATGCAGCGGACCATTGCCGCCGAAGGCTATCATCAGCCGATTTCCAAGGTCTTTGCCGGATTCAACCGCGTGCATACGGCCTGCGCTGGCCATGCTTTCATCAACAATCTCGCTGACCGCGAAAGCGGCGTGATCCGGGCCGAGGTTCAGCGGGTCACCGACATCCTGCGCCATTGCCTGCTGTGCCGCGTCGGGGTCAATCTTCAACCTCGCTTCGGCGAAGCGCCCCGGGTCGATCAGCCCTAATGTCAGATCGGCATCGGTGACTGTAGGTTTGTCGCCACCTTTACCGAAGGCAGCCGGGCCAGGATCAGACCCCGCACTGTGTGGGCCGACTTGAAGGCGACCCAGACGATCCACACTCGCGATTGAGCCACCCCCGGCACCGATCTCAATCATCTCGATTACCGGAATGCGAACCGGCATGCCCGATCCTTTGATAAAGCGTTCGGCCCGTGAAATTTCGAATTTACGGGCGGTTTGCGGGCGATAGTCGTCGATCAGACATAGCTTGGCCGTGGTTCCGCCCATGTCAAAGGACAGCACCTCAGTTTCGCCTGTGGCCTCGGCGATGCGCGCAGCAAGAATGGCACCTCCTGCGGGGCCGGACTCAACAAGGCGGATCGGCAATCGGGCAGCGGTTTCCAGCGTGGTCATACCCCCGCCTGCGGTCATCATCAGGATCGGGCAGACAAGCCCCATCTGCCGGAACCGATTTTCCAAATCCCGCAGATACCCGGACATCAGGGGCTGAACGTAGGCGTTTGCAATTGTCGTGCAGAGCCGGTCGAATTCGCGCGCTTCGGGACTGACCTCATGGCTGAGCGAGACCACCAGATCAGGTCTATGCTGCAACAGCAGATCGCGCAGCGCCAGCTCGTGCGCAGGATTGGCATAAGCGTGCAGGAGACAGATGGCGACAGCCTCGACCTCAAGCCGGTCAAGATCTGCCACCAAAGGCACGATACTCTCAGTGTCCAACGGTTCAAGCTCTTGCCCGCTGGCATCCATGCGACCGCCGATGGTCAACGCATGGGTCCGCGATACGATCAGGTCGGGCTTGACGAGATCAATCGCGTATTGGCTGTAGCGACGCTCATAGGCGATTTCCAGAATATCGCGAAACCCGCGCGTGGTGACGGTTGCGGTGGTTGCGCCTCGACGCTCGATCAGGGCATTGGTGGCGAGCGTCGTGCCGTGGATGAAACCAGTCACCTGATGCCAGCCAGCGCCAGCTGCCTCAAGAACGTGGGTGGCCCCGGCCACCGCGCCAAGGGCAGGGCGGCGCGTCGTGGTGGGTGTTTTGGTCGTCGCCAACACCTGCGACACACCATTCAGCAGGACGGTATCCGTAAACGTGCCGCCGATGTCGATTGCCATACGCAATCCATTTGTTTGGTTCATAAGGGAAGTCGCCTGAAGGGTGAAGCAAACCCGCTGACGGGTCAGGTGAAAACGATCGGAACCCTCAGGTCAGGCGACCAGATCGCACCCAGTATCGCGGCGCATCATCGGCTGTCGAAGGCGTGGTTTCACCGCGTCGGTTCCTCATCCTCAGATAACCTAAGTATAGGTTGAAGACTGTCTCTTGCGTCAACAAAACTTTTTAGGATGCCCGGGTATTTTGATAGAAAAAACCATCTCGCCGCTGGTCACCAAAAAGTGGGTTGAGCGTATAAACTTTAAGCATAAAATATTTTTACTTGAAGGGATACGCGACTCGGTCTAGCGTTTCAGGTATTCAAAGGGATGAGGGGAAGGGTGGCGATGCGCATTGCTTGCCTTGGCGGTGGACCTGCGGGCCTTTATTTCGGGATTTCGATGAAGCTTCGAAATCCGGGGGCTGAGGTTGAGGTGATCGAACGCAATCGACCCGATGACACCTTTGGCTGGGGCGTTGTCCTGTCGGATGAGACGCTGGAAAACTTGGCGGCCAACGATCCCGTCAGTGCTGCCAAAATCCGCGACCACTTTGCATATTGGGATGACGTTGCACTTGTTCACAACGGCCAGCGTACAGTTTCTGGCGGGCATGGCTTTTGCGGGATCGGACGCAAGCAGCTTTTGCTGCTTCTCCAAAACCGCGCCCGCGAGTTGGGTGTTGAAATGCGGTTTGAGACCGAGATCGCGTCAGCCTCGGACTATATGAATGACTACGATATCGTTATCGCTTCGGATGGGTTGAACTCGAAAACCAGAACCGAGTTTGCAGACGTGTTCAAACCGGATATCGATCAGCGATTGTGTCAGTTCATCTGGCTGGGAACGCATCAGAAATTCGATGACGCCTTTACCTTTATTTTTGAGAAGACCAAAAAGGGGTGGGTCTGGGCACATGCTTATCAGTTCGACCCGGATACTGCGACTTTCATCGTCGAATGCACGCAAGAAACCTTCGATGCTTACGGTTTTGCCGACATGAGCCAGCAGGAGTCGATTGCAGTTTGCGAAGAGATTTTCAAGGATCATCTGGGCGGCCATGCCCTGATGACCAATGCCAGTCACATTCGCGGATCGGCCTGGCTGCGGTTCCCGCGTGTCCTGTGCGAAAAATGGAGTCACAAGAACGTCGTCCTGCTGGGGGATGCGGCCGCCACGGCGCATTTCTCAATCGGGTCGGGCACGAAGCTGGCGCTGGAAAGCGCGATTGCGCTGGCCGAGTATATTCACACTGAAAACACGCTTGAGGCGGCATTTGCCCGCTATGAAGACGAACGCCGATTAGAGGTTCTCCGCCTGCAATCGGCTGCGCGGAACTCGGTCGAATGGTTCGAAGATGTGGAACGATACCTCGATTTGGACTCGGTGCAGCTGAACTATTCCATGCTGACACGGTCACAGCGGATCAGCCATGAAAACCTGCGCGAACGCGATGCCCAATGGCTTGGTCGGGCAGAAGCCTGGTTCATGCAGCAGGCCGGGGCCGAAACCAACGCGCCCGCCCGTGCGCCAATGTTTGCGCCGTTTCGATTGCGTGAAATGGCGTTGAAAAACCGGATTGTGGTATCGCCCATGGCGCAGTACAAAGCGGTGGATGGCTGCCCGACCGATTGGCACCTGATCCACTATGGCGAGCGTGCCAAGGGTGGGGCAGGGCTGGTTTATACAGAGATGACCTGTGTCAGTGCAGATGGCCGCATCTCGCCGGGCTGTCCGGGGCTCTATGCGCCCGAGCATGAAACAGCATGGCGTCGACTGACCGATTTTGTACACACCGAGACCGAAGCCAAAATCTGCTGCCAAATCGGTCATGCGGGACGCAAGGGATCGACCCGCATCGGGTGGGAAGGTATGGATCAACCGCTGGAGGATGGAAACTGGCCGTTGATATCGGCCTCTGCCATCCCGTGGTCAGACGAAAACGCAGTACCCAAAGGGATGGATCGCGCGGATATGGATCGCGTGACCACGCAGTTTGTTGAGGCCGCGCGCATGGCTGATCGCGCCGGGTTCGACATGATCGAACTGCATGCGGCTCATGGCTATCTGATCTCGTCCTTCATTTCACCGCTGTCCAACATGCGCAATGATGAATATGGTGGCAGTCTGGAAAACCGCATGCGCTATCCGCTGGAAGTCTTCACAGCCATGCGCTCGATTTGGCCCGAGGCAAAACCGATGGCGGTGCGCATCTCTGCCAGCGACTGGGTTGGCGAAAACGGCATCACCCCGGAAGAGGCCGTCGAGATCGCCACCATGTTCGATGCGGCAGGCGCGGATATCGTGGATGTCTCTGCCGGTCAAACCTCGACACAAGCGCAGCCGGTTTACGGACGGATGTTCCAAACCCCGTTCTCGGACCGCATCCGAAATGAGCGCGGTATCAAGACCATGGCGGTCGGCAACATATATGAGGCGGACCACGTCAATTCGATCCTGATGGCGGGGCGTGCCGATCTGGTTTGCCTTGCACGGCCGCATTTGAACGATCCTTACTGGACCCTGCACGCAGCCACCGCGCTGGGCGACCGGCAGGAGGTCTGGCCCAAGCCCTATGAGGCCGGGCGGGATCAGGCCTGGCGACTGGCTGATCGTGAAGCGGAAATGGAAGGTAAGGTATGAGCCACGTTGTTGTATCCGGCGGCGGCACTGGGGTAGGCGCCGCGATTGCAAAACGTTTTGCGGAAGATGGCGCGGCAGTCACGCTATTGGGGCGGACCGAAGCTAACTTGCAGGAACAAGGGCTGCCTTACGAAGTGTGTGACGTGACCGATGCGGCGCAGGTACAAGCGGCCTTCAAGTCGGCCCGCGCAGATCGAGGTCCGGTTACCGCGGTCATCGCCAATGCGGGTGCAGCACACTCCGCCCCGTTTTCAAAGATGACCGCAGATGACCTGCGGGCCATGACCGAGGTGAACCTTGTTGGCGTTTTCAATGTGTGGCAGGCCGGGCTGGCAGACATGCGGGCCGCAGGCACAGGACGCCTGATCACCATAGCGTCGGTCGCAGGGCTGAAAGGTTTTGCCTATGTCGCGGGGTATTGCGCCGCGAAGCACGCCGTTGTCGGCCTGACCCGCTCGCTGGCGATTGAACTGGCCCCCACTGGGATTACCGTGAACGCCGTTTGCCCCGGCTATGTCGACACCCCCATGCTGGACCGCTCAATCGCGAACATCGTCGAAAAGACGGGGATGAGCGAAGAGGACGCCGCCGCCTCGCTTCATCGGGGCAACCCTCAACGTCGGTTTATTGAAACAGATGAGGTCGCAAGTGCGGTCATGTGGTTGTGTTCGGATGCAGCAAAATCAGTGAACGGCCACGCTCTTAGCTTGTCAGGGGGGGAGGTATGACGCCAACGCTTGCGCAACCCCCGCTTGAAGATGCCTCGAAAGAGCGGCTGCGCCTTTGGTTGCGGTTGCTTAAAACCACACGCGGGATTGAGGCAAAACTGCGCGAAAATTTCCGGGCCGAGTTCGATACGACCTTGCCCCGGTTCGACGTTATGGCTGCCCTGTCACGCTATGAAGATGGCCTGAAGATGAGTGAGATATCGGGCGTTTTGCGCGTCTCCAACGGAAATGTGACCGGTATCGTCGATCGGTTGGCTGACGACGGGTTGCTGGTGCGTGTTCCGGTGCCCGGCGACCGACGCGCCCATCGTGTCTGTATGACGCGGAAAGGGCGCGAGGAGTTCGCCCGGCAGGCCGCTGCGCATGAGGCCTGGATTGCTGACATGCTGGGCCAGTTTTCGGCCGAAGATGCCCGGACGCTGACCACGGAATTCAATCTGCCAGAGGAAGCCAATGACCGGTAACGTCAAACATTTTCGGTGTGAAGTTCAGAACCGGGTTGCAACAATCGCGCTGGACCGGCCTGATCGGAAAAATCCGCTGACCTTCGACAGCTATGCCGAGTTGCGCGACTGGTTTCGCGATCTGGTCTATGTGGATGATGTTGACGCGGTGGTGTTTGCGTCGAACGGAGGCAACTTCAGTTCAGGCGGGGATGTGCATGACATCATTGGCCCGCTGACCCGCATGAACATGAAACAATTGCTCGCCTTCACCCGCATGACTGGTGATCTGGTCAAGGCGATGGTGAATTGCGGTAAGCCGGTTATCGCTGCGATTGACGGGGTTTGCGTTGGCGCGGGGGCGATCATCGCTATGGCGTCCGATCTGCGCATCGCCACCCCACAGGCCAAATGCGCCTTTTTGTTCACACGCGTTGGCCTTGCGGGTTGCGACATGGGAGCGTGTGCGATCCTGCCTCGGATCATCGGACAGGGTCGGGCTGCGGAATTGCTCTATACCGGGCGGTCCATGAGTGCCGAGGAAGGGTTTTCCTGGGGCTTCTACAACAAACTGGTTGAGGCCGATCAGTTGGACAGTGCGGCGCAAGATATGGCCCGCCGGATCGCGGATGGCCCGAATTTTGCGCATATGATGACCAAAACGATGCTTGCGCAGGAATGGTCCATGTCCATCGAACAGGCGATCGAGGCTGAAGCGCAGGCGCAGGCCATCTGCATGCAGACCGGAGATTTTGAACGCGCCTACAACGCCTTCGTGGCCAAGGAAAAACCGGACTTTATGGGGGATTGATGCCAGATAGCAGCTTTTTGACATGGCCGTTTTTCGAACCGCGTCACCGGGACTGGGCCGCGCGGGTGGAACAGGTCGCGCAAGGGCTTGAGATCGACCACACGGACACGGATGCCGCCTGTCGCAGACTTGTGCGAGATTTGGGGGCGGCTGGCCTGCTGCACCCGACGGCGGATGAAGGCGGTCAGCTGGATGTTCGGACGCTGTGCCTGACGCGTGAAATCCTTGCTCGCCATGACGGATTGGCCGACTTTTCCTTTGCGATGCAAGGGTTGGGGACCGGCGCGATTTCGCTTTTCGGAACGCCCGAACAAAAAGCCGCATGGTTGCCGAAGACGCGCAGCGGGCAGGCGATTTCGGCCTTTGCGTTGACCGAGCCGCAATCGGGTTCGGACGTTGCAAATTCGACCATGACCGCGACGCGGGATGGGGATGACTACGTTTTGAACGGCGAAAAGACGTGGATTTCGAACGGGGGGATCGCGGATGTGTACACTCTGTTCGCCCGCACCGGCGAAGCACCGGGGGCCAAGGGTTTGTCCGCCTTCATCGTCACGCCCGACCTGCCGGGCTTTAAGGTTGTCGAGCGTCTGAGCACAATCGCGCCGCATCCGCTGGCCACGCTGCGGTTCACCGATGTCCGCGTGCCAGTGCAGTCCATGATCGGGGCAGGTGGGTCAGGGTTTCAGATCGCAATGTCCGTGTTGGATGTGTTCCGCTCGACCGTGGCAGCGGCGGCTTTGGGATTTGCGCGCCGCGCGCTGGATGAGGCACTGCAGAGGGTCGGCGAGCGCCATGTACAGGGCGCACCGCTGTTCGATTTGCAGATGGTGCAGGGTCACGTTGCAGACATGGCGTTGGATATCGATGCGGCGGCCTTGCTTGTCTATCGCGCTGCATGGGCCAAGGACAGTGGCGCGCCGCGTGTCACGCGTGAGGCGGCGATGGCCAAGCTGTTCGCCACGGACCATGCGCAGCAGGTCATCGATAAGGCGGTGCAACTGTTTGGCGGTGACGGCGTACGTTCGGGCATGCCGGTCGAGACGCTTTATCGCGAAATCCGGGCATTGCGCATCTACGAAGGTGCCTCGGACGTGCAAAAGGTGGTGATTGCCCGCCAGACAATGGCCGCGCAGAGCGAGGGAAAGTAATGTTGGGACCGTCCGCGCATACCGATACGTTCACCCGAGACAACCTGCCGCCCGAGGATCAATGGCCGGACTTTCTGTTGGACGGTTTCGACTACCCAGACTACCTGAACGCGGCGCACGAGCTGACGGACGCGATGGTCGAAAAAGGTTTTGGCGACAACATCGCGCTGATCGGCAATGGACGCCAGCGGACCTATAAAGAGCTTACCGACTGGACCAACCGGCTGGCGCATGTGCTGGTCGAGGATTTGGGTGTGCAGCCCGGTAACCGCGTATTAATCCGGTCGGCAAACAACCCGGCGATGGTGGCCTGCTGGCTTGCTGCAACCAAGGCGGGCGCAGTGGTCGTCAACACTATGCCCATGCTTCGCTCTGGCGAATTGACGAAACATGTCGACAAGGCAGAGATCCAGCTTGCCCTCTGCGACACGCGTTTGATGGAGGAAATGGAGGTCTGCGCCCGTGACAGTCGCTTCTTGAAAAGGGTCGTGGGCTTTGACGGGACATCGAACCACGATGCTGAGCTGGATCGTCTGGCGCTACAAAAACCAGTAAAATTCGACTGTGTCAAAACCGGGCGCGATGATGTGGCGTTGTTGGGCTTTACATCCGGTTCGACGGGGGACCCAAAGGCCACGATGCATTTCCACCGGGATCTGATGATCATCGCCGATGGCTATGCGCAAGAGGTTCTGGATGTGCAGCCCGAAGACGTATTTGTCGGCTCACCCCCACTCGCATTCACTTTTGGGCTGGGTGGTCTGGCGGTGTTTCCCTTGCGGTTCGGGGCCACGGCGACCTTGCTGGAACAAGCCTCGCCCTCGGGAATGATCGAAATCATAGAGACGTACAAGGCCACCGTTTGTTTTACCGCGCCAACCGCATATCGTGTGATGCTTCGGGCGATGGAGGATGGGGCCGACTTGTCCAGCCTGCGCGCAGCGGTGTCCGCCGGGGAAACGCTGCCTAAACCCGTCTACGACGAATGGATCGAACGGACGGGTAAGCCGATGCTCGACGGGATCGGCGCGACGGAAATGCTGCATATCTTTATCTCGAACCGGTTTGACGATCACCGGCCCGCGTGTACCGGGCGTCCTGTCAGGGGGTATGAAGCGAAGGTTTTGAACCGCGATGGATCAGAGGCGGCGATTGGTGAGGTTGGCCGGTTGGCTGTGCGCGGCCCGACCGGCTGCCGGTATCTGGACGATGAGCGGCAGAAAAAATATGTCTTGGATGGGTGGAACATCACGGGCGACAGTTTCTACAAGGATGACGGCGGTTATTTCCATTTCGCGGCCAGAAACGACGATATGATCCTGTCCGCAGGATACAACATCGCAGGCCCCGAGGTTGAGGCCGCCCTACTTGCGCATGAGGCCGTTGCGGAATGTGCGGTGGTCGGTGCACCAGATACCGATCGCGGGGAAATCGTTCAGGCGCATATTGTCCTTGCCCAGGGCGTAACAGCCGACGATGCCCTGCGCGAGGCGCTGCAAAATCACGTGAAATCAGTCATCGCGCCGTACAAATATCCGCGCTCTATCCGGTTTTGTGAGTCCTTGCCAAAGACGGCAACAGGAAAAATTCAGCGATTCAAGCTGAAAACCCTCTCGACGAAGGGGGTATGATCGGTGTGAATAGCAAAACAACAAAAAAGAACACTCTGACAGGGGCATAGGTGAACGCGCAGAACAACGACACAAGGTGCGTTCAAAAGACCAACAAAGGGAGATGAAGATGAAAAAGTTTTTAGCAGCCGCTGCGGTTTCGGCGCTATGCGCCACCGGTGCGCTGGCAGAGGTCAAGGTCGGGATGATCACGACTCTGTCCGGTGGTGGTGCAGGGTTGGGTATCGACGTGCGCGACGGCTTCATGCTGGCGATCGCGCAATCGGGTCGCGACGACATTGAGGTCGTGATCGAGGATGACCAGCGCAAGCCGGACATCGCCGTGCAATTGTCCGATAAGATGATCCAATCTGAACGCGTCGACGTGATGACGGGTATCATCTGGTCCAACCTTGCGATGGCGGTTGTGCCGGCGGCGGTGAATCAGAACGTGTTCTACTTGTCGCCCAATGCGGGCCCGTCGCCTTTGGCAGGGCAAGGCTGTCACCAGAACTATTTCAACGTGGCCTGGCAAAATGACAACCTGCACGAGGCCGCCGGAGCATATGCCAACGGCGCGGGCTACTCGAACAGCTTTATCCTGGCACCGAATTACCCGGCGGGCGTGGACGCGCTGACGGGATACAAACGGTTCTTCGAGGGCAATCTGGCTGGTGAGGTTTACACCGAACTGGGGCAGACAGACTACGCCGCCGAGATTGCCCAAATCCGGGCCAGCGATGCGGACAGCGTTTTCTTTTTCTTGCCCGGTGGCATGGGGATTTCGTTCCTCAAGCAATATGCTGACAGCGGTATCGAGTTACCCGTGGTCGGCCCGGCCTTCAGCTTTGATCAGGGTATCTTGCAAGCGGTTGGCGATGCGGCGCTGGGCGTGGTGAACACTTCGCAATGGAACAAGGATATCGACAACCCGACCAACGCGGCCTTCGTCGAAAGCTTCCAGGCTGAATACGGACGTCTGCCTTCGCTCTATGCAAGCCAGGGGTTCGACACGGCAAACTTGTTGCTGTCCGCGCTTGAGAAAGCCGACCCGTCGGATGCCGATGCTTTCCGCGAAGCGCTGCGTGCGGCCGAGTTCGACAGCACCCGCGGTGATTTCAGCTTTGGCCCGAACCACCACCCGATTCAGACCATCTATGCGCGCGAAGTGATCAAGGAAGGTGACGTGTTCACCAACAAGATCATCGGCGTTGCGCTGGAAAACCACTCGGACGCTTACGCGGCTGAGTGCAAAATGTAACTGACTTGCTGCCTGCCCCTGATCGCGGGGCGGGCAGACCACCGGAGTTTCCATGTCCTCGATCCTGATTATCGAGCAGATCCTCAACGGGCTGCAATTCGGCGTCATGCTGTTCTTGATGGCGGCTGGCCTGACGCTGATTTTTGGCGTTATGGGTCTGATCAATCTGGCCCATGGCTCACTCTACATGGTTGGCGCGTTTGCCGCCGCTGCCGTGGCCGGGGCAACCGGGTCTTTCCTGTTGGCATTGGTTGCCGCGCTGGCTGCTGCGGCGCTGGCTGGCGCGATTGTCGAAATGGCCGTGATCCGACGGCTATACAACGCGCCGCATCTGGATCAGGTGCTGGCCACCTTTGCGCTCATCCTGATCTTTTCTGAAGGCACCCGTTGGGTCTTTGGGTCTTTCCCGCTGTTTTTGGACATCCCCGATGCGCTGTCGGGGCCTGTTACGCTGCCGGGTGGGATCGAATATCCGCTGTATCGTCTGACCCTGATCGGTATCGGGCTGGCCGTGGCCGTCGGCCTTTGGGCACTGATCGAACGTACTCGGCTGGGCATTCAGATTCGCGCCGGAGAGAATGATCGCGAGATGATTGCGGCGCTGGGCGTCGATATCTCAAAACTCTACACGCTGGTTTTCGCGCTGGGTGCCGCGCTGGCGGGTCTGGCCGGAGCTTTGGTTGGCGCGATCCAGTCAGTTCAGGTGGGCATGGGCGAGCCTGTTTTGATCCTTGCCTTTGTTGTCATCGTTATTGGCGGGATCGGCTCTGTACGCGGTGCCTTTGTTGGTGCCTTGCTGGTCGGATTGACCGACACGCTGGGCGGTGTGTTCCTTCCCGAACTCTTCAAACTGTTCATGGAGACGGGGGCCGCGCAGAAAACGGGCTCGGCGCTGGCGTCCATGGGTATTTACGTGCTGATGGGGCTGGTTCTGATCTGGCGACCCACCGGCCTGTTCGGAGCACGCGCATGAGGTTGAATGAGAAGTATCTCAACGCCGTTATGATCGTGGGCCTGCTGGCGCTGCCGCTGTGGGCAGTTGTTGCGGATCAGCCGTTTACAATCACCTTGGTGACGCGGGCGGTGGTCCTTGCCTTGGCCGCGGTGGGGCTGAACATCATCCTGGGGATCGGCGGGATGGTCAGCTTTGGCCACGCTGTGTTCTTCGGGATCGGAGGGTACGCGATGGGCATCCTTGCCTATCACGCGCAGACCTACACGCCGCTTGACCTTGGGCTTTTCTCGATGGACGGAACGAAGTCCATGCCGGTGATCTGGCTTGTGGCTATGATCCTGTCAGCAATAGTGGCGGTTTTTATCGGGTTGTTGTCGCTGCGAACCTCTGGTGTTTACTTCATCATGATCACGCTGGCATTCGGGCAGATGTTCTTCTACTTCGCGATCTCTTGGGCGCAGTATGGAGGAGAGGATGGGTTGTCGATCTACGTTCGCAACGATTTCCCCGGCCTGAACACACTGGCACCGATCCAGTTTTATGCCATCTGTTTCACGCTTCTATGCATAGTGCTGTTTCTGTTCGCGCGCCTTCAGGCATCGCCCTTTGGATTGGCCCTGAACGCTGCGCGCCAGACGTCGGTGCGGGTTGAGACTGTGGGCCTGAACCCGATGCGGCTGAAGCTGCTTGCCTTTGTGATTTCAGGCGCGATTACCGGGCTGGCGGGTGCGTTGTTCGCGGACCTGAATCGCTTTGTGTCCCCTACAATGTTCAGTTGGCAGTTGTCGGGTGAGTTGATCGTTCTGATCATTATTGGTGGGGTGGGTCGGCTGATGGGGCCGGTTATCGGTGCCTGCGTCTTTGTTGCGCTTGAACACTTCCTTGGCGAACTGACCGACTTTTGGCACGTCTATCTGGGGTTGGTCTTGTTGTGTATCGTGTTGTTCGGGCGTGGAGGCCTAACTGGATTGCTGACCGGGAAAGAGGGCGCGCATGTCTGATCCCGTTCTTGCCACGCTGAACCTGAACAAAAGCTTTGGGGCGCTCAAAGCCACGGATGATGTGTCCATTGATCTGAAGCAAGGGGAAATCCACGCCATTATCGGCCCTAATGGCGCGGGTAAGTCGACGTTGATCCAGCAGATTTGCGGGGGGCTACGGCCCGACTCGGGGCGGGTGATGCTAAAGGGTCAGGACGTCTCGGGGTTTAGCACCCAAGCGCGTGCGCAGGCCGGGCTGGGGCGCACTTTCCAGATTTCGCAGCTTTGCATGGAGGACACCGTTCTTGAAAACGCGGTGCTGGGCGCAATGGGGGCCGAACATATGGCCTGGCGGTTCTGGCGGCCTGCCTTGAAACGCTCAGCCCTGCGTGAGCGGGCCGAGGCCGCGTTGGAGCGGGTTGGTCTGACGGAAAACCGCGATACGCGCTGTGCCAATCTCAGCCACGGCCAACGGCGGCAGTTGGAAGTCGCGGTGGCGCTGACCTTGTCGCCGAAGGCCTTTGTCATGGATGAGCCGATGGCGGGTTTGGGCGCCGAGGGGTCGAAGCGTCTGACCGGGTTTCTTGATGGTCTTCGGCAAGAAGCCCCCATTCTTCTGGTCGAGCATGACATGGATGCAGTTTTTGCCTTGGCTGATCGGATCAGCGTATTGGTCTACGGCAAGGTCATCGCCACTGGTACAGCGGATGAAATCCGCTCAAGCCGTGAAGTGCGAGACGCGTATCTGGGGGATGAGGCATGACGCTTTTGCGGATAGAAAACCTCACCGCGACCTATGGCGTCAGCCAGGCGCTGTTCGGCGTTGATCTTGAGATGTCGGAAGGGCAGGTCACGGCCCTGATGGGGCGCAACGGGATGGGCAAGACCACAACGGTAAAGGCCATTTGCCGGATGATCCGGTCTGAGGGCACGTTGACGCTGGACGGGCAGGATCTGCACGCATTACCCAGCCACAAGGTCGCCCGGCAAGGCGTGGGTCTGGTACCGGAAGGACGCCGTTGTTTTGCCGATCTGACCGTGCGTGAGAACCTGATCGCCGCCGCGCGCCCGGGATACTGGTCCTTGGGCCGCGTGACCGACCTGTTTTCCCGTTTGGCCGAGCGGCAGACCCAACGGGCAGTTTCATTGTCGGGCGGAGAGCAGCAGATGCTGGCGATTGGCCGGGCGTTGATGACGAACCCTCGGCTATTGATCCTTGACGAAGCAACAGAGGGTCTTGCGCCAATCGTCCGACAGGAAATCTGGGCGGCGTTGCGCCGTCTACGGCAAGAAACCAACGTGGCGATCCTGCTGATCGACAAGTCGATAAAGGAACTGGCGTCTGTGTCCGACAGGGCGGTCATACTGGAACGTGGGCGTACCGTTTGGTCGGGTAAGATGGACGAACTGACCTCGGACATTTCAGAGAAATACGTGGGGGTTTGATGGCGTTCAAATTTCATCAAAAAGTGCTTTTCAAACATTGCGACCCCGCCGGGATCGTGTTTTTTCCACGCTATTTTGAAATGGTCAATGATTGTGTCGAAGCGTTCTTTGATCAGGGGTTAAGTGCCCCGTTTCATGATCTGCATCGTAATGGGGCGGTGCCGACCGTTCAAATCCAGACTCAGTTTCCGGCTCCAAGCCGCCATGGCGATGAATTGGTTTTTCAGCTCGAGATCACACAGGTTGGCCGCAGCTCGGCAGATTACAAGATGACCGCACGTTGCGGGGATGAGGTGCGCCTGATCACTTCGGCAACCTTGGTCAACGTCACCGCAAACGGCCGCCCCGAGGCTTGGCCAGATGCGATCCGCAGCAAGCTAACGGAATTCAAAGGGGGCGCGACATGAGCCACAAAATCATCCAACCTGACGGATGGCTTCCGGCAAAAGGCTATGCAAATGGCGTTCTGACCAAGGATGGGACACTTCATATCGGCGGCCAGATCGGCTGGGACGCAAACAAGACCTTCGTCAGCGGAGGCTTCATCGGCCAGATGAAACAGGCGCTGCAAAACATCGTGGACATCGTCGAAGCTGCGGGCGGTCAGGTATCAGACGTGACCCGGCTGACATGGTTTGTCACCGACAAAAGCGAATACCTTACCAAACAGGCCGAGGTTGGTGCCGCCTACCGCGAGGTGTTCGGCAAGCATTTTCCCGCCATGTCGATGATCATAGTGGCTGGTCTGGTCGAGGACGAAGCGCTAGTGGAAATCGAAGCCACGGCACATTTGTCCTGACACGCGAACCCTGCCTAGAACCGATAGGTGGCACCAAACACCGGTCCAGACTGATCAAAGGTGTAATCGTTGCCATTAATTTCGTGATCAAATGAGATGTGCCTATATCCGCCTCGCAGCACCCACCTGTCATTGATGGCATAGTCGGCGGTCAAAAGAACCGACCATGTCTGGCTGCCGCTGCGGAAACCGCCGTAATCTGCATATGCAGTGCTGGTCCACGAGTCAGACAAGGTGAAGCGGGCTCTGACACCGATGACTGGATCGAACCAGCTGTCATCGGCTGCATTGCGTTGCGGCGGCGCCCCGCCCGGTGTGAATGTGAAGTCGGTATCTGTGCTGTACCATCTGAAACCACCCGCAAGATCAACCTTGACAGAGGGGTCGTTGCGTACCCTGTAACCCAGCAAGGCTGATAGAAATTGCGTTTTGACCGATGTTTCCAGCTCTCCACCTGCTGGACCTGTTCCACCGAAAGACAGGTTTGTATAATTATAATCGGCCAGCACGCTCCACTGTCCGTTTGATGCGGACAGTGTTCCCATAAAGGCAAAGTCCAGGTTTTCCAGCGCGTCCTGAAAGCTCAGCGTGGCGTCCAGCTTGCCCACAGGGGTTTCAAAGCTGGTTTCGGTCTCGGGCGTGTAGAGGTAAATCGTGGCCCAGTAAGACCAATCTGACTGCTGCGCCGAAGATGCTGTTGCCATGGTTGCAAGCGCAGCCGATGTAATGAGGCTAAGCTTTGCCGTTTGCGCTGGTGTCATTTCCCTCTCCCATATGGTCCCCGAGTTGCGGGTGTTTGTCAGACGGTTGCCAATCCTTTTTGCCTTTGGACTCCCGCGTTCCTGGCACTCATCGAAATCCGGGGACGTCCGAGCCAGATAGGACAGGGTGCGCCTGACCTTGATCTGAAACGCCCCGGAAATCGTTGCAGGAAAGGAGCTTGCAGTTATCAGTACATCATAACCGGAGGCTTTGGTATTTTGTAAAAAACTTGCTATGGCACCACCGGATTGAGCCCAGCGAACCGGCACGGCGGATCGCGACATAAACATCAGGCATTGATGACCTCTTTGTCGCCCGAACCGCGCCGCATGTGAATGGTCGCAGACAGGGCCGCAAACGCAACCAATATCCTTTGAGAGCAAGCTAAACCTACGCGCCCAAGCAATGGGTCGCAGTTTTGTGGACGAAGCCACCGACCAATTCCTAGATACAGCACCGCAACCATCGTGAGCCGCACCTGGAACGGCAAGGCAACAAGCCCGCTCAGCCGTTCGTGATTCAGTGTTTCGTTGGATTGTAGTGTCGCGGCCTTTCTTTTCGGGGCCTGCGTAATCTGTCGAAATCTTAATCTAGGGCTCCCATCTGGCAACTTCATTGACATTCGTTCCTTGACTTAAGGCGTCAACGCACCACCGGTTTACTTATGCTGAGTAAAAAAATCCTAATCATCGTCACGTCCGCCCTTCTATTGTCGTCGCCTACCGCTGCTGATGAGATAGAGGTAGATCTTGAGCTTGTCCTTCTCGTTGACGTATCCCGGTCGATGACGGAGCGCGAGCTTGAGATTCAACGACAAGGCTATGCAGCAGCCCTGCAGTCGGATGAGGTTTTCACAGCGGTTCAGTCGGGCCTGCTGCAACGGGTTGCCATGACGTATGTCGAGTGGGCCGGTACGCAAGAAGTGATCGTTGATTGGAGACTTTTGGAAACGCGCGCTGATCTGGACGAATTTGCGCGTGTTCTGACTTCACGTTTCGATCCCGCCCTGCGCCGAACGTCGATCTCTGAGGCCCTGATCTTTGGGGCGGCGATGATCGAAGGGAACGATTTCAACGGCCTTCGCAGGGTAATCGACGTGTCAGGTGACGGGCCGAACAATCAGGGTCGCCCGGTCTTGCGAGCTCGTAAGACAGTATTGTCGAAGTCGATTATTATAAATGGGTTACCGTTGATGACCCGCGAAGGTATGGGAGACCAGTGGCATCTTGACGACCTTGACGTTTACTACAAGAACTGCGTCACAGGCGGACCCGGTTCCTTTGTAATTCCGGTGTTTGACTGGCAGGATTTCGCAGAGGCTGTACGCCGAAAACTCGTGCTGGAAATCGCATCCGCGCCGCTGCCCGAAAGGATTATCCCGGCACAATACGCTCCGATCACAGATTACGACTGTTTGATCGGTGAGAAGATCTGGGAACGGAACCGACACATCTGGAGCGAACCTTAGAAACGACCCAGATATCAAATCTCACGTTTCGACACACAAGACTCGCCGCAAAATAGGAAGGTCCTGTTGTTCCAAGGCAACCCGCACAAAAGGATGTGTTCGACTCGCTGTAAGTAAACAAACGCTTTGACATCGATTTGTAAGAAACGCGTGAAGTCTTCGCGCTTATGGTCAATTCAAAACGCAGGGATAATTGTGGCTGTGCACGCAGTCTTCAGCTATCCGGTCTCCGCTGAATTTCCCTGAAAACCGGGAATTTACAGGGAAATCGGTCGAATATTGACGATTTACGCTATGCTGGCTCACGATTTCTGGAGGGAATTCAATGCGTTGGTGCGGACTTCCCTATGCCTAAGAAAAGGGAAATTCTTCGCAAACAACAGGGAAATATTTTTCCCGAGCAGGGAAGCTAAGAGAGCGTAGATGCAAGTCACCAATTGCCCTGCACAACGCTTGTTTGGCTCGCGACCAGTACGCCAAAAGATCCCCACATGTGGTACTTGCGGAAATTCCAGCGGCGATACATAGATAGGCTCCGATCAAAAAGGGAGCGACCTTCTCCTGCTCACCACAGCAGGGGAGTAATCTTTTTTTGATCGGAGGAATCCGTATGAACAATGAAAGACCAACTAACCAAACATCCGAACCGGATGGCGTGGTGGAGAAGGCGGTCGATGATCCGAAGATCGAGTACTTGCCACCATCAGTTCTGGTGCCTCATCCGACGAACGCCAAGCTCCACTCGAAGGCGCAGATCGCTCAGATCAAGAAAAGCTTCAGAGCGTTCGGCGTGATCAGCCCAGTCATCATTGATGACAATCGAGCCTGCTGTGGGACTCGCTCGGGCGCTAGGAGAACGGTGAGAATCCCAGTATTCTCAGGCAGAGCGCAGCCGGTTGATCGAAGGCGGTCGAATTCGGTGAATTGGTTAAACTTGAAGTGTAGGGAGAGTAAATTGTCCCACGGTCCCCTTGGGGTTTATGAGACAGATACGGCTTCCATCAAGCGAATTCGCCCATCCTTCAAACGGAGGCATCCCATCCTGTCGAGATCGTTTATGATCACGGCGAATGACGAAACGCCAAGTGAATTCTCGTCGAACTTTTTCAAGCAATCGTTGGTGGCGTCTCTCGCTTGTTCCTCTGTGAGTTCTATAACGCTCCTCGTGCTCTCCCAGATGGCCTTGATGGCGGCGGCATGTTTGACGCCAAGCTCAACGGTTGCCTGATTGGATAGTTCATTCCAGATTGCGAGTGCCGCCAAAGGCACCAGCCAAGGCTGCGATACGACGCCCGCAGCGGTCAAAACCAATCCGGGAACCGATCGAAAGAGGGTAGACCAGCTCAGCGCGATGTTCCCGATTTTTCGGCTTTGTGCGCCACCGCGCCCTTCATTGATGAAGCTGATGAGCTCCATATGGCTGTTGTTTGAGGCGGCGGGATCCTGACGAATGAATGAGGAGAAGACAGTGGCCCAATCCTCATCCGGCAACTCAGACAGCGCAGGCGCGCATCTACGCATAGAATCCAGCAGACTGTTTTTTTCGTTCATATCGCTTCTCTGAACTGATAAGTTTCTACGATTTCGGCGTACTCAGACTGGTATGGATGAAGTACATCGCCATTGAACGCATCAATCGCGCGTGACACATCGTCAGTCGGATCAAGTGCATACTCAAACACCTCGAAGTGAGGCCAAATGCCACTCAACGTTTGCAAGGCATGTCGCGTGTCAACGTATGCATCCAGGTAAGGTGCCTCAGGCCACTGAGACGCGCACTGCTGTGCAAACGATGGTAGTATCATTTCTCTCGCACGGATAATGCCATGCGGATGGCTCTTCCATTGGAGAGGCGCGAAAAGGTTGGCTCTTCGGCCAAGGAGCGCAAACATAAAACCCAGGAACGTGGTGGCGATCCATGCGAGGCAAATGCCCTCGCGAAGGCTCACATTGTAGGTTCGATGGTTTTTGAGGAAATGCTCCATGTGCGGCAGGCCAAGTAGTTTGCCTCTAGCCATACGATCCGCACCAATCTCGCACCAGTTGAGGATTGCGCTGAGCTCGCCAGGTTGCATGGGCGATTTCTCTTCCAAGGTCGCATCACGTGAGTCGCCGACCGATGCGCGGTAATCGATGTGTCCCCAAAATACGTGAGCCTCCTCGTGATAAAGCGCGCAGCAAATCATTAACTCTGTGACGAGATAGGCAAAGTCACGACGTACAGGGCACACTGGCAATATCTGTGGTAACCTACGCATGAAACCGGGTTCGATTTCATTATGCATATTGATATTTCTGAACGGCGCTTGCGTGCTTGCCGGCGCTTCCAATTCGTGCTCCCCAAATGCTGGGAGGGCATTCCAGGTTGCAAAGACCGTGGTCGCAAGGTCAAGGCTCAGCTCGTACAACCCATTCGTGACGGCGACAAAGTACTTATCGCCTGAAACAGCGGCAAGGGCGTTTGGCGAAGAACTATGAAGCGCCAAGGCCTCAATGTGGGCCGTCACCCCCCGATAGTTTCGGTAATTGCCGATCCTAATAGGGTTCAAACGGCTTGCATGACGCATCGCAGCTGAAAGCACTGTTCCTTCTTGGATCGAAAGAGGTGTATGACCTTGACTAGTGGCCCACGCGTTGGCCTCGGTGCTGCTGCTAATCAGTCTTCTCAATCTAGCCTCCAAGTACCACGGTCTCTCCCTTTGACAACCGCCTTCACGGCTGAAGCTAGACCGCTGCCAACGCGTTCCTGTAGGGGGCAAAGTACCACAATCTAAACTGCGTTTCATTCACTACGGTTCCACCATCTGAAAATGGTGAACGTGTTCAGGCTTGCGCACGAAACACTACAACGCAGTATCGGCTGAAGGTCAATTCCGAAGCCAACATTGAGTCGTTAAACAAGACTGCAATCCACCAACATCAGCAGAGTGGAGCGAGGCGACCCTTGTCTCAAACGACGACCAAATCTACATATCAGTGCTCGGCTCTACGAAGTTTAGCGACATTCGTTTGATGCATAATGATCGACAAAGGCATCAATCTGCTGCCTGAGATCACCGGGCAGGTAGTAGTTTTCCAGCAAGATGCGGTTTTTCAAGGTCTGGTGCCATCGCTCAATCTTCCCCTGAGTTTGCGGATGATACGGAGCGCCTCGACCGTGATCCATTTGCCGATCTTCAAGCCAACACGCGGTGCCAAACAGAACTCATCGCGAATGCACGCGTCACACGTTATCTCGAGATGTATCATCTCGAGTTTCTGCCTGAGTTTGAAAAGATCACGGAGACGTAGGCACTGGCTTCCTGATTCAAGCGGTTTGGTCAATTTCGGCTGGGCTGTGACAGGGGACCCGGACCCATAGAAGCGCAGGGACCGCAGGAGACGGCGCACGGTGGGGCGGATCAATTGCGACAGTGGGGATGGCGGCGAACCCGTGCGGAGCCCACCAATCTGAGATTATCCACTCGGCATAGTAAGTGAACATTTTTCACGGAGTCGGCGATCGGCACGTAATCGACTGATCGCCACCTCAAACGCGTAAGCGCCATTATGTTAAGTTTTTGGCGGACCCAAAAGCTGCTTCATCTTGTCGTCGTAAATCCTGTCCGGAGAGGAGTTGCACTCAATGCAACGTAACTTGGTTTTCAATGCCAACACATTGGCCGCAGTCAACTTCTTTCCGACCAATGGCTCTAGTTTGCTTGCGGAAACTTTGGACACTCTTCCGCAAGAACACTCGCATGTGATGTGGCTGATCCTTCATTTCTCGAAACAGAGATCGGGGTGGCTGACGTTCAATGGTCTTTGCGCCCTGTCCGACGTCAGACATGCTTGGTTTGAGGACGAAGGGAAGCCGATCAAGAACCTGCGCATCCTTCTTTCCATCCTCGACACTGAGACGGTTCCCGCAGAATGGCTTCGGCAACGTGTCATGGCCGATGATGTTCGTAAGGCCGACAGAAACCTCGCACCTGAGGTCTGGCGAAAGGCCATGAAGGGAAAGATTGAACGGCGGCAGGTCTGGTCTTCTAAGGTGCGGAGCAAGCAGCAGCAGGTGCCGGCTTCAGGATCAGATGATGAGAAGATCCTCAATGATGTTGCAGCGTTGACGCCTGCTGAGTTCGAGGCATTCACGGTGGCTCTGATCGACAAGCTGCCGGACATCGTTCCGGGCCTCGAGCACCGCGTCACGCGAACAAGGAGGACCGGCGACCACGGCATCGACTTCTTCGGTATGTTTAAGATGCCCTATCCGATTGACTATGAGATTGAGTTCTTGGGCGAGGCCAAACGCTACAAGACGGCCATTACGCCGGATCAGGTTTCCCGTCTCGTCGCGCGGCTTGGGCGAGGCCAGTTCGGACTGTATTTCACAACGTCGTGGTACTCTGAACAGACACAGAAAGAGATCGAGGCGGATCGCTATCCGGTACGTCTGTTTTCCGGGCAGGACATTGTAAACATTCTTCGGGCTGGAGATTGCGTCTCCGGCGGACGATTAAGGGCAGATTGGAAGGAACTGGCCCTTGCCGAGGTTGAGGGACATGGCGCTGATGGTCTCAGGCCGACGTCCCTGTGGTAGATACGGTTTCAGGGAGCTTCGTCGCGCTCATTCATACGCACGCATACTAGAAATTAGCGGCCCTTACGCGCTATTGAGGTCAAACACTCCCGCAAGAAGATCGTGATCCAGAGGCTTCCGACAGTTCTTGAACTGGCACCTTCCTGCCGCGCGCGCCCATACAAGAAGCTTCGTTACTTCACGGGGTGATGGCCCTCTATTGGACATAGTTCATGAGCTCCGGCATATTTTCGTGACTTGAGTGTGTAGGGTGTGATGCATCGCGCATGCGAGCATTTGGTGTCCCCTATTCGTCAGGCGATGTTCACAACAAATGGACCGCTTCGCGCGACAAGATAGCCATCCTTTACAATGAAGCATTCTATGCTGTGGGACCCGGTATAGGATGTGGTCTCCTTGCGAACGAGACCTCCGGCTTCAGTTCTAACGTCATCTATGTCGCCACGAAGACCTTCCACACCCTTCGCTTCAGCTTCTGGCCCAGTGTTGGTCGTCTGCCAGAAAACATCAAAAGGTTTTGAGACGGTCGTTTTGGCGCGGAAGCGTAGATCGCAGCCTTTTGGCAGAGGCTTGTCCCCACTCCGAAATCGGACGGACCGCCACCGGCTCTTGCCCGCCCGAGCTTCAACAATTTTCACTTCCCCCATTGCGGTCGGATGTTGCGCCCATGCTGCCGGTTTTCTGTGAGGTGCTAGCTGAATAATTTCAGGTACTGGCCTAACTGCAAAACTGTTGCTCGCTGGTGCCAGCGCGTATTCAAGCTTCGGACCGACAGCCTCATCGAGTGCCTTTGAATAGCCAGACCCCAATCGCTCAGCCATGTGATTTGGAAGCGCTGCACCAGAAGAAGCACCGGCGATAGTCTCAAAGTCGTCACGTGCTTGCTCCAACCACTCGTAGAAGCACTCCTCAAGCCTGGGCTCCAGTTCCCATTTGTCAGCGAAGTTTTCGAGTGGGTCGGTTGGATTTTGAACCCACGCAACGCCATCTCTATCCTCAATGTGTCTATCCATACTGAAGAGGATGGCGAAAAGAGCAGAAGCAAGATCGTTTTCCGAGCCGTAACTCCTCGCAGCTAAGGTCGCGATAATGATCGAAATCGGTTTTTCATGGCGTCTGTCCTCAAACATAATATCCCGATGACGTTTCAGAAGCTGTACGACACCCTGTAGCGGTGTCTTAACGCGAAACATTGGGACATCATCGACGCTATCAAAGATACCGCTGCGTTCTTCTTCAAAGATTGCTTGGCGACGTTCTCGATAGACATCCCCACCTTGCTCGGCAAACCAGCTAGCAAAACCCTTGGGATTGCTATGTGGCCATGTGGGCGTGATCTTTTTGAAATTTGGGTCTCTTTGGTCTGTGATAGCAAGTGAAGTATCAGTCCACTTCGTATCCAGCTCGCGCTGTTCGAGCAAGACACGCCTACCCTCAGCGTCTGGGATGGCGGGAAGAACATCCATGTGAAACTTAGAACCATCCGCATAGAGAAGGGTCCAACAGCGGTTTCCCGGTTCATCGATGCTGACGCCGTGAGCATCAGCATAGGATTTTACCTCATAGCCGACGAAGTTCTTGACGAGCTGTTGTGTATCCTCTGCCTTGCTTCCTTTGATCTCGCACACGACATCGATGTCCAAGTCATCATCCGACGAACTCGGCTTAATCGCGGTGCCGAGGCGGAATGATCCTTGCACGTATACAGTTGGGGCTCGGTTGCGAAGCTCCGACTTAGGCCGCTCAAGCCAATCGCCAAGTGATTTGTACGCTCTTTGAGCCTGCTCATACTGAGTTTGCGTAACCTCAACTTGTTCCAGAAGCTTCTCCAAAAAATTGGAACTAAAAGGCGAAAAGAGAATGCTCATTTAGTTTTCCACTCCAAATAGTCCCTGCAAAAATGTCATGAAATTAGGCGACTGATATCCGTATGCCCACGGTCGGCGAAAAAGTTGCTGTCTAGTGACATTGGAGAATGAAACTTCCCAAACACAGTCACTCATACTCATCTTTGTGTTCCCCATGAAAAAAATCTACCCGAGGCCTTTCCTTATCGAAGAGAGATTCTAGCCGCTGGGCGTTCTCCTCAACAAGCCGCCGTGCTTGCGCAGGAAGCTCATCACGTGCTCTTTCAAAGTCGTCCATCGCAATCGGAGCCAATGAAGGTGCAGTTGTTACCCGCAGTAATCTGTCCCGCCCTATAAGCAGACCGGCTTGACCCACTGCGTTTTGGCTTTGGAGATGCATGGCTGTCTCAATGATTGTGCGCCAGTGAAACATCCCGCCCCACTTAATCTGCGAGTCTGACAACCGCAGATCCTGTTCGCCACATCCGAGAGATAGAATGTCGACGGTATGTCGGTCGAGATCAAAACACGAAAGCGCATCAACCAACGCGACCATGGCTGGATTGTTTGCCCAGACACCTCCATCGGCAAAGTGACGCGTGCCATTTCGGTAGGTCGAAAAGAAGGTAGGCGCTGCGGAGGTCGCGAGGGCGGCTGTGACGATCTCCTCCTGCCAGTCTAGGCGAAAATCAGGGTGATGCGGGGTCTTTAGAACGGTGACCTCGTTGAAACCATCAAAGGTCGGAATGTTCAGCCGCCTATCCAAAGTCCCAAGAGTTCTGTTGCCGAAACAGTCCCTAAGGGCGCGCTCCAAGGGCTCTCGGTCATAGCGGTAGACGGCCATGTTGCGCGCAAATCCGTAGACGGATTTTGCCGCCCGACCCAAAGCAAATGGCGGGGTCCAGCCTTTGGGAAAGATCTTCCCACCGTGGGTAAGGTAAATGTCAAGAACCTCCGCCGCACGCATACCAGCGCTCAGACCAAGCGCGATTATGCCACCAGTCGATGTCCCTGCCAGCAAATCGAAATAGGCCGCTGCGGACCCGCCTTTCAAAAATCGCCGCTCGCATTCGGCCAACACGGCGGCAGGCAATATGCCTTTAATACCGCCACCATCGATCGAGAGGATGCGGAAGGTGTCGGCCGTCCATTCGAGCTGTTCACGCTGATGAAAAATCGTGCCGTGTGACCGCCGCCACTGAGGTTGATCCATGGTAACGTTCCAATGCTGCCGCGACTGGATTGCGGCTATCTGTTTCTGACCTGATGTGCTTGCTCGTGCCGAACCATTTACCCGTCAACAACCAGCACTCGTAGCAACTGAGCCAGTTTGAAGTCCAAGGGATGGTAATTTCACTAATGCGATCATCGGGTGTCCATTCGTTTGCTTCATCATCAAAGAGGCAAAGAAAGGGGCCGTGCCGCTGCGTTCGCGGATGTGCAATATAGACATGCGGGAGCGAGCCTTCCGCATTTCCAAATCTCCGTATCAGCGTCGGATTTAACACCTCAACCAGAGGCTGAAGATAGAGATTTGACCGCCCCTCGGGCAACAGAGGTTCGGTGTATTCCACGCGCAACCTATAGGTCGTATTATGCGGTGTGAGTGTGCCATGCCAAACGGCAGTTCGATTGTCCAGCTGATCGCATGACCAGCCCGGAAGAACCGCGCGCATATCCGCGATTTGGTTACCAACAGTTATCATCGGGCACGACGCCCCCCATGTTGGTGTTGGCTCGGGCCGGTGTGATGAGGCCGCTTGCGGCCGCAACACCGGCGCCTAAAGCTGGGGCCGCGGGCTTGAACTCTCCGCCCGGCTTCATTCCGAGCGCGCCGTGTTCAAGCTGGACCATCCGCGCCTGATGATAGGCCTGCAATGCTACTTCACCCGCCTTTTCGCCGAAAAGATCGTCGAAGGTCGATTGGATAACCGCTGGATCAAACCCCACGCGTTGGAGATTCTTAAGCCGATCTATGAGCGCCTGCCCAAAGCTTCAACACGGCCACCAGCATGGGGCGGCTGACTCTCAACATGCTGCTCAGTTTTGCCCAGTTCGAGCGTGAGGTCACGGCAGAGCGCATCCGCGACAAGATCGCAGCCTCAAAACGCAAGGGCATGTGGACGGGTGGGAGCGTTCCACTTGGCTATCAGCCTGATGGCCGATCGCTGAAGATAGACGAGAATGAAGCGACCACGATCCGGACGCTTTACGACCTCTATCTGAAACACGGCGCTTTGCGAGAGGTGAAAGAGCGGGCAGAGCAACTCGACCTCAGGTCCCGGTGCCGTAACTGGGCGGGTGGTCGGATATCAGGCGGAAAACACTTTGATCGTGGTCACCTCCAGCACATCCTGAGTAGCCCGGTCTATGCCGGACGGATCCGTCACAAACAGCAGGTGTATGAAGGGCAGCATCCTGCGATCATTGATCCTGAGATCTGGGACACGGTTCAGGATATGCTGCAAGGCAGGGCCCCCATCGCACGCGGTTCAAGAAAAAGGGCAACAACATCTCTGCTGGCTGGAAAGCTCTTCGATGACACTGGCGATCGCCTGACACCCAGCCACAGCCGCAAGAATGGCAAACGTCTGCGCTATTATATCTCCCGCAGGCTGGTCAAAGATCGCAGTCGGAAACATCCTGACGCCTGGCGGCTACCCGCCGAGCAGGTTGAAAGGCTTCTGACAGATTTGGTTGCGCAGCATTTGGGCCGACCTGATGCGGCGTCGTCAATGATCCAGAATGCATCAGCGGCGGAGATCGTCTCGGCGGCCGAAAAACTGAAAGAGCTGACGCCGACGCAGGCATGCTTGGCACTCGTCGAACGTGCTGATTTGCGACCGGGTTTGGTCACCATGCAATTGAGTGCTGCCGTTCTCGCAAAGCAGTTGGGGTTCCAATCGAAACAAATAAATCAGCCGGAATTGATGATTGAAGCTCCCTTCCAGATGCGCCGGCGCGGGGTGGAGTTGAAACTGCATTTGGGTGCACCGCCACCAGAGATCGACCAAACTCTCGTGCAGAACATCGTGAAGGGACGGCGTTGGTTGTCGATGGTTATTGCGGGAAAGACCTTCTCGGAGATCGCAGAAGCCGATGGCGTTTCAAAACGGCGCGTCCAGGACGTGACTAGTCTCGCGTTGCTTGCCCCTGATGTTCTTGGGTCAATCGTTCAGGGTGAACAACCCAAAGGTCTCACCACCGATTATCTGATCAAGACCCGGTTCCCCGCAATCTGGTCAGAACAGCGCGAGCAGTTCGCAGCGCTCTGACATCAGAACCTGCCAAACTCGTACCGCCGGATTTGCAAACAGAGACTGCGGCCCGAAAACGGCCTCGAATGTGCTCGGGACTGCGTCTCGGCTGGAAGCGTCGCACGCCAAGCGCCCGGAAACACGCGGCAATTGCCCGGCAACTTCTCAGGGTCTGAAATCAGAGAAGTGTTTGGCTGGGGTGGTAGGATTCGAACCTACGATACACGGTACCAAAAACCGCTGCCTTACCACTTGGCTACACCCCAACGATGAGGCGCTGTCTACGATTGTTGTTTGGAGGGTTCAAGAGCTTTTGGGCGAAAAAATCGGCGTTGGGCAAAAATATTTTTGTCATGTCCGATAGTCCGGAACAGTCAACCTGGCATTCGTTTAGCAGCGGGGCACAAGGAGCGCCGCCGCATATCACCCGGAGTTGATAAGTCACGAAATGGTGAAAGAGACAGAGAACGCAAATATGCGTGCCGAAGATCTGCCCCATTCGGTCCGGACATGCGAAAACGTGGGTGCTTGGTTCGAATTGCAAGACTTGCCCGGTCTTGCGCGGTGGTCTGATCGCCGCACTATTCGCGGATTTCAGAAGGGTCGACGCCCCAGAGCTTGGATTTCTCTGCCCAGCCACGATACCCGCCAGCCGAGATGTGGCACCAATCGAGACTGCATTTCCCAAGGCGTGCCACCACGCCGGATTCGAATTTGGCGCTGACTTGGGAATTGGGGTCGGGATTTGTGTAGACGGGCAGCAATTCGGAATCGATCAGGACAGTTCGCACACCTGAAAGCAGTGCATAGTGTACCCATCCTCCGGCTCCGTCACGATCCTGCACCTTGCGCCAATTGCCGTATTCGGCCGTGATTTGCAGCGGCATACCGCGCCGCTTGAAAACCCAATCGATTCGATGCGTCAGCGACGGGCCGCGGCGCACGTTGCCCTCGGCGGCCTTCATCGAAACATAGCGGGGTATCGGCAGGTTTGTGACTTGGCCACGCTTGTCTTGTGCGTTGGCGCTGAATGCCCCCAGAAACACAAGAAATGCGCACGAAATCACCAGAAGGCGGCGTTTTACCGTTAGAAAACCACTCACTGACTGCCTGCTCTTGTGCCTGTTGATCTGGTTTCGAAAAAAGGTCGTCTCAATGCGATTGGGGTTCTTGTGCCCCGCCTGATCCTGCGCCACGATGCCATGGCGCGCAAAGATTTGCAAAGCGATGGGAGGGCAAAGGTGCCAAGAGAACGTCTGAGTGTTGTCGTAACGCGACGGTTGCCCGAGGCAGTGGAAACCAGGCTGTGCGAGTTGTTCGATGTTCAACTGCGCGACGATGATGCCCCCATGTCGCGCGAAGAACTGGTCGCTGCGGTTCAAAGTGCTGATGTATTGGTTCCTACAGTTACCGATACAATTGATGGTGGCTTGTTGGGGCAGGCGGGCGAAAACCTACGCCTGATTGCCAACTACGGGGCGGGTGTCGATAACATTGACGTTGCGACAGCGCGACAGCGCGGCATCCTTGTCTCTAACACACCCGGCGTTCTGACCGATGACACGGCGGACATGACGATGGCTCTGATCCTTGCTGTCACGCGCCGCCTGCCCGAAGGTATTGGCCTGATGCAGCAGGGGGATTGGTCCGGCTGGGCGCCCACAGCCTTACTGGGTGGTCGGATCGGTGGCCGGCGTCTTGGGATTCTGGGAATGGGTCGGATCGGGCAGGCCGTGGCGCGCCGTGCCAGCGTGTTTGGGATGCAAGTTCATTACCACAATCGTCGCCGGTTGCGCCCCGAGACTGAGCAGGAGCTTGATGCAACCTATTGGGAAAGTCTTGATCAGATGGTGGCGCGGATGGATGTTATCTCGGTCCATTGTCCGTCGACTCCATCCACGTTTCACCTGATGAATGCGCGTCGTTTGAAGCTGTTGAAACCCTCCGCTGTGGTTATCAATACCTCTCGGGGTGAAGTGATTGACGAAAACGCACTGACCCGCCTGATCCGGTCTGGTGATATCGCGGGTGCGGGCCTCGACGTTTATGAACACGGTACTCAGGTGAACCCGCGTTTGCGGCAATTGCCGAATGTCGTTCTTTTGCCCCACATGGGCTCAGCCACTCTGGAAGGGCGGATCGAGATGGGGGAGAAGGTCATTATCAACATCAAAACCTTTGAGGACGGACACCGCCCGCCGGACCAAGTTGTCCCATCTATGCTGTGACGCGCCCGCGCCGCAGAAACAGTTTTCTGGAGGATACGATGAATAGAAATCTGATTTCGGGGTTGTTTTTCGCGGCGTTGACCTTTGGTGGCACGTCCTTTGCGCAGGAAACGGCAGATGCGGTCGCGCCCGAAGGTGCCTCCGAAGGTCAGGTTCAGGCTCTGACCGATGAGGTTATCGCCTCGCTTGAGGCGAAAATGGCCGGGACACCGGTGCGTTCTGACAACTGGATGGTTGCTGCGGCGCATCCTCTGGCCGTTGAGGCAGGGGCCAAGGTGTTGCGTGCCGGTGGGTCGGCGGCTGATGCCATGGTCGCCGTCCAAGTCGTCTTGGGTTTGGTTGAGCCGCAATCCTCGGGCCTTGGTGGCGGTGCGTTTCTGGTCTGGTATGACGCCGCGACTGGCACATTGACTACGCTGGACGGGCGCGAGACAGCACCTCTGGAAGCGAACCACCGATTGTTTTTGGACAAGGACGGTGAGCCGTTGCAATTCTTCGATGCCGTTGTTGGCGGTCTTTCCGTCGGTACGCCCGGCACGCCTGCACTGATGGAAGAGGCCCACCGCCGCTGGGGACGCAGCCCATGGCCGGGCCTGTTTCAGGATGGCATCAGGTTGGCGGAAGACGGGTTTCTTGTGTCTCCGCGCCTGGCGTCCCTTGTCGAAGCGGATGCTGAACGGCTGTCACGCTTTCCGGTCACGGCCGAGTATTTCCTGCCGGGCGGCGAGCCGCTGCAGCAAGGTCAGCGTCTGATGAATTCGGATTACGCAGAAACTTTGCGCGTATTAGCCAGCGAGGGATCTGCCGGGTTCTATGGTGGCGAAATCGCTGCCGGGATCGTCAGCACCGTGCGCAACGCGCCCGGTAATCCCGGTGTTCTTTCCGGTGTCGATCTGGCGCTGTATCAAGTGATCGAGCGTGAACCCGTCTGCGCCACCTATCGCAGCTTTGAGGTTTGCGGCATGGGCCCGCCCTCGTCGGGGGCGCTGACGGTTGGGCAGATTTTGGGCATGTTGAACAATTTTGATCTGGCCGCGATGGGGCCGGAGGACGCAAATGCCTGGAGGCTGATCGGCGATGTCTCACGCCTCGCCTTTGCGGATCGAGGTCGTTACATGGCGGATCATGATTTTGTTCCGATGCCCACGCAGGGGCTGGTTGACCCGGACTATCTCTCTGAACGCAGTCAGTTGCTGAACGCTGAGGGCGCACTGACTGAGGTATCGCCCGGCAATCCGGAATTCGATCACGCATCCAACTGGGCGGATGATGTGTCGCTGGAACTGCCTTCGACCTCGCATATCTCGATCGTGGATCAGTACGGAAACGTGTTGTCGATGACCACTACCATTGAGAACGGGTTTGGCTCACGCCTGATGACCAATGGGTTCCTGCTAAATAACGAGTTGACGGATTTCTCGTTCAAAACCCACAGCAACGGTGTGCCAATCGCGAACCGGTTGGAACCCGGCAAACGTCCACGTTCCTCCATGAGCCCAACCATCGTTATGCAGGACAACGCGCCGGTGCTGGCGATCGGCTCACCGGGTGGCAGCCGGATCATCGGGTACGTGGCCAAGTCGATCATTGCCTGGGCAGATTGGGATATGGATGTGCAACAGGCGCTGTCGCTGCCGCATCTTGTCAATCGGTTCGGCACCTACGATGTCGAACAAGGTACGGCAGCCGAGGGGTTCTTGGATTCGCTGATCGAACTGGGCTATGAGGTCAATCCACGCGATCTGACTTCGGGGTTGCACGCGATTGAGATCAGCGAAGGTCTGATCGGTGGCGCAGACCCGCGCCGCGAAGGCATCGCGCTGGGCGAATAAAGGGAACTACAAATGGTGCAGGCTGTAGCTTTGGCGCGAAACGAGGCCGGGATTGAAACGGCTGTAAGCATTCTCAAGCAGAAATTCGGAGACCGTCTGCAAACGGGCCAAGCTATTCGCGAACAACACGGCCACACGACCACCTGGATCGAAAATCAGGCGCCGGACGCTGTGGTTTTCCCTCATTCGACCGAAGAGGTTTCGCAGATCGTCAAAACCTGCGCCTTGCACAAGGTCCCTGTGATTGCTTTCGGCACCGGCACCTCGCTTGAGGGGCACGTGAACGCCCCGGCAGGGGGGATTTCGGTTGACTTGACACAGATGAACAAGGTGTTGGCCGTACATGCAAATGATCTGGACTGCGTTGTGCAGCCCGGCGTGACGCGCGAAGATCTGAACACTCATTTGCGGGATCAGGGCTTGTTCTTCCCCATCGATCCGGGGGCCAATGCCTCACTTGGCGGC
This sequence comes from Ruegeria sp. AWH4_226, assembly GCF_056159225.1. NCBI lineage: Bacteria > Pseudomonadati > Pseudomonadota > Alphaproteobacteria > Rhodobacterales > Roseobacteraceae > Ruegeria > Ruegeria sp. AWH4_226. The sequence continues at coordinate 119,411 of NZ_JBSWUU010000003.1, read as the reverse complement.
ATGGCGGCAACGCGGGCGTCAGGTACAAACGCCGTGCGTTATGGCACGATGAAGGACAATATCCTTAGCCTTGAGGCGGTGATGCCCGACGGTCAGATCATTCGCACCGGGCATCGGGCGCGGAAATCTTCTGCCGGATACGATCTGACCCGCCTTTTGATCGGGGCCGAGGGCACGTTGGGCATCATCACCGAGCTTACCCTGCGCCTGCAGGGCATCCCCGAGGCGATCACCTCGGCCCGGTGTTCTTTTCCGTCCGTCGATGCGGCCTGTCAGGCCGTGATGATGACGATCCAGTATGGCGTTCCTGTGGCCCGGATCGAGCTGCTTGACGCGTTGTCGGTCAAGGCTGCCAACGCATATTCCGGGCTGAGTTTGCCTGAAACGCCGCTGTTGCTTTTGGAGTTTCACGGCTCGGACGCAGGCGCGGTCGAACAGGCGGACACCTTCGGGCAGATCGCCGAAGAATTCGGCGGTGCCGATTTCGCCGCCACCTCGACCACAGAAGAGCGGAACAAGCTTTGGCAAGCCCGGCACGATATGTATTGGGCCAGCTTGCAACTGCGCCCCGGTGCACGCGGAATCTCAACCGACGTTTGTGTTCCGATATCGCGTCTTGCGGAATGTGTCACGACCACTCGGGACAAGGCCGAAGAGATGGGCCTCATGGCTCCAATTGTCGGACATGTGGGGGATGGAAATTTTCACACCCTGCTGCTGATCGACATGGACAATGCCGAGGAAGTGGCCCGTGGAGATGCGTTTGTTGGCTGGCTGAACGACCTGGCGATCTCGATGGAAGGCACGTGCACGGGTGAGCATGGAATCGGGCAGGGCAAGCGCCCCTACTTGCTCAAAGAGCTGGGTGCGGCGGTTACTTACATGGATGCCATAAAAAAGGCGCTGGACCCGGATAACATCATGAATCCAGGTAAAATCCTGTCTTTCCCCGGAAACTGACCTTCGACAAAAATCTGACCCTGAAGCCATATGGCTGCCCTATTTGCAGACTATCTTTCGCGTTCAAGAGCAGTGATTGATTTTAGGGTCGCAAATGGGCGTTTTTCGGATTTTGGGTTTTGCAATGATCGTGTGTTTGGTCATCGCTGGCCTTGACTATTTCCAGCAGGATAAAAAACACGACGGCAGTTTGTCCGTCAGTGGTTATGTTGACACGATCAAGCAGCGTTTCGCGCAGCAACAGGGCGAACGCGAAGCCAAAGCTGTAGAACGTGATCGTCAGAACCGCTGGAATGCCGGGGCCAAACCCTATCTTCCTGCGGCCGCACAGGGTTGGGATCGATATGAGCTGTCAGATCTCGACAGCGCACCGGTCGACACTGTTCTTTCGGAGTATGACCCAACGCCGCTGATAAGCTCGGTTTCTGGTACGTCCGAGTTGATACGCCTGTCCAAAGCGGGGAAAGAGGGCTTCGCCCGCAAGCTGAGCAAGACGGGGCTGGTCTATGCCAACGGGGAAGAGACTCTTTGGTTCGACATTAGCCTCAAGCCCAAATCCGCGCGCAATTCATTGGCTGGTATCGCCTTGTCGCGGCAGCAGAACTTTGCAGCGATGACCGAGATCACCAAAGGTTTCGCGGTCATTGATGGCGTAGCATTCATGGAAACCACATACTCCATGTTGGAGTCTGACGAAGCCCCTGACTATCGCAGGATTTCTGGGCGCATCGGGATCGATGAAGAAGTCGTGATCCGAATGAACACCAATGCGTCCGACGAAGCCATTCTCGAACTGTTGCAAGCTGTCGATTATGCCGCCCTGAATGCGTTGTTGACCTTCCCCTCGCCCGTCGTGGGGGCTGGTGTCCTGATCCCGCAAGACCGGCAAGCAGAAGTCGCAGAGAAGATGGATGACCTATACTCTGAGATGATTTTGGTTCAGGAAAAGATGACCGACGAAAAACTCGAGAACCTTAACTTTGCTGCGGTGATGGTCAACGCGATGACGGCATCTGGGTATAACAGCGATGGCATCATGGACATTACCGGTGGCAAAGTGTTCGAAAACCAGGATGTTCTGCAAATCGGATATGGTCGGGCGCAAAAGCTGCTGTTGGAGTCCGACCAACGCCAAGCTGCGCTTGCTGACGACACGGCGCAGGGGTCGGGCTTTTTCAAGCGGTTGAAAGACAAATTACCGGCTTTCGGGATACCTGGGGTCACTGGCGCGTCTGCGGACCCTGCTGCGCCTAAGAAATCGTCGCAACCTGTGCGCGTGCACAAGGGCGGGTTGGGGACATCTTGCGCACAAGTTGGCAGCATAAAACGATGCGCGGCCGCCGGCCAATAGGTCAAATCCATTGAATCAACGGCCCGTATTGAATAGCGGGTCGTTTTCTTTCTCTCACTGGTCGGATGAATGTCGCGCCGGGGACTTCAATTGCGCCATATGGTGTCAACTGAATTCAAGGGGAGACGCCCGGTTATGAAAACCCAAGTCAAAGCATTGGTCGTTGGCGGCGGCGCCATCGGGACCTCGATTGCCTATCACCTGGCCAAGGCGGGCTGGGACGATGTGATGTTGATCGAACGGGATGAGTTGACGTCTGGCTCAACCTGGCACGCAGCCGGTTTGCTGCCGTTGTTCAACATGTCCTATGCGACAACCCATATCCACAAATACTCGGTCGATTTCTACAAGACGCTTGAGGAAGAGACGGGTTTGAACGCGGGCTTTGCCGTGGTCGGGAACCTGCGTATGGCGCAGACACAGGATCGTATGGATGAGTACATGCTCTATGCGTCCACGGCCGAAACCTGCGACGTGAAATACGAATGGCTGACCCCGGATCAGATCAAGGAACGCTGGCCGCTGATCGAAACCGGCGACTTAAAAGGCGCGATCTATCACACCGAGGACGGTTACATTAACCCAGCCGACGTGACCCAGGCGATGGCCAAGGGTGCCCGTCAGCGCGGTGTTGAGATTGTACGCAAAATGCAGGCCGACGCTTTTCATTGGAACGGCACCCACTGGGAAGTCACCTGCACCAAGATGGTCGAGCAAGGTGGCAACCTTGTCCCATCAGATGAGCAGGTTGTTATCACAGCCGAACATGTTGTGACTGCATCGGGAAACCATGCACAGCGCACGGCCAAGATGCTGGGCATCAAGATGCCCGCAATCCCGGTTGAGCACACGTTCATCGTCATGGACAAAGACCCTGAGTTGGTCAAATGGCGTGAGGCAGGCAACCCCGAGCATCCCGTTGTCCGCGACGCTGACAACGAATCTTATGCACGCGAGGAACGCGGCGGCTGGATTTTGGGTATCTACGAACACGGTGCACCTGCGCGCTTTGAATACGGCGTGCCTGACAGCTTCCGTGCGGATCTGTTCCCGCTGGATCTGGACCGGATTGCCGAGCAATACATGGCGATGGCAGAACGCGTGCCGTCCTGCGCCGACTCGGGCCTGAAGGACGATTTTAACGGGCCGATCTGTTACACACCTGACGGCAACCCGCTGGTTGGCCCGGCTCCGGGCCTGCGCAACATGTGGTTGGCCGAAGGTTTCTCTTTCGGGATCACCGCTGCAGGTGGCACCGGCTACTATCTGGCGCAGATGATGGTTGATGGCGAAGCCGAGATCGACATGGCCTCGCTTGACCCCAAGCGGTATTCGTCCAACTGGATGACCACCGAGTTCGCCGCGCGCAAGAACGAAGAGTGTTATGAGCATGTCTACATCCTGCACCATCCGGATGAAGAGCGTGAAGCCTGCCGCCCGCTGCGCACCGTTCCAGCTTATGACCGTCAGAAGGCCCGCGGCGCGCAGTTCGGTTGGGTCAATGGTTGGGAACGTCCGAACTATTTCGGACCACTGGACGCGCCGGACAATTTCGACAAGGAAAGCCGCTCGTTCCGTCGCGGTGGCTGGTGGCAGTACGCCGTTGAAGAAGCCAAGGCGATCCGCAACGGCGTTGGCCTGATCGACGCCTCGGCCTTCACCAAGCATGTCGTCAAAGGCCCCGGCGCGACCCAGTTCCTCGATTGGTTCACCTGCAACAAGCTGCCCAAGGTCGGTCGTATCAACCTGACCTACGCGCTGACCTCGCACGGCACTACCCGCACCGAATACACTATCGTCCGCAATGGCGAGAACAGCTACTACATCGTCTCTGCCGGTGCCTGGACCGAGTATGACGCCGATTACCTGCGTAAAGCGGCCGAGGACAAGATGGAGGAGTTCGGTTACATAGAAATCCAGGACGTGACCACTCAGTGGGGCGTCTTCGCCATCGCCGGACCCAAGTCGCGTGACGTTCTGAAAGAGGTCATCAAGGACGCTGATCCGGAAACTGCACTGTCCAACAAGCGCTTCCCGTGGCTGTCGGCGCGCCAGATCGAACTGGGCATGTGCCCGGTTAACGCGATCCGCGTGGCTTATACAGGTGAGCTGGGCTGGGAATTGCACCACCCGATCGAGATGCAGAACTACTTGTTCGACCTGCTGGAAAAAGCCGGTGAGAAACATGGTATGAAGCTGGTCGGAGCCCGCGCCCAGAACTGGCTGCGTCAGGAGAAATCCTATCGCGCCTTCGGCACCGAGCTGGGCCGCGATGCGACCCCGCTGGAAGCCGACCTGCCGCGCTTTGTCGATCTGTCGAAAGACTTCTACGGAAAGGCCAAGCTGGAAGAGACCGGCGTACGGGTGAAGTGTTGTACCCTGCTGATCGACGGGCCAGACGATGCCGACCCGTGGGGACGTGAGGTGTTGTACACTCCGGAAGGTGAGCGCGTGGGGCGTCTGACCTCGGGCGGGTATTCGGTGGCGTTCGAGAAATCCATCGGCATGGGCTATGTGAAGCCCGAATTGGCGGTCGAAGGCACCAAACTGAAGGTCAAGATGCAAGACAAGCTGTGGGACGCGGTCGTGACCTGCGACAGCCCCTATGACCCGAAAAACGAAACCATCCGCAAGGATGGGTGATTAGTCAAAGACCCCGGAGAACTCCGGGGTCTTTTTATTCGGACAGTTCGTCGAAACATTCCAACGCTTTGGCGGCGTACATCATCGACGGGCCTCCACCCATCTGGATGGCCATCGCCAACACGTCTGAAAACTCAGCGCGCGAAGCCCCGGCTTTGATCAGGGCTTCGGTGTGGAGCGTGATGCAGGGCTCGCATCGGATCGCGATCGAGATGCCCAAAGCGATGAACTCTTTGGTTTTGTAGTCCAGCTCACCCCCTTGCTTCACGACTGCCCCAAGCGCACCGAATGCGCGGGTGGTATCCGGTAGCGCACCGTTAAGGGCGCGCAGACCTTGTCGCGTGTCCTTGATCTTTTCCTGCCAGCTCATGTCACCATTCCATTTTACACAATGTGATATGGATATGCTGCAGCGCGCTGAGCCCGACTTTGATCTTGATCAGCTATCACGTTTTTCTGCAACAAACGTCAGGTTGTTTGCCGGCATCTCAACCACTTCAAGGACCTCCAGGCCCTGGGTGGCCATCCAACTAGCAACATCACCGTCATTTTTGTATCCGATTTCCGGATCTTGCTGGACAAGCGCATCATGGAACCTCTGGTCGCCATCGCTCGTCAGGTGGCCCGACCTTTTAAACGGCCCATAGAGTATAAATCGACCTTTTGGGGCAAGCGCCTGCGCGGCCTCGGCAATCAGCACCTGCGTTTCCGGCCAACTGATCAGATGCACCAGATTGATCAAGACGATAAGGTTCTGATCCGAAAACTTCGCATGCCAACCGGGGGCCGTTGCGTCCAGTGCGACCGCTTCTGCAACATTCGGCAAATCCGAGGTATAGGAATTGATGCTTGCGCGTCGCTCGGGCTCAACTTCGGTCGGTTGCCATTTCAAGGCGTGCAAGCACTGGGCGAATGCGCTGACATGCTGACCTGTCCCGCTGGCGATTTCCAGGGCCTGACCCTCGGTCGGCGCCCATTTCACCAGCAAATCGCAAAGTGCATCCGCGTTGCGGGTCGCAGCGGGGGCAACAAGCCGCCCGTCCTGACCTTTGGTGGCAACGCTGGCGCTAGGGGGAAGGGTTCGTTTGATCATCGGCGCAGTCTTTCCGGGCTGAGGGCGGCTGTGGTTTCTGTATCAAGATCGGGGGTCATACCTGTCGCCAGATCAGCAACCAGTTGCGACGCGGCAGGCGAGGTCTGGAATCCATACCCACCCTGACCCGCCGACCAGATAAAGGAAGGGTCTGCCGGATCGGGGCCAAGCACTAGGGTCCCATCAGGTGCAAAGCTGCGCAGCCCGGCCCAGTTCGCCTCAACCCGTGTGACGGGTTCGGTGACCATCTCTTCGTAGCGGGCTAAGCCTTCGGCCAGCACCATATCGTCGGCATATGCGTCCTGAGGCGGCACAGGCTCGGCCTCGGACGGTGAGACCAGCAGTTTACCCGCATCGGGTTTGGCGTACCATGCCTCACCCACACCGAACAGCATCGGCCAGCCCCTGATGTCATGCCCGCCCGGGGCAGGCAGGCGCGCCATTGACCGGCGCTTTGGCGTAATACCTATGGGTTTGATCCCCGCGAGACTAGCGATCTCATCGACCCAAGGACCTGCTGCATTCACCAAATTGCGCGCGTCGTAAAAATCCCCGGCCTCGACGATCCAATGGGTGTCTTTCCGAATTGAGGTGACGCGCGCCTTGGTCAGCACCGCGCCACCGTTGGCGCGGATTGTTCGGACGAAATCCTGCATCAACCTGTAGGTGTCGATATCGAATGCAGATTGGCTAACAGCCGCATAGGCAAGTTTGTCTGAGTCCAGAATGGGTACGCGATCTATTGCATCAGCCGCAGAAATGGCACGCATGTTCAACGCGACAGCGTCAGCTTCAAACGCGGCTTGCTGGTCCTTGCGACCGACCAACAAAATACCGCGTGGAGTCAGATATCCGCCATTCTCATCGTGCAGATACGCCGCGCTGGCCTTGTTCAACGCAACAACCGAAGGCGGACCATAGCTTTGTTCGAACAATGCGGCCGAGCGACCGGACGCGTGATAGCCAATCGCATCTTCAGCCTCAAGAACGGTCACCCGCCCGTTAGCTGACAGGCGCGCCCCGGCACTCAGGCCAGCGATGCCGCCGCCTATGACAAGGAAATCAATCATTTGCTCTCTACGGTACGCTTCGATTGAACGGTGCAGGCCAGCAAGACGCTGCCACCTGAACCTGCCTGGACGCTTAAAGCAGTCTTGCTGGAACGCATCAAGCCGCTTGACCAAAAGCGGCGTTGATCGTCCTGCATCAAACGGAGCGAATGTATTCCAAAACTACTGTGTAGTGCAGAAAAAAAGGGCCGGCTAAGCGGCCAGCCCTTCGGTGTTTTTTCGGTGCTGCCTATTGCGGAATGTCACCTTCCAGACCTTCGACATAGAAGTTCATACCCGCCAGCGTGCCGTCATCGGCCACTTCGCCTTCTGCCAACCAGTCGCTGCCGTCCTGCTTCTTCAGCGGGCCGGTGAAGGGGTGATATTCACCTGCGGCCATTGCTGCTTTCAGCGCCAGCGCCTCTTCCTTTACATTGGCCGGTACGGCGTCCGAGATCTCTCCGATTGCGACCATGCCTTCGCGGATGCCATCCCATGTGTTGGCGGTTTCCCATGTGCCGTCCATGACGGCCTGAGTCCGAGCGATGTAGTAGGGTGCCCAGTCGTCGATGATCGAAGACACGCGCGGGAACGGAGCGTATTCGCTCATGTCCGAGGCCTGACCAAAGGTGACAACGTTGCCTGCCTCTTGTGCAGCCGCTTGCGGTGCGGTCGAGTCGGTATGCTGCAGGATTACATCCGCGCCCTGTTCGATCAGAACGGTGGCGGCATCAGCCTCTTTCGCAGGATCGAACCATGTGTAGGCCCAGACGATCTTGAACTCGACATCCGGGTTCACCTTCTTGGCGTGGATATAGGCCGAGTTGATGCCACGGATCACTTCAGGGATCGGGTAGGAGCCGATATAGCCGATGATATTCGACTCGGTCATGTTACCAGCGATATGGCCTTGAACGGCGCGTCCTTCGTAGAAACGAGCCGAGTAAACCGAAACGTTCGGCGCGGTCTTGTAACCTGTTGCGTGCTCGAACTTCACATCCGGGAATTTCTTGGCGACATTGATGGTCGGGTCCATATAGCCAAATGAGGTGGTGAAGATCAGATCTGCACCGTCCAGCGCCATCTGTGTCATCACGCGTTCGGCATCCGGACCTTCTGGAACGGATTCGACGAACACGGTTTCAACCTTGTCGCCAAAATGCTCTTCGACGGCCAGACGACCCTTGTTGTGCTCATAGGTCCAGCCGCCGTCGCCGATGGGGCCGACATAGACAAAACCGACTTTGGTTTTGTCTTGGGCCATGGCGCTTGTGGCCAGACCAAGCGCGATGGCGACGCTTGTCAGAACTGAAGTTAATTTCATGTGTTACTCCCCAAGTTGGTTCAGTTGGCCCCTAGTGTGAGGCATGGAAGATCCGGCCCAGTGAGGCAGGTGCGCTGCTCTTGTCGGCCGAAAGGATCACGAGCACAAGGATCGTGATGATGTATGGCGACATTGCCAGATACTCGACAGGGATGGCAACGCCCGCTGCCTGCAAATTAAGCTGCAACACGGTGATGCCGCCGAACAAATAGGCACCCAGCAACGCGCGCCACGGCTTCCAGCTGGCGAACACGACCAAGGCGAGAGCGATCCAGCCCACGCCTGCGGTCATCCCTTCGGTCCACTGTGGGACGCGGATCAGGCTGATATAGGCTCCACCCAGGCCTGCGCAGGCGCCGCCGAACAGGATCGCCAATATGCGGATCTTGATCACCTTGTAGCCAAGCGCGTGCGCAGCATCGTGGTTTTCGCCCACAGCGCGCAAGATCAGGCCGACCCGCGTGTATTTCAGTGTGGCCCAGACGGCGGCGGTCAGGCCGATACCGACATAGAGGATCGGGTCATGCTGAAACAGGATCGGGCCGACTACCGGGATATCGCTGATTACCGGGATATGGATTTCACCCATGCTGGGCGGTTTGACCCCAACGTAGCCCTGCCCCATCAAGGCGCTGAATCCCAGTCCAAAAAGCGTCAACGCCAACCCGCTGGCAACCTGATTGGCCAGTGCCACCTGTGTCAGCAGTACGAACAACAGTGACAGCACCGCGCCACCTACAGCAGCCGCAACAAATCCCAAGTAGGGCGAGCCCGTCTCGACCGAGATCGAAAAGCCGCTGATTGCGCCGACGATCATCATGCCTTCGACACCGAGGTTAAGAACGCCTGCTTTTTCAACAACCAGCTCTCCGATCGCGGCAAGCAGAAGGGGGGTTGCGGCCACCATCAGTGAGGCGATCAGAAGGACGGGGTTAATTTCACCAAGGTCCATGTTACGCTACCTCGCTACGGGCCACACGAATGCGGTAATTTGTCAGAAGATCGAAAGCCAGCAGGAAGAACAACAGCATCCCCTGGAACACTTGGATAGCAGCGGCAGGCAGACCCAATTGAGACTGTGCGATCTCGCCGCCGATATAGGTCAGCGCCATCAGGCCGCCGGCCAGCAGAATGCCCACCGGATGCAACCGGCCCAGAAAGGCCACAATGATCGCGGTAAAGCCGTAGCCCACGTTAAAGTCGATGCTAACCACGCCCGAGGGACCTGAGACTTCGAACATCCCCGCCAGACCTGCCAGAGCGCCGGACAAACCCAGACAGAACAGGATCAACCGGGCAGGGTTCACGCCGGCGAATTTCGCCGCCCGAGGAGCCTCACCCGTCAGGCGAATGTGGAACCCCAGCATATGCCGATTCAGCAGGATATAGGCGAAGATCACGGCGATCAGTGCCGTTACGACGCCCCAGTGCATCCCTGATCCGGCGATCAGTTCGGCATTATGCGCGCTGTCATAGGATTGCAGGTTGCGCGAGCCCGGAAAGCCAAAGCCTTCGGGGTTCTTCAGCAGACCAAGTGAGACCGAGGCCAGCATCTGCTCGGCCACATAGACCAACATCAGCGACACAAGAATTTCGTTAGTGCCAAAGCGAACCTTCAGAAAGGCCGGGATCATGGCCCAAAGCCAGCCGCCGAACGCCCCGGCGATCACCATGATCGGAAAGATGTACCAGGCCTCCAGCGGATAAAAAGCCAGCCCGGCCCCCGCCCCGAAGATGGCGCCCATGATGTACTGGCCTTCGGCGCCGATATTCCAGATGCCCGCGCGAAAACCCAGCGACAGGCCGATCGCGATCAACACCAGCGGCGCGCCTTTCACCAGCATTTGCGGACGGTAGTAGAAGGCAAACTCACCAAACAGCGGCTCCCAGAAAATGGTACCGATGGCTTCGATCGGGTTCTTTCCCAGGATGGCGAACAGAACGCCGCCAAAAATCATCGTTGCCACCACCGCGACTAAAGGGGTGGCATAAGACCACGCCTTGGACGGCTGGGGCCGTTTCTCCAACACAATCATCCGCTCATCCCCCTGTTTTTGTTCTCTTTTGTTGTATTTCAGACATGGGCTACCTCCATGCCATGCGCGCCACCCATCATCAGGCCGATCTCATCCACGGTCAGGCCGGAGGTCGGACGCGGTGCGCTTAGCCGGCCTTCGTTCAGGGCGGCAAAACTGTCCGAGATTTCCATCAGTTCATCCAAATCCTGCGAGATGCAGACAACCGCGGTTCCCTTGGCGGCCAGATCCAGAATGGCCTGCCGGATTGCCGCCGCCGCAGCGGCGTCAACGCCCCAGGTTGGCTGGTTCACCACCAGAACGTCCGGGTCTTGCATGACTTCGCGGCCAATGACGAATTTTTGCAGATTGCCACCCGACAGCGATCGGGCCGCGTTCTCGGGGCCGGGGGTTCGGACATCGAAAGCCTTTATGATTTTCTCGGCAAAGTTCTTCGTTTCGGCCCATTTGAGAAAACCGTTGTTCTCAAGACTCTCGCGGACCGACCCGGTCAGCAGCGCGTTTTCGGTCAGGCTCATATCCGGGGCTGCGGCGTGTCCAAGCCGTTCTTCTGGGGCGGTTAGAACGCCCAGCTTGCGGCGTGCTGTTGGGCCAAGTTTACCGATGGGCTGTCCGTTGAACTTGATCGCGTCCGCGGTGGTCAGGATTTCACCGGACAGCACGCCCAGCAGTTCATCCTGCCCGTTCCCGGCAACCCCACCAATACCAAGGACTTCACCCTTTCGAACTGTCATGTGCACATTTTTCAACGCGGTTCCGAATTCCGAAGGCGAGGGCACCGACAATCCGCTGACATCCAGCGCGGTTTCACCGAAATCACGTCCTGCTCGTTCGGGCGTTTGCAGAGTTGAACCCACCATCAACTCGGCCATATCACGGGCCGAGGTCTGTGAGGGGACACACTCGCCCACGTTTTTGCCCAGCCGCAGGATTGTCGCATGGTCACACAACGTGCGAATTTCTTCGAGCTTGTGCGAGATATACAATATGGATGTCCCCTCGGACCGCAACTTGTTCAGTGTTTCGAACAAGATGTTGACCTCTTGCGGCGTCAGAACCGAGGTTGGTTCATCCATGATCAACAGCTTGGGGTCTTGAAGAAGGCATCGGATGATCTCAACCCGCTGACGCTCACCGGCGGACAGATCGCCAACCGTACGGTAAGGGTCCAAAGGCAGGCCATAGGTCTCGGACACTTCACGAATGCGCGAGGCGAGATCGCCCATCGGGGGCGGGTTTTCCATTCCCAAGGCGATGTTTTCGGCCACGTTCAGCGCGTCGAACAGCGAGAAGTGTTGAAACACCATCGCGATCCCATCCGCGCGCGCAGCCCTGGGTTCAGCCGGCGCAAAAGGCTGGCCACGTAGCGCCATGGTGCCGCTGTCGGGCTTGACCAAACCATAAATCATCTTGACCAGCGTTGATTTGCCCGCGCCGTTTTCGCCCAGCAGGGCGTGGACTTCGCCCTCGCCAATGTCAAAGGACACCTGATCATTGGCCACGACACCGGGATAGGCCTTGGTCAGCCCCTGCAAACTCAAGAGTGGAGTGGTCACGCGCTCAGGTCCTTCTTCAACTCATTCTGCCGGGCCGTGCGCAAGAGCTGCGCGGCGACGCCAACGGCGATCATTTGCGGGTGTTTTCCCAGTGACGGATCACCGATTGGGCAGGTGATCCGGCTAATCCGGTCGGGTGAATGCCCAAGGGCCGCCAGCCGTGACCGGAATCGCGCCCATTTCGTAGCCGAGCCGATCAGGCCAGCAAAGCGGAAATCGTGCGAAAGCAGCCTGTTGCACAGTTCTAGGTCCAGATTATGGGAATAAGTGAGCACAAGATGCTCGGCACTACGTGGTGCATGATGGACCAGCGCCGCCGGTTTGGCAGCCGGAATCGCGGTCACACCGGGTGGAATGCTGTCCGGGAACCGATCTTGCGTAGTATCGACCCAGGTAATCGCCAGATCGGGCAGTGGGGACAGGACATCCACCAGCGCGCGGCCAACGTGGCCTGCGCCCCAGATCCACAGATTGCGCGTGGGTTGGTGTACCGGTTCAACCATCCAGCCTTCAATCAGTTGCGGCTCAGGTGCGATGCCTTGATTGCGGGCGGACGCCAGCAGGCGTTTGACGGATAAAGGCATGTCACCGTCCGATGCAGACCGTGCAACAATAGTGCTGTCCAATGCGTTCACGGCCTCAAGGTCGTAGACCTCACTGAGCAGGGACACCGCGCCACCGCAGCATTGTCCCATCTCGGGCCCAAGCGCGTGGTGGGTCAGCTTAATTTGCGATGTTTGCAACCGCGCGGCTTCGGTCGCCTGAAACTCAAGGGTGCCACCCCCGATTGTGCCGCTTTGCCCGTCCTCCCAAACCAGCATTGCAGCACCAACCTCACGCGGGGACGATCCCTTGATTGCAGCGATGACCACCCGGGTGACCGTCCCGTGGGTTTTGACCGCCTCCCTCAAAGCCTCCAGGTCAAATCCCATCAGATGCCTCCCTTAACTCTTTGGATGCCGTGCCAGATTTCTTCGGCCGTCGCGGGCGCGTTCAACGCCGGATAGCTGTCGCCACAGGCCGCTACCGCATCTGACAGCGCCAACCAAGCCGAAATGCCCAGCATGAAGGGCGGCTCACCCACCGCTTTCGAGCGATAGATCGTGTTCTCGCGATTTTCACCCTCCCACAGCGCAACGTTGAAGACATCCGGCCGGTCCGAGCAGGCGGGGATTTTGTAAGTCGACGGCGCATGTGTGCGCAGGTTGCCGGTATCGTCCCAGACCAGTTCCTCGGTCGTCAGCCAGCCGGCACCTTGCACATAGCCGCCTTCGACCTGCCCGATGTCCAGCGCGGGGTTCAGCGAGGCGCCCGCGTCATGCAGGATATCCGTTCGCAGGATGCGGTTTTCCCCGGTCAGGGTGTCGATCGCGACCTCGGTCACAGCCGCGCCATAGGCGAAGTAAAAGAACGGGCGGCCGCGCCCCTTGATCCGGTCCCACTCGATCTTCGGGGTTTTGTAGAACCCGGTCGCCGACAGGCTGATCCGGCCCTGATAGGCAAGGGCTGCGGCTTCGGCAAATGTATGGCGTTCTTCACCGACCGAAACGGTTCCGTCGGTGAAGATGACAGTCGATGGATCGGCCTGATGGCGTTCAGCGAGATACTCGGCCATTCGGTCGCGGATCGTGTCGCACGCAGCTTTCACTGCCATTCCGTTGAGGTCACTGCCGGATGATGCCGCGGTGGCTGATGTGTTGGGCACCTTCGCGGTGTCCGTGGCGGTGATCTTCACCATCTCCAACGGGACGCCAAAGCGCGACGCAGCGACCTGCGCGACTTTTTGGAACAGCCCTTGGCCCATCTCGGTGCCGCCGTGGTTCAGGTGAACCGAGCCGTCCTGATAAACGTGCACCAAGGCGCCCGCCTGATTCAGATGGGTCAGCGTGAAGGAAATACCGAACTTGACCGGGGAAAAGGCGATACCCTTCTTGATCACGCGGTTCGCGGCATTCCATTTCTGGATGGCCGATTTGCGCACGGCATAGTCGCTGGACTTCAAAAGCGCCTCGGTCATACCGTGCAGCTCAAAGTCGCTAACCTCCATGCCGTAGGGCGTGGTATTGCCACCGGCAGGCAAAGGACGCACCGGAGCGTTCCCGGTTTCAACAGCGCCACGGCTGGTCAGGTCTTCATGCGGATTGGGATGACCCAGCGGTTTCTCAGCGGGTGCATGTTCGGTCACTGCGTGTGCGGGCTCATAATAGTTGCGACGACGCAATTCGACGGGGTCCAGCCCCAATTCATAGGCCGCGTGGTCCATGACCCGCTCAATCCCAACCATTCCCTGAGGGCCGCCGAACCCGCGATAGGCGGTGGCGGATTGGGTATTGGTCTTTAAACGGTGGCTTTCGATCCGGGCATTCGGTAGCAAATAGGCATTGTCCGAGTGCAGCATCGCGCGGTCGGCGACGGGTAGGGACAGGTCCTGTGCCCAGCCGCAAATGGCATAGTGGTGGAACGAGACGCCCTCAATATGGCCATTCTCATCAAACCCAGCCTTGTAGGCGATGCGGAAGGCGTGGCGTTTACCGGTGATGATCATGTCATCATCGCGGTCATAGCGCATTTTGCAGGTCTTGCCGGTGGCCCGCGCTGCAACGGCGCAAGCGACGGCCAAAGCGTTGCCTTGGCTTTCCTTGCCGCCAAAGCCCCCGCCCATGCGACGGGTCTCGACCCGGACAGCGTTCATCGGAACGCCCAAAGCATCAGCCACCTTGTGCTGAATCTCGGTTGGATGCTGGGTCGAGGAATGCACCAGCATATCCGCACCTTCATTCGGAACCGCCAAGGCGGCCTGTCCTTCCAAATAGAAATGCTCTTGCCCGCCAAGCTCAAACGAGCCTTCGATCACGTGCGCCGCGCCGGCAATGGCGGCATCCGCATCGCCCTTGGCATAGATTCGCGGACCGTCTTCGAACCGGCTATCAGCGGCAAGCGCGTCTTCGATCGTCAGGATCGGCGTCTCTTTGTCATAGTCGATCTTGCCCAGACGCGCGGCCTTGCGCGCGGCTAAATGACTCGTCGCAACGACCAGAAATACGGGCTGGCCGATATAATGAACGGTGCCATCTGATAACAGCGGTTCATCGTGGATCGAAGGTGAGACATCGTTTGCAAAAGGCAGGTCGCTGGCGGTCATGACCATGACCACGCCGTCCGCGGCCTCTACAGCAGACAAATCCATCGCGTTTATTCTGCCTTTGGCAATCGGACTGAGGCCAAACGCCAGGTGCAGCGTTCCTTTTGGCGTGGGGATGTCATCCACGTATCGCGCCACACCAGAGACATGCAGGGGGGCCGCGTCATGAGGCAGAGCCTTGGTCACGCTCATGCTGACACCTCCAGCACGTTTGTTACCTCACCCTGATCTTCAAGGAAGTATCTGTCCAGCATCGCTTTGGCCGTCTCTAGCCGATAGGTGGCCGAGGCACGCATATCCGAAAGCGGGGCATAATCCGTTCCGAAGGCAGGTAATGCCGCCTGAATGGTCTGGGGCGTCCACTGTTGGCCGATCAAAGCGGCCTCAACGTTTGAGGCGCGTTTTGGAATACCGGCCATACCGCCAAACGCGATGCGCGCATCAGTAACGGTGCCCTCTGCAATTGTGATGTTGAAACACCCGCATACGGCCGAGATATCCTGATCGAACCTTTTGCTGAGTTTGTAACACTTCAGACGATCAGGTTGGCGCGGGAAGCTGACGGCTTCGACGAATTCACCGTGGCTGCGATCTTGCTTGCCGTAGTCGATAAAGAAATCCTCCAGCGGGATAGACCGGCGCCTATCCCCATGGCGCAAGTGGAGAGTTGCGCCAAGCGCGATCAACGCAGGCGGATTGTCCCCGATGGGTGAGCCATTGGCGATATTCCCGCCGAGTGTCGCGGCGTGCCTGACCTGAACGCTGGCGTAGCGGCGGATCATTTCAGCATAGGAGGGGTGCATATCGGCCAGCGCCTCGCCCATTCGGTTCATGTCCACCATGGCGCCAAAGCGGATTTCGTCTTCGGTGATCGTGATCTCCTTCAGATCCTCGCAGCGGTTCAGAAAGATCACCGGGGCCAGATCGCGCAGCTGCTTGGTGACCCACAGGCCTACATCGGTCGCACCTGCGACCAGAGTGGCATCCGGGAGGTTTGCATATAAGGCGGCCAATTCGTCAGACGAACCGGGCAACATGGTTGGTGCGGTTGACGTAGCGACGGGCTTGTCCTTGACCCAGACCGGAACAAGCTGCGCCTCAGCCGCTTCCGCTGCGCGGATGATCGGCGCGTAGCCGGTGCAGCGGCACAGGTTCCCGGCAAGCTGCGTATCGTGATCTGTTGCGCCATTTGCGTGGCTTGCAACCATCGACATCACGAAACCGGGCGTGCAAAACCCGCATTGCGAGCCGTGAAGGTCAACCATTGCTTGTTGTACCGGATGGGGTTCATTGTTCGGGCCGCTGGCCCCCTCGACGGTGCGGACTGCTTTGCCGTGCAACTGCGGCAGAAACAGGATGCAGGAATTCAGTGCCTTGGCCCCGTCAGTGTCGGTCACCATTACGGTGCAGGCGCCGCAGTCGCCCTCGTTGCAGCCTTCCTTTGTGCCGGTCAGGCCGCGGTCCTCGCGCAGCCAGTCCAGCAGTGTGGCCGTTGGATCGACATCCGCCAGCTCAACTGTCTCTCCGTTCAGAAGAAACGTGATATTCATTCGAGAAACCCGTCGCCTTACCCGGTTGCGCCCTGCGGTGCCCTCCTTCGATGCGACGTAGAAAGAGTGGCGGGCGTATAGCTTGCCGTTCGATGTTAGAAACAGGGCAGGTTATCTGGCAAGAAAAACTGATTATGTTATGCATGATTACGACCAATCGATAGGGTAATGCCTGTTTTCCGAACCATTCAGCCATTTGAAATCAATGCGTTTTCCGTTCTAACCTAGCAGCCCTTGCCGAAGCACCTTCTGAAAAAGCCGAACAATCGGTGTTGATTTTTTAAACATCCAAAAGCGTCGGTTCCCGCTTTTGCCGCGTTGAAGGCTGGGGTAGCGTAGGCGCTATGAGCAGTACACCTCGATTCATCCACCTTCGCGTTCATACTGAATATTCCCTGTTAGAAGGGGCCGTGCGGCTGAAAAAGCTGCCTGCCCTGTGCGAGCAGATGGAGATGCCCGCCGTCGCCGTCACGGATACCAACAGCATGTTCTCGGCGCTGGAATTCTCGGTCACCGCAAGCGGGGCGGGGGTGCAGCCGATCATGGGTTGTCAGGTGGATCTGTGTTTTGTGCGGGCCCAGCCCGGTGAAAAGCCCAAGGCACCTGCGCCGCTGGTGTTATTGGCGCAATCCGAGACGGGGTATGAGAACCTGATGAAGCTCAGCTCGTGTCTATACGTAGACAAGGGCGGGCAGTTGCCGCAGGTCACGCTTGAGGAGCTGGCCGAACGCTCGGATGGTTTGATTTGCCTGACTGGCGGGCCGGACGGTCCGGTGGGCCGCTTGCTGCAACAAGGCCAACGCCCGGCGGCCGAGGTGCTGGTGGATCGGCTGGCAGCAATGTTCCCGGATCGTTTGTATATCGAACTGCAACGCCATCCGGGAGAGGATGGCCAGCCCGAAGCAGAACGCCTGACCGAGCGTGGCCATGTCGAGATGGCCTACGCCAAGAACCTGCCGTTGGTCGCAACAAACGATGTCTATTTTCCGACCTCGGATATGTACGAGGCGCATGATGCGCTGATCTGTATTGCCGAAGGGGCCTATGTCGATCAGCAGCAAGGTCGCCGCCGCCTGACGGCGCAGCATTATTTCAAGTCCCAACAAGAGATGGCGACGCTGTTCGCCGACCTGCCCGAAGCGATCGAAAACACGGTTGAGATCGCCAAGCGCTGCGCCTTCATGGCCTATCGCCGCGACCCGATCCTGCCAAAATTTGCCGATGACGAGGTCGCCGAACTGCGCCGCATCGCCAATGAAGGCTTGCAGAAACGTCTGGCCGTCATCCCGCATGCAGTGACGCCCGAGGAGTATCAGGAGCGATTGGATTTCGAACTCGGCATCATCGAGGGGATGGGTTTTCCCGGCTATTTCCTGATTGTTGCCGATTTTATCCAATGGGCCAAGGATGAGGATATTCCGGTGGGTCCGGGGCGCGGGTCTGGTGCGGGGTCGCTGGTGGCCTATGCGTTGACAATCACCGACCTTGATCCGCTGCGCTATTCCCTGCTGTTCGAACGCTTTCTGAACCCGGAACGGGTCTCGATGCCCGACTTCGATATCGACTTCTGTATGGATCGCCGTGAGGAAGTGATCCGTTATGTTCAAAAGAAATACGGACGCGACAAGGTGGGGCAGATCATCACCTTTGGTGCCTTGCTATCGAAAGCCGCCGTGCGTGATATCGGGCGGGTTTTGCAAATGCCATACGGGCAGGTGGATCGCCTGTCCAAGATGATCCCGGTAGAAGGCGTCAAGCCGGTTTCGATCGAAAAAGCGCTTAAGGACGAGCCGCGTCTGCGCGAAGAGGCACGGAATGAAGAGGTGGTCGATCGTCTGCTCACCTACGGCCAACAGGTTGAGGGCTTGCTGCGAAATGCCTCAACCCACGCGGCGGGTGTGGTGATCGGGGACCGTCCTTTGGATGCTTTGGTGCCACTGTATCAAGACCCACGCTCAGACATGCCCGCGACCCAGTTCAACATGAAATGGGTGGAACAGGCGGGGCTCGTGAAGTTCGACTTTCTGGGCCTTAAGACGCTGACTGTGATCCAGAACGCGATGAATCTGATCTTCAAATCCGGGCGGCCTCTGCACATCGCGGCGGATGGGACCGAGCTGTATGAACCGGCTGAGGGGGCCGAAAATCAGATCAACGCCATCCCGCTGGATGATGAGGCGACGTATAAGCTCTATTCCGCAGCCAAGACGGTGGCGGTGTTCCAGGTTGAAAGCTCGGGCATGATGGATGCGCTCAAGCGCATGAAACCAACCTGTATCGAAGACATCGTCGCCCTTGTGGCGCTGTACCGTCCCGGCCCGATGGAGAACATCCCGACCTATTGCGAGGTCAAGAACGGCCAGCGCAAGATTACTTCGGTCCATCCCCTGATCGACCATATCCTTGAGGAAACCCAAGGCATCATCGTCTACCAGGAACAGGTGATGCAGATCGCTCAGGTCATGGCGGGGTATAGCCTTGGCGGCGCTGACCTTCTGCGTCGTGCAATGGGCAAAAAGATCAAAGAGGCGATGGATGCCGAGCGCCCCAAATTCGAAAAGGGCGCGGCAGAGAACGGCGTAGATGCCAAGAAGGCGTCCGAGGTGTTCGACCTGCTTGAGAAATTCGCCAATTATGGCTTCAACAAATCCCACGCGGCGGCTTATGCGGTGGTCAGCTATCAGACCGGCTGGTTAAAGGCGAACCACCCGGTCGAGTTCATGGCCGGTGTCATGAACTGCGATATCCACCTGACCGAAAAACTGGCGGTGTATTTCGAAGAGGTGCGCAAGGGGCTCGAGCTGCCCTATGTGCCGCCCTGCGTGAATCGGTCAATGGCAACGTTTGACGTGGTAGCCGGGCAACTTGTCTATGCGCTGGGCGCTTTGAAAAATGTGGGCGTCGAGGCAATGAACCTTGTCGTCGAGGGGCGTGGGGACAAACCCTTTGTTAACCTGTTCGACTTTGCCCGTCGGGTCGATCTTAAGAAAGTTGGCAAACGCCCGTTGGAGATGCTGGCACGGGCCGGGGCGTTCGATGAACTGGACAAGAACCGCCGCCGCGTTTTCGAAAGCCTCGATTCGTTGGTGCAGTATTCGGCGGCAATTCATGACCAGAAGAATTCGAACCAGGTGTCGCTGTTTGGTGAGGCGGGTGATGATCTGCCCGAACCGCGCCTGTCGCCCACGGCGGACTGGCTGCCGGCAGAGCGCCTCAGCGAAGAGTTCAAGGCTATCGGGTTTTATCTGTCCGGTCACCCGCTGGATGATTACATGCCCGCGCTGAAGCGCAAGCAGGTCATGACGCTCGACGATGTAACAGAAAAAGCGCGCTCGGGTCCGTTCATTGCCAAAATGGCGGGTGTTGTCGCTGGGCGGCAAGAACGGAAATCGGCCAAGGGCAACCGCTTTGCCTTTGCGCAATTGTCCGACCCGACAGGTGCGTATGAGGTTACGCTGTTCTCGGAAACGCTTGAGAAGTCGCGCGAGTTCCTTGAAACAGGGGCGCAGGTTGTTTTGTCGGCCGAGGCAACCATGGAATCCGATCAGTTGAAGTTGCTGGCGCGGTCGGTGGGCCCGGCGGATTCGGTCGTGGCCGAGGCGGGCGCGACAGGGCTACGGATTTTCGTAGATGCCCCCGAGGTTCTGTCGACGGTCGCCAAAGTGCTGGAAGACGCCGCCGGGGCAGCCAAGCGGGCCGCCAAAGGGCCGATCCACATCTGCCTGCTGGACCCTGGTTTGCCGGGCGATGTTGAAATCGATCTGGGGCAGGAGTTTCCGATCAACCCGCAGATAAAGGGCGCGATCAAATCGCTGGACGGCGTGAGCTTGGTCGAGGAAATCTAACGCGCTGGATTGGTGCCGGGATTGACTAGCTCTGGCCAAGAGCTTGCCTCATCGACAACGCGGTGAAAACCACGCTGGGGCTGAAAGACGTTCAGTAATGCGGCGGGCGTTCGTCTCCGAACACGACCCCGCCCGAACCTTCCTGTGCACGATCAGCTTCGCGCTGAAGCAGCATATCGACCCGGCGGGACAGGCGGTCGATGTCGCTTTGTTGGCGGGTAACAACCGTGTTCAGTTCGTCGACTGTGCGGGTCAGGTGGGCGATCTGCTCTTCCAGATGCTGCATTGGGATCTCCTGTCTTGAGCCGGTCATAGCGACCCCGGCAGTCCAAGGCCAGCGAAAGCGTACCTTGCCCCGATGCGGGGCATGGGATAGACCGCGCGCGGAACAAGGATACTCCCAAGGACGCCCCACATGGCCAAGCCCAAGAAACAGCCCCGCCCCAAGGCCGTAACGCCGAAAGGGTTCCGTGACTATTTCGGCCAGGAAGTCACGCAGCGCACTGAAATGCTGCGGGCTATTGCGGACGTCTATCATCGCTACGGCTTTGACGCGCTTGAGAGCAGCGCGGTCGAAACGGTTGAGGCGCTGGGTAAGTTCCTGCCGGACGTGGACCGCCCGAACGAAGGCGTGTTTGCATGGCAGGAGTTCGATGAGGGCGGCAACGGCGATTGGATGGCCCTGCGCTATGACCTGACCGCGCCTTTGGCCCGTGTCTATGCGCAACATCGCAATGATCTGCCTACGCCCTATCGCCGCTATGCGATGGGGCCGGTTTGGCGGAATGAAAAGCCCGGGCCGGGGCGGTATCGCCAGTTTTATCAATGTGATGCGGATACCGTAGGCACCGCTTCTATGGCGGCGGATACCGAGATTTGCGCGATGCTGGCTGACACGCTCGAGACGGTGGGGATTCCACGCGGTGACTATCAGGTACGCGTCAACAACCGCAAAGTTCTGAACGGTGTGCTTGAGGCAATGGGCTTGTCAGACGAAGGGCAGCGTGATGCTGTTCTGCGCACGATTGATAAGTTCGACAAGGTCGGTGAGGCCGGTGTGCGGGAATTGCTGACCAAGGGTCGGCTCGACGCCTCGGGCGCGTTTATTGATGGCGTTGGTCTCAGCGATGACCAAGCCGAACCGGTGATTGCGTTCCTGACGTCCAAGGCTGCCGAAACCGCAGGAACGTTGGCCAACCTTCGCGCTGCTGTGGGCGACAGCAAGATCGGCGCAGATGGTATCGCCGAGCTGGAGCAGATCGGCGCGCTGCTTGATGCGGGCGGCTATGGTGCGGACCGCATCGTCATCGACCCATCGGTCGTGCGTGGCCTCGGCTATTACACTGGACCAGTCTACGAGGCCGAACTGACCTTCGAGATCTTCGACGATAAAGGCCGCAAGCGGCAGTTCGGGTCTGTTGCAGGTGGTGGGCGCTATGACGATCTGGTCAAACGCTTCACCGGGCAGGAAGTACCTGCGACTGGAATTTCAATCGGGGTTGACCGCTTGCTGGCTGCTCTGCGTGAAAAAGGACGGATCAGCGCGCAGGCCGAGGGGCCCGTCGTTGTTACTGTCATGGACCGCGACCGCATGGCGGACTATCAGGCTATGGTGGCCGAGCTACGCAATGCTGGCATTCGCGCTGAAGTTTATCTGGGCAACCCCAAGAACTTTGGCAATCAGCTGAAATATGCGGATAAGCGAAACTCTCCGATTGCCGTGATCGAAGGCGGCGACGAAAAGGCCAACGGGATCGTTCAAATAAAAGACCTGATCCTCGGTGCCAAGATCGCCGAAAGCGCGACGCTTGAGGAATGGAAAGAACGCCCCAGTCAGTTCGAAGTACCACGTGGTGATCTGGTCGCCAAAGTGCGTGAAATTCTGGACAGTCAGGTCTAGATCATGGCCAATCGCTCTCAGATTCAGGCCCGCGCGGCCATGATGCGCGTCCGGTTCGAGGCCGCGGGCGCACAGGTCGTCGATCCGCCCCTGCTGCAACCGGCAGAGACGTTGCTGGACCTATACGGAGAAGACATCCGGGCCCGCGCTTATGTGACGTCGGACGCGCTGCGGGGTGAGCAGATGTTGCGTCCCGACTTCACCCTGCCGGTGGTGCAAATGCACATGGCAGACGGGGCCGAGCCCGCGCGCTATACCTATTCCGGCGAGGTGTTCCGCCGGCAGGAGCACGATCCGGATCGGTCCAACGAATATATTCAGGTCGGGTACGAGGTCTTTGACCGTGACGATCCTTCGGGCGCGGATGCCGAGGTGTTCTCGCTTTTTGCGCTCCAGTTGCGCGGCCTACCGCTGCGCGCTGCAACCGGGGATATTGGCATTCTGACGGCAGCGGTTCAGGGGCTGCGTACCACGGACCGACGTAAGGCGGCGTTGATGCGGCACCTGTGGCGGCCGCGTCGCTTTCGAACACTGCTGGATCGGTTTGCCGGGCGTAAACCAGCGCCCGAGGGGCGGGACGCTCTGCTGGATGCTGACGATCCGCTGGCAACGGACGCTCCAATAATCGGCAAACGCCGCGTCGCCGAGATAGAGGCGCGGATCGAAGCCCTGTGCGAGGACCGCGATACGCCGCCGATCGCCGACAGCGAATTGGCAGGGTTGGAGACCCTATTGAACGTGCGCGAAACCATGCCCTTTGCGTTAGAGCAATTGCGCGACGTGGCTGTAGACCTGCCGCAGATTACGCAGGCGCTTGATCGGCTTGAGGCGCGAGTAGCCGCGCTGCAAGCACGCGGTGTGGACGTCGCACGCCTGGATTTTGAGGCCGCCTACGGACGTACTTCGATGGAGTACTATGACGGGTTTGTCTTCGGTTTTTACGCCGAGGGTCGCCCCGATCTGCCGCCGATTGCCACTGGTGGGCGCTATGATGCGCTGACCCGGCAATTGGGTAACGGTGCCGAAATCCCAGCTGTGGGCGGCGTGCTGCGCCCCGATCTGATGCTGGAAATCGAGGAGGCCGCGCAATGAGTTTGAAACTGGGCGTGCCTTCCAAGGGCCGGTTAATGGAAAAGACCTTTGCGTGGTTCGAAAAGCGCGGGATTGTTCTGTCGCGCAGCGGATCGGATCGGGAATATGCCGGCAAGGTTGAAGGTATAGACGGCGTTTCTCTGATCTTGCTGTCCGCGGGGGAAATGCCGCGCGAACTGGCCGCAGGGCGCGTACATCTGGGTGTCACCGGTATTGATTTGGTGCAAGAGAAACTGCCGCGTTGGGAACAGCAGGTCGAAGAAGTCTCGCAACTTGGATTCGGCAAGGCCGATCTAATCATCGCAACACCGGCCTGCTGGGTAGACGTCGATACGCTGGACGATCTTGATGCCGTTGCCGCAGCATTCCGCAAAGCACACGGCCATCGGTTGCGGATTGCCACGAAGTACCACCGGCTGGTGCGCGAGTTCCTGACAGATGCGGGCGTGGCCGATTACACTCTGGTCGACAGTCAGGGTGCGACCGAGGGCACAGTGATGAATGAAACGGCTGAGGCGGTTGCGGATATCACATCGACGGGTGAGACTTTGCGCGCCAATCACCTGAAGATTTTGTCAGATGGGTTGATCCTGCGGTCTCAGGCAACGCTGTGGCGCAGTCGCGTGGCCAGCTATGAGGCGGAGGACAAGGCCGTGCTATCCGAGCTGTTGGATCGTCTTGGCTAATTACAACACACCGATTTCCGCGAGCGCGCGATTCAGATCGTCGGGCAGGGCGTCGTCTTGCGCGCGACTTTTTGGCAAATCGGCTGGTGTGTCTTCGGGCTGCAAGTAGCGCCACCCCTGGAATGGGCGCTTTAGGGCGTTTTGGGTGCGGACAACATTTGGGTCCAAAACGATGGCGCAGCGGCGGATTCCGTCCTCACCCCGCACCTCATCCAAACGAAGGATGCGCTGACGGCATTGAACGACGCCTTTGATCACCCAGTAGATTGATCCGCCATTCAGTATCTCGGCCTCTCGTTTCGGCCACATGCGGGTGACGTGGCGGGGCAGACCGTCATCGAACCGCTGGCGATAGCTGTCCTGCCACGCAATCAGGCTGTCAACGCTTTCTGAGCCAACCGAAAGTTTTATGAGATTAACGTACTTATCCACAGCTTTCCCACAGAGTCGTCCCAAAGACCGTCTTCATATTGTAGACTGCTGGGCGCTGCCATCAAGGTGTTGTGGCAAGAGTGTGATCTAGGGTAAGCTGTCGGTCTCTTTCTACTCAGGGAATCGCTAATGAGCCGCTTTGCTGCCCCCATCGCCGAACAGATCTGGGATATGAAATACCGCTTTAAACAAGCGGATGGGACGCCCATCGACCTTACGGTTGAAGATAGCTGGCGACGCATCGCCCGCGATCTGGCGCGGGTCGAACAGGACCCGGCCCATTGGGAGGATAAGTTCTACGCGGCACTGGAGGATTTCAAATACCTTCCCGCTGGGCGCATCACAGCCGGGGCAGGTACGGCACGGCAGGTGACGCTGTTTAACTGCTTTGTCATGGGAACGATTCCAGACAGTATGGGCGGCATTTTCGACATGTTGAAAGAGGCCGCGCTGACCATGCAGCAGGGGGGTGGGATCGGGTATGATTTCTCGACCATCCGGCCAAGGGGTGCTGACGTGCATGGGGTGGCCGCTGATGCATCGGGGCCGCTGTCTTTCATGGATGTGTGGGACGCGATGTGCCGCACCATCATGTCCGCAGGATCCCGTCGCGGGGCGATGATGGCGACCATGCGCTGCGATCACCCGGACATCGAACACTTTATCACAGCCAAATCTGATCCGGCCCGACTGCGCATGTTTAACATGTCGGTTTTGGTGACCGACGCCTTTATGGAGGCGGTCAAGGCGGACGGGCCGTGGGAGTTGGTCTTTGACGGCAAGATCTACCACACAGTGCAGGCGCGTGACCTGTGGAACAAGATCATGCAGGCGACGTATGACTACGCCGAACCCGGCGTGATCTTTATCGACCGGATCAATGCCGCAAACAACCTGAGCTATGTAGAAACCATTGCGGCGACCAATCCATGTGGCGAGCAGCCCCTGCCGCCCTACGGCGCATGCCTGCTGGGATCGATCAACCTTGCTCGGCTGGTAGCAGAGCCGTTCGAAGAAGCGGCGCATCTGGATGAAGATGCCCTGCAAGAGCTTGTCGCCACAGCGGTCCGAATGATGGACAACGTGGTTGATGTGTCGAAATTTCCGCTGGCCGAGCAAGAGGCCGAAGCGCAGGACAAACGCCGCATCGGTTTGGGCGTTACAGGTCTGGCCGATGCCCTGTTGATGCTTGGGCTGCGCTATGGTTCCGACGAGGCGGCGCGTCAGACCGAGCGCTGGTTGCACGCGATCGCCCGCGC
This sequence comes from Ruegeria sp. AWH4_226, assembly GCF_056159225.1. Lineage (NCBI taxonomy): Bacteria > Pseudomonadati > Pseudomonadota > Alphaproteobacteria > Rhodobacterales > Roseobacteraceae > Ruegeria > Ruegeria sp. AWH4_226. The sequence continues at coordinate 93,493 of NZ_JBSWUU010000003.1, read as the reverse complement.
CGCGTATCTGGCGTCGGTTGACTTGGCCAAGGAAAAGGGGGCGTTTCCCCTGTTCGATACAGAGAAATACCTCGCCAGTGGCACGATGCAGCAGATGGACGAAGACGTGCGCGACGCGATCCGGGAGCATGGCATTCGTAATGCGCTGCTGACCTCGATCGCGCCGACGGGAACGATTTCGCTCTACGCGGGGAATGTCTCGTCCGGGATCGAGCCGGTCTTTGCCTATGCTTATACGCGGAAAGTGCTGCAGAAAGACGGATCACGCACCGAGGAGGAGGTCGTGGACTATGCCGTGCAAATGTGGCGCAACAAATTCGGCGACGTGGACCTGCCTGACTATTTTGTCAACGCTCAGACTTTGACGCCTGCAGATCACGTCAAGATGCAGGCCGCAGCGCAGAAATGGATCGACAGTTCGATCTCGAAGACGATCAACTGCCCGGAAGATATCGGTTTTGATGACTTCAAGGATGTCTACATGCAGGCATGGGATCAGGGCTGCAAAGGTTGCACCACCTATCGCCCGAATGATGTGACCGGAAGCGTTTTGAGTGTGTCGGAAAACTCGGACAAAGCGCCGGGTGAAAGCGCGGATGCCCCGCAAGAAGTCGAAGGCGGCGACGTCATTTATATGTCTGAACCGCTGGACCGGCCGCAGTCACTTGAAGGTTCGACTTACAAACTGAAATGGCCCGACAGTGAGCACGCCATCTATCTGACGATTAACGATATAATCATCGGTGGACGTCGCCGCCCGTTCGAGGTTTTCATCAATTCGAAAAATATGGAGCACTTCGCCTGGACCGTTGCGCTGACCCGCATGATCTCGGCCGTGTTCCGGCGTGGGGGTGACGTCTCGTTTGTGGTCGAAGAATTGAAAGCCGTTTTTGACCCGCGCGGTGGTGCATGGGTGCAAGGCAAGTACATCCCGTCGATCTTGGCGGCAATTGGTGGCGTGATCGAGCAACATATGGTCGCCATAGGCTTTCTTGAAGGTGAGGGTATGGGCCTCAAGTCCGACCCTCAAGCGCAGGTTGTAAACATGGATGCACCGCGCGGAAAGGCCTGCCCGTCTTGTGGCCAGTACGACATGGTGATGATTGAAGGCTGCATGACCTGCCGAAGCTGCGGTCACTCTAAGTGTGGGTAGTTGCGAAGCTTAGACATACCGACTGCAGAACCGCTTTGCGGACCCGACTGAGGTTTCTCTGTCCCATAGTGCCCGCGGTATCAGGTGAGGGCAGCAAGTTCCATTGCTGCACATGACCAAAGCGGAACAAACGGTTTTTCTGTCGTGAAACCCGCGAGATCTGTGCCGGGCACGAAAATGTGTTGATATCACTCCTGTGCGTTACCGATCCACAACGGAACGTGAATTGAATCTCTTAAGCAACAGTTTAACGATCGCTGTAATGATGTCCCTTTTCCGCCTCATTTTGCGCTGATAAGGATGAAAAAGGTGAGCATTGATAAGTTGAACGGTACAGGCGGTCACATGAGAACCGGAGCAAACGGTCGAGTTGCCATTTTCTGGACGCAGACGGAAATCGATGGGCTTGAGGCTGCGCCCTTGTCCTTTCTTTGTGTTGGGGCGGCTTGGTCGTGGCGCGGTCAGGCTCTATATCTGGCAGAGTCCAGTGTGCAGCCGGTGGAATTGGGTAAAGGTGCCGGCATCCAAGCAGCAAAATATGGTCGGAATGATCAGATAACAAACCTGCCGGACACAGCGCGTGGACTTATCGCTTTGACAAACGGTGCCCAGACTTTCACGGCGCATGTCTTCCTTGTTTCGGGTGAACCCTCTCCGATACTGGTCTTCGAAGATGCATGTCCGGGGCGTGATCAGGAATTCTGGATCAGTGAATTTATCGAAATCGAATCCCTAAGTGACGATGCGGCAGAACAAGACCGGACCATCGTTGCGTTTCCGTTCAGATCAATGCCGGGTTCGGGCGAACAGGATTCGAGAAAAGCGGTTTTCGTTGGTCAAAGGGTCGATTGAAGCCCTGATGGACGCTCGTTTTCACGGTAAATCCTAAGATGCGTGGTTTGCTCTGTTGACTCCGCCGGTTTCGCATATATAAGCGCGGCTTCATTGGTGTTGGTGGCCCCCGCAAGGGGATGCCTGTCATGGGGGAGACCTCAAGAGGACAACGCCCTTCATTGTTGCGGTGCGGCCGAAACTATCTCGCATCGGGTTGAGCGGAGACGCTATTGCAGCCCGAAAAGTGGGAACCGGTTTTCGGATCAAGCTGCAATGCCACTAAAGAAGGAGATCAGCCGTGACCAAACGCACGTCTGCCAAGTACAAAATCGACCGCCGGATGGGTGAAAACATCTGGGGTCGTCCGAAATCCCCGATCAACCGCCGTGAATACGGCCCCGGCCAACACGGTCAGCGCCGCAAGGGCAAACTGTCGGACTTTGGTCTGCAGCTGCGCGCCAAGCAGAAGCTGAAAGGTTACTACGGCGACCTGACCGAGAAGCAGTTTCGCCGCATCTACGCCGAAGCTGAGCGTGTCAAAGGCGACACCGGTGAAAACCTGATCGGTCTGCTGGAACGCCGCCTGGACGCCGTTGTTTACCGCGCCAAGTTCGTAGCGACTGTCTTCGCTGCACGTCAGTTCGTGAACCACGGTCACGTCAAAGTAAACGGTAAGCGGGTCAACATCCCGTCCTACCGTGTGAAGGAAGGCGACGTTATCGAAGTGCGTGACAAATCCAAGCAACTGGCCGTTGTTCTGGAAGCTGCCGCTTTGGCCGAGCGCGATGTTCCTGATTATATCGATGCCGACCACTCGAAAATGACGGCAACTTTCGTCCGCGCACCGGGCCTGGGTGATGTGCCTTACCCGGTTGTTATGGAGCCGAACCTGGTCGTCGAATTCTACGCGAAGAATTAATCTTCGCCGATATTGAATTCCGAAAGGCCGCGCCAAAAGGCGCGGCCTTTTTTTGTTAAAGGAGGGGGCGCTGCCCCCATCGCGTCAGGCCGCGATTCCCCCGGGATATTTTCGGCCAGATGAAGAGCGGTTCAGAGTGGCAGCGGTCGCCCTTCGGCGATTGCTTCCATTGCGAAGTAAGAGGTCACGCTGTCCAGTTCGACCTTTTCGATCAGGCGCTGGTAGACCTTATCGTATGACGTCATATCCTGAGTGACAACTTTCAGCTGATAATCGTAGTCACCACCGATCCTGTGAAAATCCACCACCTCGGGGATAGTCAGAACGTGGCGGCGAAAGGCCTGCAGCCACTCGGCCGAATGATGCCGCGTGCGTAGCATGACGAAAACCACAAGGCTTAATCCAAGTTTCTCACGCGCGATTCTCGCGGTTGACCCAATCAGTACGCCGTTTTCGTTCAGTGACTTTAACCGCCGCCAGCAGGCGTTCTGTGACAGGCCGACTCGGTCAGCCAGCTCGCGTTGGGACAGGGTGGCGTCCTGTTGAAGCTCTTTCAGGATACGTGTGTCAATCTGATCTAATTTTTCACTCATATGAAGTCATATGACACAAAATATGGAGAAATTCAGCAAAATATTGGGAAGTATCTGCGCTGCACCTCAATCATATTGAGTGGTGCAATACGGAGCCCACACCATGACCCTGTCCAAGTTTCGCGCAGATATCCAAACCACCACTCGCATTGCTAGCCTGCGTGATGGGTTGATCGGAGAAAATGTTCTGATCCCGGGTTTGCACGGGGACGTGCCGCTGGTTTATGCGGATTACGTCGCATCAGGGCGTGCGCTGCGCCAGGTTGAAAGGTTTGTTGCCGAACAGGTGCTGCCTTTCTATGCGAACAGCCACACCGAGGCCTCCTATTGCGGATCATACATGACGCGCTTACGCCGCGAGGCGCGTTCAGAAATAGCCCGCATCGTTGGTGCGACACGGGGAGAGGATGCGGTGATTTTCACCGGGTCCGGTGCCACCGCGGGCCTGAACCGGCTGGTCAGTTTATTGGATGTAAATACAGCTGACCGGCCGGTCGTCTTGATCGGACCGTATGAGCATCATTCGAACATTCTGCCTTGGCGTGAAAGCAAGGCGCGTGTGATCGAGGTGCCCGAGGCGGCTGATGGCGGCGTTGATCTGGCTGTACTGGAACAAGCCCTGGTCGAGAATGCCGCGTCGGATCTGGTCGTCGGATCTTTTTCGGTGGCTTCAAACGTGACGGGAACCATCACCGATCCGGACCCGATAACGCGGTTGCTCAAGGCGCATGGGGCTGTTTCGGTGTGGGATTACGCAGGTGGCGGCCCCTACCTGCCGATGGACATGGGCCCCGAGGATGCGCGCAAGGACGCCATCGTTGTTTCACCGCATAAGTTTCCGGGCGGACCAGGGGCGTCAGGTGTCCTGATCGTCAACCAGAAGGCCGTAAAGCGGACGTGCCCCAGTTGGCCCGGTGGCGGCACGGTCAGCTTTGTCTCGCCCTGGAGGCATGACTACAGCAAAGATCTGGCCACGCGGGAAGAGGCTGGTACGCCCAATGTGATCGGAGACATTCGTGCAGCGCTTGCTTTCATCGTCAAGGATGTTGTCGGCACCGATGAGATCGCCCGTCGCGAGGCGCAATACAACCATATGGCGTTGGAAGGTTGGCGCGGAAACCCGAACCTGACCCTGTTGGGTGCGGGCAACCCGCATCGCCTGCCGATATTTTCCTTTCTTGTACGCGACAATTCAGGTCAGCCCGTACACCAGCAACTGTTCACCCGAATGCTTAGCGATGTTTATGGCATACAGGCACGGGGCGGGTGCGCCTGTGCCGGGCCTTATGCACACCGTCTGCTGGGGATTGACCGTGCAGCGTCAGACAAGCTGCATGCATCTCTATCTGCGGGGGAAGAGATGAAAAAGCCCGGTTGGGTGCGGCTGAACTTTTCGTATCTGATGCATGAGGATACCGTTCAGTTCATCATCGACAGCGTTAACGACCTGTCGCGCCGAACCGAAGAATTTGCACCGTTTTACAGCGCTGACCCGGCGACAGCCCGTTTCCGGGCGGCGTGACGGAATTGCCGCTTTTCTCACCCCGTTGAGACAGGTATGAGAGGCTTCAATAAACGGAGCTTCTTATGAACAAGATCACACCTCAACCCGGCATTATGGACATCGCGCTGTATCAGGGCGGCCAGTCGCATCTGGCCGGGGTTGAGCATGTGATCAAACTCAGCTCGAACGAAAACCCTTTCGGTCCCAGCCCCAAAGCGATTGAAGCCGTGCGAAACAGTGCGGCGACGCTGCACCGCTATCCAAGTACGGACCACGCCAGCCTTCGGGCAGCGATTGGAAAGCGTCACGGGCTGGACCCCGCGCGGATCGTCTGCGGTGTTGGCAGCGATGAGGTGCTTCAGTTCGTCGCTCAGGCGTATGCCGGGCCGGGGGATGAGGTCATTTATACCGAGCATGGTTTCTCGATGTATCCGATCATCGCCCGCATGGCCGGGGCGACGCCTGTCATGGTGCCAGAGCGTGAGCGTCGCGTGGACGTGGACAATATTCTTGCCGCCCTCACCGACCAAACGCGGATCGTGTTCGTGACCAATCCGGGCAATCCGACCTCGACCATGATTGCCGAGGCTGAACTGATAAGACTGGCCGAGGCTTTGCCGCAGACCTGCCTGATGGTGATTGACGGGGCCTATGCCGAATTTGTCGACGGTTTTGACGGCGGCGCATCGCTGGTGGATCGGTTCGAGAATGTGATCATGACCCGGACGTTTTCAAAGGTCTATGGGCTGGGCGGAATGCGTGTCGGCTGGGGCTATGCCGCTCAGGCAATCATCGATGTGCTGAACCGGGTGCGCCAGCCTTTCAACCTGTCTCTGACGGCGTTGGCTGCGGCCGAGGCGGCGTTGGCTGATCAGGATTTTCTGTCCTTTTGTCAGGCCGAGAACGCGCGCCTGCGCGTGTGGTTGTCAGATGAGCTGGCCAAGATTGGCGTTGCGTCGGATGCCTCGTGCACCAACTTTATCCTCGCGCGGTTTGCCGATCAGGCCGAGGCGGAGGCCTGCGATGACTTTCTCAAGACCCAAGGTTTGATCGTGCGGCGCGTCGCAGGGTACAACTTGCCGAATGCACTGCGCATCACAGTGGGCGACGAAGAGGCCTGCCGCCGTGTCGTCGCGGCCATTGCCGCGTTCAAAAGGGGTGCCGTATGAGTCAGGTATATGACCGCGTCGCTCTGATCGGGCTGGGTCTGATTGCGTCATCCATGTTCTGGGCTATCAAACGCGCGGGCCTTGCCAATGAGGTCACCGGTTACGCACGGTCCAAGGCGACCCGTGAGACTGCACGGCGGATCGGCCTGTGTGACCGGGTCTGTGAGACAGCGCAAGAGGCGGTCGAGGGCGCCGATCTGGTGGTTCTGTGTATTCCCGTCGGGGTGATGGGCGCAGTGGCCGAGGAAATCGCGCCATCTTTAAAGCCAGGGGCGACCATCACTGATGTGGGGTCTGTCAAAGGGCATGTGATTCAGGCGGTCTCACCCCATGTTCCTGATGGCGTGCATTTCGTTCCGGCCCATCCATTGGCCGGGACCGAGCATTCCGGCCCCGAGTCAGGTTTTGCCGCGCTTTTCGACAACCGCTGGTGCTTGTTGGTGCCAGTTGCAGATTCAGACCCCGACGCCATTGCCCGCCTGCGTGCACTGTGGGAGGGCATGGGGTCTTATGTGGACGAGATGGACGCAGAGCATCATGATTTGGTTCTGGCCGTCACCTCGCACGCACCGCACCTGATCGCCTATACGATGGTAGGTGTGGCAGACGACCTGCGCCGGGTGACAGACAGCGAGGTCATCAAATACTCGGCTGCCGGTTTCCGGGATTTCACGCGGATTGCCGCCTCGGACCCGACCATGTGGCGGGATGTGTTCCTGTCGAACAAGGATGCGACGCTGGAAATTCTGGGCCGCTTCACCGAAGAGCTTTTTGCGCTGCAACGTGCTATCCGTACAGGTGATGGCGAGCATCTGTTCGACTATTTCACCCGCACGCGCGCGATACGCCGTGGGATCATCGACGCGGGGCAGGATACGGATGCGCCGGATTTCGGAAGGGGAAAGGCGAGCACATGAGACACCTCTGGAGGATGTTGGTGATCGGATGTGTGGCCGTCAGCGCCACTGTGTCCAACGCCTCCCCTCCGGAACAGTCGCTCATTCCCGTCGCGCGGACATCCTTTGCTTTCGCGTCCTCCGTACCAAACGTCAAGGTTCGCCCGGCGCTGCGCCCGGTGTCTCCGCAAACCCTGGCAGTTGCTGCACGTCCCGCAGATTTGCCCTTGCTGGGGCCGGATACCTCGCTGATGCCCTATTTGCGGCCCAAGGCGTTAGAGCAAGAGGCGCTGTTCAAAAAGCGAAAGCTGCGTAAAAGCTCGGTTTGTGGGGATATCGCCATTCAGGGTAAGCCGGTCGGTCGTGTGCCCGGCAGGATCAAGGCGTGTGGGATCAAAGAGGCGGTTCAGATCACCTCGGTTTCTGGTGTGACTCTTAGCCGTCCGTCGACAATGGATTGTGGTACGGCGATTGCCCTGAACGAATGGGTCGACAAGTCCGTTATACCAACCTTTAAACGGCGCGGGCCGGTGGTTGAGTTGCAGGTCGCCGCCCACTATGCGTGCCGCACCCGGAATAACCAAAAAGGTGCAAGGATCTCAGAGCACGGCAAAGGTCGGGCGATTGATATCTCGGGCTTTAAAATGGCGGATGGTGAGGTTGTGACGGTCTTGAATGGCTGGCGCAAGAACCCGTCAAAACGCCAACTCACCAAGGTCTGGCGTGGTGCATGTGGACCGTTTGGCACCGTGTTGGGGCCGAACTCGGACCGGTATCACCGGGACCATTTTCACTTGGATACGGCACGCCATCGGCGTGGTCCATACTGCCGCTAGCGCAAGATTAAACGAGGGGCAGGACCAAGAGGCAGAGGGCCCAAGGCCACAAAACCATCCCTGAGGTTCAGCTGCATATCCAGCGTATTCGGATTGCCGCCCAGACCCGCCATGAAGTTCAGCGCGCGCGTCACCGTATCAACCGCCTGATCCGGCAAAGCTCCGGCGGCGTTGGCCATGGCGATCATGTCGCGCCAATTCTCAGCCCGGATTGCAATTTCGCCGGTTGGAATGCCTTGCGCATCAACATCCAACTCGCCAGCTGCGAACAGGCGTAAGGCACCCCACTTCATCTCGGCCAACCGCAGGTCGATTTTTACCGGCTGCGGTCTGCTTTCTTCCAGGGCAGAGCGGTCCCACGGTTTGTCGAACGTGGCGGTCAGGTCCAGTTCGAGCGTCTCAAAAGCCTGCGGCAACGTCGTGGCCGAGCGCATCAACTCGCGCAGGTCATCTCCGGGTGTAAAACCGTCGACTTGGGCGCGAATTAAGTATGCCTCGGGTATTGCGCTCTGCTCCATCACCAGGGCCAATGTGTTGCCGCCGGCCAGCGCCTCGGTGTCGTCGGTGATTGTCCACGGGCCCGCAGTCAGCGCCATTTTTTCAAGAACCAAGGCTACGCCGGGCTGAAGTTGCAATTCGGCTTGCAGGTCACTGGCTTGAATGGTTGCGGTCTGGTCGAAGTAGGACAGGCGCTGAGGCGTATCCGCAAACCGAAGAACCTGTCGACCGGGCCAGATCGCGGGGCTTTGGAATTCGATCCAGTCTGCGCTCCATGCTGTGCCGGTGCCCGGATCGGCCAGCGCGGGGTTATTCAGACGCGTCATGTGGTGAAACGGGTACCCGTCGGTTTCAACGTCCGAGAATTCGGCTTGCCAGCCGCGCGCCTGCTGTGCATCGAACCACGCGGTGATTGCGTTGCGCAGACCGAAACCGGCGACGAACCAATAGGCGCTCCAGATCACAACTATGAAAATGACTGCTCGTATCAGACCGCGCATGGCAGTTCGCCCTTTTTCCCACCTCGGAATTGATGTTTATAGGTGCAAACGGGCAAGGGCCAGAGCTATGACGATGTGGGTTTTCGGATATGGATCGCTGCTGTGGAACCCGGGATTCCCGGTTTCGCGCAGCGAACGCGCCACATTGCATGGCTACGCCCGGTCTTTCTGCATGAGCTCGATCCATCATCGAGGCACCGAAGAACATCCCGGACTGGTTTTGGCCTTGGATGAACAGGCCGAAGCCAACTGCAAAGGCTTGGCCCTGGCGGTTGAAGCAGGCCATGAGGATCGCACCCTTCAGGAACTGCGTGAACGTGAGCTGATTTCATCGGCTTATGTCGAGGCGATGCTGGATGTACATCTCGACTCGGGTGAGACAGTCAATGCCGTGACCTACGTGATTGATGCCGACCACGTGCAGTATTGCGGTGGCATGCCACTCGAAGATCAAGCCCGGATTATCGCTCATGCCGTTGGTGGGCGAGGGCCGAACACCGAATATCTTTACAACACTGCTGAACATCTGGCCGAGATCGGCCTGCGCGATCCTGATCTTGAGTGGTTAGCGCAACGGGTGCGGACCATCACTGCATAAACCCTTGGCGTCACCGACGCAATTTCGCTAGATTCACGCAAAAGCAGGCAAAAACCAGGAACCACGCGCATGGCGCAGGCACATCAGGGCGCGAGACCGCATTTCTCGCAACCCATTCGTCAGATCGTTACGATGCTGGTCGCGATCGCGTTGGCAGGGTTCGGGGTCTTCATGGCGCTGCCCTATGTTCTGCCGGTTTTTTACGCAAACCCTTATCTGAACGGCTTTATCATTCTGGTCTTTGTGATCGGTGTGTTCGCTTGTTTCTATCAGGTGGCACAGCTCATCGGGTCGGTGCGCTGGATCGAAGCCTTTGTGGGCGGTGTGGTTCGTGAAGATGCCCGTACACCGCAATTGTTGGCGCCGCTGGCGTCGCTGCTGCGCGAACGGGGCGCGCGGTCTCAGATCAGTTCAACTTCGACGCGGTCCATCCTGGATTCCGTGGCCGAACGTGTCGAAGAAGAACGAGAGATCACCCGCTATATCACCAATGTCCTGATTTATCTTGGTCTATTGGGAACGTTTTTCGGGCTGGCCACAACGGTTCCGGCCATTGTTGACACCATCCGCAGCCTTAACCCGCAAGAGGGCGAAGAAGGGTTGGCTGTCTTCAACCGACTAATGGTCGGGCTTGAATCGCAATTGCAGGGAATGGGCGTGGCGTTTGGCTCGTCGCTGCTGGGTCTTGCCGGATCGTTGATCGTCGGCTTGCTGGAGCTTTTTGCAGGACACGGCCAAAACCGCTTCTACCGCGAGCTTGAAGAATGGCTTTCCTCGATCACGCGGGTAGGGTTCGGTGCCAGCGACGAAGGCGGTGCTGAACTTGCCGTTCTGACCCCGGTTTTGGATGCGATGTCAGAACAGATGAACGCCTTGCAAGACCTGTTTTCAGCGCAAGAGGCCGATCGCGCCGCCGTGTCGTCCAAGCTGGGCCAGTTGACGGATGCGATTGGCGAGATGAACCAGCGGCAGGAAAACAACGAGGGTGTGACGGCCGCCCTTGAGCGGGTAGCCCTTGGACAAGATGCCTTGTTGGATCACATGCGTGAACAGGGCACCGGAGACGGAATCGATGCCGAAAGCCGCATGCGCCTGCGGTCGATGGATGTGCAATTGTTGCGTATCCTCGAAGAAATCTCGGCTGGTCGTCAGGAAAGCATGAGCGAAATTCGCAAGGATATCGAACTGTTGGTCAAAGCTCTGACATTGCCCCGCGGCGCTGTTCGGACCGCGCCGGAAAGAGAGTAAGGTATGGCCCTTTCGCGTCGTACAGGTCAGCGGTTCCAGGGTTCGGTCTGGCCCGGCTTTGTGGATGCGATCACCGGGCTTCTGATGGTGCTGACCTTTGTGCTGACCATCTTCATGGTGGTCCAGTTCGTGTTGCGTGAAACGATCTCGGGGCAAGAGGATGAGTTGACCGCCCTGTCGGATGAGGTCGCCGCACTGGCCGGCGCGTTGGGTTTGGAAGAACGCGAAAACAGCCGGTTGCAGGCGCGCTTGGGTGTACTGAACTCAACGCTGACCCAGGTTGAGACAGAGCTGGTGCAAGCACAGATCCAACTGACCGATTTTGAGGATCAGGTCGCGGCCATGCTGCTTGAACAAGAGCGCGCGCAGGGCGAAATCGCCGACTTGCAGGACGAACAGGATGCTTTGAACCTTGCCTTGGCGCAAAGCCGGGCTGAGATCGATGAGCAAACTGAGGCCGCGCGACTGGCCGCAGCCCAGCGAGAAGCGCTCGAAGCTCTGGTCGCTGACCTGGAGCAAAACGAGGCTGCGCAGTCGATCCGCATATCTGAGCTTGAGGAAGAATTGAGCGCAGAAGAGGCCGCCAAACTGGCCGAAGCCGCCGCTGCTGAAAACTTGCGCAACCGGTTACAGAATGCTGATGCGGAACTGACAGCCATGACACTTGCCCTGGAAGCGCAGCGCAAAGAAGCCGAGGAAACGTTGACCCTGCTGGCAGCGGCGCAAGCTGCGAAGGCAGAATTGGAACGGCAATTTGGCGACCTGAACGCGCAGGACCTGCGGGCCCAGCTTGAGGCGGCATTGGCTGCGCAAACAGAGGCGCAGGCCGAAGCGCAGGAACAACGCACGCTAGCCGAAGAACGCGCGGCGCTGCTGTCCGTCGCCCGTGAAACGTTGTCAGTAGAACAGGCGATTTCCGAAAAAGCGCAGCGCGAAACTGCTTTGCTCAACCAGCAAATGGCGGCACTGCGTGAACAACTGGGCGGGCTTCAGGCCTTGTTGGACGATTACGCGGATCGAAACGCCGCGGCAGATATCCGCATCCAGACGCTGGGGCAGGATTTGAACGCTGCCTTGGCCCGTGCGGCCTCGGAAGAGCGCCGTCGCCGCATATTGGAAGAGGCTGAGCGCGCCCGTCTCGAAGCCGAAGCCGAAGACCTGGTGGCGCAGGCCGAGGATTTGCAAAGGTATCGATCAGAGTTTTTTGGCCGTCTGCGCGATGTTCTGGGCGATGAAGAGGGCGTACGGATCGAAGGCGACCGTTTCGTATTCTCGTCCGAGGTTCTTTTCGACACTGGGTCCGCTGTTCTGTCACCAATCGGGCAGCAAGAGGTCGCCAAGGTGGCCAATATCCTGCGAAGCGTAGCTGCGGAAATTCCTGAGGGGTTGAATTGGGTGATCCGGGTTGATGGTCACACGGACAACGTACCCTTAGCCGGGACTGGGCGATATCGCGACAACTGGGAGCTTAGCCAAGGTCGGGCGCTGTCCGTCGTACGATATATGGTCGAGGCGCTGGGTATTCCGCCAAACCGGCTAGCCGCCAATGGGTTCGGAGAGTTTCAGCCCGTCAACCCCGCAGACACACCCGAAGCCCGTGCCCAGAACCGTCGGATCGAATTGAAGCTGACCGAGCGCTAAACGCTGCCTATGCATGACATAGATGCGGTCCGTTGCGATGGGAGTTCTATTTACGCGCTGAGCGGGTCCGCAGAACCCAAACTGTCACACTTTGGCGCGTGAGCTGTCTCTTGCCTTTCAAGCGGTGGCAGATTGGGCATAGGTTGAAATTGCGAGAACAACGCCCCAGCCAGAGTCAGCTTTGGTGTTTGAACTACCAACTAGAACCAAGAGTCAGACTACGCAAAGTTGGGCCGAGCGCCCTAAGAAAGAAGAATGGCCACGAGACTGTGGCACAAAAAAAAGCCCGGTTGGATGATCAACCGGGCTTTCTAGAATTATCTTTCGCCGTAGGTCAGTCCGCTGTCAGAAGCGGTGGCTTGTCACCTGGAATGCGCGGCTGATCCGGACCAAAAATCTCAAGATTCAGTTCGCCTTTCTTGACCGAGACACGGACGACTCCGCCCTTGGCCAGTTTGCCGAACAGAAGTTCTTCGGCCAGCGGCTTCTTGATATGCTCTTGGATCACGCGACCCAATGGACGTGCGCCCATCTTGTCGTCATACCCTTTGTCCGCCAGCCATTCGGCAGCCTTGGGTGTCAGATCAATTGTCACGTTTCGGTCCAGCAACTGAGCCTCAAGCTGTAGCACGAATTTCTCGACCACTTGCAGAATAACGCTCTTCGGCAGTGGCGCGAACGAGATAACAGCGTCCAGACGGTTGCGGAACTCCGGCGTAAAGGTGCGCTCGATGGCGGCCGTATCTTCCCCTTCGCGGCGGTCACGGGCGAAGCCGATCGCTGCCTTGGCCTGTTCCTGCGCACCCGCGTTCGAGGTCATGATCAAGACCACGTTGCGGAAATTCACGGTACGGCCGTTGTGATCGGTCAGCTCTCCGTGGTCCATCACCTGCAACAGGATGTTGAAGACGTCCGGATGGGCTTTTTCAATCTCGTCCAGCAGCAGCACACAATGCGGGTGCTGGTCGACGCCGTCGGTCAAGAGACCACCTTGGTCAAACCCGACATAGCCCGGAGGCGCACCGATCAGACGGCTGACGGCATGTTTCTCCATGTATTCAGACATGTCGAACCGCAGCAGTTCAACGCCCAGATTATCCGCGAGTTGCTTTGCCACTTCGGTCTTACCAACACCGGTCGGACCAGCGAACAGGTAGTTACCGATGGGCTTCTCAGGTTCACGCAGACCCGCACGCGCCAGCTTGATAGCACTGGCCAACGCCTCGATCGCTTCATCCTGACCAAACACCACCCGTTTCAGCGAGGCTTCGAGGTCTTTCAGAACCTCGGCATCGTCCTTGGTGACGTTTTTGGGCGGAATACGCGCGATTTTGGCGACGACGGCCTCAATCTCTTTCACTCCGATGGTCTTCCGGCGCTTGCTTTCAGCAACCAGATGCTGTGCGGCACCGGCCTCATCAATCACGTCGATGGCTTTGTCCGGCAGTTTGCGATCATTGATGTAGCGCGCCGACAATTCCACCGCGGTTTTGATCGCGTCCGCAGTATATTTGATCTCGTGATGCTGTTCGAAATAAGGCTTCAGACCGCGCAGAATCTTCACGCTGTCTTCGACCGATGGTTCGTTCACATCGATTTTCTGGAACCGGCGGCTAAGCGCGCGGTCCTTTTCAAAATGCTGGCGGAATTCTTTGTACGTGGTCGATCCCATGGTCCGCAGCTTGCCACCCTGCAGGGCTGGTTTCAGCAGGTTTGACGCGTCCATTGCGCCGCCAGAGGTGGCACCGGCACCGATCACAGTGTGAATCTCGTCAATGAACAAGACTGCGTCCGGGTGATCTTCCAACTCGGTCACAACGGCCTTCAACCGTTCCTCGAAATCACCGCGATAACGGGTTCCGGCCAGCAGGGCGCCCATGTCCAGCGAATAGATCGTGGTGTTTGCCAGCACGTCGGGAGCCTCACCCGCGACAATCTTGTGCGCCAAGCCTTCGGCGATAGCGGTTTTGCCCACGCCCGGATCACCCACCAACAGCGGATTGTTCTTGCGGCGGCGGCACAGCACCTGAATACAGCGCTCAACCTCATCTGCCCGGCCGATCAGGGGATCAACGTCACCAGCGCGCGATTTCGCGTTCAGATCAATACAGTATTTCCCCAGCGCACTTTCTTTCTGGTCGCCTTCAGCAGTGCTGGACTGTGCTTCTTCTTCCACTTGATCCGCGCCTGAGACTGAGCGGTTTTCGCCATAAGCAGGGTCTTTGGCCACGCCATGCGCGATGAAGTTCACAGCGTCATAGCGGGTCATATCCTGTTCTTGCAGGAAGTAGGCGGCATTGCTTTCGCGTTCGGCAAAAATGGCAACCAGAACGTTGGCCCCGGTGACTTCTGTCCGGCCTGAACTTTGCACGTGGATTGCCGCACGTTGGATCACGCGCTGGAACGCGGCCGTCGGAACAGCCTCAGATCCGTCGATATCAGTGACGAGGTTTGACAGGTCCTCGTCGATGAATTCGACAAGCGTGCTGCGCAACTCATCCAGGTCAACGCTGCATGCCTTCATGACGCGGATGGCGTCAGGCTCTTCCAGAAGCGCCAGCAGCAAATGCTCCAGCGTGGCGAATTCATGTCGCCTTTCGTTCGCAGCCGCCAAGGCCGCGTGAATGGCTTGTTCTAATGTGCTCGAGAATGAAGGCACGTGGGTGCTCCTCTTCTTGTCTTGGGTCGCATGGGGGCGGGCTTCGGCCCCGATCCGACCATGTCCTCATACTATTAGAGTTTGGTTGATCGTGGCCCGGCTTCAAGGGTTTTCTTTCACTTGACAGTCACATTTAATGTGACCGTTGCCGCGAAGAGCGTGAAATAGGCACTAGAAGCGATCTTTTCTAGCCCTGATTTCCGCAAAAACCTCAGCCGGGTCTGCGTTTTTCATGCCCAAATGTGCCTGAATCGCCGGATCTGCGGCGCGTAAAAAGGGATTTGTGGCTTTTTCCAGCGCCAGCGAGGACGGAACCGTCGGCTGCCCGGCAGTACGGGCATGGTTGATTTCGGCCATGCGCTGTTGCAACGCAGCGTTGTCCGGATCAACTGTAATCGCAAACTTGGCATTCGATTGTGTATATTCGTGACCAGAATACACGATTGTTTCGTCGGGCAAGGCCGCCAGTTTGGACAGAGACGCCCACATTTGCGGTGCGGTCCCTTCGAACAGGCGTCCACAGCCGAGGGCCATCAGGCTGTCGGCGGTAAAGACAGCCGCGCTTTTCGGCAGGTAATATGCCACGTGGCCAACCGTGTGGCCCGACACGTCCAGCACCTGCACGGGTTCGCCGCCAAGGTCGAAACTGTCGCCCTCGGCCACTTGCTGATCCAACGGGGGCAGGCGGTGGGCATCAGCCGCAGCGCCGATAACCTTGGCCTGATGTTTTTCCAGGATACCGGCCAGCCCGTCTACGTGGTCCCAGTGATGATGGGTCAGCAAAACGTGGCTCAGCTTCCAACCTCGTCCATCCAACTCGGCCAGAATCGGGCCCGCCTCGGGCGCGTCGATAAGAGCGGTTTGACCGCTTGCGGCGTCATGCGCCAGAAAAGCATAGTTATCGCTGAGACATGGGACGGTTACGATCTCAAGAGGCATGGTCTTTTGCCCTTTCGTTGCTAGACTGCGGGCAGCTAAGCCGATTGACCGGGTGTCTGCAATGCATCTTGATGTGCAGGATTTAAGGAATTTTTACTATCGCAGCACGCTGGGTCGCGCGGCGCAGGCGGCTATTCGCGGGCGGTTGACTGAGCTGTGGCCCGAGGCCAAAGGGCAGACGGTGGTCGGCTTCGGGTTCGCCGTACCCTTGCTGCGACCTTATCTCACGGATGCGCGGCGGGTGATTGGGCTTATGCCCGGACCCCAAGGTGTCATGCCTTGGCCCGCTGGATTGCCAAATGTATCAGTTTTGGCCGAAGAAACTCTCTGGCCTCTTGAAACCGGCCATGTAGATAAGCTGGTGGTGATGCATGGGCTGGAAACGTCGGGCCGGCCAAGCGACTTGCTGAATGAATGCTGGCGCGTTCTTGGGCCGGGCGGGCGGGCGCTGTTTATTGTGCCGAATCGGGCCGGGCTTTGGTCGCGCACAGACCGGACACCGTTTGGCTTTGGGCGTCCGTATTCAGCGTCGCAATTGGAAAGCCAACTAAAAGCCCATTACTTTCTTCCCGAAAGCCATTGCTCTGCGCTTTACATGCCGCCGTCGTTTCGGCGCTTCTGGCTTAAATCGGGAAGCCTGATCGAGAAAACCGGACAACGAGTGCCCACGGTTATGGCAGGCGGTGTCCTGATGATTGAAGCCAGCAAGCATATTCAACCACCCAGTGGCAGCGTCACGAAAGATGCAGCACGGCGGCCTCTGAAGGCGTTGGACGGTTTGTTGAAACCTGCATGATCGATCCTCGCAATCACTGCGGAAAAATGCGGGAAATAAGTCACAGGAATCGCTAAAACCTGAATATTCGTAACATTTTTCAACTGCGTCAACGGGTCCAAACCGTCGCACTTTGCGTAAGTGTATGAAAATAAATAATTTGTGGATAATTCTGTTACCGCTATAGCGTATTGCTTGGTTGGATAGGCTCTGCTACATCCCCGGTGATTTTGATCCCCGCCCTAAATGGACGGGGTGTCTTCACGCCCCCGGGGTAGCTGCCGCAACGCGAATTCGGGGCCTAAAGTATCGGAAGGGTGGACGTGTCCGAACCAGCTTCGATTTCCACTGGCATTGCCGAGCGCTATGCCACCGCAATCTTTGAGATTGCAAAAGAGAATAATGACCTTGCAGGTCTGGAAACCGGCATCAATGATCTGGCAGCGGCCTTGAGCGAAAGCGCCGACTTGCGCGACCTGATCGCCTCGCCTCTGGTTTCGCGCGCTGAACAGGAAGGCGCGATCACTGCCATTGCCGACAAAATGGGTCTTCACGCAATCCTGCGCAACACGCTGGGCCTGATGGCTCAAAAGCGCCGCCTGTTTGTTGTGCCGCAACTGGTGCAGGTTCTGCGTGACATGCTGGCCGAAGAGCGTGGCGAAGTGACCGCCGATGTCGCTTCGGCCAAAGCGCTGACCAAAACTCAGATGGAAAAACTGTCCAAAACGCTGTCCGAGCGTGTGGGCAAGACCGTGACAATCAATGCGACCGTTGATGAAAGCCTCATCGGCGGTCTTGTCGTTAAAGTGGGCTCGAAGATGATCGATAGCTCGATCCGCTCGAAGCTCAACTCCCTACAGAATGCAATGAAAGAGGTCGGATAAATGGGAATCCAAGCTGCAGAGATTTCTGCAATCCTGAAGGACCAGATCAAGAATTTTGGTCAGGAAGCCGAAGTAGCCGAAATCGGCCGCGTGCTGAGCGTCGGTGACGGGATTGCCCGTGTATACGGTCTGGACAATGTACAAGCCGGTGAGATGGTCGAATTCCCCGGCGGCATCATGGGCATGGCGCTGAACCTGGAAAGCGACAACGTTGGTGTCGTTATCTTTGGCTCCGACCGTGACATCAAAGAAGGCGACACTGTTAAGCGCACCAACTCGATCGTGGACGTTCCGATCGGTGATGAGCTGCTTGGCCGTGTTGTTGACGGTCTGGGCAACCCACTGGATGGCAAAGGCCCGATCAACGCCTCCAAGCGTGGCGTTGCAGACGTTAAAGCCCCAGGTATCATCCCGCGTAAATCGGTGCATGAGCCGATGGCAACCGGACTGAAATCGGTTGACGCGATGATCCCGATCGGCCGTGGCCAGCGGGAACTGATCATTGGTGACCGTCAGACCGGTAAGACCGCCGTTGCTCTGGACACCATCCTGAACCAGAAGGTTTACAACGACGCAGCAGGCGACGACGAGTCCAAGAAACTGTACTGCGTTTACGTTGCGGTTGGTCAAAAGCGTTCGACCGTTGCGCAGCTGGTGAAGAAACTGGAAGAGTCCGGTGCGATTGAATACTCGATCGTTGTTGCCGCGACCGCGTCCGACCCGGCGCCGATGCAGTTCTTGGCACCTTATGCCGCGACCGCGATGGCCGAATACTTCCGCGATAACGGCCGCCACGCGCTGATCATCTATGATGACCTGTCGAAACAGGCTGTGTCCTATCGTCAGATGTCGCTGCTGCTGCGCCGTCCGCCCGGACGTGAAGCGTATCCGGGTGACGTTTTCTACCTTCACTCCCGTCTGCTGGAGCGTTCGGCGAAGCTGAACGAAGACTTCGGTGCGGGCTCGTTGACCGCTCTGCCGGTTATCGAAACTCAGGGTGGTGACGTTTCGGCGTTTATTCCGACCAACGTGATTTCGATCACCGACGGCCAGATCTTCCTCGAAACCGAACTGTTCTATCAAGGCATCCGTCCTGCTGTGAACACCGGTCTGTCGGTTTCGCGTGTGGGCTCGTCCGCCCAGACCGATGCGATGAAATCGGTTGCCGGTCCGGTCAAACTGGAACTGGCGCAGTACCGCGAAATGGCTGCGTTTGCGCAGTTCGGCTCGGACCTCGACGCCGCAACCCAGCAGCTGCTGAACCGTGGTGCGCGTCTGACTGAGCTGATGAAGCAGCCGCAGTACTCGCCGCTGACCAACGCGGAAATCGTCTGTGTCATCTTCGCGGGAACCAATGGGTACCTCGACAAGATCAGCGTCTCGGATGTCGGTCGTTACGAAGCTGGTCTGCTGTCGCACCTGCGCGGAAAGCACGCCGACCTGCTTAAGTGGATCACGGACGAAGATCCCAAGATCAAGGGTGACGCTTCTGACAAGATCAAGGCTGCGCTGGACGAATACGCCGCAACCTTCGCTTAAGGGAGAGGCGGGCACATGCCAAATCTTAAGGACCTTAAAAACAGGATCGAGTCGGTCAAATCGACCCGCAAGATCACCAAGGCCATGCAGATGGTCGCGGCAGCAAAACTGCGCCGCGCTCAGGAAGCTGCCGAACAGTCACGTCCCTATGCCGAGCGGTTCAATGCCGTGATGGCGGGACTGGCCGCGTCGGTCGGGGGCAGCGACAGCGCCCCCAAGCTGCTCCGCGGAACGGGCAGTGAGGATGTCCACCTGCTGGTCGTCATGACGGCAGAACGCGGCCTGTGTGGCGGTTTCAACGCGAACATAGCCAAGCTGGCCCGCGCCAAGGCGGAAGAGCTGCGCGGCAAGGGCAAAACGGTCAAGATTCTGACCGTTGGCAAGAAAGGCCGCGACGCGCTCAAGCGTGATTTTGGCGATCTGTTTGTTGGACATATCGACCTGAGCGAGGTCAAGCGCATCGGCTATGCAAATGCGCAGGACGTCGCAAAGGATATCCTGACCCGCTTTGACGATGGAGAGTTCGACGTTGCCACGATCTTCTACTCGAAGTTCCAGAACGTTGTGACGCAAATCCCGACGGCACAGCAGATCATCCCCGCCTCGTTTGAGGACACCGAGGATGACGATAGCGGTGCGGTCTTCGATTACGAGCCCAGCGAAGAGGCCATTCTGGCCGACCTGCTGCCAAAGGGGGTTGCGACCGCGATCTTCTCGGCTCTGCTTGAAAACGGGGCCTCGGAACAGGGTGCACGGATGTCCGCGATGGACAACGCGACACGTAACGCGGGTGAGATGATCGACAAGCTGACGATCCAGTTCAACCGCTCGCGTCAGGCCGTGATCACCAACGAGCTGATTGAAATTATTTCCGGCGCCGAAGCGCTGTAGAGACTAACCGGAGACGAAACATGGCGAATGCAAAAGGCAAAGTCACACAGATCATCGGGGCCGTCGTCGACGTGCACTTTGAAGATCAACTGCCTGAAATTCTGAACGCGCTGGAAACCACCAACAACGGCAAGCGCCTGGTGCTGGAAGTTGCTCAGCACCTGGGTGAAAATACTGTCCGCACCATCGCGATGGACGCGACCGAGGGTCTTGTCCGTGGCGAAGAGGTGACCGACACCGGCGCGCCGATCTCGGTTCCGGTTGGCAACGCCACCCTGGGCCGTATTCTGAACGTGGTTGGTGAGCCGATCGACGAAAAAGGCCCGGTTGAAGCATCTGAGGCCCGCGCGATCCACCAGCCCGCACCGACCTTTGACGAACAGTCGACCGAGTCGGAAGTTCTGGTCACCGGCATCAAAGTTGTCGACCTGCTGGCCCCTTACGCCAAGGGCGGTAAGATCGGCCTGTTCGGCGGTGCCGGCGTGGGAAAAACCGTTCTGATCATGGAGCTGATCAACAACATCGCAAAAGTGCACTCGGGCTTTTCCGTGTTCGCGGGTGTTGGCGAACGGACCCGTGAAGGGAACGACCTGTACCACGAGATGATCGAATCGAACGTGATCAAGCCGGACAACCTGTCTGAATCGCAGGTGGCGCTGGTTTACGGTCAGATGAACGAACCTCCGGGAGCGCGTGCGCGTGTTGCTCTGACTGGCCTGACCCTGGCGGAACAGTTCCGCGACCAGTCGGGTACTGACGTTCTGTTCTTCGTCGACAACATCTTCCGCTTCACACAGGCGGGTTCTGAGGTTTCGGCTCTGCTGGGTCGTATTCCGTCAGCCGTGGGCTACCAGCCGACGCTGGCCACAGACATGGGTGCCTTGCAGGAGCGTATCACTTCGACCAAGGCTGGTTCGATCACCTCGGTGCAGGCGATCTACGTGCCTGCGGACGACCTGACCGACCCTGCGCCGGCAACCTCGTTTGCGCACTTGGACGCGACCACCGTTCTTAACCGTGCGATCTCGGAAAAGGGTATCTACCCGGCCGTGGACCCGCTCGACTCGACTTCGCGTCTGCTTGACCCGGCGATTGTCGGCGAAGAGCACTACAAGGTTGCGACCGACGTTCAGCAGATCCTCCAGCGCTACAAGTCGCTGCAGGACATCATCGCCATCCTCGGCATGGACGAACTGTCGGAAGAGGACAAGCTGACCGTGGCCCGTGCCCGTAAGATCGAACGCTTCCTGTCGCAGCCGTTCGACGTGGCCGAAGTCTTCACCGGCAGCCCTGGCGTTCAGGTTCCGCTGGATGTCACCATCTCGTCGTTCAAGGCCGTTGTCGCCGGCGAATACGATCACCTGCCCGAGGCGGCCTTCCTGATGGTTGGCGGCATCGATGAAGTGATCGCCAAGGCCGAAAAGATGGCTGCGGCGGCCGCCTAAGGAGTATCCCTGATGGCAAACACGATGCAATTCGACCTTGTCAGCCCTGAGCGGAGCCTTGCTTCGCTCAGCGCGACAGCGGTCCAGATTCCCGGCGCGGACGGGGACATGACGGCGATGCCTGACCATGCCCCAACCATTACCACGTTGCGCCCGGGCGTCCTGAAAGTCGACGCGCCCGAAGGGTCCAGCGAATACCTGGTGACCGGCGGCTTTGCTCAGATCAACGGCGACGGGTTGTCGGTATTGGCTGAAAAGGCCATTCCGGTGGATGAAGTAACCCGCGCCCATCTGGATGAGTTGATTGCCGAGGCGCGCGCCTCGCATGAAAAGGCAAAAAACGGCGACGATCAGACCATCGTCGACGAGGCTGCCAAGCTGCTGGCCGATATGGAAGCCCTTGGAACCCATATGAGCCTTTAAGGCCAAAGCGTAATTGTCTTTGTGAAGCGGCCCCGATGTTTCGGGGCCGTTTTTTTGTCGTGATTTTGCCCAATGGATTAGATAGCTTACGGGAATTCAATCAAACTGATAGTGAAATGAAGAAGTTTAACTCCCATCCCATCGGTGTCGATCAGGGCGAAAAAATTTTGTTCTCAGAGTTTGCTGAGGGTGGGGGCATGTGGACCGGTGAAGGACCACGCGAACGTTCTGCGGAAATTCGGTTTAGTGAGGCCTTCCGCTCGGTCCCGGTTGTGCAAATAGGCGTGGCGCTTTGGGATGTAGACACCTCATCCGCGCTACGCGCCGAGGTCAAGGCCGAAGACATTACCGAGGACGGCTTCAAAGCGATTTTTCGAACCTGGTCAGACACCAAAATTGCCCGTATCCGCGTGGTGTGGACGGCAATCGGGGAACTCGCACATGAGGACGATTGGGATATTTCCTGACGGCTTCTTCCTACTGATGTCCGCGTTCCTAAGGCCTTGTTGATGATTTCGGCAATCAGCCGGCCAGAGAAAACTGTAAACTAGCGTTATCGGTTGATAAAGAAACTGTCTTCAAGAAGCCCTTAAAGCACCGACAGTGCTGCGTCAAAACAGATTTGGACCTAGGCGCAGGTAGGTGCTTGAGTTTGGGATTTTGGTCAAGCATGCCAGAGGACGCCGAGCCTTGCGGTAAGGGGACTGGCGTTCTTGTTTGCCAACTTGAACAAATACGATCCCAAACAAACCACCGATTGGAAAAATTCTTAGGTAAGTTCCCCGCGCTTGTATCCATACGCATCGAAATCCGATGAAAACATTTCATCAACCAATTGAATGTGTTTTTTACGAAAATACTGGCTGATTTGGGAGGAGGCTCCGGTTGACTTAAACCCTATTTCGCTTTGGCTTGGAAAGCTAAAATTCGCCCCCATCATTTCCAAAGCGACTTTCGCATCATTTTCGAGGTTTTCAAAGCGGCCCAGAAAATCAAAATTTACGCTTGGGTATTTCAGAATCTCAGATTGGGGCGTCCAATGCTCATCCTGAGAGAAAACAGAAAACGATCTTGTTTCCTTAATCCATGTAAGAAAAGTGATAAAATCAACGTAGTCATCTTTTGGAAGAGTGATCCGGCCGAAAACTTTATATTTCCAAGACCGTTTCAAGGAAGCGTCACGAAACTTTCGGATCTCTGTGTGTACTCGTACGAAGTGGCTGTTGTGCTCAGCTGTGTTTGCCTTCTTGTTTATTCTATCAATTTTGTCGAGATAAGCTGACAAAACACGAGTATACGGATTGCGGACAAAAGCAATTTTTCGCACGTTCTTGTCCTTCAGGATTTCGTTGTCCGTTTCAGACTTATGATCTAAAAACCTAAAGCCGGATAATTTCCTGTCATGTGCAATTCTCTTGTCCTGATAATCAGAGTGCCCCTGTAGCCGTCTGATCAGGATTTTCCAATTCGTACATGCGACCTTTGGGACATACCCAAAAACCAGATTTTGCTCTTCCAGAAAGATGAAGTTATCAAAAACTTTCTTGTGCGGCGCTGGATGGTCTGGTGTTACTGTCATAGAGATACTCTCGCTTCTTTGGTCTTTGCATACCGTTTTGCTAAAACTCTTGCGCCACGCTTACTTGAGTAAAAAGTCAGTTCCATTCTTCATAATTCGAAGATGTGGTGCTGCAACCTATGGGTTATCAATCCATATGGTACATCGACTCGTAGATCGGCCGCAGTGTCTTGTCCTCAAACAGGGATGATACGCTGGTGCCGTTCCAGATATTCAGGATCGCCTGCGTAAAGATAGGCGCGGTTGGGACAATGCGGATGTTCTTGGCCTTGGCGACCTCTTTGGTTGGCTGGATTGTATCCGTCAAAACCAGAGATTTCATTACCGAATTCGTCACACGCTCCACCGCTGGGCCGCTCATCACGCCGTGGGTGATGTAGGAATGAACTTCCTTGGCGCCGTTATCCATCAGAACCTGCGCCGCTTTGCACAATGTCCCGGCTGTGTCGCACATATCGTCCACGATCAGGCAAATCTTGTCTTTGACGTCTCCAATTACGGTCATTTCAGCCACTTCGCCCGCTTTCTCACGGCGTTTGTCCACGATCGACAGCGGGGCGTTTATGCGCTTGGCCAACTCGCGTGCGCGGGCCACGCCGCCCACGTCGGGCGAGACCACCATAATCTCATCCAGGCTGTCCTTGAATTGGTGCATGACGTCCAGCGCAAAGATCGGCGAGGCATAAAGGTTATCCACCGGGATGTCGAAAAAGCCCTGAATCTGCGCAGCGTGCAGATCCATTGTCAGTACCCTCTCGATCCCGGCGCCGGTCAGCATATTGGCGACAAGCTTGGCGCTGATGGGGGTGCGGGCCTTGGTGCGTCGATCCTGACGGGCATATCCGAAATAGGGGATCACTGCGGTGATCCGCTGGGCCGACGAACGGCGCAGCGCGTCAGCGATAATCAGCAGTTCCATCAGGTTATCGTTGGCCGGGTTTGAGGTCGGCTGGACGATAAACATATCCTCACCACGGACGTTTTCGAACACTTCGACGAATATTTCACCATCGTTAAAACGTTCAACGCGTGCATCGACCAGGCCCTGGTCGACCCCGCGATACAGGCTCATGCGGCGAGCAATTGAATCGGCAAGCGGAAGATTAGCGTTCCCAGCGATCAGCTTGGGTTCGTTGAGTGTCGGCATCGGCTGATATCCCCGGGCAGCAATGGCAAATGTGACAGATTCGTGATTTTAACACCGCTTAGCACGGCCTTACGGTCCAGCAAAGATAACGCAGCGGAGAAAGTGCACATGGCTCAAATTGACTACTTTTTTGCGACACTCTCGCCCTTCACCTACTTGGCCGGCGCGCGGTTGGAAGAGATCGCGGCCAAACACGGCGCCACCATCAACTACAAGCCGCTGGATATCATGGCGCTGTTCGGTCGTACCGGAGGGACGCCGCCGAAAGATCGGCATCGGTCGCGAGTCGAATACCGTGCGCAGGACTTGCTGCGGCAGTCAAAGAACCTTGGAATGGATTTTAATCTTAAGCCGGCACATTGGCCGACGAATATGGCACCTTCGTCTTACGCGGTGATCGCAGCGGTAAAAGACGGGTCTGGAGACGTTGGCAAACTGGTTCAGGCTTTCCTGCGCGCCTGCTGGGCCGAAGAAAAAGACATCGCGCAGGATGATGTGATCCGCGATTGCTTGTCACAGGCGGGCTTCGATCCAAGTCTTGCAGACAGCGGCCTGCTGGTCGGTGCCGAGACTTATGCCGCCAATCTGGAAGAAGCCGTTGATCGCGGCGTGTTCGGCGCGCCATTTTATATCACCGAAGACGATCAGCGTTTCTGGGGTCAGGACAGTCTGAGCGATCTGGACCGGCACCTTGCCGAGATGAAAGGCTGAGGGGCGCGACCGTCAAAGCAGGGCAAGGAATCGGTCGATATCGTCGTCACCGATCGACCAGTCACAAACAAGGCGGCAGGTGAGGATTTCTTCGTCATCTGCGCCGTTCAGGTCGACCCCCCACAGGTGATAGACCGCCCCGGCCTCATGTAGTTGCTTGTGTCGGGCGCGGGAAAACTGGGCGAAGATCATATTGGCCTGCGGTTCGTGCAGGAAGGTTGCGCCTTTGGCGCGCAGCCCTTCAGCCAGACGCGCACAGTTGGCATTGGCCTGACGCGCCAAGGTCAGCCAAAGGTCGTCCCGCAGATAGGCCGCCATCTGCGCCGAAAGATACCGATGTTTCGAGAACAGATGCGCCCCGCGTTTGCGCCGCAGTTCGAATTCCCAAGCTTTGGCTTCGTCGAAAAAAACAACCGCCTCGACCCCCATCAATCCGTTTTTGGTACCGCCAAAGCTGACCGCGTCCACACCTGATTTCCATGTCATCTCGGCCGGGGAACAATTCAGCGCCACCAGCGCGTTGGTAAAACGGGCACCGTCGAGGTGCACCGGAAGGTTGTATTCCTTGGCCACACCGCACAGCGCCTGTAACTCCGCCAGCGAATAGACCGAGCCGCGCTCGGTGACTTGCGTGATCGACACCGGCCCACGCTGTGGGCCATGTACGCCACGTGTTTCTTCGGCCAGAATTGATCGACGCAGGGCCCCGGGGTCCATCTTGTCGCCGCCTGGCACAAGCGTCAGCTTGGCTCCGGTGTAAAACTCCGGCGCGTTGCACTCATCTTCGTGGATATGCGCCACCGGCGAGCAGAAGATTGTATCCCAAGGGTTTGCCAAAGTCGCCAGCGCCAGCGAATTCGCCGCCGTCCCGGTGGCCACCAGATAAACCGCCGCGCCCGGAGCTTCAAAGATGCCGCGAATGCGATCGCGCACCTCGTTCATCAGAGTGTCCGCCCCATACGCCATTTGATAGCCCTGGTTGGCTTCGTTCAATGCGGCCAAGACCTTGGGATGGACCGGGCCAGAGTTGTCAGATGCGAAATACATCAGCTGGGCTCCTCAATGATATAATCTTCCCACTCTTCAAGCGGTGTTTCGAACTCGGATACCGTGCGATCCTTGACCGAGACTCCGGCGGCGTGCACGCTGTCTGGCGTACCGGAGATCAAAGGGTGCCAGTCGTATAGGGGTTTGCCCTCCCACAGCAGACGGTAAGCGCAGGTTTGCGGCAGCCAATAGGCATGGTCGTCGATGTTGTTAGGCTTCATCACGATGCATTCCGGCACAAACTGGTGGCGGATGTCATATTGCGTGCAGCGGCACGTCTCATCATCCAGCAGACGACAGGCAACGCAGGTCAGAGCGACCTCGCCAGTATCTTCGTCCTCCAGCTTGTTCAGGCAGCACTTGCCACAGCCATCGCACAGCGCCTCCCATTCGCGCTGGTTCATCTTGGTCAGTGGTTTGCGTTCCCAGAACCGGTGACCCAGACCATTGCGATCAATAGGGTCTGTCGTCATAGCGTCGCCAGATGGGTGCGGGCTTGATCGCAATCGGTATCCATCTGTGCGATCAGACCGTTCAAGCCGTCAAATTTCATCTCAGGTCGCAGATACTCGACCAACGCTACCGACAGGGTTGAGCCGTAAAGGTCGCCAGAGAAATCGAACAAGAAAGTTTCGATATTGGGCACTTCGCCGTTGAACATTGGCCGCACCCCGACCGAGGCCGCCCCGTGGTAGCTGCCCTGATGAGGGCCGTCCAACACATCGACCAGCACCGCGTAGACACCGAATTTCGGTGGGTGCAGCCCATCGATGGACATGTTTGCGGTGGGAAAACCCAGCTCGCGTCCACGCTGCTCTCCGCCGATCACTTCACCTTCGATCCGGTGCCAGTGGCCCAGCATTGTGGCCGCATCGCGGGGGCGGCCTTCGGTCAGTGCGGTGCGGATTGCGGTGGACGAAACGACGTTTTCGGATCGCTGCATCAAGGGTGCAATGGTGACGCCAAAGCCCATTTGCTGGCCAAATCGCAGGATGTCGTCAGCCGTCCCGCTGCGACCTTTGCCGAAGCAGAAATCCGCGCCCACCACAACATGTGACAGACCCAGCCCGTCGCAGATCACGATGCGGGCAAAGTCTTCGGGGGTCAGCCCTGCCAAAGCCGCATTGAAGGGCAGTTCATAGAGTTTCTGAACACCCAGCTTTTCCAACCGGTGCGCGCGTGTGTTGCCACGCATCAGGCGAAACGGAGGGGCATCTGGCGCGAAGTATTCCCTGGGATGCGGTTCGAACGTCAACACGCCAAGAGGAGCATCCGGGTCCGCATTGCGCGCCAGGTCAATCACCGACTGATGACCAAGATGGACGCCGTCAAAATTCCCGATCGCCACGCTGGCGCCACGGTCCTGAGGTTCGATAAATTGATAGTCCCGGATGATATGCATGAGGTGTGGGTACTGTTCCTCTCATGCATATTCAAGCACCTCATTTTTGTGCCGGGGCAAAAATGCGTTTTGAGTTTCTTTAGGGCCCGAAGTGGTCGGAAGACGCGCTGGGCTCAGCGCAAGCGGCTACGGATATACTTCGTGGCCGACCTGAAATGGCTTGGGCCCGCGGCTTCGGCCCAGCGTCCGGTTGTCCAGTTGTTTTTCGCGCCCTTCATCGGGCCAACATACAGTTCCGTATCTGTGTGGTTTTCCAGAAATGAGATCAGCTTTCTGTAGCCAAGGTCCAGCGCCTGCATTGCGTCTTGCCAAGACAGGTCCGCCTGCAGATTGCGCAGATTCGCGTTATAGCGGGGCAGTTCGTTCCACTTGTAGCCTTTTGCCGGGAAGTGAACCTCTTTTCCGGCTTGTCCGTCGGTATACCAGCCCAGAAACAAATCTATCCAATGCGCCCTGTGACCAATGATATCCTTCACTGACGTGTCGTCTTCATCCTTCGCAAGAGCCTGAGCTTCGCTTACATCGGCGATCAAAGTTCGAAGTTTGGAATACTCTTTTTCTGTGATCGCCAGCAGTTCTGATTTGCTTGTTGCGGGCAAGGGTAACCTCCGATGCAGACCTGTCGGGATCGGAGATTAACGCATGAAGGTTCAAACTACATGACGCAGGTCAAGTGATATGACAGCGGAATACTTGTGTTCGATCAGTCGAACTTGCGCGAAGGGGCCAGCACCATTGCCTCTCCAATCAGCACCTTTTTGCCGTCCACAGCGCAGTGACAATCCAGCTTCACCCGACGTTTGGAAAAGTCGATATCGGTCACCTTGACCTCGGCATAGACCATATCGCCGGGCCGAACTGGTGCGAGGAATTTCAAAGACTGGCCCAAATAGACCGTACCGTGTCCGGGAAGCTGTTCGCCAATCACAGCCGAGATCAAACCCGCAGTGAGCATCCCATGTGCGATGCGCCCCTCGAAGATCGTGTCGCGGGCGTAGTCGTCATCCAGATGCACCGGATTCCGGTCTGTCGACACCTGCGCGAACATCTCGATATCTTCGTCTGTCACCACTTTGCGCAGGTGGCGGCTCATTCCCATTTCGATGTCTTCAATACAGATTGTGCCGCGTGGAAGATTGTCCAACATGTCACCCTCGCTTTCGTTCTTCGGGCAACAAAAAAACACAAGCTACCCTAGTTCGGTAACTTTATTACTTCGCAGTCGCAGAAAATCAAGCTTTTTCTGATTACCTCAAGCGGCCGATTGTATAGGTAGGGTTAATTTTTTCCTTTTGGATATATTCACTTAAGGAATCATGGTGTGGGTGATGCTCGGTTTTTGTCTCGGCGGCGGCCAATCCACCCGAAATAAACAGGGAATCAATCCCCTCTCCCATAGCGCCCAGAATGTCGGTATGCGGACCGTCGCCAATCGCCAGAATGTCGCCATTCGGGATGTCGTGGCCAAGTTCCTGCAACCGGCGGCGGGCCAGATCGTAGATCGGCGGGTGGGGCTTGCCGAAATAAAGGCTCTCACCGCCCATTTCTGTGTAAAGCCTTGCCAGCGCCCCGGCGCACCATTCCCGCACCTCGCCCCGATCGACGACGATATCGGGGTTAGCGCAAAGCAGTTTCATGCCTTTCGTCTTGGCATACAGAAAATCCGGACGGTTCACTGATGGGTCAGCCATCGGATCAAACGGACCGCAGCACACAATCCCCTCGGCTTGATCCAGCGGCACACGCTCAATGTGGATCGGGTGATGCAGCAGCTTCAACGGGTCAAAGAATCCGGCGTCGCGTTCCCATTCCCCCATGAAGTAAACCTTGTGCCCGACAGCGCCGCGGAACATCGCGGACCGTGCTGAATCTCCGCTGGTCGCGATTGTGTCATAGGCATCGGCAGGAACCTTGAACTGCACCAATTGCCCCGCCACGCCCGCACGGGGTTTGGGAGAGTTTGTGAGCAGTACCACAACTCCACCCCTTGCGCGGTAATCCTGCAAGGCAGCGACGGCTTCGGGGAAGGCCGTGATGCCATTATGGACGCACCCCCAAAGATCAACGAACAACGCTTTGTAACGGTCAGAGATTTCAGAGAGCGACGAGAGGATTTGGGTCATGATGCACGGTCCGGGTAAACTGAGTCCTGCGTTATATGCATCAACCCCCATGTATTGACCATCGAAAAGGAAAGTCTTCAGCGGCGAAAACTTTCCAGGGTCTGACCGGTTCGCTTACGGACGATTCTGCGCAATGCTGTGCTATCCGCATATCCCACACGTTCCGCAATTTCCTCGTGAGTGCGTTTGCCCGAGCGCGCAAGGCGGATCGCCTCTGTCACCCGAATGGTTTGCATGAAACCTGATGGGGTCAACGCCGTAGCCTTCGATAACCTGCGCGAAAAGGTTCTGGGTGTCAGTCCGGCCGCCGCAGATAACTCGGCAAGGCTTATCTGTCGCATCAGGTTGCGCCTGACATATAGTTCGGCCTTTTGCAGGGCAGGGTGGCCCGCGACCAGCGTCGCGACGGATATGTATGGAAGCTGGCTGGGCCGGTTGTCCGCCAACAGAAACCGCCGGCAGTCTTCTGCGATGGCCAGTCCAGCAAACCACTCGATAAGCGACAACATGAGGTCGATTTGTGAAAAAGACGCGCCCGCGGTGACAAGTTTGCCATCTTGAACAACCAACTCGCCGGACTGAAGGCGCGCCAAAGGAAACAGGGATTGCAGCAGGGGGGCCAGCCACCACGTTGTCGTGACTCTACGCCTGTCCAACAAGCCTGCAGCCCCGAGCGCAAAGCAGCCCGAGCAGGCCCCTGCAACGATCGTTTCCGGCCCTGCAAGGTTTTTTAACGCGTCAACCAAGGTTGCAAAACTGCTCAGACCCATTGTCGCCCTGACCTCGGGTTCGGTGGCGGTGCCGAGGCCGGGCAGGATGACAAGATCCGGGGGCTCTGAAACCGGACCACAGTTCTCAGGCGTGAGAACAATGGCGTGGAACCGCGTTTCGGCCCCATGAAAGCGGGCGACCCGGTTTGCGGTGTCCAGCATCTCGCTCGTGATGAACAAGCTCGACATCTGGCACGGGGTGGGGTGCAGGATCACGACCTGAACAGTCTGCATTTGTCCAAATTGGTCCTAATAATGTCAATTATGACACTGCCCGATTTGCGGAACCTTGTCCATAGTCGTCAAAAAAGGAGATCTCTTATGATTGTGGAAGGTGGATGCTATTGCGGCGCAGTGCGGTATCGGGCCGAGGGCGAGCCGATCTTCAAAGGCCAGTGCCATTGCCGGGCGTGCCAGCATGTTTCGGGTGGAGGTCCCAACCTGTTCGTGCTTTTACCGCGCGACGGGTTCAAGTACACTGCCGGGGCACCCAAACATTACACGCGTACTGATCGCGCCTTGGCGGTCACGCGTGAGTTCTGCGCGGAGTGCGGAACACACCTCACCACGCTTCGTCCGGGCGTGGACCCGGTGATCCTGAAGATCGGAACTCTGGATGACCCATCTGTTTTCGGTGGGGCAAGTGCTGCGGTCTTTGTTGCGGAGAAGCAGGATTTCCACGTGATCCCGGACGGCATTCCCAGCTTTGAGGGCATGCCACCCATGTAATAAAGGCGTCCGAAAGGACGCCTTTTTTTGACTAGGCTGCGCTTAGACCTTTAGGTTTGGAATGATCTGCTTTTTGCGGCTCATGATGCCGGGCAGGACTACCGCGTCACCTTCGACCGATGCGCCAAAGCTTTTCTCAGCCACGCCTTTAACCAGATCGTTGGGAACCAGCAGGGTGGCCTCTTCGTTCAGGATGTCGACGACGAATAGCAGAACCTGATCGACGCCGTCTTCCTTGGCGACCTCTACCATCGATTCTGCCAAGCTGGCCTTGCGGTCCAGGACAACGCCCGGAGCGGTGGTTTCGAGAACCGAAACGCGGAACTTGGTGCCGTCCACCTCGTATTCTTTACTGTCCATGCGGATCAGTTCGGCGTCTGAGAAGGACGAGACATCCGACTTGGCCGCGAACATGTCGGCAGCATAGGCCGCGATGTCCAGACCCAGATCGGCGGCCAGCTTCTCGGCCACATCTCGGTCATGCGGCGTGGTTGTGGGCGAGCGGAATTCCAGCGTATCCGACAGAATGCAGGTCAGCGCCGTCCCTTTTGCCCAGTCCGGCATCTTGGCCGCGTCAACACCCATCAGGTCGACAATGATCGTTGCGGTGCAGGCCAGCGGGCGTACGGTGATGTCGATCGGACCTTTGGTTTCCAACCCACCGACAAGCTTGTGGTGGTCAATAATGGCGCGGATGTCGGCGCTGTTGATGCTGGTGGGCAGCTCGGCCGGATTGTTCGTGTCGACGATTACAACCGGAGCGTCCGCCTCGACATCGTCAATGATGCGTGGTTTGGGCAGGTCCCAGCGTTGGAGCAGGAAAGCGGCCTCGGTGTTGGGTTCGCCCAACAGTACCGCTTCGGCCTTTTCACCTTTAACTTCGTTTAGGTACCACGCCCATAGGATCGGTGATCCTGTCGAGTCGGTGTCGGGGGATTTGTGGCCAAATACAAGGGTTGTCATGTCAGTGTCCTGAGGATGATAAATTTGCGCGCCTTATAGGGCGCTCTGCCGGGGTTGTCACCCGGCATGGGTCCCGCTGCGACGGTTGGTCTGCAATACGGCAAGCATGGTAAGCCTTTTGGCGTGTCTGTACATTACTTCCGCTTGCTGCGCGGGTGCAGGCTGGCAATCCAATGCAAATCGCATAGCATGCATCCATGAAGCGTGAGCAAGACCTCTATCCCCCGATCAAAGCGCTGCTTGAGCGTCAGGGTTATATCGTCAAAGGCGAGGTGGGTGCAGCCGATATCGTGGCCGTACGTGATGGGGATGAGCTGGTGATCGTCGAGCTAAAACTGAGGTTTTCGTTGGCATTGTTTCACCAGGCTATCACGCGCCTCAAGGTTACAGATTGCGTCTATATCGCGGTCTGCAAACCAACAGGGCGGTCTGCCAGACGCGCTTTGAAAGACAATTTGGCGCTTTGCCGACGGTTGGGCTTGGGTCTGATCACGGTGCGCTCAGACAGAGCGGTTGAGGTGCACGCAGATCCGGGCCCATATGCGCCGCGCAAAAACAAGGCCAAGGTCGCGCAATTGCTGCGGGCGTTCGACCGGCTTGAGGGCGATCCGAATGCAGGTGGCGCAACCCGGCACGGGATCGTGACGGCATATCGGCAAGATGCACTGAAATGCGCCGCACATCTGGCTGAATGTGGTGCGACGAAAGGATCGGATGTGGCGAAGGCCACTGGCGTTTCATCGGCAACCCGGTTAATGCGTGACAACCACTATGGTTGGTTCGACAAGGTTCAAAAGGGCATCTACAGCCTCACCGAGGCCGGAGAGAAAGGCCTTGAACATTGGGCCTATAGCTGGGAACAGCCCGACTGAGCCCTGCTGTCAAAAAAAATATCACAGCTTGTTGACTCGGCGTTTTAGACCTCCTAGCTATGCGTCGTTATCACTCGCAAGGGTCGAGTGCTAACGCCTCGCCAGCCGGTGAGGGGAGGATAAATAAACTTTGAGCCCAAGGAGCTGCAAAGATGGCATTAAAACCGCTTCATGACCGCGTGCTGGTTCGCCGTACCGAAAGCGACGAGAAAACCGCAGGCGGCCTGATCATTCCTGACAGCGCAAAAGAAAAGCCCAGCGAAGGCGAAGTCGTCGCAACCGGCGAAGGCGCGCGCAAGGACAGCGGCGAACTGATCGCAATGGCTGTTAAAGCTGGTGACAAGATCTTGTTCGGCAAATGGTCGGGCACCGAGGTTCAAGTCAACGGCGAAGAGCTGCTGATGATGAAAGAAAGCGACATCATGGGGATCATCGAGTAAGCCCGCGCGCTTTCTCTGATCTTCATTTTCAACAAATTTCTCAAGGAGAAAAGACATGGCTGCTAAGGACGTCAAGTTCGACACCGATGCCCGTAATCGCATGCTGAAGGGTGTGAACATCCTGGCCGACGCGGTGAAAGTAACGCTGGGCCCCAAAGGCCGGAACGTGGTGATCGACAAATCCTTTGGCGCACCGCGCATCACCAAAGACGGTGTGACCGTTGCCAAGGATATCGAACTGGAGGACAAGTTCGAAAACATGGGCGCGCAGATGGTGAAAGAAGTCGCCAGCCGCACCAATGACGAAGCCGGCGACGGTACCACCACCGCAACCGTTCTGGCTCAAGCCATCGTTCGCGAAGGTCTGAAGCAGGTTGCCGCTGGCCTGAACCCGATGGACCTGAAGCGCGGCATCGACCTGGCGACCGCCAAGGTTGTTGAAGGCATCAAAGCCGCGGCGCGTGAAGTCAAAGACTCGGCAGAGGTTGCGCAAGTTGGCACCATCTCGGCCAACGGCGAAGCCGAAATCGGCCAGCAGATCGCAGACGCGATGCAGAAGGTTGGCAACGAAGGTGTTATCACCGTCGAAGAAAACAAAGGTCTGGAAACCGAGACCGACGTTGTCGAGGGTATGCAGTTCGACCGCGGCTACCTGTCGCCCTACTTCGTCACCAACGCAGACAAGATGGTTGCAGAGCTTGAAGACTGCATGATCCTGCTGCACGAAAAGAAACTGTCGTCGCTACAGCCGATGGTTCCGCTGTTGGAGCAGGTGATCCAGTCGCAAAAGCCGCTGCTGATCATTGCTGAAGACGTTGAAGGCGAAGCGCTGGCGACTCTCGTGGTCAACAAACTGCGCGGTGGCCTGAAAATTGCTGCTGTAAAGGCACCGGGCTTCGGCGATCGCCGTAAGGCCATGCTGCAGGACATCGCGATCCTGACTGGTGGTCAGGTCATCTCCGAAGATCTGGGCATGAAGCTCGAGTCCGTCACCATGGACATGCTGGGCACCGCCAAGAAAATCGAAATCACCAAAGACGAAACCACCATCGTCGACGGTGCTGGCGAGAAGGCCGAGATCGAAGCACGCGTTGCTCAGATCCGCACCCAGATCGAAGAGACCTCGTCGGACTACGACCGTGAAAAGCTGCAAGAGCGCGTTGCCAAACTGGCAGGCGGTGTTGCCGTTATCCGCGTCGGCGGCATGACCGAGGTTGAAGTGAAAGAGCGTAAGGACCGTGTGGACGATGCTCTGAACGCGACCCGCGCAGCCGTACAGGAAGGCGTTGTTGTCGGCGGTGGTGTTGCTCTGGTTCAGGCCGGCAAAGCACTGCTGGAGCTGGAAGGCGCAAATGCTGACCA
Source organism: Ruegeria sp. AWH4_226 (assembly GCF_056159225.1). NCBI lineage: Bacteria > Pseudomonadati > Pseudomonadota > Alphaproteobacteria > Rhodobacterales > Roseobacteraceae > Ruegeria > Ruegeria sp. AWH4_226. The sequence continues at coordinate 58,404 of NZ_JBSWUU010000003.1, read as the reverse complement.
GAACGCAGGTATCAACATCGTTCGCAAGGCAATCGAAGCGCCGCTGCGCCAGATCGCCGAAAACGCAGGTGTTGACGGTGCGGTTGTTGCGGGCAAAGTCCGTGAATCCTCCGACGCAGCATTCGGCTTCAACGCTCAAACCGAAGAGTATGGCGACATGTTCTCGTTTGGCGTGATCGACCCGGCCAAAGTTGTCCGTACCGCTCTGGAAGATGCGGCATCGGTTGCTGGCCTGCTTGTCACCACCGAAGCGATGGTTGCCGACAAACCCGCCAAAGAAGGCGCGGCACCTGCCGGTGGCATGCCCGACATGGGCGGCATGGGCGGCATGATGTAAGCACGTCGAATTCGCCCTGCGAATTCTGACGACCCCGACAGGCGCTTGGCCAAGAGGCCAAGCTGCAGAACGGGTCCGCCAAAAAGCTAAGGGATGGGGTCGCCTTTGGGCGGCCCCGTTTCGTTTCGCGAACCGTTGTGCAGAAATGTGAGTGTGCAAACACGCGCGATACCGCTATGCGGTTGCTATGCGATTGTTTCTACTCACTACCCTGACAATGTGCGCTTTTGCGGCCAATTCGATCCTGAACCGACTGGCGATTGACAGCGGCGCCGGTGATCCCGCTGGTTTTGCCGTTATTCGCGTGCTGTCTGGGGCTTTGGTTCTAAGCATCTTGGTCTGGTTCCGGGCTGGGCACCTACCGCTGCGCAATCGTCGCCGGATCGCGGGGGCAGGGGCGTTGTCGATCTACATGATCGGGTTTTCCATCGCCTATCTGACGCTGGATGCCGGGTTGGGTGCGCTAATTCTGTTCGGAGTGGTGCAGATCACCATGTTCGCGGTGACATCCGTGACCGGGATTGCGCCGACGCGCCGTCAGATCGCGGGTGCGGTCATTGCCCTTGCGGGGCTTGCCTATGTTCTGTGGCCAGTCGGCGCGGTTCAGGTTGATCTAAACGGAGCGCTGTTGATGACCGCTGCCGGGATCGGCTGGGCAGCCTACTCGCTGGTCGGGCGCTCGGAACCGGACGCGCTGGCTGGTACGGCGGCGAATTTCGTCGTCGCACTGCCTCTGACGGCTTTGGCCTTGATTGTGGCAGGGGGCGAGTGGCGCATGACAGGCTCTGGGTACGGTCTGGCCATAGTCTCCGGTGCGGTTACCTCGGGTATGGGATATGCGCTTTGGTACCGCGTTCTGCCGCAGCTGGCGCCGACCACAGCGGCCGTGGTCCAACTGAGCGTTCCGATCATTGCCATCTTGGGCGGGGTGCTTTTGCTGGGAGAGGTTGCCAGCCTGCGCCTGATCCTGGGCGCAACTTTGGTTCTGGGCGGCATCGCACTGGCCGTTCTGCGCCTGAGGCCGCGCTAGGGGTTTCATCGTGTGCCGTTAGGGCTTATCTGGCGGCTATGAGATATTTGCTCGCGCTGTTCTTGCTTCTCGTTCCTGCTGTGACCCATGCGAAATGCGTGGTTTTGTTGCATGGGCTTGCGCGGACCGAAGCGTCCTTTGCAGTTATGGAGCAGTTGTTTCAGGCCCATGACTACACCGTGGTGCGCCCGGGATACCCCTCGACCGACCTGCCGATTCCCGAGCTGGCCGATCAGACCCTTCCGGAAGCCTTTGCCGCCTGCGGCGATGATACCGTGAACGTGGTGGCGCATTCGATGGGCGGCATCCTATTGCGCTATTGGTTGCAGGACCATCACCCTGACAATCTGGGGCGCGTGGTCATGCTTGGCCCGCCGAACCAGGGAAGCCAGTTGGTTGATGAACTGGGCGCATTCGAGGTTTTTGGTATGCTGCACGGGCCTGCGGGATTGGCGTTGGGTACCGGCCCCGAGGGTATTCCGGGCCAGCTGCCAGCGGTGGATTTCGAGCTTGGCGTGATCGCTGGTGAGAATTCCCTGAACCCTCTGTCATCCTCGATGATTGAGGGCAGGGACGATGGCAAGGTGTCGATCGAAACCACAAAGGTTGAGGGCATGAAGGAACATATCGTCTTGCCCGTCACCCACACATTCATGATGAACAATCCGCTCGTGATGGCGCAGGCGCTGCATTTCATCGAGTTCGGACGCTTCGATCCAGAAATAACCTGGTTGGACTGGGTGACGCATGTCATCGACGAAATCTGCCTTGGACAGGATTGTTCGGAACCCGAGTCGGAGCCATCGCAATGACCTCATTAAATCTGACGTTCACCGGCGCAGAGGTGCTGCTGCCGGAGGAGGGTCTTGTGCCTGCCGACTTGTCCTTGGCTGAGGGCGTCATACAGGCTGATCACGCAAAGCGACAGGTTGATCTGTCTGGTTATCTCGTCTTGCCGGGGATCATTGACCTGCATGGCGACGGGTTTGAGCGCCACATCGCGCCGCGTCGCGGGGCGATGAAGCAGATGGACGAAGGAATCATCTCGGTTGAGGCTGAACTGGCTGCCAACGGCATCACCACTGCGGTTCTGGCCCAATTCCACAGTTGGGAGGGCGGCGTGCGCGGTCCCGAATTCGCGGGGCAGGTGTTTGAGGCCATCGCCTTGGTCAAGGATCGTGTCGTGACTGATATTATGCCGCAGCTTCGGTTCGAAACGCATATGTTGGACGATTATGCGGGACTGCCGGAACGTATTGCCGACTGGCAGGTGCCCTACGTGGTGTTCAACGACCACCTACCGCATGATCGGCTGGCGGAACGACGTAAACCGCCGCGGCTGACGGGGCAGGCGCTCAAGGCCGGAAGAAATCCGGACAAGCACTTTGAGATGTTGCTGTCCATGCATGACCGCAGGGGAGAAGTGTCAGAAGCGCTGGATGCGTTGTGCGCAGTGCTGGCCACGCAGGGTGTGCTTATGGGTAGCCATGACGATGCCACGGCGCAAGACCGTGCCGAATGGCGCGCGCGCGGTGCGCGCATTGCTGAATTCCCGGAAACACTCGAGGCGGCCGAAGCCGCCCGTGCGGCGGGGGACCATATTGTTCTGGGCTCGCCCAATGTCGTTCGCGGTGGCTCGCACAAGGGCAATGTCAGTGCGGTGGACCTGATCACGATGGGCTATTGCGACGCGCTGGCCTCGGACTACCACTATCCCAGCCCCAGACGGGCGGCTTTGATGCTGGCCAAAACTGGCTTGTTGGATATGGCCGGGGCTTGGGCACTGGTATCGTCGGGTCCGGCGCGCGTACTTGGGTTGCAGGATCGTGGCACGCTGGCACCGGGCCAACGCGCCGATCTGGTCATTCTTGACGCTGATACCCAGCGTGTTGCAGCCACGCTGGCTGGTGGGCGGGTCAGCTATATGTCGGGGGATATCGCAGCGCGGTTCGTCGACTGATCATCGCGAAATGCGGTTGAAATGTCCCATTTTGCGACCGGCCTTAACCTCGGCCTTGCCATAAAGATGCAGGGCCACATCGCGCTCTTGCGCCAGTTCAGGAACACGATCCATATCGAAACCGATCAGGTTTTGCATGACCACATCCGAATGCCGCTGCCCGTCGCCCAAAGGCCAACCTGTCACGGCGCGAATATGCTGTTCAAATTGATCCACCGCGCAGCCATTCTGTGTCCAATGGCCTGAGTTATGAACACGTGGGGCGATCTCATTCACGATCAGGCCTGCGGGTGTTACGAACAGCTCAACCCCCATCACTCCGACATAGTTCAGCGCGTTGAGGATGTTGGCGGCCAGCAGAACCGCGTCCGTACGCTGTGCAGGGCGCAGCCGGGCCGGAACCGTCGTTGTATGAAGTATGCCATCGCGGTGAACATTCTCGCCAGGATCAAAACAGGCGACCTGACCGTCCACGCCGCGCGCGGCAATGATCGACACTTCATGCGTAAAGTCCACGAACCCTTCGAGGATCGCGGGCGCGCCTGCCATGTCGGCCAAAGCGGCCTTTGCGTCCTCGGGCGTGCGCAATCGCGCTTGGCCTTTGCCGTCATAGCCAAAGCGACGGGTTTTCAGGATAGCCGGGGTGCCGATTTGCTCAATTGCGGCGTTCAGACTGTCCATGTCCGTGATATCGGCGAATGGCGCAGTCTTCAGACCAAGCCCCTGCAGGAAAGTCTTTTCGGTTAGCCGGTCTTGACTAACCCGCAAAGCCTCGCGCCCCGGACGGATCGGGCGATGGGCTTCCAACAGGTCCAGCGCTTCGGTCGGGATGTTTTCGAATTCATAGGTGATGACATCAACGGACTCGGCAAAGGCTTTGAGCGCTTCGACATCGTCATAGGCTGCGGTTGTCACCCTGTCGGCCACCTGCCCGGCGGGCGGGTTGCGGCCGGGTTCGAAAATATGCGTCACGAACCCCAGTCGAGACGCCGCGACGGACAGCATCCGACCCAATTGACCACCGCCCAGAATCCCGATTCTTGCGCCGGGTTTAAGTGCATCAGTCATCAACGGGCTCCTCTGGGATCGAAGCGGACAGTGCTTCGCGCCACGCGTCCAGACGACTGGCCAAAGCGCTGTCCTGCAAGGCCAGGATACCTGCGGCCATCAAACCAGCATTCGCGCCCCCGGCGGCGCCGATCGCCATGGTCGCAACCGGAAACCCCTTGGGCATCTGAACGATGGAATAGAGAGAGTCGACACCCGAAAGCGCGCGTGTCTGCACCGGAACACCGATCACCGGTACCCGCGTTTTTGACGCCATCATGCCCGGCAGGTGTGCCGCCCCTCCGGCCCCGGCAATGATGACATGCAGCCCGCGCGACACGGCGGTTTTGCCATACTCCCACAAACGGTCCGGCGTCCGATGTGCCGAGACGATGTGTTTTTCGTAAGCAATGCCCAACTCATCCAGAATGGTTGCGGCTTCTTTCATCGTGGGCCAGTCTGATTGGCTGCCCATGATGATCCCCACTTTCACGTCGCTCATCCGCTTGCGTCCCTGCCTTTCGAAAGAGCGCGCACTATATCCAAATCGACCTTCGTGGCAATGCGTCAGGCAATGATATCAGGGGTCAAACGGTCTTCAATCAGGCGAATAATGTCCTTCAGCCGCAATTTCTGCTTTTTCAGGCGCTTGATCGTAAGCTGATCAGCCGTACCAGTGGATTGCAGCGCCTCGATCGCCTCATCCAGATCTCGGTGCTGGCGGCGGAAAACCTCGAGTTCAACCCGCAAAACCTCGTCTGTTTTCATCGATAGATCGGTGGGCGCATTCATTGGCGACTCAATGGCTGTTGTGGTGCTTTCCACACAAGATAGTGCGTCAGGGTTTATATCGCCAGACCTTGTGGACATCGCTGAACAATCCCATATTCTATTACATGCGGTTGCCGGAAAGGGGCCGCAACATACGTCGCTTTGACAAAAAAGGACGAAAATACGTGTCAAAACTTACTCTTGGCTCATACCCGCATCTTTTGGGGTTCGAGCAGTTGGAACGCCTTCTGGAGCGGTCTGCAAAGGCTGGCAACGAAGGTTACCCGCCCTATAACATCGAACAGACCTCGGATTTTTCGTACCGGATCACTCTGGCCGTGGCCGGGTTTGCGGAAGAGGACCTGTCTATCACCATCGAGGATCGCCAATTGGTGATCCGGGGTCGCCAACATGACGACAGCGAAGGGCGCATATTCCTGCACCGTGGTATTGCCGCACGTCAGTTCCAGCGCATGTTCGTGCTGGCAGATGGTGTTGAGGTGGGCGAGGCGATCATCGAAAACGGTCTGCTGCACGTGGATCTAAGCCGAGCCGTGCCTGAAACGGTGGTGCAAAAGATCAACATAAGAAAGGGGTAAGAGCTATGAATACACCGATCGAGTTGAACACCGGGGGCGACAGGATCGCCTATGTGAAAACGGTCGAAGTTGCCGATCTGCCGCAAGAAGTCAGAGAGCAGGCCGGTGATCTGGATCAGTTATATGCCGTCCACAATTCTGACGGTCAGCAACTGGCGCTGGTCGCAGATCGCAAGCTGGCCTTCGTTCTGGCACGCGAGCATGACTTTTCACCGGTGGCCGTGCACTGATACAGCGCCAGCGCGCACTATTTTCTCCGTGACATCTGGTGCCCTTAAAGCCAGACATGCGACTCTGTAGTGGGGCGCAAAACGGAGGGCGCGCGACATGAGCTGGTTTGACTTCGACTGGGTAGACGCCTTTACCGACCGCGCCTTTGGTGGCAACGGGTGCGCCGTTGTCCACGGCGGCGCGGTTTTGTCGAAAGAAATATGCACCGCCTATGTGCGCGAGACGTCTTTGGTCGAATGTACGTTCACCGGGCCATCCAATGTTGCCGATTTTCGCGTGCGATACTTTCTGGCCAGCCGGGAAATTCCGTTTGCCGGACATCCCACCATTGCAACAGTTGCGGCTATGAAGTCTCGCGGCCTGGTCACGGTCGATACGCTGACTTTGGAAACCGGCGCGGGCCTTGTTTCAATCTGCCTGAATGGCGACGAGATTGAGATGACGCAGGTCGCGCCGCAATTCGGCAAGGTCATACCTGCCGGTATGGTTGCTGCCACCGTCAGTCTGCCCAAGGACGCGATAGTTGCCCCACCTCAGTTTGTGTCCACCGGTTTGCCATTTTGCATTACGGTTCTGCGGGATCACGATGCACTTCGCGCCGCAAAGCTGAACGTCGACGCGTTGCGCGAGCTTACTGCAAAGGCGGGCTATTCCGGTATAGACATGGCAGAGCCTTTCTTGGTGACGCTCAAAGGCGCAACAGACGCAGGTGATACCTTCTCGCGCCTACTGATGGCACTGCCCAGCCCGCCCGAGGACCCATTTACCGGATCGGCGACCGGTGCGATGGCGGCCTATCTTTGGAAAAATCGGCTGATGACCAAGGACAGCTTTACTGCCGAACAAGGCCATGACATGGGCCGCCCGGGTCAGGCAACCGTGACGCGTGTAGGGCCAGTTGAGGCAATGACCGGCATAAAGGTTGCGGGGCGCGGATATGTTCTGATGCGCGGCCAGGTTGACCTGCCCGAGGTCGCCAAGTGACCCGGCCTGCCATCGCAATATTGCCCTATGGGCACCGTCTTGGACCAAAACTTGCCTCGGTCCCTTTGGCCGATTTGATCTGGCCCGAGGGGTGCCCCGACCGCCTGGTCGGCAAGACGGTCGGTGATCTGGAGCGTACCGATCACCTGATCATGTACCCGAACTCGACTGTGCATCTTCGCCTGCGTCGTGGCACGCGCGCACGCATTTCTCTGATGATGGGTGAGCCGTCGGCCATCCACGGCAAACACGACCGAATGCTGCGGTATACTTGGCGGCGATTTTTCCGCGTTTTCACCTTTCATGACGTGTTGCTTGAAACCATACCGAACGCGGTGTTCCTGCCCTATGGCGTGACGATGGTGCCCGACTGGCGAGATATTGGCGTTGAGAAAACCAAGGCCTGCTCGCTGATCGCCTCGGCCAAACGCGATCTTGAAGGGCACAGGCTGCGCCATGCAGTGATCGACTGGGTTCGGGACACCGGCGCGGACGTGGACATCATGGGCCGGGGATATACACCGTTCGAGCGAAAATCAGACGGGCTGGCGCCCTACCGTCATTCTGTGGTTATCGAGAATGTGCGCGAGAGGAACTACTTTTCGGAAAAGCTGATCGACGCGATCCTTTGTTCGACGGTTCCAATTTATTGGGGGTGCCCGAATATTGGCGATTTCTTCGATACGTCCGGTATGATCCTGTGCGAGTCCGAGGCCGATATCCGCCGCGCGATCCAGTCCGCTTCGGTTGAGGACTTTGCCGCACGCCTGCCGCACCTGCAGTCCATCCAGCAGCAAGCAGCCGAGTACGGCGATTTCGAAAGCAGGGCCGCGCGGTTGCTGCGCGCGGAACTGGACGCGACCCCGGGCTGACCCTTGGGCCGGTTGAACAGCGCGCCAGAGGGTAGCAACTCAACGCCTGCCCCGAGTGTAAGGGCAGGGGGCTATTGATGGTAAGCCAGTGTTGCTGTGGGGAACTGCGCCAACGGGAGCTTATATAATGCTTCCAAAGAAAAACGGCCCCCGGATACCGGGAGCCGTCTATTCCCATTTGCCAGATTTTAGGACGCGGCGATCAAGCCCATGCTTTCCAGTTTGAGCAGCACCTGGTGGGCGCAATTGTCGACATCGACATTCTCAGTCTCGACGCTCAGTTCAGGGTTCTGCGGCACGTCATAAGGGTCGGAGATGCCGGTAAATTCCTTGATCTTGCCCTCGCGCGCCAGCTTGTAAAGACCTTTACGGTCGCGACGTTCGCATTCTTCGATCGAGGTCGCAACATGCACCTCGCAGAAGGCGCCGAACTGCTCGATCTCTTCCCGAACCGCGCGGCGGGTCGTGGCATAGGGCGCGATTGGAGCACAGATGGCGATCCCACCATTCTTGGTGATCTCAGAGGCCACGTAGCCGATGCGACGGATGTTGAGGTCTCGGTGCTCTTTCGAGAAGCCAAGTTCAGAGGACAGGTTCTTACGCACGATGTCCCCGTCCAACAAGGTCACTGGACGGCCACCCATCTCCATCAGCTTGACCATAAGCGCGTTGGCGATGGTGGATTTGCCCGAACCTGAAAAACCGGTGAAAAACACTGTAAAGCCCTGCTGGCTGCGCGGCGGCTTGGTTTTACGCAACTCGGCCACAACTTCGGGAAAGCTGAACCATTCAGGGATTTCCAGACCTTCCGCCAGACGACGGCGCAGTTCGGTGCCCGAGATATTCAGGATCGTGACGTTCTCTTTGTCCAGAATCTCGTCATTTGGCTCATACTGGGCGCGTTCCTGTACATAGACCATGTGCTTGAAATCGACCATTTCGACGCCGATCTCGTCCTGGTATTTGCGGAACAGATCCTGTGCGTCGTAAGGGCCATAGAAATCCTCGCCCTTACTGTTTTTGCCCGGGCCGGCGTGGTCGCGGCCAACGATGAAGTGGGTGCAGCCGTGGTTGGCGCGGATCAGGCCGTGCCAGACCGCCTCGCGCGGGCCACCCATGCGCATCGCAAGGTTCAGCAGCGACATCGAAGTGGTCGAGGCCGGGTATTTGTCCAGCACCGCCTCGTAGCAGCGAACACGGGTAAAATGATCCACGTCGCCCGGCTTGGTCATGCCGACAACCGGGTGGATCAGCAGGTTGGCTTGCGCTTCTTTCGCAGCGCGGAAGGTCAATTCCTGGTGCGCGCGGTGCAGCGGGTTGCGGGTCTGGAAGGCCACGATGCGCCGCCAGCCCAGCTTACGGAAATAGGCGCGCAGCTCGTTCGGAGTGTCACGGCGGCCGCGGAAGTCATAGTGAACCGGCTGCTGGATACCTGTAACCGGGCCGCCTAAGTAAACTTTTCCGGCGACATTGTGCAGGTAATTCACTGCCGGGTGCGCGTCATCATCAGCACCGAACACCTTTTCGGCTTCGTGCGCTTTGTCCGGGGTCCAGCGGTCGGTGACTGTCATGGTGCCAAGGATGACACCTTCCTGATCGCGCAGGGCGATATCCTGACCCAGTTCGATTGTGTCGGCAAAATCTTCGCTGACGTCCAGGGTGATGGGTATTGGCCACAAGGTGCCGTCGGCAAGACGCATGTTTTCGACGACGTTGTCATAGTCGGCCTCGCTCAGGAAGCCCTTGAGCGGATTGAAACCGCCATTCATCAGCAGTTCCAGATCGCAGATCTGACGGGGGCTCAGGTCCCAACTGGTCAGGTCGGCGGCTTCCACTTTCAGCTTTTGCGCCGAGTCATATGACACATACAGTTCTGGGATCGGAGCAAGATTGCTTAACATCGTCATGGGAATACTCTTGTCGAAGTGCGGTTTTACCGGTGGTTCAGGGGTGTTTGCTGGGGCATGTGCCCCGAGCGCTTGTCGAAGTCCATATTGATTCATGAAATAAAGGACGATATGCGCGGTTTTTGACCGGATTAGAAGATTTTTTCGTCAGCGCGGACATATCCCGACTTTATTCCCATGGATGCGCTGTCCTCGCGCGGATTTAGTACGTCTGTTCCAAGGTCGCTTTATGCTTAAAAAGATCGGATGCTTTTGCCACGGGCAGGGCGAGAATCGTCTTTGCAACGCCGCGCAGGTCAAAAGATTGAAGGTCAGCCGGGTCGCTTTCGTATCCGGCAGCTTGCAGCAAATCGGTCGAAACCAAAAGCTCAACCTTTAAGGCTTTGGTTTCGCTCTCAAGCCGGCTGGCCACGTTGACCGCATCCCCGATAATTGTACGTGATGAACTGCCCACAGCGCCGATTTCACCCAGAACCAGATCACCCAGATGCAGCCCCATCCCGATGCGTATCCCGGGGCTGGACTCGCTTTTGAGTTGCTGGTTAAAGCGCGCAAGGTCAAGACTGATATCAGCGGCGGCGGCAAGCCCTGCCTTGGCTGATCGTTCCGCGTCGGGCTTTTCAAATACAGCCAGCAGGCCATCCCCCATGTATTTGTCGACCACACCACCATGCGCAGTAATCGCCGGAACAATCGCGTCGAAGAACCGGTTCAAAAGGAACACAATGTCGTACGGCAACTGACCAGTTGTCCGCGAGGTGAATCCGCGCATGTCAAGGAACAGCACTGCCAGTTTCCGCTCTTGTCCGTGGCTGGCATGGGCGCGCTTGCGTCCGCCGTCGGGTCGAAACATGCGAAACGCGGTCAGCGGGTCGGTCGGACGGATCTGGCAAGCCAGTCGTGCGCCATCAGGGGCGCCAACGGCGGCCAGGCTGCGGGCCTCGACCTCGCTGGGCGCAGGCAGCTTGTCTGCGCCATCTTCGACGATCACGCGACACGTCGTGCACCGACCTTTGCCGCCGCACAGGGCTGTGTGCGGAACGCCATTGGCCTGCGAGATTTCCAGAAGCGTCATGCCCTTTTCGGCGACCACTTCAGGGCCTTCGACATAGTTTATCCGCACTGAATGTCTGCGCCGCCAAAGTTTGCGTATGACAAAAACCAAAAGCGCCGCCCCAAGCGTCATCACGAATGCTATAAGCGCGTTGTTCTCAACGTTGGCCATAGCCTGAAAAGACTCGGGCGAGGGCCAATTGTAATGCTCGATGTATTGATCCCGCAGGAAGGGATCGCCAAAATCGGCCCAGATACGGCGCCCTTCGGTCAGCAACCCGGCCAATGCAAACGAAGGCACAAATACGGCTGCACCGACAAGATACGGAACGGTCCTTGACCACCAGCTAGTCAACCGCAGCCACATGTGCAAACCGATGCAGCTGTGGACCCAGACGACCAGAAGCAGAGCGCTTTGCATCCAGATCGCAGTGCTGGGCCACATTAGCGCGATGATATAGCCCATCTCGTCGTTGACGCCATAAACCTCATGAGCGTAGCGCGTGTGGACGATATGGGCGATAAGCTGGAGTGGGATCAGAAGACCCAGAACAATCTGCAAGCCGGTGCTGAACGGCATCCGCATCGTGCGGCGTTGACTTATGGAATAGAGCGCAAGCCCGGAATGGATGAACAGCGCAAGGTACAGGATCACGCTGCCAATGTCGTGCCGCGTGACCACATGGCGGCCTTCCTGCATGCCGTGCAGGTAATCGGTGTGGAACAGGCCCAACCCAATATTTATGAAGTGAAAAAAGGCATATGCGAACAGGATCAGACCACTGCTGATCCGCAGTCGGGTTGCCCACCCGCCTTGCCATAACACACTTTTCACTCAGGCCACCTGCATTCGCTTATCCTGGCCCGAGTCTGATACGTGCGCGCGGATGGGTCAAGCTGAGGTTGTGCCCGAGGAGGCGTTGGAATTCCCCGAAGGGTTCGGAGAATTTCCGTAGTCGTTTAATCGTGTTGCGCCAAAAAACGCTCAGCGTCCAGGGCGGCCATGCAGCCCATTCCGGCGCTTGTTACCGCCTGCCTGTAGATGTGGTCGGTCAGGTCGCCCGCTGCAAACACACCCGGCACCGATGTTTCGGTTGATCCCGGCTTGGTGACCACATAGCCGCCCATGTGCGTTTCCAGCGTGTCTTTGACCAGCTCGTTTGCAGGCGCGTGGCCAATGGCGACAAAGACGCCCTTGCAGGGTATCTCGGTGATCTCGCCGGTTTTTACGTTCTTGACACGCACGCCTTCGACACCCAAGGGGGCATCGGTGCCGATGACCTCCTCCAGTTCGTGAAACCAAAGTGGTTCGATCTTTTCGTGCTTGAGCAATCGGTCCTGCAGAATTTTCTCGGCCCGCAGTTCATCGCGGCGATGAATCAGCGTGACTTTGCTGGCGAAATTGGTCAGGAACAGCGCCTCTTCCACGGCGGTGTTGCCGCCGCCAATCACGACGATCTCCTGCCCGCGGTAAAAGAAACCGTCGCAGGTGGCGCAGGCTGAAACTCCAAAACCCTTGAACTTGTCCTCTGACGGGAGACCCAGCCATTTTGCGCGCGCACCGGTGGCCAGAATGACTGCATCGGCGGTATAGGTGGTGCCGCTGTCGCCCTTGGCAGTGAACGGACGTTTCGAGATGTCCAGATCGCTGATAAACTCGCCAATAACCTCACATCCCATCGCCTTGGCGTGGTCTTGCATGCGAACCATCAAATCCGGGCCCTGAACCTCGGTATCGCCGGGCCAGTTTTCGACCTCGGTCGTGGTGGTCAGCTGACCGCCGGGCTCGATGCCTTGAACCAGAATGGGATTCAGCATTGCGCGGCTTGCGTAGACGCCCGCGGTATAACCAGCCGGCCCCGATCCGATGATCAGAACCTTAGTGTGACGTGTTTCGGCCATGGTACCCCCAACTCGATCTGCCTGATTGGGCCGCCTGGCCCCTGACGGTGGCATATAGCGGCCCACCAGCCGCCCTTAAAGCCCCTTCGTGTTTTGTACCCGCTATGCACGCTGCGAATACCGCGCGAAGAGGGGAGGGAAGAATAAACAATATTGCGCAGTTGTGAAATATTATTGCGCATCCGCTGGCTACTGATATAACAACCGAAAAATCAGGAGTATTTGATGGTCGCGATACGGCTGGATGAGATTGACCGCAAGATTCTGGCGGAACTGCAGGCAGACGGTCGTATGACCAATGTCGAACTGGCAAAACGCGTGGGTATTTCAGCCCCGCCATGCCTGCGGCGCGTACGAACTCTTGAGGAATCAGGACTGATCCGTGGCTACCACGCTGATGTCAACTCGCGTGAGCTGGGATTCGAGGTTCAGGTCTTTGCTATGGTCGGTCTGGAAAGTCAGGCCGAGGCCGAACTGAGCGCGTTCGAGGAACGCTGCCGCGAGTGGCCCTTGGTCAGGGAATGTCACATGCTGAACGGAGAAGTGGATTTCATACTGAAATGCGTGGCCCCTGATCTAAGCAGTTTTCAGCAGTTCCTGACCGGCGAATTGCTGACCACCTCGAATGTTGCAAGCGTCAAGACATCGTTGGTTATTCGCGGCGCAAAAGATGAACCAGGCGTGCCATTCGACGTCCTCGAAGACCGGATGAGTCGGACGGCCTGATCCCTACAAGCTTTGGATGTGGTTTTACGGGTGGCAGAACGGCTGCCACCGTGACATAGATCACCCAACTGATGAGTAGCTGCATATTGCCCCCAAATAGCAGACTGTATTCAAGTTTATGCTGTTATCGCATCTACCTCTCCGTCGCCAGCCCGCGGCATGACCAAAGGTCCGAAATCACTGAGCGTGTCGATATGCGCAAACAAATTCAGGTAGATTGACCTCAGAGAATGGCTGACCCTACGCACGGCGTTGACGCCCGGATGGTAGGTTTCGAATTGCAATCCATCCACATTGATGACCGCGTGCCGTTTCAAACAGATGTGAAACAACTCAATCGGAGTTGGCGGCAGGGTTTCGATTACACTCATACCGTCCTGGAACTCATGAACAGGCGTAAGCACCGGTCCTTCTCCGTTGACATGCCGCAAATGGGAAGGCGTTCCCAGCAACCGTGCAGAAGGGCCAACGATCACGCCAGACATCGGCTTTTGCATGCCAAATGTGTCGGCCATGATCCGCGTCAAAGGTCGCGTGCGGCCGTGCGAATCCTGGCGTCCGGGAATCAACGTGACCGACCCTTTCCAAAGGACCGTTTCCGAAGCGCCGGTCTGGGTCAGGACAGTATCGCCGGGCAACAGGTCTTCAAAGGCCATAGGGCCGGATTCGGTTTCGACCAAAGCTCCACGCGTAAAGGCACAAAACGCGTCTTCGAACATTGGCAGGGCAGGGGCGATATGACGTGTCTGAACGACATCCCCATTTTTCATCAGTGTACTGACTTCATAGCGCCTAAGTTGCGCTTTTTTCTGTGTTTTTGGTCTTGGCCCATCGCGCAGTAATGCCGACGTTCCAACGGCATTCCTGGCAGCGCGCGATAAAGAATTTGGGATAGTCATTACAATTCCGTCCCCTCTAAGAAACGAACAGGTAGGCTGAACCCCCGTACAGCCGCGCCTGATCGGATTCACTTTTGGCTTGCAAGAAATCGATGATCGCAGCACCACAGGCATCTCGACCGCGAGCCGCGACAGAAACCTCAACGCTGTTGGTCATCACATTGACCCCCCCTGCAAACTCATACAAACGCAGGCGAAATTGCCTACGCAAACAGGCTCCTAACCTGGACCGCCCAAAATATCGGCGGCAGGCCACACACCGGATCGGAGCACCCCTCCGACGTGCGTCTCGTCCCGGAACCGGCAGCTTGGCTCGCGGGGTTTTCATTCTCAGCGACGTGCCGCCATACGGCGGGCGACCCTGACGGATTGGCTGGAAACCCGTTTCCACGGCATCTCCAGCTGATGCTCTCTGGTGGCCGCAAGAACGGCGCAGAGAAAGCGTGATTTCCTCTTCATTTCGTTGTCCTGCTCGCTATGGGACCGGCGTCCCTTTTCCTCTGGGGTCCTAATTTGCTTGGCCATTGCGGCGGCGATAAGGCTGATCCGGGATGAATTCAGGACAAACGAGACAATGCGATTCCTCTTCATTAAGCGAGTCGCGCCCTGCGGGGGTACCGACAGATAAACACCTGAGAGCGGACAAAAATTATCAAATTGTAGTGACTTAGCTAGCCAAACAATTGTGGCGAAAAAGCGGCGAAATTGCCTTAATTCGGGTTTTGCTTAAAGTTTTATGGCGGAAATCAGGCGTCCGTAGTCCGCTTCTTTCGTGTGGGTGGACCGGCGGTACGAATAGAATCTTTCAGGATCGGAGTAGGTGCAGTGGCGTGTCCATTCAGCCCGACCCACGCCCGCCTGACGCAATCTGTGCAGCCCAAACGCGGGAAGATCAAATTGCAGCCGATCGCCCTGTCCGTTTGCAAAAAACCTTAGGTTGTCCGGTGAGTCCGCAGCGAATTCGTCCAAAAATTCGGGGCCAACCTCGTAAGCCGATTGTGATATCGAAGGACCAATCACGGCAGTGATGTTTTCCCGCGTTGCACCAAGGGCTTCCATTGCGTCAAGCGTGGCTTCCAACACTCCATCCAGAGTGCCGCGCCAGCCGGCGTGTGCAGCTCCAATCACGTGTGCGTCCGTATCGGCAAATAAGACCGGCTGACAATCGGCAGTCAGAATCGTCAAAACCAATCCCGGCGTGGCGGTGACGACGGCGTCTGCCCTTGGCTTATCCCCATTTATCGGCGCGTCGACCGTCAGAACAGTTGGTGAATGAACCTGATGGACTCCGACCAGGGCGTCTGGCGCAACTTCCATCGCCTGTGCGACCCGCTTTCGATTCAGCGTTACGGCTTCGGTTTGATCGGACGAGCCGTAGCCGCAATTGAGGCCCGAGAAAATACCCGATGACGCGCCGCCTCGGCGGCTGAAGAATCCGTGATGCACGGGGTTGAGCAAGTCTGAGGTCAATATTTCCAAGGTCATGGCTCAAGTCCCGGTGGCGGCGAGGAGGGCGAGGGGTACAGGCCCAGCACTTTGAACAGGTTTCCCATTTCGTCTGGATGCGTCAACCGGCGATGTGCGGCAACCAGCTCTTCCAGCTCGGACCCGCCGAGACTCGCTGCAAGGGATTGCGCACGGGTTGCGATACCCAGCCGTTCCAGAAACATCCCCTGAGGGGTGAGCCGCGTATGCGCGCATCCTGCGGCGCGCGCCGCAATCGCCAAAGGTTCGAAATCCACATGCGCTGTCAGATCGGCTTGACCGGGCTTTTCCAAAGGGTCTGTATGCGTGTGCCCGTGAAGCGCCTGGAATGTATCTCCCAGCGAACGCCAGTCACCATAGTCCACAATCAGCCCAGCCCCGCCATGCGTGCCGATCCGCCGGGCGATCACGGCAATGATGGGTATCGCTGCAGGGCAAAGCTCGACCAAATCCCCATCTTTGGTGTCGCTCAGCCGATCGGTAAGCGCAACCTGATCTGATTGCGGGCCCAACCCCCAGGTCAACGTATTGCCATCGGTGCCAATAAGCCGTTCACGCCAACCCGTGCTATCGCGCAGAAACTGGCGAATGGGCAGGGCGTCAAAAAATTCATTTGCGACCAGAAACAAGGGGGCTTCGGGCAGGTCTGCAACTGAGTCGACCCAGCGCGGTTGATAGCCTGTCAGCGTCTGTGCCTGGATGTCGCGCAATGTGGGCGAAGCTTCAAACAGCACAATCTGGGCGGCATCCGTGAAACCGGGCACACCAGCGGTGGCGCGCAGCATATCCGCCATCAACGTGCCACGACCCGGGCCAAGTTCGGCCAGTACAAAAGGATCTGGGCGGCCCTGATCCAGCCAGCTTTGTGCCAGCGACAGCCCAATCAACTCTCCAAACATCTGACTGACTTCCGGGGCAGTGATGAAATCGCCCTGTGTGCCAAGCGGATCGCGAGTCGTGTAATAGCCAAAAGTCGGATGCAGCAGGCATTCAGTCATGAAGTCGGCCACGCTCATTGGGCCATCTTGCGCGATTCGCTCAAGCAGATGATCCATCAAAGTCATGCGACCCGCCTTGCACGCAGGGCAAGCCACAGGCCAAGGCCAATCATCGGCAGCGACAACAATTGTCCCATTGTCAGGCCGTACCCGCCGATGTGCAATGCCAGCCCCAACGGATTGCCGGGAGAGACAAACTGCGCGTCGGGCTGCCGGAAGAATTCGACGCAGAACCGCGAGGCGCCGTACCCGGCTAGGAAGACACCTGTGATCAGTCCGGGCTTGTGGAATGCTCCGCGCCGATATGCCAGCCACAAAAGCAGAAGGCCCAGCAGCAAGCCCTCTAATGCAGCCTCATACAATTGCGATGGATGCCGGGCGCACATCCCAGCCAGGACGCCCGGGCAATCCTGCGCGGCTCCACCGGGGAAAATCACGGCCCAGGGCAATTCACTGGGGCGCCCCCACAACTCGGCATTGATGAAATTCGCCAGCCGCCCCAGCAGCAATCCGGGTGGCACCGTGTGCGCAATCAGGTCTGCCAAGGACAGAACCGGGCTTTGCTGACGCCGCGCATAGAGATACGAGGCGACCACCACCCCAAGCAACCCGCCATGAAATGCCATTCCGCCCTGCCAGATCTTCAAGATCTCAAGGGGGTTCGAAAGGTAATATGCGGGCTGATAGAACAGGACAAACCCAAGTCGCCCACCTACAATCACGCCAAGGATGATCCATGTGATGAGGTCCTCAAGCTGTTCAGGCTTGATCGGCGGCGTTTTCTCGGGCCACAGGGCAGGGCGCCGCAACGCCATAACCCCCATCCGCCATGCAATCAGGATACCGGCGATATAGGCCAGCGCGTACCACCGAAGGGCAAACTCCATCCCGAAGAGTGAGATCGAGAAAAGCTCGGGTGACAGATCGGGGAAATTCAGAACAGCCTGCATGTGCGTCTCATTGCCCGGGGTTTGAGGGGCAAGTCAACCTTGAGTCCGGGCCAATCGTCCCCCATATAAAGACCAACCGACAGACCGGAGTAAAGATATGCAGACCCGCAACAAAATCCTGGATGACGTTTCCCAGTTGATGACCAACGCCATGGGGGTGGCTCAGGGCGCGCGGGAAGAGGCCGAGAATGCGATGAAGTCAATGATTGATCGTTGGCTGGCCGATCGTGACTTCGTGACCCGTGAAGAGTTCGACGCCGTCCGCGCGATGGCGCAAAAAGCCCGCGAAGAGAACGCAGCGCTGGAAGCACGCATCGCCGCGCTTGAGGCGAAGCTGGACAAGTAAAGCCGTCCCGTTCCTTACGATCTTGATTTTCAGGGCAAGGTAGCGCGCCGCGCAATCCCGTCTTGGGTTGTACGGTGCGGTGCATTCTGACGCCTTACGGAATTTAATCAAGACAAAGCTGAGGTCTGTGCCAATATTTTGAGTGCCGTTGCTGACTATCCACAACTTATTGCAGTCATCCCCAAGAAATAGGGTTGCCAGACCCGTGTCTCGCATCGCACCATATTTAGTACAGGCCCAAGGGGGAAGCCCGGCTTGTAGAGCAGGCAACTAGCAATGGGGCACTGCCAGCCCCAAAATGCTAGAGAAAAGTGAGGTGGCATTATGGCCCTTTCCGAGCAGTTTCTCGAAGAAGACCTTCATCCGATTGATATAGTCGAGCACTTGGCTGAGCATCACGACTGGGATTTTGACCGGATCGGGGATGACCAGATCGCCATGGCTGTCGAGGGGCAGTGGCGCACATACTCAATCACTCTGGCCTGGTCCAACTATGATGAAACGCTGCGCATGGTGTGCTCGTTTGAAATGGAGCCACCGGCCGAGCGTGAGACCGAACTGTATGAACTTCTGAACAAGATGAATGATCAGTGCTGGGCCGGGGCGTTCACGTACTGGGCCAATCAGAAGCTGATGGTCTATCGGTATGGTTTGGTTCTGGCCGGCGGCCAGATGGCCAGCCCGGAGCAGATTGACACCATGATCACAGCCGCAGTTCTAAGCGCTGAGCGGTATTACCCGGCGATCCAACTGGTCACTTGGGGCAACCGTGATCCGGAAGAAGCGATGCAAGTCGCCATTGCAGAGGCCTACGGCCGCGCGTAATGCTTTGCCCCGAACCGACTAAGGAGAGGGGCAATCATGGACATGTCACGCGTCGCCGAGCAGGGGCTTGTGCTTCTGGGATGCGGCAAAATGGGATCAGCCATGCTCGCCGGATGGTTAGAGCATGGGCTGCCCGCATCCGCTGTCTGGGTCATTGATCCGAACCCCTCGGACTGGCTGAAGGCGCAGGGCGTCAACATCAACACACCATTGCCCGAGGCCCCCGCCGTGGTGCTGGTTGCAGTCAAGCCGCAGATGATGGGTGAGGCCCTGCCAGCGATCAAGGCGCTGGGCGGTGGCGACACCCTGTTTGTTTCGGTCGCAGCAGGCACATCTATTGCAACATTGAAAAGCGTGTTGGGAAATGACACCCCGATCGTGCGCGCCATGCCGAACACACCTGCGGCAATCCGCAAGGGGATCACTGCTCTGATCGGCAACACACAGGCATCAGATGCAGACGTATCCCTTGCGGAAAACCTGTTATCTGCAATCGGTGAGACCGTCCGGCTGGATGATGAGGCACAGATGGACGCCGTCACCGGGCTGAGCGGCTCGGGCCCGGCCTATGTGTTTCACCTGATCGAAACGCTGGCGGCGGCGGGTCAGGCCCAGGGGTTGCCGGGCGAACTGGCGATGAAACTGGCCAAATCCACCGTGGCTGGAGCCGGTGCGCTGGCCGTGGCTGCCGAGGAAGCCCCTTCGCAATTGCGCATCAACGTGACCTCCCCGAACGGCACCACCCAAGCTGCGCTCGAGGTGTTAATGCACGAAGAAACTGGTTTCCCTGACCTGCTGCGCCGCGCAGTCAAAGCTGCAACAGACCGATCCAAGGAGCTGTCTCGTGAGTGAGATTACATTCGACGACTTTCTAAAGGTCGATATCCGCGTAGGCGAAGTAACCCGTGCCGAGCCGTACCCCGAGGCCCGCAAACCCGCAATCAAGATGTGGATCGACTTCGGGGATGAGATTGGCGAGCGGAAGACCTCGGCTCAGGTCACGGCGCATTACGACCCGCAGACTCTGGTTGGAAAACAAGTGATGGCCGTCGTGAACTTCCCCCCACGCCAGATCGGCCGGTTCATGTCCGAGGTTCTGGTGTTGGGCCTGCCAGACGAAAACGGTGAGGTTGTCCTTATCGGCCCGGATGGCGAGGTTCCCATCGGTGGGCGGATGCATTGATGAAGGTGCTGATTTCACGCCCGATGACTCCCGCCGTTGAGGCCCGCGCCCGCGCTGAGTTTGACGTGGAAATCCGCAAGGAGACCGTACCGATGACGCGTGATGAGATGCTGCGCGCGTTGAAGGAGTTTGACGTGGTTGTACCGACTTTGGGCGATCAGTTTTCGGCTCAGGTCTTTACCGAAATCGCGGACCCCCGCTGTAGGCTGCTGGCGAATTTTGGCGTCGGCTACAACCACATCGACGTAGACGCCGCGCAAGCTGTGGGTATCGCCGTCACTAACACGCCCGGTGCCGTGACGGATGCGACGGCGGATATCGCCATGACCTTACTGCTATCGACCGCCCGCCGCGCGGGTGAGGGCGAACGCTTGGTCCGTGCAGGTCACTGGCAGGGCTGGCACCCAACGCAGATGCTGGGCCATCACGTCACCGGCAAACGCGTAGGCATTGTTGGCATGGGGCGGATTGGTCAGGCCATTGCACGCCGGTGCCACTTTGGGTTCGAAATGCAGGTGGCCTATCAATCGCGCAGCCCGAAACAGGTGGACTACCCTGCCGAGTATGTCGCTGACCTGACCACTCTGGCAGCAGACGTCGATTTTCTTGTCCTTGCTGTCCCCGGTGGGGCCGAAACGCGCCATCTGATCAATGCACAGGTGCTGGGGGCCATGAAACCCTCCGGCATCCTGATCAACATCGCGCGCGGCGAGGTCATCGACGAAGCCGCCCTGATCGCCGCCTTGCAATCGGACCAGATCGCCGGTGCTGGTCTGGATGTCTATGAGTTTGAACCTGCTGTCCCGCAAGCCCTGCGCGAGATGGAGAATTTGACCCTGCTGCCGCATCTGGGCACTGCGACCGAAGAGGTGCGTAGCGCTATGGGCCTTATGGCGCTGGACAACGTTGCGGCTTTCGTCGCGGGGCGACCGCTGCCGAACCCGGTCTAGGATTCAACCGCCTCGCGCCAGTGCCTGCGACAAACCGAGACGTAGGTTTCATTGCCGCCGATCTGTACCTGTGCGCCTTCGGTGATGGTATTGCCGTTTTCATCCTGTCGAATCACCATCGTCGCTTTCCGCCCGCATTTGCAGATGGTACGCACCTCTCGCATCTCGTCTGCGAGGGCCAGCAAGGCTGCTGATCCCGGGAAAAGGCGACCCTGAAAATCTACCCGAAGACCATAGGCAAGCACCGGCACGCTCAGGTCGTCCACGGCGCGCGCCAGCTGCCAGACCTGCTCTTCTGAAAGAAACTGCGCTTCGTCGACAAAGACACATGCGATTTCACCTTGGTCCAGCCGCTGTCGGATCATCGCAAACACGTCGTCGCTTGAAGAAAACGTGTCGGCATCAGCGGAAATGCCTATGCGTGACGCAATCTTTCCAATCCCGGCGCGCCCGTCCAGCGCTGCGGTCATCAGATAAGTTTCCATGCCCCGTTCGCGATAATTGTGCGAGGCTTGCAGCAACACGGTCGATTTGCCCGCGTTCATCGTGGAATAGTTGAAGTACAGCTTTGCCATGCGCCCGGGTCTAAATGGCCTTGCGTGTCCCGGCAAGGCTATAACAGCCATGCATAAAAGTGACGTCGCCGCTGTCGTTGCAGAGGCAGAGCTTACGCTCAAAGGGGATGGATCCCCTGCGCCCACACCAGCGACGTCATCGGCCAACATGGGCCTTCACACAGCGGGGCCAAAAAATAGCGCCTCGCAATCACTCATTACTGGCCGGAAGGGCCACCACTCACTCACAAAACCCCTGCATATCTGAGGGATAGCCAATTTATGGCATTTCAATTATGACTGGAGTATGGGAATTTTCCTGTCCCTTTCCCCCACACGGGCAGATGTTGTGGGTGACGCAGGCAGAAAAGGTAAAAATATGGCAGATATCGGAGCCTATCTGAAGAAGCACACAGAAGCGTTGGTCAAAGACGTTGGCATAGAGTCTGCGTGCGAGATTACCGGCAAGTCCAAGGCAACCTTAGGTCGGTATTATTCAGACAATGCCGAACACGCTGACCGGTTCATGCCCGTCGACGCCGTGGCCCGGCTGGAGGCTGTTTCGAATTTCCCGCATGTGACATCGGCATTGGCCGATTTGAAGAACATCACATTGTCCTATGACGGTCGGAACTCAAATACGCCGCGTACCGGGGGGGTTAACTCGGACGTTATCGCGCTGAGCCAGCGCTTTGCGATGCTGATGACCGAATACCAAGCCGCTATCGAGGACGGGATTATCACTGTAAACGAAGCCAAACGCCTGCTGCGGGAAACCAGTCTGCTGCAACAGGTGTTGATCGAGATGAAGCTACATCTGGAAGAAGAAAGCGTGAGCTAATCATTGCATTGAGCGGCAAGGAAGAGTGCCGATGTATACGGCCTTCAACCTGTTCGTACGGCAACAATCCCGCGGCTTGTACGCGATGGTGGGCCTGCAGGAAAAGTATAGAACTGCTCTATGCTGAACCCAGCCGCATGTAACAACGCGGTTATTTCATCCTTGTGAAACGTTCTGTGGCGCCATTGCAGCCATATTATCGCGTTGCACCAATGCGGCTTTGATACAACAAGAAACAGTCGTCCTCCGGGGTGCAATAGGTCGCGCATTTGGATGAGTGCAGCTAAAGGATCATCGCAATGTTCGACGACGTGTGCGGCAAGCGCAATATCGGCTGGTTTCAGTTGGGCGCCGCCTAAGACATCCTGTACCAAAAGGGGTTCAGTTCCACGTATTCGCAAAGCGGCCTGTCCGCGCTGCAGCATCGATTTGCTTGGATCAAGCAGGGTGAGTGCGCCGGGCGATCCATAGATCGCGACCCAAGCTTCGGCGAACGCAGCTGAACCTGAACCGATATCTACTACGTCCAAGTCAGAGTGGGGTTCTAGACGGGGTGTGGAAAGAAAACCAAGGTAGGCGTCGTAATACCCCAAGACGCGCATCTTGTCGCGCCAACGCGGCGCGGCGGTTTCATAGTTGGATATGGTATTTTCATTCGAGCGAGCCATCGAGACTGGCTTGCCACATCCGAAGTCTTAATTCTAGAGTTTCGACTAAGCTCCTGAGATTGCTTGTGGTTCGTTTAACCGTGCCGCTTTACAATCACTGACCCCACCGAATAGCCAGCCCCGAACGAGCAGATCAGCCCGATATCGCCGTTTGCCAAATCATCTGAATACTTGGAAAACGCGATGATGGAACCGGCTGAGGATGTGTTGGCATAATCCTGCAGGATGTTGGGTTGCTCGTCCGCCTCGGGTTCGCGCCCCAATACTTTTTTGCCGATGAAATCGTTCATCGTTTTGTTGGCCTGGTGCAGCCACAGGCGTTTTAGGTCGCCGCTGGTTACACCTTCGGCTTCCATGTGATCCGAGATGTGTTTGCTGACCATCGGCAGCACTTCCTTGAACACCTTGCGGCCGTTTTGCATGAACTGCATATCGCGCCGATCAACCACGCCAGCGGGGCGCGAGCGGCGCAGGAAGCCATTGTTATTCCGGATGTTATTCGAAAAAGACGTGGCGCAGCGGGTCGAGAGGACTTCGAAATGTGGCCCTTGCGCGTCTTCGATCCGCTCGATCAGGGTGGCCGTAGCGACGTCCCCGAAGATAAAGTGGCAATCGCGGTCGCGCCATTCCAAGTGGCCCGAGCAGATTTCGGGGTTCACCACCAGCGCCGATCTGACCGAGCCCGAGCGGATCATATCCGCTGCGGCCTGAATGCCGAACGTGGCCGACGAGCAGGCAACGTTCATGTCAAATCCAAAACCGTTGATCCCCAGCGCTTGCTGAATTTCGATAGCAATCGCGGGGTAGGCCCGTTCATGGTTCGAGGCTGCGCAAATCACCAAATCAACGTCTTCGGCCTTGCGTCCAGCCTGTGCCAAGGCTTTTTTGCACGCGTCTACCGCCATCTCGGTCATGATGCCCGGTTCGTCATCGCTTCGTTGGCGCAAAAGGGGGTGCATCACGTCGGGATCCAGCACGCCGGATTTGTCCATCACGTACCGGTTTTCGATGCCCGATGCCTTGAGAATGAACTCTTCCGAGGAATGCTGCAGCGGCTCAGTCTCACCAGCTGCGATTTTGTCTGCATTCTTAGCGTTTTGCTTGTCTGCATATGCGTTGAAGGCTGCGACGAGTTCAGCATTGGTGATGATGTTTTCGGGCGTAAAAACACCTGTGCCTGTGATTGCGGGCGTGTACATGGCGGGTCCTGAAGGTTTCGAATCCGCCTAAAATGCAGTCACAATGGGATTTGATCAAGGGATGGTTACCTAAGGGAATATGCCGAATTTGATCCAATGCCGCTCTCACGCACTGACGATGCCGAGACAGCGAGAATGCCGGATGCTGATCAGGCCGGACCAACGCTTTGGACACTCTGGCCATTTGCAGGACTGTTCAGCCCTGCAGCGACTTTACCTCAACATCCCCCTCGGCCTGCGCCTTGATCGCCAGTGCTGCGGCATGGCTTGCGGCTGCGGTGGTGAAGTAGGGGATTTTGTCATAGAGGGCAATAGAGCGGATGGACTTGCTGTCTTCAACCGCCTGCGCGCCCTCGGTGGTGTTCATCAATAGCTGCACCTGACCGTCTTTCAGCATGTCGGCCACGTCCGGGCGACCCTCATAGACCTTGTTGACCACATCACAGGCAACGCCGTGCTTGGCCAACCAGGACTGGGTGCCGCGTGTGGCCACCAACGAAAACCCTTGTTCCGCAAGGACTTGGGCGGCCTCAAGCATCGCAGGGGTCTTGTCGGCATCCTTGATCGAGATAAACGCCCGACCTTTGGACGGCAGCACCATGCCCGCGCCCATCTGTGCCTTCAGGAAAGCGCGCGGAAAGTCGCGGTCCCAGCCCATGACTTCGCCGGTGGATCGCATTTCCGGCCCCAGGATGGTGTCGACGCCGGGGAAACGGGCAAAGGGTAACACGGCCTCCTTCACCGAGAACCACGGCATGTTTGGGTCGGCCAAAGTCATCTGGTCGGCAATCTTTGTATCCTGACCCTCTTGATAAGGGGGGCGCTGCGGGAAGTTCGACAGTTTCTCACCCGCCATGATGCGCGCGGCAATCGATGCAATCGCGCTGTCGGTGGCCTTGGCGACAAACGGCACCGTGCGCGATGCGCGCGGGTTAACTTCGATCAGATAGATCTCATCATCCTTGATCGCAAACTGAACGTTCATCAGGCCAACGACGTTCAGTGCTCTGGCCAGTTTGAATGTCTGTTCCTTGATCTCCGCAATGATTTCCTTGGAGAGGGAATAAGGCGGCAGCGAGCACGCCGAGTCGCCAGAATGAACGCCGGCCTCTTCGATATGCTGCATGATGCCTGCAACATGGACGTCGGTGCCGTCACACAGAGCATCTACGTCCAATTCCACAGCACCGGCAAGGTAGCTGTCCAGCAGAACCGGGCTGTCGCCAGAAACCACCACAGCTTCGTTGATGTAGCGCTTTAGCTGCTCCATGTCGCGGACGATTTCCATCGCGCGCCCGCCCAGAACGTAAGAGGGGCGGATCACGAGCGGGAAGCCAATCTCTTCCGCGATTTCCAGAGCCTGCGCATCCGTCGCGGCGATGCCGTTCTTGGGTTGTTTCAATCCCAACTCATTGACCAACGCCTGGAACCGTTCGCGGTCTTCGGCAAGGTCAATGGCATCTGGGGTGGTGCCGAGGATCGGAATTCCTTCGGCCTCTAGCGCATTCGCCAGTTTCAGCGGGGTCTGGCCGCCGAACTGAACGATCACACCATGCAGCGTGCCGTTTTCCTGCTCTTTCGTCAGGATTTCCATGACGTGTTCGAAGGTCAGCGGCTCAAAATACAGTCGGTCCGATGTGTCATAGTCGGTCGAAACCGTCTCGGGGTTGCAGTTGACCATGATGGTCTCATACCCGGCGTCGGTCAGCGCGAAACAGGCGTGACAGCAGCAATAGTCGAACTCGATACCCTGACCGATCCGGTTGGGGCCACCGCCCAGGATGACAACCTTTTTGCGGTCGGAGGGGCGGGCCTCACACTCGACTTCGCCCATCATCGGGGCTTCATATGTCGAATACATATAGGGCGTTTGCGCTTCGAATTCGGCGGCGCAGGTGTCGATGCGTTTGAAGACGGCAGAAACGCCGAGGTTCCGACGGGCACGGCGCACGTTGTCTTCGTCACGGCCAGTCAGGTTGCCCAGACGTGCGTCGGTAAAGCCCAGCATCTTGAGCCGACGAAGACCGTCTTCAGTCATAGGCAGGCCGTTTTTGCGAACCTCGCGCTCAGCCTCGATAATCTCGCGGATGCGGGCGAGGAACCAAGGGTCAAACTTTGTGACACCAAAGATTTCATCGTCTGACAGGCCATGGCGCATGGCTTGCGCGATGGTGCGCAGACGATCGGGCGTTTGCTGGCTGATCGCCTTGATCACGGCGGCCTTGTCGTCGGCTTCTTCCCAGACACCAACGTTCAGTCCGGGTATTTCGACCTCATCAAATCCGGTAAGCCCCGACTCCATCGAAGCCAGCGCCTTTTGCATCGATTCGTGGATGGTGCGCCCGATTGACATGGCCTCACCGACCGATTTCATGGCGGTGGTCAGGTAGGGCTCGGACCCAGGAAATTTTTCGAACGCAAATTTCGGGATTTTTGTCACGACATAGTCGATGGTGGGCTCGAAAGAGGCAGGGGTAACCTTGGTGATGTCGTTGTCCAGCTCGTCCAGCGTGTAGCCCACGGCCAGTTTCGCCGCGATCTTGGCAATCGGGAAACCGGTCGCTTTGGAGGCTAGGGCGGACGAGCGCGACACGCGCGGGTTCATTTCGATCACGACCATGCGGCCATCATCGGGGTTGATCGCCCATTGCACGTTCGAGCCGCCGGTTTCGACCCCAATCTCACGCAGAACAGCAATCGAACCGTTGCGCATGATCTGGTATTCCTTGTCGGTCAGCGTCAGGGCAGGGGCCACAGTGATCGAGTCACCGGTATGCACACCCATCGGATCGACGTTTTCAATCGAACAGACGATGATGGCGTTGTCGGCGGTGTCGCGCACCACCTCCATCTCGTATTCTTTCCAGCCCAGCAGGCTTTCATCGACAAGGATCTGGTTGACGGGCGAGGCGTCCATGCCCGAACGGCAGAAATGGATATAATCCTCGCGGTTATAGGCAACGCCACCGCCAGTGCCGCCAAGGGTAAAGGCGGGGCGGATGATGGCGGGCAGGCCGATCTCTTCCAGCTCATCCAAAGCGATCTGCACGCCGACGTCCAAATCTGCGCTGCCGTCTGCTTTTTTAGGGGCGGTCACGATGGTTGCCTTGGGGTTTTCCAGACCAAGCCGGTCCATCGCCTCGCGGAACAGCTTGCGGTCTTCGGCCATTTCGATGGCGTCGCGTTTGGCGCCAATCATCTCGACCCCGAACTTTTCCAGTACGCCCATCTCTTCCAAGGCCAGCGAGGTGTTAAGGCCGGTCTGACCACCCATCGTGGGTAGCAGCGCGTCGGGGCGTTCTTTTTCGATGATTTTGGCGACAATCTCGGGGGTGATTGGTTCGATGTAAGTGGCGTCCGCCAATCCCGGGTCGGTCATGATGGTGGCCGGGTTTGAGTTCACCAGAATGACCCGGTATCCTTCCTCACGCAGCGCCTTGCAGGCCTGAGCGCCGGAATAGTCGAACTCGCACGCTTGACCGATAACAATGGGCCCCGCTCCGATGATCATGATCGACTGGATGTCGGTTCTTCTGGGCATGGCCTTGTTCCTTCGATTATCCGCGAGTCAGGGCACCCCCAAGCGCCCAAATTGTCCTGCGTTATAGGGACCGCGCGAAAAGGTTCAAGAGGTATCGGAAACAGCGGTGAAATTGCCGCTTTCCCCTCTTTCCCTCGCCGCCGTATCCTCTATATCGCGCAGCACGACAAATGAGGATGCACTTGCGTATTCGTTTCGATCAGGGGCCAGTCGGGTCGGGAACCAGTTTCGACCGGCCGGCCGATGTGATCCGTGCAGATGAGCCGGATGATGTGCCCCAGGCCTTGGCGGCGCTGGACGGCGCGCGCGCGAACGGGGCATGGTTGGCTGGATATGCCAGCTATGAACTTGGCTATACCCTGGAACCGCGCCTTGCCGAACGTTTACCCAAGAACCGCCGTCTGCCCCTGTTGTGCTTCGGCGTGTATCAGGGGCCGACGCAGCGCGCCTTGCCGCCAGCACGCGGCGAGGTCAGCGGCTTTGTCCCGCGTTGGGATGAGGCGCGGTATACAGAAGCCTTTCAACAGGTTCATGATGCCATCGGGGCAGGGGACATTTATCAGGCAAACCTGACCTTTCCGATCGACCTGATCGCCAAGGGCGACAGCGCGTCGCTCTACGCCGCGTTGACCGCCGGTCAGCCGGTTGGTCATGGCGCGTTGGTGCAGCAGGACGGCTTGCCAGACTTGCTGAGCCGCTCGCCCGAGTTGTTCTTTCGCACCGACGCCGAGCGCGGGATTGAAACCCGTCCGATGAAGGGCACCCAGCCGCGCAGTGAGGACATGGCCGAAGATGCCCGCCGCCGTGCCTTTCTGTCGACCGACGCGAAAAACCGGGCCGAGAACCTGATGATTGTCGATCTGCTGCGCAACGACATCAGTCGCGTTGCATTACCCGGGTCGGTCAAAGTACCTGAACTGTTCAAGGTCGAGACCTATGCGACCGTGCATCAGATGATCTCATTGGTGCGGGCGCAATTGCATCTGGGGGCAGAGCTTTCGACCATTCTGACCGCGCTGTTTCCTTGCGGCTCGATCACCGGTGCGCCCAAGATTCGCGCGATGGAGATTTTGTCTGACCTCGAACCCTGGCCCCGCGATATCTATTGCGGAGCGATTGGTTGGGCAGCGCCTGACGGACGGTCCGAGTTCAACGTGGCGATCCGAACCTTGATGGTCGAGGATGGCAAGGCCACCCTTAACGTGGGCGGCGGCGTGGTCTGGGACAGCACGGCCCCATCAGAATACGAGGAAGCGCTATGGAAAGCCCGCTTTGCCCACCAACTGACCCTGACTTCCGCATAATCGAAACGCTTGCGTATCGGCCGAAGCACGGGTTTGTGCGCTTGAAGCGTCATTTGGCCCGCATGGATCGCAGCGCCAAGGCCTTGGGGATAGATTTTGACCCGCGTGCTGCTTTGACTGCCTTAAAAGCAGCTTGGGGAAACATACCATTGCGATGCCGCTTGACATTGGACCAGTCAGGCAAGTTTGAACTGACAACTGGAGAATTAGTCGAAAACCCTCCAGTTTGGCGCCTAGCTGTTGCCGAAACGCGGCTTTGCTCGGCAGATGTTTGGCTCAGGTACAAGACAACGAAACGCGCAGTTTACGACACCGCCCGCGCAGCACTGCCTGAAGGCATAGACGAAATGCTGTTTCTGAACGAAAGAAACGAGCTATGCGAAGGCACGATCACCAATCTGTTCGTACACATGCCGGATGGACGCCGCCTGACGCCCGCTCTGACCTGTGGCGTATTGCCGGGAATACTGCGTCAAGAATTACTTGATAACAAACAGGTAACCGAAGCCACCCTGACCTTGACCGACCTAAAAAACGCGGAAAAGCTTTACGTAGGGAATTCGTTGCGTGGTCTGATCCGGGCGGAGTTGGCATTACAGTGAGCAAACAAACCGATTGGGCCGACAGCGCGGCGCCGCAATTGCGGTTGCGGCTGGAGTTTGGGTTGTTTTTCATTGCTGCCCCAGTGCTGATTGCGGTGTTCTTTCCACCCAATTGGATGTTCCCGTCTTTGTTCACCTTCACAGCCCTTGGCATCGTGTTGCTGCATTTCACGCGCGGCTTTGCCTGGGCCGAGTTGCGGTATAATTGGCGCAACTGGTCCTGGCCCGAACTCGCCGTGTTTGCTGTTTTCATGACCGCATTCTGTGCCGCCGTTGTCATGGTTACACGACCAGATGCAGCGTTTTTCCTGCTACGCAACCGGCCGGAATTCCTGCTGGTTATCTGGCTTGGCTACCCTGTGTTGTCGGCCCTGCCGCAAGAGCTGTTGTTCCGGTCTTTGTTCTTCCGCCGCTATCACGCGATCCTGCCGAATGGATGGGCGGCCTATCTGCTGAATGCGGCAGTGTTTTCTCTGGCGCATTTGATGTACTGGAGCTGGATCGTCGCCGCCATGACCTTTGCCGGAGGGCTGCTGTTCACCTGGGCCTACCGCAGGCGCGGATCGTTTTTCTACGCGGTTCTGCTGCACGCAATCGCAGGCAACATCATCTTTGCTGCCGGTCTGGGTGTCTATTTCTACTCAGGTAACGTGCAAAGGCCGTTTTGAGCGGTAGACCCGCCTTGACTTTCGCTGCCTGACGCGGTGTATCGGCGCGACGAATTCTGCGCCCGAAGGGATATGATCCATGCACGCCTACCGCAGCCACACCTGCGCCGCTTTGACCGCCGCCAATGTTGGCGAAACCGTTCGCCTGTCTGGTTGGGTGCATCGTGTTCGAGATCACGGCGGCGTCCTGTTCATAGACCTGCGCGACCATTTCGGCGTGACGCAAATACTGTGCGACGGTGACAGTGCGGCCTTTGCAGAGCTTGAGAAAGTGCGCTCTGAATGGTGCATCCGCATTGATGGGTCCGTCAAAGCCCGCGACGCGGAACTTGTGAACTCGAAACTGCCCACCGGTGAGATCGAAGTTTACGTGCGCGATCTTGAGGTTCTGGGCGCGGCAGAGGAATTGCCTCTGATGGTCTTTGGCGATCAGGAATACCCCGAGGAAACGCGACTGCGCCATCGCTACCTGGACCTGCGCCGCGAGGGGATGCAGCGCAACATGACCTTGCGCTCGGACGTTGTCGCCTCAATGCGCCGCCGCATGTGGGATCAGGGATTCCGCGAATATCAGACGCCGATCATTACCGCGTCGTCGCCAGAAGGTGCGCGCGACTTTCTGGTTCCGTCGCGCCTGCACCCGGGCAAATTCTATGCGCTGCCGCAAGCTCCGCAGCAATTCAAGCAGCTGATCATGGTGTCGGGCTTCGATAAGTATTTCCAGATCGCGCCCTGCTTTCGCGATGAAGACCCGCGTGCGGATCGTTCGCCCACCGATTTCTATCAGCTCGACCTTGAGATGTCGTTTGTCGAACAGCAGGACGTGTTCGACACCATCCAGCCGGTTCTGACCGGTGTGTTCGAGGAATTCGGTGGAGGTCGTAAAGTCGATCAGGACTGGCCGCAGATTTCCTACAAGGACGCGGCCCTGTGGTATGGTAGCGACAAGCCCGACCTGCGGAATCCCATTAAAATGCAAGTGGTCTCTGACCACTTCCGCGGGTCTGGCTTTGCGATTTTCGCAAAGCTGCTTGAGCAGGAGGGCACCGAAATTCGCGCTATCCCTGCGCCCACCGGGGGCAGCCGCAAATTCTGTGACCGCATGAACGCATTTGCCCAGAAAGAGGGTCTGCCCGGCATGGGCTACATCTTCTGGCGGGATCAAGGTCAGGGGATGGAAGCCGCAGGTCCGTTGGCGAAAAACATCGGCCCTGAGCGCACCGAGGCGATCCGCCAGCAATTGGGTCTGGACGTAGGCGACGCGGCGTTCTTCCTCGGCGGCAAGCCTAAAACCTTTGAAAAAGTCGCCGGTAAGGCACGTAATGTGATTGGCGAAGAGCTTGGCCTGATGGAAAAAGACCGTTTTGCTTTCGCGTGGATCGTGGATTTCCCGATTTACGAGCAGGACGAAGAAACCGGTGCCATCGACTTTGAACACAACCCGTTTTCAATGCCGCAGGGCGGGATGGATGCGCTGAATGGCGATCCGCTTGAGGTTAGGGGTTACCAATATGACCTTGCCTGTAACGGGTATGAGATTGTCTCGGGTGCGATCCGGAACCATAAGCCTGAAATCATGTTAAAGGCCTTTGAACTGGCAGGCTACGGTGAGGATGAGGTGAAAAGCCGCTTTGGCGCGCTCTATAATGCGTTCCACTACGGCGCCCCGCCACATGGTGGCTGCGCTGCGGGAATTGATCGGATCGTGATGCTTTTGGCTGATGAGGCCAACATCCGAGAGGTCATGATGTTCCCGATGAATCAACGGGCCGAAGACTTGATGATGGACGCGCCATCCGACCCAACCTCGGATCAGTTGATGGAACTTGGGCTACGCATCATCCCACAGGAATGATCACGTACCCGCCGCATCCCCCGCGGCGGGTTTCTTCCCTGGGGTGTGGCCTTCAAGCGCGCGCAACCGCGTCAGTGTCAAACCCTGATCCTGTCCGTTTTCAAGTAGGATGTCCTGTGAGAATGGGAGCGACTTTCGCGCAACCCTGATGCCGTGTGCCGTGGCGCGGACCTGGAAGTAAATCCAAATGCTCACGATCGTGACCGTCAGGAAATAGGCCGTTAGCATCTCAAATCGCCTCGCGCTGTTGCAACCTTGTCTGGACGATGCCGGCAACCTGAGCCGTCAAGGCCGTCACGGGTGTGCTGCTGGCATGGGATTCGGCCAGTTTTTGCGCCGCATCCGCCAACACGGCGTCTTCGGCATGTTCGGCAACCCCCCGAAGGAATTGGGCGGCATAGTCCAGTGTCCTGCGATCATTCGGCTCGGTCAGCACTTCGGCAATGTGAGCCATGTCATCCTGATAGGCCATTGGATCTGGGCAAATGACTTCATCCCGAACGGCGTGCAGGCTGTTGGGCCGGCGATCCTCGGGCAGACTGTTCAAGATAAGTTGCTGAAAATATGATAGCGACTTTAGCGGTTTGGCAAGAAACCCATCCGCCCCTGCGCGAAGGGCTATATCCTGCGCGTGGTCATCGCCCGACATTCCCAAAATGGCGCCGATACGCGGCGTAGCTTGCGACAGTTCAGCGATCAGTTCGTCGCCAGAGCCGTCCGGCAGTCCGATATCCACCAGAATGACCGAAGGCCGATAAAGCTGCAGGTGGCGGCGTGCTGATTTCAGACAATCCGCACGTCGGATGCGCGCGCCGCTGTGTAAACACATCAGCCGGATGGCGTCACAGGCATAACGGCTGTCTTCAACAACCAGAATGGTTTGACCCAGCAGCGGCCGCGTGGCCGTTGGCTGAGCGGGAGAGGCGAAGGGGCTCGAATCATCCATAGCAGAACTCCTAATCAGCAGATGCCTCAAGCTAGGAACTTCTGGCTAACACAGGGTTAACGGCAATTTGGCGCACTTGTTCTTTGTCTCTGCAGCCCTCATAACCGCTGCAACGCAGAACGGAGGAGAGTATTATGATTGGTCGCCTGAACCACGTTGCCATTGCCGTACCTGATCTTGAGGCCGCGTCTGAGCAGTATCGGAATGCGCTGGGTGCCAAGGTCGGCGTGCCGCAGGATGAGCCTGATCACGGCGTGACGGTTGTGTTCATCGAGCTTCCGAACACCAAGATTGAACTGCTCTATCCGCTGGGCGATGACAGCCCGATCAACGGCTTTCTGGAAAAGAACCCCGCCGGGGGCATTCATCACGTGTGTTATGAGGTTGACGACATCATCGCTGCCCGCGACCATCTGAAGGAAACCGGTGCCCGTGTTCTGGGGTCGGGTGAGCCCAAGATCGGTGCGCATGGCAAGCCGGTGCTGTTCCTGCATCCCAAGGATTTCAACGGCTGCCTGGTTGAGCTTGAGCAGGTCTAATCTGAAAAGGGGCTGTCATGACGATCACTGCTGCATTAGTTTTGTTCGCCGTCATTTGGTTCATGACTTTGTTGGTCGTATTGCCGATCCGCATCAAAACGCAGGGCGACCTGGGAGACATCGTGCCGGGTACGCATGCGGGTGCGCCTGAAGTCCATCACATGAAGAAGAAAATGTGGATCACCACCGGGATATCGGTGGTGCTCTGGGCCATTATAGCAGGGATCATCATCTCGGGCGTGATTTCGGTGCGCGATTTTGACTGGCTGAACCAATTGGAACCGCGCGAGTAGCTGTCAGGCGGTGGACCCTGACAGCTTGTGATACAAGTGGGTGAAGGTTGCGGCCCCCAGTATTGGGATCAACAGGTTCACCAAAGGCACCGACAAGGGAATAGCCATCAACGTTCCCGCCAACCAGATAGTTGCGGAGTGCTTGGCCCGCAACTTGCGCGCACCTTCACGCCCAACGCGGCGCATGGCAGCCAGCGTGAAATATTCACGGCCCAGCAGGAATCCGTTCATGGCCCAGAATATGAATGGTGCCAACGGCGTGAAAATCGCATAGAGGATCAGCGCCAGAAGGTTGGCCACGATCAGCACCCCCATAAACCCTATCGCATCCCTTAACCCTTCGCTGAACGGGATGCCGGCTACTGTGGGAAGGGTGGGATAGTGTTTGTCCTCAACGGCTTGCGCGACCTCTTCCAAAAACATGGATGTAATCGCCGAGGCAACCGGCACCATCAGGAACACCGGCAATATCAGCACAACAAAGATGCCAGAGTAGTTCAGGACGTCGTTCAACCACGGGACAGTGCCGATCCACGGCAGAGCGATCTCATCCCCCGACAACCGATTGATCAGCCAGATTGCCCCGGCGCAGGCGAGGATCAGCAGTATGATCGTCAGACCAACACCCCGAAACAGAACGGCGCGGAACTTGGGGTCGCCGATTTGGCCCAGTGCTGCGAAGAAAGCACTCAGTATCATCACTCAGAGACCCATTCTGTGAGGGCCGCAATATCCGGCCGGGGACGTTCCGGCGGGGTCGTGCCTTCGGTTGCAATGTGGATCAGGCCAGCGACACGTTCATTGTCCTGCAAATCAAACGCCTTATGGCAGAATTCGGGGTCGTGAACCTGCCAGCCGGACAGCCAGTTCGCGCCCCAACCCGCCGCCAGGGCCGCGTTCAAAAGAGCCAGACAAACAGCACCTGCGGAATAGGTCTGCTCGATTGCGGGAATCTTCTCCGACGGCTTTTGCACTTCGATCACCGCTACGGCCAGATGACCCATTTCGAACTGGCTTTGAGCCTTGGTGATCTCCTCAGGGGTTTTGCCCAAGGCAACGCCCCGGTCTTGCGTCAGCGCAGACAAGCGCGGCATTGCGCCTTTCTCAAGCACGATAAAGCGCCACGGTTCCAGCTTGCCGTGATCAGGGCTGCGGGCTGCGGCGGTCAGCAGGGGTAACAGCTCGTCCCGTGAGGGCGCCGGGGCAATCAGTGTCTTCGCAGGGCGCGACCGACGCGAGTGCAGAAATTCCAGAGCGGCCGGATTCTTCAAGGACATATGTTAACTTCCTTCACATGAACAGTCTGTATCTGGTTGAACATCTGGCTCGTTTCAAGTGCACTACGCTGGACGCTCGGGATCAATTTCACGCCTCTGCCGCCTGTGCAACAGTGATCGGAAGCAGGGGGGATAACTTGGCTAAACCAAAATTGCGAAATGTACCTGACCTTAGCAGTCACGCGACACCGGGCACCGCGCTTCGTGTGAAGGTAACGCCAAAAGCCGCACGAGACAGTATCGCGTCAGACAAAGGAATGATCCGGATAGCTGTGACCGCGCCGCCCGAAAACGGCAAAGCCAATGACGCTGTGCGCCGGATACTCGCGATCGCGATGGGCGTTGCCCCGTCCGAGCTGATCCTGAAAAAAGGGCATAGCGCGCGTGACAAGCTGTTTGTCTATGCGCCCTGACTTGGCCGTTCGTGAATTTGATATACCCCTTCCGGCAAATCCAGCGCAGCGGCCAGATCGCGAACCTGTTCGGGCGACAGGGTTATCTTCTGTATCTGCTCTGTCCGTGGGTCAAACTGCTCTAGCGTTACACATTCGGCAAAGCTGTTAATGACGACATCTTCCTGCAAAGGCGCAGGGCCTTCGTCTACCAAGGTGATAACCGTCGCGTCGAATTCATGCTCAATCGAAAACATGCAGGCAGAGTGCAAGGTGTCGAGCCGCAATGCAACCCGTTGCCGCACAATCTGGCAGTGGCGGAACCGCCAGGACAGAGCTATGATTCCTGAAACGGGTAGCCGTTTCAAAGGAATATCTATGCGCCGTCTGACCTTTTTGCTGTTTCCACTGGTGCTGGCGGCTTGTAGCGCCGGTTTTCTGCGCGTGCAGCCAGCAGAGCAGTGGTCGCCGGGTTCGGATGAATTTGCGGTTGATGCCGCAGCGTTCCAGGGTATCAGCCGCGCCGTCGGCAAAGAAGCGCGCGCCGAATGCCTGCGCCAGGCCAGGGTAAAGAATTGTGATTTTCTAATTCTGGTTGACCTCAACCCTCGTGCGCCTGCCAATGCGTTCCAGACCCTCGATAAAGAGGATCAGCCAGTTATCATCTTCACCCGTTCGATGATTCAATCCGCCAAGAATTCGGATGAACTGGCTTTTGTCATGGCGCATGAGGCCGCGCATCACGTGTTGGGACATATTGCCCGACAGACCGAAATCGCTCAGGAAAGCGCTGCAATCTTCAATGATCTGGGCAAGTTGCATGGCGAGGACGGGAAAGAGCTTGAACGGTCCCAGAAACTGGGCGCTGAGGTTGGGGTGCAGGTTAATGTTCAGGAGTTTGAGCTTGAGGCAGACCAGTTGGGAACGATCATCGCTTACAATGCGGGATACAACCCTTTGATCGGGGCCAAGTATTTTGATCGGCTTGCCGATCCCGGAGATGCGTTTCTAAGCACCCACCCCCCAAATGCCGAGCGTGTTCAGATCGTTGTCGAAACGGCGAAGCAGCTGGGTCTGACGGAATGACATCTGTAACACAGATGGGTGTGGTCCTGACGGATCGGGGGTCGAAATATGCTGTTTCTGGCGCCTCGGTGCGCACACGGGAAGATATTGACGCGGTGTTGCAGGATCTTAAATCGGACAAAGCCTATGCCAAGGCGACGCATAACACCTGGGCAGCCATTTTGCCGACGGGTGCGCTCAAGGCGGATGATGGGGAAAGTGGTGCCGGTATGGTAATTCTGCGTATGCTGGAGCGGGCCGGACTGGACGGGCATGTGGTGGTCGTCACCCGATGGTATGGTGGCAAAAAACTGGGTGGGGACCGCTTTCGCCGGGTTCAGGATGCCACCCGCACCTATCTGGATCACGTCGGGGCCGGGCTTTGACCTGAGTCAAATGCCTGCGCGCAAGGTTGCGATACCCTGTTCTGGACGTGCGACAGGGAGAAATCTGCTAATGCCGAACCGTGAAGTTCTGAAACACCATGCGGGTCTGGTCGATCAAATGGCGACCAAACTTGGCGTGGACCTGCAACAGTCGGCGATAGATGGCGACGTTTCGCTCGACGAGCTTTCCGAAGCCGTCTTGCGATGCACCGGATGCGCCAACCCCGGACATTGCGAGGGGTATCTGAAGCAATCCGGCCAAGTGGACAAAACGCCGGAGTATTGCCGCAATCAAGAGCTGCTCGGCAAACTGATCCCTTAACGACAGGAGTGTTACATGCCCCATCTCGGTGAGATCATGACCCATCTTCGTCTTGTCCTGCGGATGGGGCAGGTAACCGGCACGGATATCGTGGCGGCGCATGAACAGGGGCATCTGACACAGCAGGACTGGGCTGAGATGGTTCATCAGTGCCGGGGATGCGACTGGGCCAATCGATGCCCTGACTGGTTGGATCGGCATGAAATCGTGAAAAATGCGCCACAGACCTGCAGGAATCGACAACGGTTTGCGGCGTTGCAAACCCGTTCAAGGCAAGAAGTCTGATGGCAAAAGACAGTTTAGAGGACGTTGAGCAACATTTCTGGCTTACCCGCTCGGTGGCGCGATGCATGAATATCTCACTGACCGAAGCTATGGCGGCAGGACGACTAACGCCGGACTGCTACGCAGAAATGGTCGGTCGTTGTCGAGCGGCACAGTGCAGCGATAAGTGTGCGTTATGGTTGTCACAGCAGCAGTCCGAGGCTGCAGAAGCTCCGGAATTTTGTGCCAGCGCCGATCTTTTGAACCCGTTAAAAACCTGACTACAACCCAGAGTGTGACCCGTCGCACAACGGCGGACTAGCACTACGTTTGCAGCCACAGAAAAAGACTTTCTTGCTGCTTTCCGCCGTGTACTTGACGGGCTCAAAGTCGGTATCTTTGTGGGACCCGTCGCAGAAAGGCTGGCGTTTGGACAGTCCACAGGCACACCAGAAATAGCTTTTCCCTTCGGTCACATCGACCGCGTAGGGTCCTTTTTGCGCAATGGCTGGTTGGTCTGGCATGTGGCTACTCCGTCTTTCGCAAATGTCATGGCAACAGTTTAGGGCGACATGCGGAAAACGGTAGCGTTTGCTCATAAACTTGCAGTTTCTGAGGGGGTTACCGGCGTTGTTCCGCCTTTATTCACGACTTTGTGATAGAGCGCGTTGCAAAAATACCATTCAGGTCGTATCCTGCCTTCGGCCCCAAATACTCGGGCAATATCAGAAAATTAATAGAGGAATGACGGACATGAAACTCAAATTTGTCGCCGTTGGTGCATTTGCCCTTGTTTTGGCGGCTTGCTCGCAACAAGAGGAACCGGCACCGGTTTTCATCACCCCCGAGTATGACAAATTCGGCACGCCAAGCTGCCCGGCCGGGACCGAGCTTGCAACGACCGAAGCGGGCCAGACCGTCTGTAACCCGGTCTCGCAATAAGAATGACGCGGGCGGCTCTGCCGGGCCGCTCGCATACGTTCAAAGATCAGGCCGCCGTCGGGCGGCTTTTTCGTGCCTGATACACTGCGTTGAGGGCCGGAACTCAGTACAACAGGATATCGACGGCAAATGAGAACCTTTTTTGTCCGCCTCAAGAATCGCACGCGCTGGAGCTGGCAGGGGCTGGTTGTCGCGTGGCGTGAAGAGTATTCGTTTCGTACTTGGGTCTGGGCAAACATCTTGTCGGCACTGCTGGTTTTTTGGCTGCCGTTGGGCGACGGGATGCGTGCTTTGATACTGGTTCTGGGACTGCTTGTTTTGGTCGCCGAGCTGTTCAACACCGCGATTGAGCGTGCTGTCGATCACACGTCAACCGATCACAACAGGTTAGCCGGCCAAGCGAAGGACACCGCCAGTGCGGCTGTTGCTGTCACGGCGGTGGCAGCCGCAGTGGCTTGGGTGATCGGGCTGCTGAGTCTGGTGTAACACGCTTAGTGTTTTCGCCAGTCGCCGCCAAAGCGTAACCCGCGGCGCTGAATGCCATAACGTCTTTGAATGAAATACGGTGAGGCGTGTTTGTTGCGGAAGCCGCGTACCGTTTGATGGTGACGCCTGACCGGTTTGAAATAGCGGAGTTTGGGCTTGGCCCTGTGGTGGTAGTGGTCCGGCTTGGCCTTGTACTCATGCTGGGGTTTCGGGTGATAGACACTTGGGGCACCATAGTACCGATGCACCTTGTGTT
Source organism: Ruegeria sp. AWH4_226 (assembly GCF_056159225.1). Lineage (NCBI taxonomy): Bacteria > Pseudomonadati > Pseudomonadota > Alphaproteobacteria > Rhodobacterales > Roseobacteraceae > Ruegeria > Ruegeria sp. AWH4_226. Next base: position 18,949 of record NZ_JBSWUU010000003.1, on the reverse strand, counting down.
TGCTATGGTCCAAAAGGCTTGGCGGTGTGGAGCCTATGATTATGAATCCGCCCGATCGGTAAGACTCGGCAATTGCGGGTAAGGCGCAAAGCTGGGCGGCCAGGATGGCCATTACATATTTCAGGTCAAAGAGGCGCAAACCGGGCATTGAACCCTCCTTCCTGGTTGGTTGAATGCCCCCGTATGATCTACGCTTCCGCTGAAAAATGCCAGTAAATTGCGTCAGATTTCGGCCATTGAAGGTGACAGTGTCAGGCCAGCTTACCCCACAGATCGTATTCACCGGCCTCGTCCACCTCAACGCGGACAATGTCGCCGGACTTCAGGTTTTCATGCCCTTCATCAATGAACAGGTTGCCGTCGATCTCGGGCGCATCCGATTTGGTGCGGCAGGTGGCGGCCTCGTCATCGACCTCGTCCACGATCACATCAACGACTTGACCAACTTTGGCGGCCAGTTTCGCCTCGGAAATCGACTGCGCTTTTTCCATAAAGCGGTCCCAGCGGTCTTGTTTGACTTCGGCCGGAACATGATCCGGCAAGTCGTTGGAACGCGCGCCATCGACGTTTTCGTATTGAAAGCAACCGACGCGATCCAGTTGTGCCTCATCCATCCAGTCGAGGAGGGTCTGAAACTCGGCCTCGGTCTCACCCGGATAGCCGACAATAAAGGTCGAGCGCAGCGTGATATCGGGGCAGGTTGCGCGCCACGCGGCAATCTCGTCCAGCGTTTTGGCGGCGGCGGCAGGGCGTGCCATGCGTTTCAAAACATCCGGATGGGCGTGTTGGAACGGAATATCCAGGTACGGTAAAACGTTGCAACCTGCGTCGGCCATAAGGGGGATCAACTCGCGCACATGCGGGTAGGGATAGACATAATGCAAACGCACCCAGGCATCGAGTTGACCCAATTCGCGCGCCAGATCGGTGATATGGCTGCGCACTTCGCGGTCTTTCCACGGGTTCACATCATATTTTCGGTCCAACCCGTAGGCCGAGGTATCCTGCGAGATCACCAGTAGCTCGCGCACCCCGTTGTCGACCAGTTTCTCGGCTTCACGCAGGACAGCGTGCGCCGGACGACTGGCCAGTTTGCCACGCATGTCTGGGATGATGCAGAACTTACACTTGTGATTGCAGCCCTCGGAAATCTTGAGATAGCTGTAATGCCGCGGCGTAAGTTGCACGCTGCTCGCTGGAAGAAGATCGACAAAGGGGTCGGGATTGGGTGGAGCCGCCGTATGGACGGCGTCCAACACCTGCTCATACTGATGTGGCCCCGTCACAGCCATGATGCGCGGATGGTGCTTGCGGATATAGTCGGGGTCAGCGCCCAGGCAGCCGGTTACGATGACCTTGCCGTTTTCCACCAATGCCTCACCGATGGCTTCCAGAGACTCGGCCTTGGCGCTGTCGAGGAACCCACAGGTGTTCACGATTACGGCATCGGCCCCGGAATAATCCGGTGAAATGCCGTATCCTTCTGCACGCAGGCGGGTCAGAATACGCTCGCTGTCGACCAATGCTTTCGGGCAGCCCAGAGATACCATACCAATCATAGGCTGGTTCGAACGTGGCGACTCGGGCATCCGGGCGGCGGGCGCCAGGTCTGGGCGGAGGTTTGGCGGGTTCGTGGTCATGGCGCGGCATATAGTGGGGAACGCTTCCTCTTGCAAATGCGACGCAGGGTTTGAATGATCTTGTCAACGCATGCCGAACAAGCGGAGAGCAGTTAAATGAAGTGGCTATTGCGCATTCTATTTATTTTCGTCGCGGCATTCGGGCTGGTCATCGGCGCCTTGTTGCTGATGCCGGGCGATAAATTAGCTGCGATTCTGGCCGAACAGGTCAAGAACGAAACAGGGCGCGAGTTAAAGTTGTCGGGGGACGTAAAACTGTCGTTCTGGCCGGTATTGGGGCTTGAGGCCGGTCCGGTGACTTTTGGAAATGCGCCTTGGGCCGGGTCCGAGCCGATGTTGAGCGCTGAAAGCCTCGCATTGGGTGTAGACGCCGCAGCGTTGTTGAACGGCGATCTAAGGATTCGGCGTGTGGTCGCGGACGACCCGGTGCTGCGGCTGGAGCTGTCGGAAGGGCGTGGCAATTGGGAGCTTCAGCCGATTGAGCCGAAGGCCGTGACAGACAGCGCAGGTAGCTCACCGCCTGAAACATCACAGCAGCGTGCTGTGACTCTGGATCAACTGGAACTCACCAATGCGCGGCTGATTTATACGGAAAATGGTTCAACCAAATTCGACTTTGCCAATGTCGATCTGTCTGCAAGCTGGCCAGGACCGGCATCGCCGATGATTATGGCGGCTCAGATGGCTGTACCAGGCGGCAAAGTAAGTGTGGACCTGAAAATCCCGGATCTGCCAGCCTACGCTTCTGGTGCCGTTACGCCGCTGCAATTGGCGCTGACCGCACCAGGGGGTGAAGTTGGTTTTGACGGGCGCGTTAACCTCGCTGGTGAAATGGATGGCGCGTTAGAGGTGAAAACGACAAACACCGAGCAAATGCTGGCGGTTTTTGGGCAGGCAGGCGTCGGAGTGCCATTGGGATTGGGTCGGGTGGCCGATGTGTCCGGGCAGATGACCTACACCAGTGCCGGGCGTATCTCGCTGCGCAACATGGTGGCGCAGCTGGACAACAACCGTTTTACCGGTGAGGCAGATATCGAGATATCGGACCCACCGAGAGTCACGGCGCGGCTCAATGGTGGCGATATCGACCTGTCCCGATACAGTTCCGCGCCCGCGGCGTCTGGGGCTGGCACGGGCGCAGGCGCCGGGTCAACGCCAAGCGATGGATGGTCCACTACGCCGATTGATGCTTCAAGCCTTTCGTTGGCGAATGGAGAGATTCGCTTGACGGCCTCATCCATTGTTATGCCCGAAATCAAACTTGGCCCCAGCGACCTGACGCTGAGCCTTGATCGGTCCCGCGCCGTGCTTGGCATGAACCCGGCCACGCTGTTTTCTGGGAAAGTAACTGGGCAGGTGGTGGCCAACAACCGCAATGGTCTTTCGGTTGGCGGCAAGCTGACGGCGCAAGGCATGGATGTCCAACAGGCCCTGACTGCGCTGGCCGGCGTCGAGCGCTTGTCCGGTACAGGGTCGGGTGAGTTCGAATTTCTGGGCGTTGGGCAAACCGAAGACCAGATCATGCGATCCCTCAGCGGCAAGGGCAGTCTGAAGGTGGGTCCGGGCGTAATCTCAGGCTTCGACCTGGATCGTTTGATGGGGCGTGGCGAGGGGGCAGGCGGGACCACGGTTTTCAACAGTCTCTCGGCCAGTTTCACGATGGGTCAGGGCGTGTTAACGAACACTGATCTTCTGATGTCACTGGACAATTTTCGCGCAGACGGGACCGGAACAGTCAATATCGGGGAGCGTACACTTGGCTATCTGTTCACGCCTACCGCGCTGCGGGCCAATTCCGGACAGGGCCTGTCAGTGCCCGTTCGTATTGTCGGACCGTGGAGCAGCCCCTCGATCAAACCGGACCTGACCAAAGTGATTGAGGCCGCCGCAGAGGGGGAGCTCAAAGACCTTGAGGACGACGCCAAGCAAAAGGTTCTGGACAAGGTCAGCGAGGAATTGGACGCCGTGGTGACTGATAGAGAAAGCGCCGAAGATGCGTTGAAGAAGAAGCTCGAGGAAGAGGCGAAGAAAGGTCTGCTCAAACTGCTTGGTGCGGATTAGGACGCCCAAAGGCGCCCTAAAACAATCCTTCAGATTGTCTGGTCGTAATCCCCAACGCCGGGTTCGGTCCGGATAACCGCGTCGATATCCGCAAATATTGCGCGCATTTCATCCTCGCTCTCGCTGCTTTCGCAAACCACAACAAGGTTTGGGGTATTCGAGGACGCGCGCACCAGACCCCAACTGCCATTGTCCAGAATGACCCGCGCGCCGTTGACGGTGACAACCTCTTTGATCGCACGACCTGCCAGTTTTTCACCGGCATCGGCCTTGGCAACCAGCTTATCGACCAACCGTCTGAGGATGTCATATTTCTCAGTATCGGCGGCATAGGGTGACATGGTGGGTGTCGACCATGTCTTTGGCAACGCCTTGCGCAGGTCCGACATGCTTTGGTCCGGATTGCGGTCCATCAGCTTGCAGATTTCAACCGCCACCCGCATGCCGCAATCATAGCCGCGGCCGATCGGTTCGGCCAGAAAGTAGTGGCCCGATTTTTCGAACCCTGCCAAAGCGTTGATTTCCTTGACCCGTCGCTTCATGTGGCTGTGCCCGGTTTTCCAGTAATCGGCCTTTGCGCCATGCGCTTTCAGTTCGGGGTCACTGGCAAACAATCCGGTCGATTTCACGTCCGCCACGAATGTCGAGTTGGGGTAAATCTTGGCCAGATCGCGCGCCATGATCACACCGACCTTGTCGGCAAAAATCTCTTCACCCTCATCATCCACAACGCCGCAACGGTCACCATCACCATCAAAACCCAGTGCCAGATCGGCACCGCTGGATTTCAGGGTGTCGGCCATGTCGTGCAGCATCTCCATCGCTTCGGGGTTTGGGTTGTAGTTGGGGAAGCTGTAGTCAAGACGACTGTGGCTGGGCACAACCTCGACCCCCATCATTTCGAAAAGTTCGGGCGCAAAGGCCGAAGCGGTTCCATTGCCGGTCGCGCAGACAACCTTTAGCGGCCGGGACATTCTGAAATCGCCTACAAGATCGTCGAGATATGCCTCTTTCACGCCATCAACGAATTCGTATGACCCACCTCCACGCGGCGCGCCTTCGCCATTCAGCACGATATCGCGCAGCTCTGACATTTCATCGGGGCCATGGGTCAGTGGGCGTTCAAACCCCATCTTTACACCGGTCCAGCCATTTGGATTGTGGCTGGCAGTGACCATGGCGACCGCTGGAACATCCAGATGGAACTGCGCGAAATAGGCCATGGGGCTGAGGGCCGGGCCAATATCCTTGACCTGAATCCCCGCCTGCATCAGGCCCAGGATCAGCGCGTTCTTGATCGCCAGCGAATAGTCGCGATAGTCGTTGCCAACCGCGATCACCGGCTCGATCCCGCGTTTGTGCATCTGCGTGCCCAATCCCAGCCCCAGCGCTGTCATACCAGGCAAGTTGATCTCGTCGGGGTATTTCCAGCGGGCGTCATACTCGCGAAAGCCGGTGGGCTTGATCATCGGGTCGCGTAGAAAGCTCCAGGTGTTTGGGGTCACCTCTGGGATGGGTTTGGTCATGCTATCGCTCTGCTTAAATCTGAATCGGGTTGGCCTTTGCCAGCGCATCAAAACGCATCAACGTTTCAACCAATTGTGGCATCTGTTCCAAGGGGATCATGTTGGGTCCGTCGGATGGTGCATTATCCGGGTCTTGGTGCGTTTCGATAAACACGGCACCGACACCTAACGACACTGCGGCGCGGGCCATGACCGGAGCAAACTCACGCTGGCCGCCGGATGACCCACCTTTGCCGCCGGGTTGTTGAACCGAGTGGGTTGCATCCATCACAACCGGATAGCCGGTTTGCGCCATCTGCGGCAGCGACCGCATGTCGGCGACAAGTGTGTTATATCCAAACGACGTGCCGCGTTCCGTTAACAGGATATTCTGGTTGCCCGTACTTTCGATTTTCTCAACAATATTCGGCATTTCCCACGGGGCGAGGAATTGGCCTTTTTTGACGTTCACGGCCTTGCCCGTGTTTCCCGCTGCCAACAGCATATCCGTTTGGCGGCACAGAAATGCCGGGATTTGCAGAATATCTACCGACTCAGCAGCTTGCGCGCACTGAGCTTCGGTATGAACGTCAGTCAGGACCGGAATACCCATCCCTTTGCGGATGTCGTCGAGAACCTTCAGCCCGGCATCTATCCCCATGCCTCGTTTGCCGGACAATGATGTTCGGTTTGCCTTGTCATACGAAGCTTTGAATACGTACTGCGCACCGGCGGCATCGCAGGCCTCTTTCATTTTACCGGCGATCATCTGGGCATGGTCGGCGGTTTCAAGCTGGCAGGGGCCGGCAATGATCGTCAGAGGCAGATCATTGCCGACCGTGAGGTCGGAGATTTTTACATGTTTCATGTGTCTTACGAGGATACCTGTTCACGAAGGACCGACGCGGTGAGCGAGATCATCAGGTAGATACCAGCAAACAACAGGAAAGCCAAAATCGTATTTTCGAACTTGCGCGGGTAGGCGGGTTCTTCACTGGCAACGGGGTTCACGGACACCGTCAGGTAACGCACCTTGCGATTCGCCTCGGTGCGGGTGGTTTCCACTTGCTCAAGGGCGGTCTGCATCATCATGTCCCGCGCAACGAGGTCGGCCTGTGCCATCTGAATACGAACACTCAGCCGCGCCAACGAGTTCTCGCCAGCCGAGACGTCAACCATTTCGGCGTTCAGTTCAGCCAGAACCGCTTCGAGCCTCTGGATATCGGCGCGCACGCCATCCACCTTGGCCTGGTTCGGGCGCAAGTTGTCCATCAGCGCTGCCAATTGCAGCTCCTTTTCCTGCAACTCAACTTCGATCGCGTTGATCCGCATGCGGAGGCCCGCAATTACGTTTTCAGGGTCCAGAACAGCCCCCTGCAGTTGCAGTTCGATCAGTTCTTCCTGCGCCTTCTTGCGTTCTGTCTGTGCGTTTTCAAACGCAGCGATTGCATCACGCATCTGGTCTTCACGCTTCAGCTCGCTCAGCCCATTTATGGTTTCCTCCGCGTAAGATAGCAGGCGTTCCGACAGTAGGACTGAGACCTCAGGGCTTGGCGCCGCGACTTCCATGCGAATGATCCCGTCGCTTGGGTCGTAACCGATAGTTATCATTCGTCTGAACAGCTTGTGGGTCTCTTCAAGCGATGCGTCCTGCGGCAAGCGCTGAATCGGGTCTATCCACTCTTGCTTGAAGATCTCCGAGAAATTGGTGTCCTGCTCTAATCGTACAAGCGCATCCTTGGACTCCAGAAATTCCTGTGTAGCAACCGAATCCTGCGCTGTGGCGAATTGCGTCCCCGCCAGGAACCCGCCAAAAGCGGCCCCACCACCATCTGCCTGCAAGATCGAAAAGGCAGACTTGCTTGCGTACATAGGTGTCGCGTACCTGTAGAAATAAAACCCCACAATCAACGTCGGCAGCAGAACAAAAGCTGTCAGTCGTGCAAACAGGGCAAACAGCTTGCGTCTGCGGCGGCGCGCGATGTCCTTTTGTATCTGTCCAATCTCAAGATTTCGGCGTTCCGCAGGGCTTAGGTTAGGGCCGGGTAGGATCTGCGGTTTTTCCGAAACGGTTTGCGGCAACTGGATCGTGATCTTGTCCTTTGCCTGTTCTTCGGGGTCTTTCTTATTGGCACCCAGATCCAAGAGGTTGGCCCTTTCGAAAGGATTTATCCCCTTCAGGCGCAACAGCCGCACCGCGTCGTAGTCTGACGTCGCCTCAAGCCCATTTTTCTGCGCGAGGCGTCTTGCTACACGCAACTGCCGACCCGTCAGCCCTTCGCCTTTGATCGTCTCAATGTCAGTCGCCGGGGCCGAGTCATTCGCGGCCTCGGCCGGTTGCGTCGCCGCTCTGATACGCGAAATCGCGTCAGCACGGGCATCAGCCGAGGCCGGGTCCGTTCGGCTGTGGCGCCAGCGGTATTTTTTAGCCTTGGGTTTGGTAGTCATATAGCTGTTTCGCCTCTTCCAAGGTGTCGAACATGTAAAGATGGCCATCCAGAAGAACGGCGGCTTCCTGTGCAAATTTTTCAAGAACTTTGGGGTTGTGGGACACAATCACCAATGTCGTTGTCCGCAGCCGCTCTTTCAGAATGTCACCGGCTTTTTGGTTGAATTCAACATCGGTTGATGCGGGCATGCCTTCGTCAATCAAATACATGTCGAAATCCAGCGCCAGCATGAGCGCAAAGGTGAAACGCGCCCGCATACCCGTTGAATATGTCCCGAGCGGTTGGGTAAAATACTCACCCAGATTGCACAGCCATTTGCAATAGGCTTCGACGTAGTCGGGGTCCATCCCGTAGATCTTGGCGATGTAGCGCGCGTTTTCCAGGGCCGAGAGCTTTTTTGCAACTCCGCCTGAAAACCCCATCGGAAAAGAAACCCTGCAATTCTTTCTGATCACGCCCTCATCCGGTTTTTCAAGCCCGGCCATCATGTTGATCAGCGTTGTCTTCCCGGTTCCATTTGGCGCAAGAATGCCAATCGAACGCCCCAGCTCAATCCGGAACGAGACCCTGTCCAGAATCACCTTGCGGCGGGTCCCGGTCCAGAAGGACTTACTGACATTCTCAAACTCAAGCATTCTCGGCCTGCTGCTCTGACGTTTGTTTGGTTTAGCGCTCAGGCTGATGTAAGCGCGGTCACCTTATTTGTTTATGTTGGCTACATTATGTCGAATTTTGAAACAAATGATCAATGTCCAGCAAAGCCGCCTTTTCGTTTTTGTGACATTTGAACCTGTTGGACCCTGGCTATCTGTTCACTATCTTTCATTCCAACCATCAAACACCGTGCTGCAGGAAGTCTTTCGATCTGATGAATTCGTTACAGGAAGAGATAGAGGCCTGCCAAATATGTGCAGAAAAGTTCCGCGCCACGCATACAGCGCACGAGCCGCGACCGGTGGTCTGGTTCAGCTCTGGCGCGCGCTTGCTGATTGCCGGCCAAGCGCCGGGCGCACGCGTTCATGCCTCGGGGCGTCCGTTCACCGATCCTTCGGGGGATCGCCTGCGTGACTGGTTGGGGATTGACGAAACCATTTTTTATGACCGCACCCGCGTGTCGATTGTTCCGATGGCCTTTTGCTTTCCGGGGTATAATGAGCGAAAAGCTGACCTGCCCCCGCCGCGCATCTGTGGCAAGACGTGGCATGACCGGGTTATGCAAACGCTTGGAGAGGTGCCGCTGACGATAACGGTTGGCGGCCACGCGCAAAAGTTTCACATGGATGTTCAAGGGTCGGTCACGAATACGGTGCAACGCTGGCGGGACTATGCGCCGCGCGTCTTTCCCTTGCCTCATCCATCCTGGCGCAATACGGCATGGCTGAAGAAAAACCCGTGGTTCGAAGCAGAACTTCTGCCGGTTTTGCGTGCGCGGGTCCAAGAGGTTTTGAATGACTGATACAACGGCGCTTGATTCAGCGCATGCCGCCATGGAGGCCAACCCGCAAGACGATGCAGCGCGCTTGCGCTTTTTTGAACGCCTTGCGGATAGCGAGCTGTTTTTGATGCTGACCGAAGAGGCGCAGGGCGAAAGCATCTCGCCCGAGTTATTCGATGTCGCTGATGGCCGCTTTGTTTTGGCCTTCGATCGTGAGGACAGGCTGGCCCGTTTCGCCGAAAAACCCGTGCCTTATGTGGCCCTGTCGGGGCGGATCTTGTCGTCGATGCTGTCGGGGCAGGGGATCGGTCTGGGCCTGAACCTTGAGGTCGCGCCGTCGTCGATGCTGATCCCGGCCGAGGCGTTGGGGTGGCTCGCGTCTACACTGAAACATGCACCGGAAGAGGTTCAACAGCGTTTGGCCCAGTTCCTTCCACCCGTTGGCCTGCCGGAAGATCTGCTACAGGCGCTGGATGCAAAGCTGGCAACAGCTGTTGGTCTGGCCGAGACCGCGTTTCTGGTGGGAACCAAGGCAGAAGACGGGGGATCGGGGCACTTGCTTGGATTTGTCGGCGCGGTCGAAGGGGCCGAGCCCGCTTTGGCCAAAGCCGCCTCCGAAGCCCTGACATTTTCAGGGATCGAAGCGGGTGCGATGGATGTTGGGTTCTTTAAACCGCATGACCCGGCGGCAGCAGCACTGGCGCGGGTTGGTCTGCGGTTCGACCTGCCACAGCCTGAGCGGCGTGTTGTGGAACAGGTTGCTCCGGGTCGTGATCCGGAAAAACCACCTGTACTGAAGTAAGAAACCCCGCGTTCCTCCGGGCCGCGGGGCGCTCACGTTATTCTGCGGCGGGTTCCAGCTTATCCTGTGTACGGGTTTCGAAATCGCTGGCGTCGTGACGCTCGTGCAGTTGGGTTTCAGGCGCACCAAACGTGCGGTTGACCATCCGGCCCCTTTTTACGGCGGGCCGTTCGTCAATCGCTTTGGCCCACCGCAATACGTTTTTGTAGGTTTCAACGTCCAGGAACTCAGCCGCACTGTAGAGGCGACCCAAAACCAATTGGCCATACCACGACCAGATTGCCATGTCGGCAATCGTATAGTTTTCGCCCGCGACGTAAGTGTTATCGGCCAACTGCCGGTCTAAAACATCCAACTGCCGCTTGGTCTCCATCGTGAAGCGGTTGATCGGGTATTCCATTTTCTCTGGGGCATAAGCGTAGAAATGACCAAACCCGCCACCAAGGTAAGGCGCACTGCCCATTTGCCAGAATACCCAATTCATGACTTCTGTGCGCTCAGGTCCGGATTCCGGAAGGAAGGCACCAAATTTCTCAGCCAGATGTAAAAGAATCGATGCGCTTTCAAATACACGGACAGGCGTGTCGCCTGAACGGTCCCACAATGCAGGAATTTTTGAGTTCGGATTGGCCCCGACAAAACCCGAACTGAACTGATCACCGTCACCGATTTTGACCAGCCAGGCATCATATTCTGCGCCTTCGTGCCCCAGTGCCAGCAACTCTTCAAGCATCACGGTCACTTTGACGCCATTTGGGGTCGCCAGAGAGTAGAGCTGCAGCGGGTGCTTTCCGACCGGCAGGTCTTTGTCGTGGGTCGCGCCAGCAATGGGACGGTTGATATTGGCAAATTGCCCGCCGCTTTCGCTGTCCCATGTCCAGACTTTGGGGGGTTCGTATTGGGATTGCTCGGTCATCTGGTCTCTCTCTCAGCAAAGTTCGGTTTACAGGTCAGTCAAACCAAACAGCTAATATTGCAACGCCCTGAGTCCAACCCCGGACGCTCGGTTAGTTTTGTAACAATTGGGTGCGCAGGTCTAACGTTTCCTCTTGAGCGGTCACACCGGCGCGAGCGGGACTGCCCAAAAGAATAAAAAAGTCTATCCTTCCAGCAGACGCCAACCCTAGTGGATAAAAGGATTAACCGAATGAAACGCTTCGCCCTGACCCTAGCGACTGCTCTGACCCTCGCCGTTCCGGCATTTGCCGGTGACCAATATGTAGACGGCACTGGTTTTGCCGTTTCGGGCTATGATGTTGTCGCCTATCGCAGCCTGGATCAGGCACCTGTGGGCCAGTCCCAGCCTGAAGGCGTGCGCGGCCACGCTGATATCACTGCGGAATACAATGGCGCGACCTGGGCCTTCGCAACCGAGGAAAACCGCGACAAATTCTTGGAAAACCCAGCTTTTTATGCGCCTCAGTATGATGGCCACTGCGCTTATGGCGTATCGAAAGGCGGAAAGGTTCCGGCAAACCCAAACCTGTGGCGGATCGTTGACGACAAACTTTATCTGAACATCACAGATGTGGTTGTGGGTTTCTGGGAAGAAGATGTCCCCGGAAACATCAACATTGCCGAAGGCAACTGGCCTGAAATCGAAAGTAATGCCGCATCGACCAGCGTCATCCCCAAATTCACTTCGGAAGGCCCGGTTTCTAATTGATCGAGATTTTCCAATAGATTAACCCGGCCGCCACTTGGCCGGGTTTTTCGTATCAGTTCGGTAACCAGAACTCGTCCCGCATCTGCTGATCCGCGTCGAACTTTATGCGGACGCTTTTTGCGCCCGGAAATTTGGACGTGATAATCGCTTCCGGCACTACGACCTCGCCTGCGCCCGCATCGTTGGACTGAAAGCTCAGCACCTCGGTTTCCGTGCGCCGCGCCGAGGCCAGGAAAGAGGTCGGCAACGCCACCCGATTAGATCCTTCACAGACAGGCGTGGGAACGAAATACGTCAGGTGACGGCCATAAAACCCCACGGCTTCCGGAACATGGTCCGAGTCCGTTTCGTTTTGCGTGGGCGACGCCACGTCCGATTGATCTGAGCTATGCGCCAGCGCTGTGTTCAACAACACGCGGCAGGCGTTCATATCTTCGCTCTCCAACTCAATCACACGCTTGCGCAGCTTTGGGCGTCGCGGTTTGCCGGTGGTCGGGCCTTTGGCCGTCAGGCCTTCGCGACGCAAGAAATCATAGGCTTCCTTGGCGCGGGCAAAATGCGTGCAGTCACCATTCTTGTGATCGGGATGTGCGTGAAAGGCGATATGTCGCCAGGCATCCCGGATATCATCGGATCCGGCGGTCTGGTCCAGTCCAAGCGCCGCAAGCGCGTCAGCGCGGGCATTAATTTTTTCAACAGGCTCCATACCCAAATAACTCGTTAAACAAATACAACGCTCTCAGTGTGCGGAGGCCATTGAATTTGTCAAACTTTAGCGAATTTTTATCCTCCCCACGGGGACAGTGACTGTTTTGGTTGAGGGATTGTTTACATATTCATGGTGCGAGAGAATGATGTGAGACGTCGCAAAAAGCCCAGAACCTCAATGGGTTCCGGGCAAGGTGACCAACAGGGGATTACCTCAGGCGACGTTCTGCAAGGCGGCCCTAGGCGTAATGCCCAAGGCAAAGCAGACGTCACGCGTTAGTTCCGGTCGATTCAGGGTGTAAAAATGCAGCTTGTCCACACCGCCCTCGATCAAATCCGAGCATAATTCGGTGCACAAGGCAGTGGCCAGCAGGTCTTCGCGATCGTCTCGAAGTGCCTTGTCAAAAGCATTCTCAATCCACGCCGGAATATACGCCCCGCAGCGGCGGGCAAAGTTGCGAGCCCCTTTCCAGTTTTCGATCGGCAGGATGCCGGGCACGATGGGTTTGTCGATCCCAGCCTTCTCGCACGCGTCACGAAAGCGGAAAAAAGTCTCGGCCTCGAAAAAGAATTGGGTCAGGGCTTCGTCGGCACCCGCATCGAACTTGGCTTTGAGCCAATCGATATCAGCAGCGAAATTCTGCGCCTCGGGGTGCCGGTCGGGATATGCGCCGATGCGAATGTTGAACTTCCCGGTTTCGGCCAGGGCTTCGATCAGTTCGACCGAATGCGCAAACCCGTCGGGATGTGGCACGAACCGGTCCTGACCTTTCGGCGGATCACCACGCAACGCAACGATATCCTGCACGCCGGCGGCTGCGAAAGTTTCTGCGATCTCCAGCGTTTCCTGGCGCGAGGCATCAACGCAGGTCAGGTGCGCGGCCACTGGCAGGCCGGAAGATTTGTGCAAGGTGGACACAGCATCGCGGGTCAGCTCGCGGGTCGTGCCACCTGCGCCATAGGTAACGGACACAAAGCGCGGCTCAAGCGGAGCCAATGTCTGAACAGTATCCCACAGGCGGAATGAGGCCTCGAGCGTTTGCGGCGGGAAAAACTCGAATGAAATTTCTGGTTTCGTCATGTTAGCCTCACAGGTCCAATCTGTACCCCTTGTGCCAGTTTGGGCATTGTGAGACAAACTCATATTACTCAAGAACAACATGAGCCTCACAGCAATGCACATTGAATTTCGGCACCTGCGTACGATCAAGGCCATCCACGAATGCGGTGGCCTAGCCCGCGCCGCGGATCAGTTGAACATCACCCAATCCGCTCTGAGCCATCAGATCAAGGGGCTGGAAGATCAGGCCGGGGTCGAGCTGTTCCTGCGCCGGTCCAAACCGATGAAGCTGTCAGCGGCAGGGTTGCGGCTGTTGCGTTTGGCCGAGCAGATTTTGCCGCAAGTCGAGGCAACGCAACAGGAATTTTCGTCCCTTCGGGATGGTCGTACTGGTCGCATGCACATTGCTATCGAGTGTCATGCCTGTTTTGAGTGGTTGTTCCCCGTGCTAGAGGCTTTTCGTAAATCCTGGGGGGATGTGGACGTTGATATCCGTCCCGGCCTTGCATTTGACGCGCTGCCTGCATTGCAAAAAGAAGAAGTTGACCTTGTCATCTCATCCGACCCTGAAAGCCTTCCGGGTGTCGAGTTCATTGAACTGTTTGATTACGAAGCGGTTTTTGTTGCCGCCTCGTCACATAAGTTGGCGCAGAAAAAGTACATTGAGGCCGATGATTTCCGTGGTCAAACTTTGATCACCTATCCGGTTGAGCGTACACGTCTGGATGTGTTCAGCCAGTTGCTGATCCCTGCTCGGGTTGAACCTGCAGCGATCCGTCAGGTCGAACTGACTGCGGTGATCCTGTTGCTGGTCGCGTCAAACCGTGGTGTATCAGTCTTGCCTGACTGGGTAGTGCGTGAGGTCAAGTACAATTCCGACTATGTCACGCGACCGCTGACCAAGAACGGAATCACCCGCAGGCTGTACGCAGCGGTACGTACCGAAGACCTTGAAAAACCCTACGTGCAAGAGTTGATCGAATTGGCCGGTAGCGAGGCGCGCAAGTTACAAGCGCAGTAGGCGCCAAACGCCGGTCAGCTATGCGCATCATTCCTCTTGGCAAGGTCGCATAGCCCCAGTATACGCGCGGTTTGACCGGACAGGAGCCTTTGGACAATGGTTGGCAGTGCAAACCTCAACATCATGATCAAAGCCGCGCGCAAGGCGGGGCGTTCTTTGGTCAAGGATTTTCGTGAAGTCGAGAACCTTCAGGTGTCGATGAAAGGTGCGGGTGACTTTGTTTCAAAGGCCGATATCGCCGCCGAGGCGATCCTGAAAGAGGAATTGCTTGGTGCGCGCCCGACCTATGGCTGGCTGGCCGAAGAGGGCGGCGCCATCGATGGCGAGGACCCAACCCGCCGCTGGATCGTTGACCCGCTGGATGGCACCACGAACTTCCTGCACGGCCTTCCGCATTGGGCGATCTCTATCGCGTTGGAACACAAGGGCAAGATCGTGGCTGGTGTGATCTATGACGCCGCTAAGGATGAGATGTTCTTTGCCGAAAAAGGCGAGGGCGCGTGGATGAATGACACCCGCATTCGCGTCTCTGGCCGTCACCGCATGATCGAGTCCATTTTCTCGACCGGATTGCCCTTTGGTGGCCGCTCGGACCTGCCTGCTACTCTGCAGGACCTTGCACGTTTGATGCCGGTTTGTGCCGGTGTACGCCGCTGGGGCGCTGCGGCGCTGGACATGGCCTACGTGGCTGCGGGCCGCTATGAAGGCTTTTGGGAGCGTCGCCTGAACGCATGGGATTTGGCCGCCGGGATCATCATCGTGAAAGAAGCCGGTGGCCTTGTTCAGGCCTTGAATCCGGAAGGAAGCGTTATTGACGATGGTGAGGTGATCTGTTCGAACGAGCCGATCTTTGACCAATTCGCCAAAGTGATCCGCAGTTGACCAGCGCTTATTCCGGTAAAGCAAGCGCGCCCGATTGAGGCGCGCTTTTTCGTTTTCGGGATTCGCTTTACAGAATCGCCCGATCTGCTAACCCGGCTTTGTCCGCGAGTTTTGCGGCAACTGATGCGACGGCGAGGTCTTGCAGTCCGACCCCCGTGCCGTCGAAGAGGGTGATCTCTTCGTCTGACCCACGCCCCGGGTGGTCGCCGTTGATAACGGCTCCGATCGGGGTAATCTGGTCTTTGGTCAGCTGACCGTCGGCGACAGCGTGCTGAGTCTCTCCGATGGTAATGGATTGCGCTACCTCATCGGTGAATACGGTGGCATGGGCCACCAGCATGGCATCGACCTCTTGCTTGCCCTTCGTATCGGTGCCCATACATGCCAGATGGGTGCCGGGTTTGATCCAGTCCTTCATCAACAAGGGTTCAAAAGCCGAGGTGATCGTAATGATGACATCTGCCTGTGCGCCAAGCTCTTCTTGGGTGACGGCCTGAAACTCCAGTCCGACCTCATGCACGACGGCTTCCAGACGCGGCAGCATTTCGGGGTGTGGGTTCCAGGCGACCACCTTTTTAAAGTCACGCTGCTCAGCGGCGGCCCGAAGCTGGAAGGTGGATTGGTGGCCCGCGCCGACCATCCCCAGCACTTTGGAGTCTCTGCGGGCCAGATGGGCGATGGACACGGCCGCAGACGCCGCTGTGCGGACAGCAGTCAAGTAGTTGCCGCCAACCAGCGCTGACAGCCGCCCAGTGTCGGGGTCAAACAGAAAGACGGTGGACTGGTGGTTGGTCAACCCTTTCTCGGTGTTTCCCGGCCAGTATCCACCGGATTTGACGCCCAGCACCTGACCCGCGCGGTCAAACCCGGACTTGAAACCGTAGAGGGCATCGGCATAGCCGATCGCCTCGCGGATAACAGGGAAGTTGTACGCGTCACCGCGCGCCATCGCGGCAAATACGTCTTGTACCGCGTCGAACGCCTCTTTGCGGCCAACCAGCTGCTGACACAGGTCTTCGCTGACAATCAGCAGGCCATTATCTGACATATCTTTCATTATCCTCCCCTCGCCTAGAAGACTTTGCCGCGCGCAGAAACAGGCCAGAGGGCTTCGACCTTGCCGTCACGCACACCCACGTACCAGTCATGGACATTGGCGGTCGGGTCGCAGTGGCCGGGCACTAAATACAGCTTTTCATTGATCCTCAGAACGCCGTGGGGGTCGGCGACTACGCCGTGCTCGTCCGAGCATTTGACGTATTCCACATCCGTTCGCCCAAAGACCACCGGTAGCCCACTGTCCACCGACTGCGCCTTGAGTCCGGCATCCACGATGGCTTTGTCCGCTTTGGCGTGGCTCATGACGCTGGTGAGGATAAAGAAGGCGTTTTCCCACTCACCCCGGTCGATCCGGTTGCCGTCCTTGTCCAGAATACGGCCGTAATCGGCATCCATAAACGCGTATGAGCCGCACTGGAGCTCGTTGTAAACACCCGAGGTGCTTTCGAAGTAGTAGGACCCGGTGCCGCCACCGCCGACGATATCGCAATCCAACCCTTCGGTCTTCAACCCGTCTACAGCGTCTTTCACTTGCGCTACGGCGATGTCGATCTTGGCCTTGCGGTCTGCGTACAAATCCAAATGCTGCATCGCCCCCTGATAGGCTTGAATACCTGCAAACTTCAGGCCCGGGGCCGCGTCGATGGCCTTGGCGATGGCGATGACGTCGGGCGTGGTGGTCACACCGCAACGACCCGCGCCGCAGTCGATTTCCACAAGACATTCGATCTTGGTGCCATGGCGCTGCGCTGCTTCGGACAGGTCGTACACATTGTCTATATCGTCGACGCAGCAAATCGTCCGGGCCCCCAGCTTGGGCATTTGCGCAAGCCTGTCGATTTTGACCGCATCGCGCACCTGGTTCGAGACCAGAATGTCCTTGATACCACCACGGGCAAAAACTTCGGCCTCTGACACTTTCTGACAGCAGATACCGCACGCGCCGCCAAGTTCGACCTGAAGCCGCGCCACATCGACGGATTTGTGCATCTTGCCGTGCACCCGGTGGCGCATGCCGTGGGCCTTGGCATAGTCGCCCATTTTCTTGATGTTGCGTTCCAGTGCGTCCAAATCCAGAACCAATGCGGGTGTCTGGATCTCGGATACGTCCATGCCGATGGCGGCGGGTATGTCAAAGCCGACCTCAAGCTGTTCGATGTTTACGGGCTTGTTCATGTTTTCCTCCTCAACCCCGGGTCCAGGGCAATTTGTCCAGATCCACGTTGCCGCCGGTGATGATCACGCCGACACGCTTGCCCTTGAACACCTCGGGGTGCTTCAGGATCGTTGCCAAAGGCACGGCGCTGCTTGGCTCCATCACGATGCGCAGGTGCTTCCATGTGGTTTTCATCGCCGCGACAATCTCGTCTTCGCTGGCGGTGTGGATGTCGCTGACGAAGTTTGACACGAAGTGCCACGTGTTTTCCTTTAACGGCACCTTAAGGCCATCCGCGATGGTGTTCGGCGCATCATCGGCGATGATATGACCGGCCTTGAAGCTGCGATAGGCGTCGTCAGCCTGTTCGGGTTCTGCGGCATAAACCTGAACCTCGGGCGCGAGGTTTGAAAGCGTCAGGCAAGTGCCCGAGATCATGCCGCCGCCGCCAATAGGCGCAATCACCGCGTCCAGACCGTCGGTTTGTTCCAGAAACTCGGCCGAACAGGTCGCTTGACCTGCGATCACGCGTGGGTCGTTGTAAGGGTGTATGAATTCACCACCCGTGCGCGCCTGTACCTCGGCAAATACCGCCTCGCGCGAGGTGGTCGATGGTTCGCATTCGGTGATGATCCCGCCATAGCGGCGCACAGCGTCCTTTTTGGCCTGTGGCGCCGTGCGTGGCATGACCACGTTGCAGGGAATACCACGCCGGTTGGCCGCGTAAGACAGGCTGAGCGCGTGATTGCCCGAGGAATGAGTGGCCACACCGCGTTTGGCGGCCGCCTCATTCAGGCCAAAGACCGCGTTGCAAGCACCGCGCACCTTGAATGCGCCGGCTTCCTGAAAGTTTTCGCATTTGAAAAACAGCCGCGCGCCGGTCAGATCGTCCAGATAGTCCGAGCGCAACACGGGTGTACGGTTGATATGGGGCCGGATACGGTCGTGCGCCTCACGCATATCGGCGAGGGTCAGGCTATCGGCTGTGGTCAGTGCGTCCAACATCGGGCTTCTCCTCATGCCGCGGTTTTCATGGGGGTCGTGCGCCCCGAGCGAAAATACTCCTGCGCCGCCGCAACACCGCTGCCGAGGTCGATCGGGTAGCTCAGATCAGCCATCGCCATCTCGATTGTGGCCAGACCACTTAGAACCATGACATCCGTCAGACTGCCCAAGTGACCGATGCGGAAGGCTTTGCCGTTCATTTCACCCAAGCCGACGCCAAAACTGACGCCGTAGGTGTTAAAGGCGTGATCGGTCAGGGCATTGCTGTCGAAGCCCTCGGGCACATAAATCGCGCTAACCGTATCCGAGTAAAGCTCGGGCGATTGCGCCACCAGGTCCAGGCCCCATGCGGCAGTGGCCCTGCGCACGCCTTCGGCCAGTCGGGTATGACGTGAATAGACGTTGTCCAAGCCTTCCTCGAACAGCATATTCAGGCTTTCACGCATACCGTAAATCAGTTGCAATGGCGGGGTATAGGGGAACCCGCCGGATGCGTTGG